>NZ_JBITJU010000016.1:0-211123 GCF_044460355.1 Kribbella sp. NPDC050124
GTTCGAGAACGGCAAACTCGTCGAACGACCCGACGAATCAGGAGGTGATCAACAAGCTGCGTGACACGCCAATCCACAGGTCTTGACTATTCCTCCGCGCTGGGCCTGACCCAACCGAAGACCAACATTCCCGGTCGCGGCGTGATCCGCGTCCGGCCCGGCGATCACGACGCCATCTCCGGTGCTCCCAAGCGAACGGTCGTGGCCGACCAGTCCCGCGCTGAAGTCACCTCACCCGGGATGTTCCTCGGCCTCATCGGCGCCGTCCGGAAGGAGTTCGCCGCAACCGAGCCGGCCATCGAGCAGGGCATCACGCTCAAGGACCTGACCTATCGCTGCGACGCCTGCAAGGGCAAAGGGGTGTGGCAGCAGGACATGTCGTTCCTGCCGTCGGTACCCCAGACCTGCGATGCCTGCGGCGGATCCGGCTATCGCCACGAGGCCGCCGCCCTGCTCCAGCGAGGCCGCAGCCTCGCCGACATCGAAGCCCTCACCATCGCCGAACTGGTCGACGAGTGGGGCGACCTTGACGCGGTGCGCCGGGTCGGCGGGGCCGCCGTCGCACTCGGGCTCGGCTACCTCGTCGTACGCCAGCCAGGCTGGAGCCTGTCGGGCGGCGAAGCGCAGCGGCTCAAGCTCACCAAAGAGTTCGCCCGCGCGACGAAGGCAGCCACCTTGTACGTGCTGGACGAACCCACCGTCGGCCTTCAAGCCACCGACGTCGCATTGCTCGTCCGCACACTCGACACGCTCATCGACGCCGGCAACAGCGTGCTCGTCGTCGAGCACGACCCGGCATTCCTCGCCGCGTGCGACTGGCTCATCGAGCTCGGCCCGGGCGCAGGCCCGGACGGCGGTCGAATCGTCTTCGCGGGCACACCGGATGCTCTCGTCGAAGCCGACACCTCCACCGCGCCCCACCTTCTCGGAGTGCTGCCATGAACGTCGGCACTCTGCTGCTCGGAGACCCGTCCCCGTCGCTGCGGTGGCGGGCCGCCCGCGAGTTGGAGGGCGCCAACGACGATGACGCCGAGGTCAAGGCGTGGCGTGCCGAGATTGATGGGAGCACGGAGATCGAAGCACTCGTCGCGCGGCTGGCAGCAGCCGAAGCCCGGCCCTATACCGCGGGCTATCTGCTCTGCCAGCTGGGTTACCTCGGCTACCGCGGGGCGGCCATGGAGGCCGCGGTCGAGAAGATCTTCGGCCTCCAACAGTCGGACGGCTCGTGGTCGATTCCGCCTGCCGACCTCGGCCCGAGCGAAGGTCCTCGCTTCGTCACGATGCAGACCGTGGTACCGCTGCGCGGAATCGCCGCCGCCGGCTTCGCCACCGATCCCCGTGCCGAGCGTGCCTACGAGTGGCTCCTCGGCGTCCGCCTCCAGGACGGATCCTGGCCGGCCGGCCCGAAAGCCGACCTCGGACAAGCTGGCCGACCGACGCCGCCGGAGAAGGAGTACCGCCGGCTGACCCGCGGCCTCGGCTGCCGATCGGCGACAACCGGCGCCGTTGCCTGCCTGGCGCTGCACCCCGAGCGAAGGCGATCCGACATCGCGCGGACCGGCGTCGACCACCTCCTCGCCCGCGAGACCCGGGACGCATCGACCCTCGGTTGGGAAGTGTCTCGCCTGGTCGGGCTGGAACGGGCGATGGGACAGATCACGTTCTACGCCACCTTCGACCTCGCCTTCCTCCTTGACCTCGCCTCCCGTTGCGCCGTCTCCCCACAGGACCGCTGCGTCCATGACCTCGTTGACTACCTCGAGACGCTGCGCGGCCCATACGGCTTGTGGCAACACCCCACCCATCCACAGCTCGCCGGCTGGCTATCCCTCGACCTCGAAACCAGCATCCGTCGCCTTGAGCACGGCGACTGGATCGGCAACGAAGAGCCCGCCACCTTCACTCCCTACCGGCGCGGCCCGCGCCGCTACTGACCCGATCCCGAAAGATCGAGGCGTAAACCGCCTGGATGATCAAGCAGCCGTCGACGCTGGGAGGAACCACATGACGCCGGAACCGGCTCGTGCTGATCCCGATCGCAGGCGAGCTCGTCACCGAGACGTTCGACTCAGACAGCGGGCGGCAGGTCACGGTGTACGTACCGCGGGATGCGCCGGAGGCAGTCGTGCTTGCTGGCGACGGTCAGCTGATCTCACACTGGGGCAGATACCTCGAGACGGCCGACGCACCACCCACGATGATCGTCGGTGCCTACCGGGCGGACGACGAAGAGGAGTGGGTCGCATCCGTGAGTACTTGGAACTGGGTGGCTGCTGCATACCAAATCACCAGTCGCACGATCACGTAACTCGCGTCGCACCACTCGTCCCCACTAGAGATGACTTGACGAGTTCAGTGAAGGCTAGTTGGCTGACCTCATCTGAGCATCAGTCGGTGCAAGACCAGGTGTCGGGAGAGCCGACCTCGGTGGCTGGTTCAGAGAAATGGTGACTCGTTCCCGCGTAGCGACACGGACTACGACGGCGGGCAGAAGGTCGATGCTCCTTTGTCGCGCCTTCGGCACCGACTTCAGAACCGCCAGACAATGAAGTCGTTGTCCTTATAGGTATCGATGTCGCCGAATGGAGGACTGCCTGGGCGGTCATCGGCCTTGTTGAGCAGCTCCCGCAACGCGCGCAGGTGGTCAACCGTCAACTGCAGCGGCGGTTCGTCGGGCTGGTAGGTCGACCCGATCAAGTAGTCCTTGCCGGGCGTCGTGGTCATCTCAATGTGACAGCCGAGGATGTGGCTGACAGGTCGGGTGGCGCAGAAGTCGAGCAGCCGATCGATGGTGGCCCTGAACGCCGACCAGTCTTCGACATAGAGACGTCCCCGGTAGAGCGAGTCACCGCTGAACAAGAGCCCTGTGTATCGGTCGTAGAACACGATGGCGGCCTTGTGATGCCCGGGACCGGGCAGCACATCCAGCACACGGCCGCCGAGGTCGAGCGTCGCCGCGCCGCCCGGCCACCGCCTCAGGCCATAGAAGGCGATCACGTCGTCCAACGACCTGCCTAGAACGGTTGTGCCCTGCCGGCCGGCGAACTGTCCATCGCCGGCTACGTGGTCGTCATGTCCGTGGGTGTGCGCAATCGTCAGCCCGTAGTCGTCTCGAGGATTGTCGGCCAGCCAGTCGGCGATGAGCGCGTCTACTGTGCGGCGCAGCGGGAAATAGGCTGGATCAGACGTGGCGCCGGTGTCCAGTAGTACCGCCTGCGAGTTGCCGAACAGCAGGAACATGAACGGCGCCTCGTGGCTGACCGACTTGTTTTGCCGCAGGATCACGGTGTGCGGGTCGTACGCATGCACCTGGATCTCCGGAGCCGGATCGTGCTTTGCTGATGGCCAGCCGGCGTGCCAGCTCACATCTAAGCTGCCGGGCCCGGCTGCTCCGTCACTGAAGTCGATCATGAGAAATCGTTTCTCCTCGTTCTTTGGCGACGTGGTCATTGTCAGATCTCCAGGGCGGTGGATTTGGGCCGGCCACGGACTGCGGTCGGCCATCGCAGCGGTCTTTGTCGCGTCTGTGCTTGCTACCGGTTGGGCAGCAGTTGGGTGATGAGGGCGTCGGCCGTCCATCGCTGCCATCGGCCGGGACTCCAGCCACGGCGTTTGGTGAGGTACTGGTACATCTCGGGGCTTTGCAGGGCGAGGGCGATGTCGATCGCCATGGCCGTGTCGAGTCCGTCGCGTAGCGGACCCTTGGCTGCGAGGGCTGTGATGAGCCGCTCCATGACGGTGGCTCGCTGGGTGTTGTTGGTCTCCCACAGCTCGGCGATTTCAGGATCGGCCGACGCGGCGTTGGCGACAACCTGCAAGACGGGGGCGACGCGCTCGTAGATCTCTCGCGCGATCCGCGCCTGCTCGCGGAGTTGACTCTCTTGGTCGGGGTCGTCGATCGCCGCCAGCACCCCAGGTCGCTCCAGGGTCGGCACGGGCTCCTCGTCGCCGGCGACCGCGACGTCGAGGATCTCGCTGAGCAGGGCGCGTTTGCTGCCGAAGGTGAAGTACAGGCTCTGGACAGCCATTCCAGCCTCGTCGGCGATGGCCTGGATCGCCGTGGCGGCGTACCCCCGGTCGATGAACAGGGACAGCGCCGCCTCCCTCATCCGGCGCCGATTGGCGCGTGTCTTGTCAGCCCTGCTGGTGGTTGCGCCGACAGTCGGGTTCATGATCACAGACTAGCAGTTGACTAGAGTGCTGCTCCAGTGATCCACTGAAGTAACACTCTAGTGAATGCTGCACGCTGTCCACGAGCGTCGGCTAGTGCGGAATGGAGACCACCAGCGATGAGCGACACCGCTCTGAATTCCGCCGCCGTGCGTCGGCAACTACGCATGACGGCGAAGCTGACCGCAACGATCGGTGGGCCGGTGTTCTGGCTGGGGACGTTGCTGCATCCGGCCCGTGACGGGTGGAGTATCGCGGCGGCCGGCGAGCGCTACGGGCTGACGCATGACATCCAGGCAGCGGGCCTGCTGCTGCAGGTCATCAGTCTGGCGAGCGTGATCGCGCTGGGCACCCAGATCACTCGGCGGCGAGATCTGCGCGCCTGGTACGCCGCCTTGACCGGCACGCTGCTGTGGTTCGCGCTAATCATCTTCGACGGGTCGCACAACCCGGTACGAGCGCAGTACGCACCCAGCCTGGTGCACGAACCCGCCGACCTGAACACACCCGCCGCGCTCATCGTGTTCCCGGCCCTGCTGGTGTTTCCGGTCGGTTACCTGTGGCTGACCCGCACACTCAACCGCCACGGCCTGCGCTGGACCGGCGTACTGCTGGGCCTCGGCGCCACCATCTACACGATCGGTGGCCTGTTCATCTTTACTTCCGGCCCGCGCTTCGGCCTCATCCAAATCTCCGAAGTCGCCGGCGCCACCCTCTACGCGATCGGCTTCATACGGCTCGGTCGTGCCGCCGGAAACGACCTCCACCTGCCTCCGGTCTCTGCCACGGCTGCCTGACCCGATAGGAGCCCCACCATGGCAACATCCCGTCGAAATTCGATGCGCGACCGCCTGATCGTCCTACTGCACCGCGCCGGTCTGGCCGTCGGGCCAACACAGCTGCTCACTGTCGTCGGCCGCATCTCCGGCCGCCCCCACACAACGCCGATTGCCCCCGTAACCGTCGATGGCGTGCCCTACATCGTGCAGGCCTACCCCGACGCCAACTGGGTCAAGAACGCCAGGGCGGCGGGGCACGGCGTACTGACCCGCGGACTCCACCGCTGCCGGGTCGAACTCATCGAGGTTCCGAAGGACCAGCGCGGTCCCATCCTGCGAGAGTTCCCACTCCAGAATCCGCGAGGAGCACGAGCCTTTGTTCGCAACGGCCTGGTCCGGTCCGCCTCACCCGACAGCTTCGCCGCGGCCGCGCCGCGCTGCACGATCTTCCGCGCGACTCCACGCACGGCCCACTGAACATGCGCAAGCGACGAGCCAGTGCGACTCGCGCCACCGGTCAGCATCACCCCCGAGAGGAACTCAGTCATGCCTTCTTCCGAAGCGCGTATCGCCACCCATCGTTCAAGCGCCACTCCACCGAGTTGTGCACGCCTCGGGAGGTCAAGTCCTCCGGTAGCGAGCTTTCAGGCCACGACGAGCAATGATGACCGGTAACCCGAGCACGCTAGGCCCAGGCCCTCGCGCGGAGCCGCGGGCACAGACGATGGCAGGGCAGCGCCTCGTGAATCTGCTCATCCGTGCGCTGCTGCGAACCCCGGGCCTCAGCCGACTCGTCGGCGGTCGACTGGTTACCCTCTACGTCTTCGGCCGCAAGTCGAAGCGCCGCTACGCGATCCCGGTCGTCTACCTCGTCCAAGGAGACGACCTCCTGATCGGCACATCCTCCGCATGGATGCACAACCCGCGCACCGGCGAACCAGTCGCCATCCGGCTCAAAGGAAAGCTCCGCCAGGCCGACATCCACATCTCCACCCAAGACACCGACGTTGTCTCGGCGTATGCCTGCATGGCACGCGCAAACCCGACCTTTGCCAAGTTCAACAAGATTCGCACCGATGAGGACGGAGAGCCCGACCGCCACGACCTACGGCTGGCATGGCTCAGTGGTGCACGAGCGATCAGACTGACCCCGCGCTGATTCCGCCGTATGCAGGCCCCATGCAAAACCCATGACACCGGCTACTCGGCGCCACTCCGGCAGCTCGAGCAACCGACTGACGCCCTGGGCGCACCGGATCGCTGACCCGATCACCTCTGATCCACTGGGTCCCTAACACCCTACTCGAGGAGATCAATGTTCATCCGACACGGCGCAAACCGGCCAGATCGATCGTGAGGCGCCCAACCACGCTGCTTGCGGTCCTCGTCGCGGCGCCAGCAGCCACGGTCGTGGCCGCAGGCCCATCGTCTGACAGCGGACATGCCAATCTCCCTGTAGGCGGACACGACATCTCCCTTCCTGTGGACAGCTGATCTCCCTTTCCGCGGACAGTTGGGCCGTTCGTGTCGGTCCGAAGTAGAGCGTCCCTCCGGGGCGATGCTCGAGGTCTCTGACCACGCACGAGCCCGGTTCACCGGAGGGACTGTGAAGAAGTCTGACAGGGAGATCATGGAAATTCTGGAAGCGTTCGACGCCACGGGCAGCGCGCATTCGGCGGCTGCGTTGGTGGGTGTGGATCCGAAGACGGTTCGTCGGTATGTCGCCGCGCGTGACGAGGGCCGGCCGGTGACCTGGCCGGGCCGGCGGCCGCGGATCATCGACCCGTATCTGGCCAAGATCGAGGAGTGGGTGGACCGCTCGGAGGGCAAGGTCCGCGCCGACGTGGTTCACGAACGCCTGCAGGCGGTGGGGTTCACCGGTGACGAGCGCACGACCCGGCGGGCGGTGGCGGAGGTGAAGGCGGCGTGGCGGGCCGGACGGCGGCGCACGTATCGGCCGTGGATCGCCGAGCCGGGGTTGTGGCTGCAGTTCGACTGGGGCGCGGGCCCGGTGGTGCCCGGCCCGGACGGCCGGGCGCGGGTGACATTGCTGTTCTGCGCGTGGCTGGCGTGGTCGCGGTTCCGGGTGGTGATCCCGACCTGGGACCGTCGGCTGGGCACGTTGCTGGCGTGTGTGGACGCGACGCTGCAGCGGCTGGGTGGGGTGCCGACGTACGCGTTGACTGACAACGAGAAGACCGTCACCGTCGAGCATGTCGCCGGGGTCGCGGTCCGGCACCCGGCGATCGTGGCTGCGGGCCGGCATTACGGCCTGCAGGTGCATACGTGTGTGCCGTTCGACCCTGAATCCAAGGGTGGGTCGGAGGCGACGGTGCGGATCGCGAAAGCCGACCTGGTACCGACCGAGGCGAACCTGCTGACCGGCTACGACTCGTTCGCCGACCTGGCCGCGGCGTGTGAGGCGTTCTGCGCCACGGTGAACGGCCGGGTGCACCGCGAGACCGGGCGAGTCCCGGCCGACGCGCTGGTCGCCGAGCGGCAGCGGCTGCATCCGTTGCCGGTGGCACCGTTCACCGCCGCGCTCGGCGAGACCCGGACGGTCAACACCGACCAGACGATCCGGTTCGGGTCGGTGCGCTACTCCACCCCGCCGGGACTGGTCGGCGCCGAGGTGTGGGTCCGCGCCGACGGTGACGAGCTCGTGGTCGTCGCCGACACCGACAACGGGCTGGCCGAGGTCGCCCGGCATCGGCTCTCGACACCGGGTAACCCGCGGATCAACCTGGCGCACTACCCAGACCATCCGCAGACCCCTGACGGCGGGCCACGGCCGCCTCAACCACGAGCCAGCAGCCCAGCCGAGCAAGCGTTCCTGGCCCTGGGACCTGGCGCGCAGTCCTGGCTGGTCGAGGCCGCCGCGGCCGGCGCGCAGCGGGTCCGGTCGAAGATGACCGCCGCACTCGAGCTCGCCGCGCTGGTCGGTGCTGCGCCGGTCGACGCCGCCCTCGGGATCGCGGCCGCCGCGGGACGGTTCGCCGACGGCGACCTGCTCGCCATCGTCGAGCACCGCGCGAGCGGGTCCTCTGGTGCCGATCTGGTCGTCGCCGACGAGGCCCACTCGGTCCAGCCCGGCACCGCCGCCTGGAAGGGATTCGGCCGATGACCACCACACCAACCCCGACCCCGACAACCCCGGCTCCGCCGGCGTTGCCCGACGAACTGGTCGCGGTGCTCAAGCGGATGCGGCTGCCCTACCTGCGCAACGCGGCACCCGAGGTGCTGGCCACCGCCCGCGCGCAACGCTGGGACCCCGCCGAAGTCCTGCGGGTGCTCATCGCCGAGGAGATCCGCGGCCGCGACGACGCCACCCGCCGGATGCGCCGCCGCACCGCCGGACTCCCGGCCGGGAAGACCTTCGAGTCCTGGCGCGAACACGACTCCTCCATCCCCGCACCCACCCAGACCGGCCTCGCCACCCTGGAATGGGTCAGCCGCGCCGAGAACCTCGCCATCGCCGGACCGTCCGGCACCGGCAAGACCCACTTCGTCGAAGCCCTTGCCCACAAGGTCATCGACGCCGGCATGCGGGTCTCCTGGTTCACCCTCGAGACCCTCACCGCCGCGATCGGCCGCGCCACCGTGGACGGCTCGGTGGCCAAGATCATCGCCAAGATCACCCGCGCCGAACTCATCGTGATCGACGACATCGGCATGCTCCCCGCCGGACAAGCCGCCGGCGAAGCGTTCTACCGCGTCGTCGACGCCGCCTACGAACGCCGCAGCATCGCCGTCACATCCAACCTGCACCCGTCCGGGTTCGACACCATCATGCCCAAGACACTGGCCACCGCCACCGTCGACCGGCTGCTCCACCACGCCCACGTCGTGCTCACCGAAGGCACCTCACTCCGCCTGTCCGAGGCCACCGCCGGACGAGGAGTGATGCCCCTGAACTAACCACCACCCGGGTGATCAGTCGTCCACGGACAGGGAGATGAACTGTCCGCCAGCAAGGAGATCAACTGTCCGCCCACAGGGAAGTCCCGATGTCCGTTGACATCGTCCGCCACAACCAGTCCCACCAGCGTCGCTCCCACGGCAACCATCGCTCCCACCAGCGTCACGGCGTACGGTCCCGGCGGCAAGTTCGGTTATACCCATTTCGACGCGCTCAGCCAGGTGCTGAGCATTCACGACTCTTACGCGGACGGCTACGGGATCGCGGTCGAGAACTGGCGCTTCGACCTTGCCGATACCGGGCCCTACTGGGGTTACAACCGCAACGGGAGCGGCACCACCACCTCTTACCAACTGCACATGCCGAACCTCGGCAAAATCGAGATCCGGGTCTGCGGCGAGCAGGACGGCATAGCCATCTGGTCCGATTGTGGTCACTGGGTCACCGGATACGCCGGTGTAGAGCTCTAGCCCGTCGAACTTCCCTTGTGCTGGGCCAGAGTCCCTGCAGGTCTTGGAACCTTCAGGGACTGCCGGCCGCTTCCTCCAGCATCAGGTCGGGTGCTGAGATCCACGGGCCTGGGCTATCGGCGTGGGGCCTCGTAGATCAGCTTGAACCGGTCGAAGGAATCGGGCCACGGCGCGTCCTCGGGCAGCACCGGCGCCAACGCCTCGAACACCTGGCGGACCGCGTCACCCTCGTACTCCGACAACCGCGGCGTCGCCTGCAACATGGCCCCACCCGACGGCAACTCGACCGCACTGGCAAACGCTCCACCCTTGCGGACGGCCTCGATACCACCTAACCGCTGCAGAACACCGGCCGACGTGACCGTCACCCACGAATAGCCCCGGACCTGGGAGTCGGACAGCGGCAGCGTATCGGTCGGGAAAGTCGCTCTTCTAGCCTCGAGCGGCGTGCGCGTCCCGGCAGAGATCGTGTCATCGGCAAGGAATCCGAACACCGCCGGCCAGCGCTCGGCCTGCGCCAGCAGGAACTGCCGCCAAGCCTCCGGCACCTCGTCCGGAATCGGGGCGGTCTCGCCCAACGTCCCCACAACGTAGGTGGCGTCCAGCCGCAGCCACTGCCGCGCTTCGGGGGGACGTGGCCGGTAGGCCGAAATCGTCAGACTCGGAACTCCGGCATGACCAAACCCGTTCAAGGTCGAGAACTTCGCCGACATCTCAACCGACACATCCACGGCCTGCGACAAGAACCGTTCCCAGTTCTTCGGCGACCACGCACGCAGCGACTTCGACAACCGCCGCTCACCCTGCCCGATCACCAACAACGAACACCACCGCGAACCAACCGGCCCAAACGGCCCACCCGCCGGGTCACGCAACCCCTTCGACGGCAAACCCGCCGCCGGTAGCTCGGCCATGAACTCGCCCGCGAGCCGCTCCACCGCGTCCGTGAACCAGTCCACTACCCGCGGCCCCACCTCGGCCGAACCGCCCGGCAGCAGATAATCCAGTTCCACCCGGAACCCACGCGCCGACCTCAGCCGGGTCGCCTCATCCGCCGGCGACATCCCGTCAGTCATTCCGTCCCCCTGTGCCATGCCCCACGGTGAGAGCGCGTACCCCACCATCGCCAGAACCATCAGTACGCCGCCTGCCGTCGAACCGGTCGTCTTAGGATCGAGCGTCGGCAACGACAGTGAGTCTTATCCTTCCAATACGCTCCGGCGCAAACCGATTGCACGTTGTTGCGACGACACACGACACAGCCGACACGGCCACTCCAGACCTGCAATGCACCGCAACTCACTCACTGCCACCACAGCACCCCATGCACGGGCTTGCTCTAACAGATCCAACGGTGTCGGCTGCATCGTGGGCCCGCTGAGACGCACGGGAAATCCGATGCGCCGGAGCCGACAGGCGGGATAGAGTCATGCCGACTTCGGAGTGCAGAGGAGGTGGGTTGATGACCGTGTCAGCGGGTGCTGTCGCTTGGGCGGCAGCCATTTCGGTCATCCAGCTCACCTAGGGTCCCGTGCCGCGGGACCCCTTGCCCGAAAGGGATTCCGTTGTCCTTCACTTGGAAGACCCGCGCCGAGACGAGCGCGGACATCGAGGCCATCCGGGAGCTGACCCGGCACGCGTTCGGCCGGCAGTTCGAGGTCGACTTCCTCGACGCGTTGCGGGCCGACCCGGTCGCCTGGATCGACGGGCTGTCGCTCGTCGCGACCGACGACGATCGGCCGGTCGCCCACGCCCTGCTCACCCGTTGCCACGTCGGCGCCGCACCGGTCCTGTCACTCGGACCGGTGGCAGTGCTGCCGCCGTACCAGCGTCGTGGTGCGGGCAGCGCAGCCGTCCGGGCCGCGCTCGACACTGCGCGTGATCGTGGTGAGCAGTCCGTGGTCGTGCTCGGGCACGCCGAGTACTACCCGCGGTTCGGCTTCCGGCAGGCCACCGAGTTCGGCATCCATCACCCCGAGTTCGACGGGCCGAACCTGATGGCGCTGGCGCTCACCGGTGCCCCGATCCCCGCCGGCGATCTCCGCTATCCCGTGAACGCATGAACCCAGGCCGCCGGGCGTGCAACAGCGCCCGGCGGCCCGCTGGCGGTCGGCAGTTGAACGTTCACAACGCAGTACGGCGAGGACTCGTAAAAGGTTCACTCAAACTCGCCGTTTCACTTGCGCACCTGCCTTGTATACATGAAACAGTCGACGAGACCGCCTACTCAGGAGCACGTGATGACTACTCGCCGACGCCTGTCCTTACTGAACCGCTCCAGCTGGAGCCGTGGCTCGCGGTACGCCGGAGCGGCAGCCGGGGTGATCGCCCTGGCCCTGATCGGGACCGCATGCTCACCGGTCGAGCCGGCCGGCAGCGACTCCGGGGGCAGCGCGCAGCCCGCGACCGGGCAGGACGTCTTCGGTGACCCGGCGGACCCGGCGAAGGTGAAGCCGGGTGGCACGCTGACCGTTGCCCTGTCCGCCGACCCGGACAAGCTGGACCCGACGCTGTCGCGCAGCCTGTACTCGCGGTACGTCTTCCACACGATGTGCGAGAAGCTGTACGACCTCGGCCCGGACGCGAAGATCGTGCCGCAGCTCGCGACCGCGCTGCCGACCATCTCCCCCGACGGCCTGAGCCTCACCATCCCGCTCAAGCAAGGCGTGAAGTTCGCCGACGGCGGGACCATGGACTCCACCGCGGTGAAGGTCTCGATCGAGCGCGGCCTCACCCTGGCCGGCTCCGGCCGCAAGAGCGAGCTCGGACCGATCGACAAGGTCGAGACGCCGGACCCGAACACCGTGGTGATCAAGCTGTCCAAGCCGTTCGCACCGCTCACCGCGGCCCTGGCCGACCGGGCCGGCATGGTGCTCAGCCCGGCCGCGGTGTCCAAGCTGGGCGCGAACTTCTCCACCGCACCGGTCTGCGCCGGCCCGTTCAAGTTCGCCAGCCGGGTCGCGCAGAACTCGATCAAGGTGGTCAAGGATCCGCTGTACTACGACGCCGCCAAGGTGCACCTGGACGCGATCGAGTACCGGATCATCACCGACTCCAGCATTCGCTCGGCGAACCTGAAGTCCGGTGACGCCCAGGTCGCGGACTCGCTGTCGACGCAGGACGCCCCGTCCCTGCAGGGCGACAGCAGCATGACGGTCCTGCAGTCTCAGTCGCTCGGCTACCAGGGTCTGACGGTGAACATCGCCAACGCGAACGGCATCGGCAACCCGCTCAAGCAGCTCGACACTCCGATCGCCAAGGAGCCGAAGGTCCGGCAGGCGCTCGCGCTGTCGATCGACCGCGAGGCGCTGGTGAAGTCGATCTTCAACGGCCTCAACACGGTCGCCTGTTCACCGGTCTCGCCGAAGAGCGAGTTCACCTCCGACGCGGCGCAGGTCTGTCCGCCGCATGACCCCGCGAAGGCGAAGCAACTGCTGTCCGAGGCCGGCGTCACGACGCCGTACAAGGTCACGATGATCACGTCGAACAACCCCGACAGCCTGCGGCTCGCGCAGGCTCTGCAGGCGATGGTCAAGGAGGGTGGGTTCGACCTGGTGATCAAGCCGGTCGAGTACGCCTCACTGCTCGACCAGCAGGACCGCGGCGACTTCGAGCTGCTCCAGCTCGGCTGGTCCGGGCGGGTCGACCCGGATGCGAACATCTACAACTTCGTCGGGTCCGAGGGCAGCCAGAACGTGGCCGGCTACAGCAGCCCCGAGATCGACAAGCTGCTCACCGACGCCCGCCAGTCGACCGACAAGGCCCAGCGGATCAAGCTGTACGGCGACGTCGTCACCAAGCTGCAGCAGGACGACCCGCTGATCTACATGTACCGGCAGCGCAACCTGACCGGCGTCTCGAAGAAGATCCTGGGCATCCAGGTCTATCCCGACGGCGTCCTCCGAGCAGCCTTCGCCGGGTACGCCCAGTGAATCGGTATCTTCTCGGCCGGTTGTGGCAGTCGATCGTCACGTTGATCCTGGCAACGATCGTGGTGTTCGCCGGCGTCCGTGCGCTGCCGGGTGACCCGGCACTCGCGCTCGCCGGTGAGGACCGGGACCCGGAGTCGCTGCGGGCGATCCGCGAGCAGTACGGGCTGGACGACTCGATGCTGGTGCAGTTCTGGCAGTTCGTCAGCCACGCCGCGCGTGGTGATCTCGGCCAGTCGATCCGGACCGGTGAGTCCGTCACCACGATGATCGCGAGCGCCCTGCCGGTCACGATCGAGCTGTCCATCCTGGCGATCCTGATCGCCAGTGTGATCGGGGTCGGCGCCGGCGTCGTCGCCGCCGTACGACGGGGACGCCCGGCCGAGTGGGCCGCCAACGCGCTCGCCTTGCTCGGCTTGTCGGTGCCGAACTTCTGGCTCGGCCTGATGGCGATCCTCTACCTGTCCGTCGCGCTCGGCCTGTTCCCGGCGTCCGGGTTCGTGCCGTTCTTCACCAACCCGATCGACAACCTGCACCATCTGATCCTGCCGGCGCTGATCCTCGGCACCGGTCTGGCCGCGGTGATCATGCGCCAGACCCGGTCGTCGATGCTGGACGCGCTGAGCGCCGACTACATCCGTACGGCGGAGGCGAAAGGGCTCTCGCCGCGCGCGGTGATCGGCCGGCACGCCCTGCGCAACAGCCTGATCGTGGTGATCACGATCGTCGGCCTGCAACTCGGCGCGCTCATCTCGGGCGCCGTGGTGACCGAGCGGATCTTCGCGCTGCCCGGGTTCGGGAAGCTGACCGTGGACGCCGTCTTCCAGCGCGACTACCCGGTGATCCAGGCCGTCGTCCTGGTGACCGCGACGGCGTACATCCTGATCAACCTGCTCGTCGACCTGCTCTACTCGGTCATCGACCCGCGGATCCGGGTCCGGGGTGAGGCCTGATGGCCATCACAGATGTCACCGTGACCGCGGGTACGCCGCTGCGCAGCAATCGGCGCCGAGTCGTCCGGCGGATGCTCCGCAACCCGCTCGCGATCACCGGTCTCGTCGTACTCGGGATCGCGGTGATCCTGGCGGTGTTCGCGCCCTGGCTCGCACCGCACGAGCCGACGCAGACCCAGCTCGACCGCGCGTTCGCACCGCCTGGAACGGCCGGTTACGTCCTCGGCACCGACGACCTCGGCCGGGACGTGCTCGCACGGATCATGTACGGGCTGCGCGCGTCGCTGCATGTCGGCGTGCTCGCGGTCGCCACCTCGCTGGTGATCGGCGTGCCACTGGGGCTGATGGCCGGGTACTTCCGGGCGATCGACGCGCTGATCTCCCGGTTCACCGATCTGGTGCTCGCGTTCCCGTTCCTGATCCTCGCGGTCGGGCTGGCCGCGATCCGCGGCGCCAGCCTCGGCAACGCGGCGATCGCGATCGGCATCGCCCAGATCCCCGGCGTGATCCGGATCGTCCGGTCCGAGACGCTGCGGCTGAAGTCGCTCGACTTCGTCGCCGCCGCGATCGTCGAGGGCGCCGGCGACCTGTGGGTACTGGGCCGGCACATCCTCCCGAACGCCGCCTCGGTGATCATCGTCCAGGCCACGGTCGCGATCCCGGCCGCGATCCTCGGCGAGGCGGTGCTGTCCTTCCTCGGCCTCGGCATCCAGCCGCCGGCGCCGAGCCTGGGCACGATGCTGTCCGACGCCCAGCAGTTCGCGGCTCGCGCACCGTGGGCCGCGGTGATGCCCGGCCTGGCGATCATGCTGCTGACGCTGGCGTTCAACATCGTCGGCGACAGCCTGCGCGACGCCCTCGACCCGAAAGCGAGCCGGCGATGACCAGCGACCTGCGGACCGTTCTCCAGGTCAACGACCTCTCCGTCACCTTCCGGACCGAGGACGGCACGTTGTCGGCCGTCGACCGAGCCAGCTTCCAGGTCGGAGAGAGCGAGGTGCTCGCGGTGGTCGGCGAGTCTGGCTGCGGCAAGAGCGTCACCGCGATGAGCCTGGCCGGCTTGCTTCCCCGGACTGCCACGGTCGACGGGTCGGTGCAGCTGGACGGCGTCGAGCTGATCGGCGCCGACAAGCGGACCCTGCGCTCGATCCGCGGCCGCGAGGTGGCGTACATCTTCCAGGAGCCGATGACGTCGCTGAACCCGGTCTTCACCGTCGGCCACCAGATCGGCGAAGTCTTGCGGACTCACGTCGGTCTCAGCCGGCAGGCCGCCCGGGCGCGGTCGATCGAGTTGCTCAAGCTGGTCGGGATTCCGTCCGCCGAGCGCCGGGTCGGCGACTACCCGCACCAGCTGTCCGGCGGCATGCGGCAGCGCGTGATGATCGCGATGGCCGTCGCCTGCGACCCCAAGGTCCTGATCGCGGACGAGCCGACGACCGCCCTCGACGTCACGATCCAGGCCGGCATTCTCGACGTACTGCGGGGACTGCGCGAACGGCTCGGGACCAGCATCGTGCTGATCACGCACGACCTCGGCGTCGTCGCCGACCTGGCCGACCGGGTCGCCGTGATGTACGCCGGGCGGATCGTCGAGACCGCGGAGGTGCACGACCTGTTCGCCCACCCGCAGCACCCGTACACAGCCGGTCTCCTCGGCGCATCTCCGGCCGCGGGCCGGCATGCCGAGACGCACCGCCTCAACGAGATCCCCGGACTCGTGCCGGTCCTGTCCGAGCAGCCCGACGCGTGCACTTTCGCCGACCGCTGCCCAAGAGCAGTCGACACGTGTACGGCGTCCCAACCGCAACTGACACCTGGTCAGCACCGAGTGGCGTGCTGGAACCCGGTCCGCGAGCCAGTGGAGGTGCTGTCATGACCGATTTTGCTCTCGAGGTCGAGGACCTCGTGATGCACTTCGGGCCGGTGCGGGCTGTGGATGGCGTGACGCTGCGGATCCGGCAGGGCTCTGTGGTCGCGCTGGTCGGTGAGAGCGGGTCCGGCAAGTCCACGGTCGGCCGGTGCATCGTCCGGCTGCTGGAGCCGACCGACGGGACCATCCGGCTCGCCGGTGAGGACATCACGCACCTCAACCGCCGGCAGTTGCGTCCGCACCGGCGCGACGTGTCCATCGTCTTCCAGGACCCGGCGGGCTCACTCGACCCGCGGCTGTCGGTAGGCGACATCGTCGGCGAGCCGCTACGGCTCATGCGTCGCAAGGACATCCCAGCAAAGGTTTCCGAGTCGCTGCGCCGCGTCGGACTCCGTCCGGAGGTTGCACAGCGGTCCCCGCACGAGTTGTCGGGCGGTCAGCGGCAGCGGGTGAGCATTGCGCGCGCACTGATCTCAGAGCCGCGTCTGCTCGTGGCGGACGAGCCGACGAGCGCACTGGACGTGTCGGTGCAGGCTGCTGTCCTCAACCTGCTGGCTGACCTGCAGCGTGACCTGGGCTTTGCCTGTCTCTTCATTACGCACGATCTCTCGGCCGTTGAGTACCTGGCCGACGAGGTCGCCGTGATGTACCTGGGCCAGCTGGTCGAGCACGGTCCGCGTGCACGCATCTTCGGTGCGCCTTCGCACCCCTACACCCAGGCTCTGCTCTCGGCGGCGCCCGTACCCAATCCTGCTGAGCAGCGGGCGCGGAAGCCGGTGCTGCTCGGTGACGACCTGCCCTCGGCGATCGACCCGCCACCCGGGTGCCGCTTCCACACCAGGTGCCCGGTCGCGATCGACACATGCCGGACAGTCGTGCCGGAGCAGCGCGTGATCGGAGAAGGTGGACACCAGGTCGCCTGTCATCTGGTCAGCGCCGACGGCACTGGTCCCGACGCACGCACAGTAGAAGGAGTTGCGCAATGACCTTCACCACCCGGCCCACGCTGCGCGGCACGTTCGGGATGGTCTCGTCGACGCATTGGCTGGCGTCGCAGTCGGCCATGCGGATCCTGGAGCTCGGCGGCAACGCGTTCGACGCCGGGGCCGCTGCCGGGTTCGTCTTGCACGTGGTGGAGCCGCACCTCAACGGGCCGGGCGGTGAGGTACCGGCGATCATTGCGACTGCGGAGGACCCCACGCCGCGGGTGCTGTGCGGTCAGGGCGTCGCTCCGGCCGGTGCGACGATCGAGCACTTCCGGTCCCTCGGCCTGTCGCTCATCCCGGGCTCCGGCCCGCTCGCGGCGGCTGTACCGGGTGCTGTCGACGCGTGGCTGCTCCTGCTGCGCGACCACGGCAGCATGCCGCTGCGCGCCGTACTGGAGCCAGCGATCGACTACGCGCGCAACGGGCATCCGTTGGTGCCGCGGGTTGGCGAGACGGTCGGGACAGTGCAGCAGCTGTTCGAGGAGCACTGGCCGACGTCGGCGGCGCTGTGGCTGCAGGGCGGGCGTCCGCCGAGTGGGATGTTCCGCAACGAGGCGTACGCCGCCACGCTCGAGCGACTGGTGTCAGAGGCCGAGGCAGCCGGTGCGGATCGGGTGCAGCAGGTGGAGCGGGCTCGGACGGCGTGGCGGGAAGGGTTCGTCGCCGAGGCGGTCGACGAGTTCTCGCGGCTGCCGCACCGGGATTCGAGTGGCGAGGACCACGCCGGGCTGATCACTGGCGACGACCTGGCGGGCTTCGAGGCGAGCTGGGAGGAGCCGGCCACGCTCGACTGGAACGGGTACACGGTCGCCAAGACCGGGCCGTGGGGCCAGGGACCCGGTCTGTTGCAGTCGCTCGCCGTACTGAATGAGCTCGGTGACCTCGACCTGAACAGCGCCGAGGGGGTGCACACGACGGTCGAGGTGATGAAGCTGTCGTACGCCGACCGCGAGGCCTGGTACGGCGACGGCGCCGACGTACCGCTGAAGACGCTGCTCGCCCCCGCGTACGCCGCCGAGCGCGCCAAGCTGGTCGGTCCGGACGCGTCGAAGGAGCTGAGGCCCGGCAGGCCGGACGGTCGTGAGCCGGTCCTGCCGTCGATTGCTGTGAGCAACGACCTCGGCGACGCCACGACCGGTGAGCCGACCGTCTCCTCGGAGGGTGTGACCCGCGGCGACACCTGTCACGTCGACGTGATCGACCGGTGGGGCAACGTCATCTCCGCGACTCCGAGTGGTGGCTGGCTGCAGTCGTCGCCGACGATTCCCGAGCTCGGTTTCTGCCTGGGCAGCCGGCTGCAGATGTTCTGGCTGGAAGAGGGCTTGGCTTCCTCTCTCGCTCCCGGCCGTCGACCAAGGACCACGCTGACGCCAACTCTCGTACTGCGCGACGGACAGCCGGTGCTCGCCTGCGGTTCGCCTGGTGGCGACCAGCAGGACCAGTGGCAGCTGCTGTTCCTGCTCCGCCACCTGGGCGCGGGCATGGACTTGCAGGAGGCGATCGACGCACCGGCCTGGCACACCACCGGCTTCCCGTCGTCCTTCTACCCGCGCGCAACTGAGCCGGGCGGTCTGGTCATCGAGAGTCGCGTTGGCCCCACGATCCGCGACGAGCTCGTGCGACGCGGGCATGTCGTCACCGAAGGCGACGCGTGGAGCCTCGGCCGACTGTGCGCCGTACGCAAGGAGGCCGACGGTGTCCTGGCCGCCGCCGCCAACCCCCGCGGCATGCAGGGCTACGCAGTCGGGCGGTGAGCCTGGCCGTTGAGAGCCGCCTGTGCGGCTGCTTCGACGTGTAGGCGGGCGGCGGTGCTGGCTGCTTCGCGGTCGCCGGCGGCGATGGCCTCGACGAGGCGGATGTGTTCCTCCCACGAGTGCGGTGCGCGCTGGGCGGCGCCGACGCGGAAGACCCAGTGGACGTGGTGGTACATCGCCGCTGACATCGACAGCAGCCAGCGGTTGCCGCTGACGGTGATGACCGTGCGGTGGAAGGCGCTGTTCAGCTCGGCGACCCGGTCGAAGTCCTTGGCCTCGGTCGCCTCGCTGGCCTCGGCGAGCAGCCGCCGCAGGCGCTCCACGTCCCGCGGCGTCGCCCGCTCGGCCGCGAGCCCGGCGGCCAAGGTTTCCAGCTGCTCCCGTACGGCGAACAGGTCGCGGACCGCGGTCTCGTCGAGGGTCGCGACCACGGCTCCGCGCCGGGGCAGGATGTGGACGAACCCCTCGGCCTCGACCACCCGCAGCGCCTCGCGGACCGGGTTCCGGGAGACGCCGAAGTCGTCGGCCAGCCGAGTCTCGGTCAGCCGCTCCCCCTGGGCGTAGTCACCATCCACGATCCGCCGGCGCAGCTCCGCAAGCACCTGCTCGCGCAACGCGACGTGATCGGCGCCGATCGTCCGTATCTCGCCCGTGTGGTCCACCCCACCGTCTCCTCTCCCCCGCTCACCGTGTTCGCAGCACGCTAACCGATCCGGTGCCGGACCGGCACGTGGTCCCGGGGCGGCGTTATGTTGGCGGCTTGAGCATTCGACTGACTCCCCTGACCGATCCCGACTTCCGGCCGTTCAGCCGCCGGATCGGCTGGCTTGCCGCCGACCCCGACGGCAACCCGGTCGGGTCCGCGTTCCTCCGGCTCAACAGCCGCAAGTCCCAGGAGCACCTGGCCGACCTCGAGGTGAACGTGCACCCGGCCGAGCGCCGGCGCGGGGTCGGCTCGCAGTTGCTCGGCGCAGCCGTCGACGCGGCTCGCGAGCACGACGTACGCCTGGTGCTGGCCGACGCCCGGGCCGACTCGCCGGCCGACCACTTCCTCGAGCACCACGGGTTCACGATCGGCGTGACCCTGGTCTACGCGCGACTACGGTTGGTCGACGCGCAGCCTGCCGTACCGGCGTCTCCTGGCTATCGGCTGGTGTCGTGGGCGGGCGTCGTACCGGATGAGTGGGCGCAGACGTTCACGGATGCGCGAGCTGGGATGGACGATGCGCCGACGGGTGGGATCGAGTACGGCGAGGATGCGTGGGACGTGGAGCGGACACGATACGCAGCCCAGGTGATCGAGCAGCGTGGCGAGCACCTCACCACGGTCGCAGCCGTCGACGAGTCCACCGGCGGCATCGTCGGCTTCTCGGAGCTCGTCGTACCCGCCGACGGCACGGGCGACGCGCAGCACTACGGCACCGCCGTACTCCCGGACCACCGCGGCCACGGCCTCGCGCTGTGGATGAAGGCCGAGCAGATCCGGCAGACCCGCGACCGCTTCCCTGGTCTCGACGCGCTCCTCACCGACACCGTCAGCACCAACACACCCATGCAGCGCATCAACACTCGCCTCGGCTACCAGCCCACCCACACCGACCACCGCCGCCGGCTCGACCTATAGCAAGCCGGACAGCCGGTAGACGACCAGCGAGCCGGCAACGGCCACGTTGAGGCTGGAGCCGGTGCCGATCATCGGGATCTCGACGACGAGGTCGAGCTGGTCGAGGGCTTCGGGTGGGATGCCGGTGCGTTCGTGGCCGAGGACGGCGATCGTGCGGTTGCGCGCCGGAGGCAGGTCGGCCAGCCGGATCGACTCGTCGGCGAGCTCGACACCGACGATCGAGGTCTCGTCGCGGGTCTTCTGGTCGATCAGCCAGCGGACGGGGTCGTGGCCGGTCCAGTGCACGCAGGCGCGCCGCTTCAGCGTGTTGCCACGGGCGAGTGCGTCCGGCACCCAGGGCAGCTTGGGTACGGCGAGACACGCGCCGACCGCGTCACACGTGCGCAGCAGCGTGCCGAGATTGGCGTCGTGTTTCGGCCAGAGTGGTGCGATCAGCAGGTGGTCCCAGCAGGAGTGGGACCTGTTGCGGCGTTGGCGTCTGAGGTCCTTCGGGCTCCGCACCCGGACCTGCGGGCCGCTCATCGAGCGGCGGGAACAACCCTCCCGGCAGGAATCTCGTTCATCGGCTCAGGATACGCGACTACTGGCCCAGGATCTTCTGCACCGCGGCGGTGGTGATCGGGTGGTACCCGGGCCGCGCCTTCGCGAACACCTCCGAGGCGAACGCCCGGTCCGTCCCGGCCAGTGCCCGGTAGACCGGCAGCACCAGCTTCATCCGCCCGACCTTGGTGAGGAACGACGCCAGATCGGCGTACGACGCCTCATAGCTGCTGGCGGCAACGATCTGGTACCAGCGCCGGGCGATCTCGCCGTTCGCCGTCCCGGTCAGCTGGAAGGCGCGGTCGAGCTGCTGCAACTGGTTGGCGCCGAGCACGTCCGGCGCCGCGTCGAGGAAGCGCAGCCACTCCTGCGTCGTCCAGCTCACCGCGGCCGGTAGCTCACCAGTCGCCAGCCAGCGGTCCCGTGCCTCGTCGACGGCCTCGAACCGTTCGGACTGCGCCCGGCTCGCGAACGCCGGGATCCCCGGCTCGTCCAGCCAGGCTGCCAGCTCCGCGTCCGTCACCACGCCGGGATTCGGGGTCAGCAGATGCTCGCGCAGGTGCGCGACGAAGTCCTCCGAGTTGATGCTTCGGAAAGCGAAGCGGTCGAAGTACCCGCGCAGGAACGGGTCGAACACCTCCCGCGAGAACCGCTCCTCCAGCCAGGACAGGAACCACGACCCCTTCAGCGGACCGCATGCCGTCGACCCGTGGTACTCCGAGCCGTGGTTCAGCCCGGGCAGCTCGACCGCCAGCTCGGCCGGGGTCAGCGGGTCCAGCTTCACCACGGTCGCGTGCTGCTTGATCGCCGTCTCCATCAATGCGAACTCGGTGCCGTAGACCGCCTCGACGATCCGGTTCTCGACGTACGACGTGAAGCCCTCGTTCAGCCAGATGTCGTCCCAGCTGTCCTGGGTCACCAGGTTGCCCGACCAGCTGTGCGCCAGCTCGTGCGCTACCACGCTGACCAGCGACTTGTCGCCGATCACCACGGTCGGGGTCGCGAACGTCATCCGCGGGTTCTCCATCCCGCCGTACGGGAAGGACGGGGGGAGCACGAGCAGGTCGTAGCGGCCCCAGCGGTACGGGCCGAACAGCGCCTCGGTGACCCGCATCATCTCCTCGGTGTCGGCGAACTCGGTGGCAGCCCGCTTGGCCATCTCCGGCTCCGACCACACCCCCGTCCGCTCACCGATCGGCTCGAACGCGAGGTCGCCCGCGGCGATGGCCAGCAGGTACGACGGGATCGGCTCGGGCATCACCACGTCGTAGGAGCCGGTACGGCGGGACGTCGTGCCGTTGTCCGCACTCATCAGCACCATCAGCTCCGGCGGCGCGGTCACATGCGCGGCGTAGCTGAACCGGACGCCCGGAGTGTCCTGCACGGGCACCCAACTGCGTGCGTGGATCGCCTGCGACTGGCTGAACATGTACGGCAGCACGCCGCCCGCGGTCATGGACGGCTCCAGCCACTGCAGCCCGGTCGCGGTCGGCGCGGTGCGGTAGCTGACCCGGACGCGCTCGTGCCGGTCGGTGCGGATGTTCAGCGCCGCCCCGAGCTCCGGGTCGGGCACAGCCAGGCTGTACTCGAGCGGCTCCCAGCCGTCCGCCGTCGCACCCTCCACGGCGAGCACAGTGAGGTCGCGCGTGTCGAGCACGAACCGGTCACCGGCACCGGTCCAGGCCAGGGTGTGCGTAGCCGAGCCGGCCAGCACCTTCTGCTCGAAGTCCAGCGTCAGGTCCAACTCCAGGTGCGTGGTCCGAACCAGGGCAGGTTCGGCGTAGGAGTGGCGGTCGTGCGTCACGGATGGCTCCCGGAGTCAGGTGTCCGACGAACAGTACCCACGGCGGACCGGGTCGTGGCGGCCAATCTGAGTCACCAGCACCACCGTGCCAAAAGGCCCAGATTTGATCAGACGGGCACCATGGACACATGCGGGCCGCGACCCGGCCACTGGCCGCCGTCCTCACCCTGCTGGCCACCGCCGCGTGCACCAGCACAACCACCACGCGCGACCCGACGCCGTCCCCAGCACCCCCTCCCAAGACCACCACCGCCACCACCGCTGCACCCGCGCCAACTACGTCCGCGTCGCCGCCTCCGGTCTCCCCCACCCCTTCACCTCGGCCCACAGCCTTCAACAGCGCAGCAGCCATGAGCACCGTCCGCCACCTGGCGGGTCTCGGCCCTCGCGAGGCCACTAGCCCGGCCTACCTGCAGGCCCTCACCTGGCTGGAGCAACGCTTCCGGGCCGCCGGCTACCAAACCCGCCGCCAAGCCCTGCGCGTACCAGCCGGCGTCTCTTGGGGCGTCCCGGTCCGCGCAGGAACCACCTGGAACCTCATCGCCACCAAACCCGGCTTCGCCCCGTCCGCACCGCACCGGATCGTCGGCGCCCACCTCGACACCGTCCCGCAGGCACCCGGCGCCGAGGACAACGCCTCGGGCATCGCCGTACTGCTCGGCACCGCCCAACTCTCCCCGCGCCTCCCCACCGTCTTCGTTGCCTTCGGCGCCGAAGAACCCCGCGGCGACGGCGACAACCGGCATCACTACGGCTCCCGCGCGTACGTCGCCTCGCTGCCGCCCGCGCAACGCAATGCGCTCCGCGGCATGGTCTCCCTCGACCGGGTGGGCGTCGGGACCGTCGTACCGATCTGCTCTGCGCAAGCCGACGACGTGGCCCTGCGCAACGAAGTACGTGCGGTGGCGGCTCGGGTCGGCGTACCGAGCAGGGTGTGTGTGAACAGGTCGAGTGACCACTGGTCGTTCGTTCGGTCCGGACTACCTGGGGTTCGGCTCGGCAGCACGCCGTACGCCGAGTACCACTCCGCCCGCGACCTCCCTCGCGTCGTGTCACCGGCCCAGCTCGGACGGATGGGTCGCGTGGTGTCCGCCTGGCTGGGCAGTTAGCGGATGTCGGCGAGGATCTGCTCGGCCCGCGTACCGGTCACGACCCGCGGACTGAAGTCGCTCCCGATCACGTACGGCGTGAGCCGGGCAGCCTTCAGCGTCTTGCCCCAGTAGGTGAGCTCCAGCAACACGCCCTCCTGCGTCTGCTGCATGAAGTCCATGTCGAAGACCAGATTCCCCAGTGAGTGCGCCACCACTTTGCCCGGCGGGAACAGCACGCTCTGCACCCAGTGCGGGTGCCCACCGATCACCAGGTCCGCTCCAGCCTGCGTGAGCGCGGCTGCCACGGTGTGCTGCGCAGGCACGGGGTTGTGGGTGTACTGCTGACCCCAGTGCGGCAGTACGACGACCACGTCGACGGCAGCCTTCAGCGTCTGGATGGCCCGCGTCATCGCGGCCAGGTCACCGGCGTTCAGTGGGCCGGTCCGCGGCGGCATGCGGATGCTGAACGCTCCAGCGCTGGTCGCGGTGGCACGTGGTGTCTCGCCGATCGCGTTGAACGCCAGGAAGCCGAATCGGACACCGTCGCGTTCGACGATCGCCGGACGAGCCGCCTCGGTGAGGTTGCTCCCGGCCCCTACCGGCTGGATGCCGCCTGCCCGCACCAGCCGGACTGTCTCGAGCAGGGCGCGCTGCTGGAAGTCGCCGGTGTGGTTGTTGGCCAGCGAGAGCACGTCGACGCCGGCGTCCCGCAGTCCGGCGACGACACCCGGCGGAGCCGCGAACGAGTCGCCTCCCTGTTGCGGCGTACCGGCTCGGGACAGTGTGCTCTCCAGGTTCAGCACGGTCAGGTCGGCAGCGGCCAGGCGTGGGGCGATGGCACGCAGCGGGCGGGACACGTCGCCGGTCTGCGCGGCAGCGGTCGCTACTCGGCGGCCGAGCATGACGTCACCACCGACGGTCAGGTCGACCACGGGTGCGCTCGGTCGCGGTCCGGCCGTCCGGATCGGGTAGCGAGCGGGGTCCTTGAACGGATCGATTCCGGCGACCGTGAGCGGCCGCACGGCCGGCCCGGCCGCGGCGGCGGGAACCAGGGCGAGGGTCGTGGTCGAGCGTTGCGCCTGACGCAATGACCCGACCTGAAAGCCCCGCCAGGATTTCAAGGTGCCGCGGGCGATCGAGCGGGCGACGGTCAGGGGGACATCCTGCACGGCCCGGGTGGGGTGGACCGCAAGCACCAGCGGCTGAGTCGACGCCGGAGTCGTCGCAGGCGTCGTCCGGGACACCGGTGGCGAACTCGGGGTCGTCAACGGTGAGGTGGGCGTCGGGCTGGCCGCCGTACCAGGAGATGGCTGGGCAGAGCCGCTCTCGGAGCAGGCGACCAGCACCGCCGCCGCTAGAGCAGCCAGCGAAACCCGCCACCTGGCCATATCGCCACGGTAGCGAGACCGTACAACCGGTAAGCCGGTTGCAAAAGATGGGGTGCTTGCTAGCAGACTTTGACGTCCTCTCCATCCATCGGATGGAGATTTCAGCTACTGCGCAGAGGCAGTGAGCTGAGGTTCACGCTTCGGCGAGACCCGCACAGGCGTCCCTCGGCGTGCGCTGACGGCCCGTCCGGCCGCGATGTTGACTGCTGCGTTCACATCCGCGTGCAGCTGGTGACCGCAGGCTACGCACTGGAAGACCGCTTGGCTCTCACGGTTCTCCGCTGCGCAATGCCCGCAGGCGCTGCAGGTCTGGGACGTGTACGCAGGATGGACCTTCTCGACCCGTCCAGATGCCTTGTTCTCCAGGCGACGGACGAGCAGTCCCCAGCCGTTCGCGAGAATGCCTCGGTTCAGACCGGCCTTGGCGCGGCGACGGTTCGGCAGAAAGCCACCTGGCCGGTCGGGATCGAATTTGGGCTTGGGCCGCTTCGTCATCTGGGCGATCCGTAGGTCCTCGACCCGGATGACCTCGAATCGGCGGGCCAGATCGGTGCTGGTCTTCTCCACCCAATCCTTCCGGCGGTCGCGTACGCGTGCATACAGTTTGGCGATCGCGGCCTTGATCCGCCCGCGGCGGTTGGATCCGCGACGACACCGGGCCAGACGGCGCTGCAGGTGCTTCAGCCGCGATTGCTCGGCCTCCGTCCATCCAGGACACGTCAGAAGTTCTCCCGTGGACAGCGCAGCCGACACCGCGACGCCGCGATCCACACCGACGGCTCCACCCGTTTCAGGCGCAGCGATCGGCGGCGGAACGACGGCGAACGCGATGTGCCAACGTCCGGCACGGTCGAGGGTGATTCGGTACGACTTCGCATCGGGTACGGCGCGGGTCAGGCGAAAGCTCACCCAGCCGACCTTGGGCACCAGCGCCCGCGCCCACTTCCTGTTCACGATGACGACCCGGCTTGCCTGACCACCAACTATACGGAATCCCTCGTGCAGCCCGGCTTTGCGCCAGGTCGGTCGCCGGTGAGTACCTGCGTAGAAGTTCCTGACGGCCTGACCGAAGTCCCGCAGCGCCTGCTGCTGCACAGTCTGCGACCCTGCCCGCAACCACCCGAACACAGCTCGCGCCTCAGTCAGCTGCCGGCAGACCTCAGCGAAGCCCGGCGTCCGTCTCTTGTCACGGCTCCACATCGACCACTGCTCAAGTGCCAGGTTCCACAGGTACCGTGCGTGTCTGCATTGCTCGAGCAACGTAACCTGCTGCTCAGTAGTCGGGTACATCCGAAACCGGGACATGGCGTCGATCCAATCAGTCGCGACCGACAGTCCCTTGTCTGCGAAGGGAGGTAGTCGCGGTTCGATCCGTCCTGTACGACGGATTTCCGCGCCCCCCAACACATGCTGCCCGAGGGAAGGCCTGAGGTGGTGCTCAAGCGGCGGCCGTTCGGGTCGTGGTTGCTGGGGCCGGCTGATCAGAGTCCTCGGTTGCTGCGGGTGCGGCTGCGGGTGCTGATGACAACCTTCTCGATCGGCACGAACCTGATCGGCGCGGTGGTCGTGTTCGTGCTCGCGGTGTTCGTGCTGCCCGGTCCACCGCTCGTCGACCGGCTCAAGGTGCTCGAGGCCATCTTCATCCCGGCGTACTTCCTGGTCGCCGTGATGATCGGGTGCTGGTGGAGCATGCGGCTCACGCGGCGGGTGACTCGCTGGGTGGACGAGGAACGGCCGGCGACCCGGAAGGAGCAGATCGCCACCCTGCAACTGCCGCTTCGGCTGACCCTCATCGAGGTGTTCCTGTGGTTGCTGGCGTGCGTGATCTTCACCGGGATGACGCTGGCGCTGCAGCCGGAGAACGCCTTGCGGATCGCGGTCACCATCGTCGACGGCACGATCGTCACCTGCTCGGTGTCCTACCTGCTCACCGAGTTCGCCCTCCGGCCGGTCGCCGCGCGCGCACTGGCCGACTCGCCGCCGCCCAGGCGCCTGCTGTCGGCCGGGTTGAAGGCGCGGACCGTGTTCTTCTGGGCCGTCGGCTCGGGTGTCCCGGTCGCCGGGCTGATGCTGGCGGCCGTGCTCGCGCTGATCGAGCAGGACGTCTCCCCCACCCGGCTCTCGGTGATGATCCTTGCCCTGGGCATGGTCGTGCTGCTCAACGGCTGCCTGCTCACCATGCTGTCGGCCAAGTCGGTGGTCGCGCCGGTCCGCTCGGTGCGGAACGCGCTGACCCTGATCGGCGACGGGCAGCTGGACGTCCGGATCCCGGTGTTCGACGGCACCGAGCTCGGGTCGCTGCAGGCCGGGTTCAACAAGATGGCCGAGGGGCTGCGGGAGCGGGAGCGGATCCGGGACGTGTTCGGGCGGTACGTCGGTCCGGAGGTCGTCCAGGAGGCGCTGAGCAGTGACCAGCTCGGCGGTGAGGAGCGGTTCGCCGCCGTACTGTTCGTCGACCTGGTCGGATCGACCCAGCTCGCGGCGGAGCGGCCGCCGACCGAGGTGGTCCAGCTACTCAACCGGTTCTTCGCGATCGTGGTCGACGAAGTGGTCCGGCAGGGCGGGTTCGTGAACAAGTTCGCCGGTGACGCCGCGCTGGCCGTGTTCGGCGCACCGGCCGAGCTTCCGGACGCGGCGGGCAGCGCGCTCCGCGCCGGGCGCACGCTGGCCCGGCGGCTGGCCGAGGAGTTGCCTGAGGCAACCGCCGGGATCGGGGTCACCGCGGGGATCGTGGTGGCCGGCACGGTGGGCGACGTACGGCGGCACGAGTACACGGTGATCGGGGACCCGGTCAACGAGGCCGCCCGCCTGAGCGAGCTGGCCAAGTCCTCCGCGGCCCGGCTGATCGCGTCCATGACCGCGGTCGACGAGGCGGCGCCGGCCGAGGCCGCGCACTGGAACCCCGATTCCCACGTGACGGTCCGGGGCCGCAGCGAGCCGACTCAGCTAGCCGTCCCGCAGTGACCGCTTCTCCTCGATGAGCTGATGGAGCAGGGCGGCGCCGTACAGCATCGCCTTGGTGCGGTTGTCGTGCGCGGCCCGGCGTTCCGCGATCGCCGCTCGCAACGCCTCGGTGCTTCCGGTACGGCGAAGTCCGTCGAGCACCGGCTTGATCTGCTCGAAGTAGTAGCGCCCTTGCCGGAGCATGTGGATGATGCGCGCGTCCCGCACCTCCTCCGGCCCGTACCGCCGGTACTTCGTCCCCGGCTCCCGCGTCGGCGTCAGCAACCCGGCCGCCTCCCAGACGCGCAGTGCCGACGTGCGCACCCCCAACTGGTGCGCCAACTCCCCCACCAGTAACGACGGACCCGACGCCGCCGGCTCGTCCAGGAACTCCGCAGCCGCCGCGCCCAACGCCTCGCTCATCGCGTCGGTCGCCAGCCGCTGCTGATGCAATCCGGCATGCGACGCGTCCACCAACCGGTACGCCAGCGCCTCGTCGCCGGAGTGCACCGCCTGCATGATCTCCGTGGCGACCTCCGGCCCGAACCCCGGCGCGAGCGCCCGGTAGGTCAGCAGCGCGGACAGGTGCTCCTCGCCGTACTGGCGGTACCCGGTCGCCGACCGTGGCGCCGGCGGCAGGATCCCGGCCGCCTCGTAGTTGCGCACCAGTTGCGTCGAGATCGAGGCCCGTCGCGCCAGATCCACCGGCCGCAGTCCCACGCCGTACCTCCGTCTTCAGACTCTGACTCCCCCGTAAGCCTGCCACTCAGGCGGGCAGGAGTCCGAGAGCCTTGGCGCGGGTCGCGGCGTCGCGTCGAGTCTTGGCGCCGAGTTTGTCGAGAATCGCGGCGACGTGGGTGTCCACCGTGCGTACCGACAGCACCAGGCGAGCGGCGATCTCGGCGTTGGTCAGTCCTTCGGCCAGCAGCCGTACGACGTCGGTCTGCCGCTCGGTGAGTCCGGCCGGGTTGTCCCTGGTCGACTGCATCCGTCCGCGTGGGATGCGACTGACGCCAAGCTCCCGCAGTCGGCTGCGGACGCGGCGTGCAAGCGGCTCGGCGCCCAGTCCGTCGAGGGTACTGAGTGCCGTCAGCAGATCTGCGGGGTCGCTGCTCTGCGAGAGCGCGAGGGCGTACTCGTACGGACAACCGGCCTTCTGCCAGGCCTGAGCCGCTTCCTGCCACTGCCCGGCCGCGAGCAAGCTGTACGGATGGCCGGACTCGTTCATCGGCACCTGCTGCCCGGCCACACGCATCCAATAGCCGAACGCGGCCGCGGAGGAGTTCCGTCCGAAGTAGTACACCTGCTCGTACGCCGATTCGACGACGTCGGACGCGTCCTCGTCTCGCAACCAGGCAGCCTCGAGCAGCGCCGCCCCCGCCGGACCGGTCCGCTGGGCCTCACCGAGCCGCTGCGCGATCTGCCACGCCTCGTCCAGCAGCCCCTCGTCCGGTTCTCCCCGACGGGCCCGGACCGTCCCGGCAACCACGAGCGCGGGACCGCGTGTGATCACCTCGGTGTCGCCGGCGCACGCGGCCTCCCGCACGGCGTCGTCCCACCGCCCAAGGTCCAGGTAGACCATGCTCCGCGTCACCTGCAGGTAGCGCAGGAAGCCGTGGAACTCGGCTTCACCCGCCAGGCAGATCGCGTCCTCGAGCAGGTGCTCGGCCTCCGCGAACTCCAGCACGTCCAGCAGGTGCCAGATGATGTTCACGTACGCGCGGCAGGCATGCTCGAACTCGTTGGCCGCCAGCGCCACCGCGAGGCTCTCCTCGAGGATCCCCTGTCCCTCGGGCCGGCCGTGGTCCCAGAGCGCCGTACCGACGTTGTTGAGGGCATGGGACAACAGCCCCGCGTCGCCGATGTCCCGCGCCATCGCGACGGCCCGCAACCCGACGTTGACGCAATCGGTCCACCGGCCGGCCAGCATGTGCAGCTGAGACTGGTTGCTCAAGGCAAGCGCCAGGGCGCGCCGGTCGCCCGCGTGCTCAAGTACGGCGATCGCGTCCGCACCACTCACCTCGGCGCTGGCCCGGTCGCCCGCCCACCACTGCATCCGCGACAACCACCGCAGGCTCAGCCCCAGCGTCCGCGGGTCACCGAGCTCACGCCGCAGCGCGACGGCTTCCTCCTCGGCGTGTACGGCGAGATCCGCCGAACCGACCGTGTAGCACTCGACCGCGAACCCGTCCAGGATGTCGGCCAGCTCGTCCGGCGAGAACACGTCTCGCTGGTCCAGCAGAAGCCGGTAATGCGCGACAGCCTCGCGGTGTGACCCGGCCGCGGCGGCCTCGCGCGCCGCCGCGGGTCCGTGCGCGAGGATCACCTCGGCAGCACCCGCCTCGGCCGCGTGGTGGACGACACGCGACAGGTCGCAGTCGTCGATGTGATCGAGCAAAGCGGCGAGCACAGCCTGGTTGCAGTGCACTCGGCGGGCGGCCGGCATGGAGTCCGCGACCGCACGGCGGGCCAGCTCGTGCGTGAACGCGACTCCGGTCGGCGAAACGACGAGCCCGCCACACCGCTCGGCCTCCGCGAGCGAGCCGATTCCGCCCGGTACTACGGCCTCGACCAGCCATCGCTCGGCGCCGGACGGCACGACGGCCAGCAACTCGACCGCATCCCTAGTTGCCCCGTCCAGGCCGGCCAACCGGGCGCCGACCGCCTCCGCGACGGTGTCCGGTACGGCGTCCAAGTCGCCGGACGCGTAGATCTCCGTGACGAAGAACGGGTTGCCGCCCGTCACCGCGAACACGCGCTCGGTGTCCATCCCGGTGTGCGCACCAAGCTGGTCCACGGCTTCCGGCGAGAGGCGAGCCGGCCGTAAGCGCCGCAGCCTCGGCGTGCCCGATGCGAGCCCGAGGAGCTTTTGCAGAGGGTGGTCCCTGGTCAGCTCCACATCCCGGTAGGACAGCACGAGGACGGCGGGCAGGCTGGCGATCCGCCGTACGAGGAAGCGCAGTACGTCGAGGGTCGCCTCGTCGGCCCAGTGGATGTCTTCGATGACCAGGACGGCCGGATCCTCAGGCCGGTCCAGCTCGGCCCTGAGGGCGTCGCTCACGGCGGTCCGGTCGCCGGACTCGAGCGCTCTGCTCAGTGCGCCTCCCACGCTGCCCACGAGGTCCCGCAGCGGCCCTAGGACACGTGGAGTGGCCAGGTCGTCGCAGTACCCGACCAGCAGCCGGGTGTCGGACGGCAAGACCCTGGGCAGGGCCCCGACGAGGCTCGACTTGCCGATGCCGGCCTCACCGGCGATCAGGACGACGGAACCGTCGCCCGCCTTGGCCTCCTCAGCAGCCGTCGCGAGCTCCGCCAGCTCCCGCTCCCGTTCGAGCATGCAAACCCACCCCCAACCGATTGTGCACCCGACCTCGGTAGCGCCGGTGCCCGATCTACGTAGTCGTGACGGATCCGCCGGAGTACGGCGCGGACCTACAACCGAGTCATGCAGTCATTCAGCAGGCGCTATGACGTCGTGATCGTCGGAGCGCGAGCAGCCGGAGCCGCCACCGCGCTCCTGCTCGCCCGTCAGGGCCACGACGTTGTTCTGGTCGACCGGGACGAGTTCCCGTCCGACACGCTGTCGACGCATCAGCTCGCCCGGCCCGGTGTCGTGCAGCTTCACCGGTGGGGTCTGCTGGACGCCGTACTCGACAGTGGAGCGCCGGCCATCCAGAAGGTGCACTTCACCGCCGGCGGCGAGTCGGTCGTCCGTCCGGTGAAGGAGAAGGCCGGCGTCGACCTGCTGCTCGCGCCGCGGCGTCACATCCTCGACACGCTCGTGATCGAGGCCGCTGTCCGCGCCGGTGCCTCAGTGCGGACCGGAGTCACGATCGACGGCGTCACCGTCGACCACACCGGCAGCGCCACCGGGGTCCACGGGCACGATCGCAATGGCGCGCCAGTGGAGTTGGCAGCGCGCTTCGTGGTCGGCGCCGATGGCCTCGGCTCACGCGTCGCGCGTTCGCTCGGTGCAGAGATCGTCGAGGACCGTGGCGCCTCGGGTGCAGCGCAGTACGCGTACTACGACGGGCTTCCCTGGGACGGGATCGAATTGATCGTCGCCGAGCGGGCGCTGACCGGAGTGTTCCCAACCCATTACGGCGAGGCCTGCATCTGGATCTGCAGCCCGATCGCCGACGCGCACCAGGCCCGCCGCCAGGCCGACACTCGCGAGGACGCATTCACGTCCTACCTGTGGCGAGTTGCCCCGGCGCTGGCCGAGCGGCTCTGGGAGGGACGCCGTACGTCGCCCGTCCGCGGGATGCTGCGGGCGCCGAACTTCATCCGCCAGGCATCCGGTCCGGGCTGGGCGCTGGTCGGCGATGCCGGCTACCACCGGGACCCGGTCACCGGCCACGGGATGTCCGACGCGTACCGCGATGCCGAACTGCTGGCCGACGTCCTCGACGGCGCCCTGTACGGCGACAGGTTGGCGCTGGCCGGTTACCAGCAGGCGCGTGATCGCGCGCTGCGGCCGATCTTCGAGCTGACCGTCGCCCTGGCCGGCTACCCACCTGCTTCTGAATTCGTAGCACTGCAGAAGGAACTCAGTCGCGCTCTCGACGCCGAAGCGTCCGAGCTCGCTGACCTCAGCCTGCTCACCGCAGTCTGATCGACATCTCGAGGAGAACCATCATGACCACCACCGACGAGTCGACCCGCAACGGCGTCGACACCGCGACGCTGTTCGCCACCCTTGACGCGGTCAAGGCCGCGCCCGAGGCAGCCAAGTTCCAGTTCCGGGCCCGCAACCAGTGGCTCAGCGGCACGCACAACCGCAGCACCATCCACGGGTACTTCGGGGTCGGCGAGGAGCGCGCGCACGAGCGCACGTTCCACTTCGACGCAGACCACCCCGCCGTCCTGGTCGGACGCGACAACGGCCCGACGCCGGTCGAGTACATGCTGCACGCCCTGGCCGCCTGCCTGACCGCCGGGCTGGCCAACATCGCCGCCGCCCGCGGCATCCGGCTCACCGAGGTGCACTCGACCGTTGTCGGCGACATCGACCTGAACGGCATCCTCGGCCTCGACCCGGCCGTGCGGAACGGCTACGAACAGCTCACCGTCCGGTTCACCGTGAAGGGCGACGCCCCCGCCGAGAAGCTGCGCGAGCTGGTCGCCCAGTCCCAGGCCCGGTCAGCCGTCTATGACGTCATCACCAACCAAGTGCCAGTCAAGATCGAGGTCGAAACCGCATGACCGTGCCAGAGGAAGTCGATACCGCATGACCGTGCCAGAGGAAATAGTCCGCCCAGTCACCGAGGACGTAGGCACCGAAGACCTCGGTACCGTCCTCGGGGTCTGGGCACACCCGGACGACGAGGCCTACCTGTCCGCCGGCCTGATGGGCGCCCTGCGCGACACCGGACACCGGGTCGTCGTGGCGACTGCGACGTACGGCGAGAACGGAGCGCCGGACCCGGTCGAGATGCCGCCGTACCGGCTGGCCGAGATCCGGAAGGGCGAGATGGTCAGCAGCCTCTCGATCGTCGGGGTCTGGGAACATCGCTGGCTCGGCTATCACGACGGTGAGTGCGCCGACGCAGACGGAGGGGTTGCGTCGGTCGCGGAACTGATCGAGGACGTCGAGCCGGACACGATCCTGACGTTCGGCCCGGACGGCATGACCGGGCACTCCGATCATCGCGCGATCTCGGAGTGGACGACCGAGGCGTGGCGAGCCTCCGGTGCTCGAGCGCGGCTGCTGTACGCGACGCTCACGCCGGGATTCCACGCCGAGTGGGGTCCGCTCAACGACCAGGTCGGCCTGTGGATGTCGGGCAGCCCACCCGAGACGCCCGCTGAGGACCTCGCGCTGTACGTCGAACTCGCCGGAACCGACCTCGAACGCAAGATCGACGCGGTACGGGCGCACGTCTCGCAGGCCACCGGCTTGGTCGACCTGGTGGGCCTCGACACCTTCCGCCGCTGGTGGTCCGCCGAAGCCTTCGTCGCCGCCGACGGTACCGAGCCGTCGTCCGCGGTGGTGGGAGGTGTGCGATGACAGTCCAGGTCGGAAGCACCGCCCGGCGGACGCGGGTCGTGTCGCGGCGCGACATCGAGTTGTTCACCGAGCTGACCGGGGACCGCAATCCCCTGCACTACGACGAGGAACTCGCGGCCGGCACCCGCTTCGGTGGCCTGATCGTGCAGGGCGGGGTGACGTCCGGCCTGCTCAACGCGGTCGTCGCCGAGGACCTGCCCGGTCCCGGCAGCGTGTTCCTCCGCGTGGCCTGGAACTTCCTGGCGCCGGTCCGGCCTGGTGACGAGATCACCGCCGAGGTCGAGGTCCTCGAAGTGCACGCCAGCAAACCGGTTTTCCGGATCCGTACGACGATCACCAACGGCGACGGCGTGCCCGTCCTCGACGGTGACGCACATGTGTACCAGGTGCCCGTAGGCACCGGATCCGGCAACGACTCCGGCGCGACCGCACCGGAGGACGATCGACAGACAGGAGTTGTCCGGTGAAGACGTTCCCAGGGATCACCCACGTGGCCGTGACCGTCATGGATCTCGAGCTCAGCGTCCCGTGGTACACGCAATTGTTCGCCGCCGAACCCGTCCTGGACGAGGACACCGGGCCGTTCCGGCACGTGGTGTACGCGATCGGCGGCGGGCAGCTGTTCGGGCTGCACACGTTCCCGGACGGTGAGTGGAGCAGCGAGTTCAACCCGCGCCGGCTCGGTCTCGACCACGTCGCGTTCGCCTGTGCGGACCGCGCCGAGCTCGTCAGCTGGCAGGACCGGCTCGACGACCTGGGCATCAAGCACGGCGGCATCGTCGACGCGCACTACGGCTCGGGCCTGTCCTTCAAGGACCCCGACGGCATCGCCCTCGAGTTCTTCGCGCCACCACCCGCCTGAGCCAGGCTCGCCGCTTCCGACCCCTGGTGGGTCAGCCCACCAGAGTGTGGGTTCCACCACCGGAGTCAGGGCGGCAAACCCACCTTCTGGTGGGCTGACCCATCAGACGTGGCTGCGTAGATCTCCCTCTGCGCCGGGCCCCCACAGCCCGGTGTCCCGCCGAGCCGGGTTCCCCACACCCGGCCCACCCCCCAGGCACTCCGCCCCACGAGGGGCGGCCGGTAGGTACTACCGGCCGCCGGAGACGTCGAGCGTCGTCCCGGTCATGTAGGACGAGCGATCGGACGCCAGGAAGGCAATGAGTGCCGCGACCTCTTCGGGCTTCCCCGGGCGGCCAAGCGGAGGAGTCGCGCCGAGGCGATCCAGGCGGCCTTCCTCGTGGATGTCGGTCTCGATCAGACCAGGCCGAACCCCGACCACCCGCACGCCTTCCTTCGCGACCTCGTTGCCGAGCCCGGTGGTGAGCGCGTCCACGGCAGCCTTGCTGGCCGCGTAGTCGACGTACTCACCGGCCGACCCGAGCACCGCCGCGCGGGACGAGACGTTGACGATCACTCCCCCGGAACCGCCGTACGCCGTGGACATCCGCCGTACCGCCGCACCGGCGACCAGGATCGCGCTGACCGCGTTGATCCGGAACACCCGCTCCAGCCGGGCGGCGTCGTACTCGGCGACCCGGCCGGCCGGCGACACCACACCGGCGTTGTTGATCACGGCGCCGATCGGGCCGAGCTCGGCGGTCACAGTGTCGAACAGCTTCTCGATCTCGTCGGCCTCGATCACGTCCGCCTGGACGGCGATCGCCCGCCGCCCGAGCTCCTCGCAGGCCTTCACGACCCGCGTGGCCTCGTCGGCGCGGGTCCGGTAGTTCACGCCGACGTCCCAGCCGTCGGCCGCCAACGCGACCGCCGCCGCGGCCCCGATCCCTCGACTCCCACCGGTGATCAGCACGACCCCACGCCGTACGTCAGTCTCAGTCATGTCTCCAACCCTGCCACGTCGTCCGGCGGCAAGGTGATCTGCACCTTCGTCTCGGTGTCCTTGAAGCCGAGCGCCCGGTAGAGCCTGATCGCGAGGTACCCCGGATCCGCGACCATCACCAGGGTCGACGCCCCACCCTCGGTCAAGCCGTACGTCGACGCGCGGTGGACCAGCGTGCTCGCGATCCCCCGGTTGCGGTCGTCCGGATGCGTCTGTACGGCCTGGAACCGCGCGAGCCCGTTGCCGTCGAACACCAGCCCCAGCGTGCTCTGCAACCGGTCACCGTCGAACGCGCCGAACCACTGCCCGTGCCCGGCGTCAACCAGCGCCCGCCGCGACGCGACCTTCGCCCGGGCGAACCGGATGTAGCCCTCGTCGACCTTCATCGGAGCCGTCGTCAGGTTGAGCTGCAGCGACTGCTCCCAGTCGTCGGCACTGCTCAGGAACCGGTACGTCGACTCCTCGTTCGGGCGGCGTGGTGGCACGACCTCGCTCGTCGTCATCACCACGTCCCGCTCCAGCGTGTACCCGGCCAGCTCGTCCTCGGCGCCGATCACCCCGTCGACATTGTCGATGCCGAAGGCAACATGCCCGGCGGCCGGGAACTCCGCGCGGAACGCGGCCAGCCGGGTCTGCAGGTCGCCGGGCGCGAACGGCGTCCGGAACAGCAGGAAGTTGCCCCACCAGTACCCCGGGTTGTCCGGGGTGCGCACGACGACGTGGTCGCCGGTGTCCTCGAGCACGCTCCCGCTGAGCTCGAGCACCAGCAACTCGGTCCGCCACCCCAGGTTCTCGATCTTCACCTGTTCATCGTCCGAGCCCCGTCAACCGGATTGCACGGCTTGCACGGCTTGACATGCAGCCTGACGGCTGCCTATTGTCGAAATGCAGCCGGTTGGCTGCATGGCTTGATCGGAGGCCGATGGACGACGAGGTGTTCCGCGCACTGGCCGACCCGAGCCGTCGGCAGCTGCTCGACATGCTGAACGGGCGCAACGGCCAGACCCTGCGTGAGCTCTGCGCCGGGCTCGACATGGCCCGGCAGTCGGTGAGCAAGCACCTCACCGTCCTGGAGAGCGCGAACCTCGTCACCACCGTGTGGCGCGGGCGGGAGAAGCTGCACTACCTCAACGCCGAGCCGATCAACGCCATCGCCGACCGCTGGATCAACCAGTACGACCGCCGGCGGGTGCAATTGTTCGCCGACCTCAAAACGGCTCTGGAGGCCGAACCCATGAGCGACACCGACTTCGTCTACACCACCTACATCAAGACCACGCCGGAGCGGCTGTGGCAGGCGCTGACCGACCCGAAGTTCACCCAGGAGTACTGGGGTGTCCGGTTCGAGACCGACTGGCAGGTCGGCTCGGAGATGGTCTGGCACGAAGGCGGCACGGTGATGGCCGCACCGGATCAGGTGGTTCTCGAGCACGACCCCTACCGACGGCTCGCGTACACGTGGCACCACGTGACCCCGGAGTTCGCGAAGGCTTTCGAGATCGACGACGACCTCTACCAGCGGATCAGCCGCGAGCCCCTGTCGAAGGCGAGCTTCGACCTCGAGCCGGTCGGCGACAAGGTGAAGCTGACCGTCGTCCACAGCGGCTTCGAGCCCGGCAGCGCGATCCGCGAGATGGTCAGCGGAGGCTGGGTCGAGCTGATCTCCGACCTCAAGTCCTTCGTCGAGTCCACCCCCGAACTGGCCGCCGACCCGACTCCGGCCGGCTAGCTGAACCTCGGACAGGACGTGGGGACCGCGAACATCTGGCCGGATGTCCGCGGTCCCCAGAGGGTGTCCGAGGTGTCACGGCTGAGCGGGTTACGGGCGCTTGTGGATGAGGAGGGGTAGGACGGCTCCGGCGCCGGACTCGCGGAGCTTGGCGGCGGCAACGGTGATCGGCCACTGCGAGGATGACGCGTCGGCCAGCAGGAGGACCGTTCGGCCGGCGACCGCCTGGGCGGTCGGGCCGTCCACCTGGATGCCGTCGCGCCAGACCTTCGCCTCCTCGGCCGACGAGAGGTCGTCGGTGAACCCCGCCGGATTCACCGTCAACTCAGCCTTGTCGAGCCGGCCGACCCCGGCAACGTGGTCAGCGATCTCCGCCGTCAACCGCCCGTAGCGCGCGGCCGCGAGAGGTACGACGACCTCCGGGCGGCTCGACCAGGAGCCGCGCCAGCGGGACAACGCGGCCACTGCGCCCGCCTTCAACGCCTCGAGTGCGTCGGGGTCGGGCGGGCCGTCGGTGAACGTACCGCGCAGCACCTCACGCCACTCGGGCGCGTCGGCGTAGATGATCGTCCGGCCCGGCTCGGCGCCGAGCTCCGCGGGGATCCGCCCCTTCGCGCCGAAGGCGCCACCCGGCCACATCTTCCGCGGCTCCAGCACGTGCACCTCACCGCGCAGCAGCCGGATGATCGACTGCACCGTCTCCGGCGACGGCGCGGCCTGGAGCGGATCCGGCAGCTCGCCAAGGCAGACCGAACACCGGCCGCACGGCTCGGCCGACGGGTCGTCGAGGGACTCCTGTAGAAGTTGCATCAGGCAACGGTTACCGTGGGTGTAGGCCCGCATGATGTCCGCCTCCCGGCGCCGGACCGCCACGATGCCGTCGTAGTGCGCGGCGTCGAAGGTCCACTCCGCGCCGGTCCGCACCCAGCCGCGCTCGACCCGCTCGACCACGCCGTCGACCGCCAGCTGCTTCAGCATCAGCTCGACCCGGGTCCGGCGCAGACCGGTCTCGGCCTCGAGCGCCGGAACGGTCGCCGGCTGATCCGGACCGTACCCGTCCAGGCCGCGCAGCAGACGGTTCACGTTCTCCGGGACCGGGATCGTTGCGGTCGCGAAGTAGTCCCACACGCCGGCGTCCGCGTCCGACGGCAACAGCGCCACGACGGCGTGGTCGATCCCGCGACCCGCACGGCCGACCTGCTGGTAGTACGACACCGGCGACGGCGGCGAGCCCACATGGACCACGAACCCGAGGTCCGGCTTGTCGTACCCCATCCCGAGCGCCGAGGTCGCGACGAGCGCCTTCAACTGGTTCGCCCGCAACGCGTCCTCGAGACTCTCCCGCTCCCCCGCATCCAGACCGCCCGTGTACGCAGCGACCGGTACGTCGCGACCGTGCACCTCCTGAATCGCCGCCGCCAGCCGCTGCGCGTCCGACACTGTCAACGTGTAGACGATCCCTGAACCCGGCAGCTTCGGCAGGTGATCGACCACCCACGCGAACCGATCCAACGGCGACAACGCGTCGACGACCGCCAGCTGCAAACTCGACCGGGCCAGCGGTCCACGCAGCACCAGCGTCGACTCGCCCAGTTGATGCGCGACGTCATCCGTCACCCGCGCGTTCGCAGTCGCTGTCGTCGCAAGCACCGGCGTCTTCGGGTTCAACTGCTGCAGCACGTCGGCCACGCGCCGATAGTCCGGCCGGAAGTCGTGACCCCAATCCGACACCGCATGCGCCTCGTCGATGACGAGCAAGCCGACCTGCCCGGCCAGCCCGTCGAGCACGCGCCGGCCGAAGCCCGGATTCGCCAGCCGCTCCGGAGACACCAGCAGCACGTCGATCGCACCCGAGCGCAGGTCGTGCTCGATACTCGACCACTCGTCGATGTTGTTCGAGTTCAAGGTCGCGGCCCGCAGACCGGCTCGGCTCGCGGCCGCGACCTGGTCACGCATCAGCGACAGCAGTGGTGACACCACGAGCGTCGGCCCGGCGCCCTCGGACCGCCGGATCGCCGTCGCCGCCCAGTACACCGCGGACTTGCCCCAGCCCGTCGCCTGCACGACCAGCACCCGCGCGCTCGCCTCGCACAAAGCGGCGACCGCGGTCTCCTGATCCGCCCGCAATCGCGCGCTCTCCCCCGCGATCGCCTGGATCACGCCGCCGGCGATCCCGGCGCGCGCCTCGGTCAGCGTGCTGGTGGTCGAACTGGTGTCAGCCATGCCAAGCACCCTAGACGCCCGCACCCCCACATTTCTCGTCCCGATCGCCGACCTGTGGACAACCCGGCGCGGCGACCCAGCTCACGCTCCCCACAACTCACACCCGACCCGACTGCCTCGTCGGTCCGGTAGGGAGAAAACCCGGAAGGAGAACGATATGAACGCCCGATTCGACCACCTTGCCAACCCGGTCGGCGCCAAGGTGATGAAGTACATCACCTCCGCGAACAAGGTCGTGTGGGACTCGACGCTGCCCGCCACCACCCGGCATTTGGTGGAGATTCGCGCCAGCCAGATCAACGGCTGTGGCTACTGCGTCGACATGCACAGCAAGGACGCCGAGCACGCCGGTGAGACCTCGGTGCGGCTCAACCTCGTTGCAGCCTGGCGGGAGGCGACGGTCTTCACCGAGGCTGAGCGTGCGGCCCTCGAGCTCACCGAGGAAGGCACCCGGATCGCCGACGCCGCCGGTGGGGTCAGCGACGTGGTGTGGGCCAACGCTGCCAAGCACTACGACGACGACCAGCTCGCCGCGCTGCTGTCCTTGATCGCTCTCATCAACACGTGGAACCGCCTGAACGTGATCACGCAGCGGCCCGCTGGTGACTACGTGCCCGGTCAGTGGGGCTGACGGGTCAGGCGCACTTCCCGGGATGACACGGCTCGCCGCTGGTCGACACCAACCGTTGTGGCCCCGGTCCGTTCGCGGCCAGAGCGTCGTACGGGTTGGCCAGCGTGCACCGGTCGAGGGACAGGCAGCCGCAGCCGACGCAGTCCTTGAAATCGTCGCGGAGCTGTTCCAAGTGCAGGATCCGCTTGTCGAGCTCGGCCTGCCAGCATTCGGAGATCCGCTCCCAGTCCTGGCGGGTCGGGGTCCGGTTCTCCGGCAGCAGGGCCAGGATCGCGGCGACCTCGGCCAGTGGGATGCCGACCCGCTGGGCGATCCGGATCAGCGCGACCCGGCGGAGCGTGTCGCGCTTGTACCGGCGCTGGTTGCCCGACGTACGGCGACTGACGATCAGGTTCTGCCGTTCGTAGAAGTGCAGTGCCGAGATCGCCACCCCACTGCGCTGCGACAACTGCCCAACCGTCAACTCACCCGCCTCGATGTCCACCCGTCATCCCTCCGCCTCGACCCTAGTGCTCCGTGGCGGAGATTCTTCGGCGCTTGCGGCGCCCAGGCACGCACCTCGCGGCACTTGAGGATCATCCACGATAGATCTGCATCGAGGACGCTCCTCAAGCACCGCGATGCACGCACCTGAACACCGCAATCGCTCGAAGACTCACCACCACGGAGCACTATCGAGGCTAGCCGACGGGATCAGGCGGTCACGAGTCGGCGTCCGATGCTCGCGGACATCAGCGCAGCCGCTGCGCAGAGCCCGCCGGCCAGGTACCACGCGAGGTTGTAGCTGCCCTGGACGTCGCGGATCGCGCCGGCGCCGGTAGCGGCCAGAGCGGCGCCGATCTGGTGTGACGCGAACACCCAGCCGAACACGATCGGCCCGTCCACACCGAACCACTCGCGGCACAGCGCGACCGTCGGCGGCACGGTCGCCACCCAGTCGAGTCCGTAGAAGATGATGAACACCCAGATGCTCGGCTGCGCGCTCGGACCGAGCAGGGACGGCAGTACGAGCAGCGACAGTCCGCGGAGCGAGTAGTACGCGATCAACAGGTAGCGCGGGTCCCACCGGTCGGTCAGGTAGCCGGACACGATCGTGCCGCCGACGTCGAAGATCCCGACCAACGCCAGCAGCGACGCAGCGGTCGTCACCGGCATCCCGTGGTCGTGAGCCGCGGTGACGAAGTGCGTGCCGATCAACCCGTTCGTCGACGCACCACAGATGGCGAAGCCACCCGCAAGCATCCAGAACGCCGGCCGGCGCATCGCGGACCGCAGCGCACTCAGCGCCCGCAGCGCACTGCTGCCAGTCGTCTCCACTCGCTGGCCCGCAGTGCTTCCCTCGGGAGCGCCGTACGCCCGCAGGCCGACATCGCTCGGGTAGTCGCGCAGGAAGAGCAACACCAGTGGTACGACGGCCAGCGCCGTGCCAGCCGCGACGAGCGCCGGGACGCGCCAGCCGTAGGCACCGGCCAGGCTCGCGATCAGTGGCAAGAAGATGAGCTGGCCGGTAGCGCCCGCCGCGGTCAGGATGCCGGTGACCAGACCACGCCGCTGGACGAACCAGCGACCGGTGATGGTCGCGACGAACGTCATCGACATCGACCCCGTGCCGACGCCGACCAACAGCCCCCAGGTGAGCAGCAGTTGCCAGGACGCGGTCATGAAGACGGTCAGTCCGCTGCCGAGCGCGATCAGCACGAGTGCTCCGCTGACCACGCGACGCAGACCGAGGCGGTCCATCAGCGCCGCCGCGAACGGCGAGATCAGGCCGTAGAGCAGCAGGTTGATCGACACCGCCGACGAGATCGTCGCGTGCGACCAGCCGAACTCGTCGTGCAGCGGGTCGAGCAGGACCCCCGGCACCGAGCGGAACCCGGCCGCTCCGATCAGCGTCACGAACCCGACTGCGGCGACTGCCCAGGCCAGGTGCACCCGGGCAGGCTTCTTCGTCTCCAGAATCTGCGTCACCCGCTTACTGTGCCGTCTGCGTCAGCAGTGAACCAGTGGCCAGAACGCCAGCATGTGTCAAGATATGGCCATGACCCCGAAAGCGAAGCGACGACTGCACGCGGTCGGGCCGCACGTGGTTGCGGTGCTCGCACTGGAACCGGTGGTCGGGTTCGACCTGACTATCCCGCCGACCGTGTTCGGCGCGGCAACGACGGCCGACGGCACGCCGCTGTACGACGTCCGCATCTGTGGACTCGAGATCGCCCCGATCAGGGCCGGTGCCGGCTTCAGCCTGATTCCCGACTACGGCCCGGAAGTGCTGGCCGAGGCGGACACGGTGATCATCCCAGGCACGTACATCGCCCAGCCGCGGTACGAAGGCACCCTGCCCGACGACCTGGCGAAGGCCTTGGACACCATCCGGCCGGGCACCCGGATCGCGTCGATCTGCACCGGCGCGTTCGTGCTCGGCGCAGCCGGCTACCTGGATGCGCGGCCGGCCACGACGCACTGGCGCCGGGCCGAGATGTTCAGGGACCTCTACCCGCAGGTGAAGCTCGACGAGGACCTGCTGTTCATCGACGACGGCGACATCATCACGTCAGCCGGTCTCGCCGCGGGCGTGGACCTCTGCCTGCACCTGATCCGCCGCGACTTCGGCAGCGAGGTGGCCAACCGGGCCGCACGGCACTGCGTCGTACCGCCGTGGCGCGACGGTGGGCAGTCACAGTTCATCGAGCGGATCGTCCCGGACGAGGGCAGCGAGGGTACGGCGCCGACGCGAGCCTGGGCGCTGGAGCGGCTCGGCGAGGAGTTGAGCCTCACCGCGATGGCCGCGCACGCCCAGATGAGCGTCCGCACGTTCAGCCGGCGGTTCAAGGCCGAGACAGGCCAGTCCCCCGGCACGTGGCTGCTGCAGCAACGCGTCCGGCACGCGTGCCACCTGCTGGAGACCACCGACCTGTCGGTCGACCGGGTCGCGGAGTCCGCGGGTCTCGGCACCGCCGCGTCGCTGCGCCATCACCTTCGCTCCGAGCTGGGTGTCTCGCCGCTCGCCTACCGCAAGACGTTCCGGGCCGGCTGACCTACAGCACCACCAACTCGTGCGGTCGCTGGTTCATCGGCTCCACGCCGTCCGCCGTGACCACGACGATGTCCTCGATCCGCGCACCCCATCGCCCCGGCTGGTAGATGCCCGGCTCGACGCTGAACGCCATGCCTGGCTCGAGAATCAGCTCGTTGCCACTGACGATGTACGGCTCCTCGTGCACGTCGAGCCCGATCCCGTGGCCCGTCCTGTGGATGAACAGGTCACCGAACCCGGCAGCCGCGATCACGTCCCGAGCCGCGGCATCGATCGACTCCGCGGACACCCCTGGCCGCACCGCGTCCACAGCCGCCTGCTGAGCATCCCGCAGTACGGCGTACGTCGCGGCGACGTCAGCGTCTCGCGGCTCACCGACGGCGTACGTCCTGGTCGAGTCGGAGTAGTAGCCCTCGGCAACCGGTCCGCCGATGTCGACGACCACGACGTCGCCGGCCTCGATCACCCGGTCGGACACGCCGTGGTGCGGACTCGCGCCGTTCGGCCCGCTGCCGACGATGACGAACTCGGCCAGTACATGCCCCTCCGCGACGATCGCCGCCGCGATGTCCGCCCCGACCTCGGCCTCGGTGCGTCCCGGGCGCAGCCACTCACCGACGCGAGCGTGCACGCGATCGATGGCCGCACCCGCCTTCCGCAGCGCCTCGACCTCGGCCGCGTCCTTGCGCATCCGCAGCTCGCGCACGATCGGCCCGGCCAGCACCTGCTCCGCGTCGGGCAAGGCCTTGCGCAGCGCCAGCACGTGCAGCGCAGGCGTGAAGTCGCTGACCGCTACCTGTTCCGCTCCATGCAGGTGCTCGGCGGCAACGCCGTACGGGTTCTCGCCGTCGACCCACGTGACGACCTCGACGCCGAGCTCGGCCAGCGGCAGGTCGGCGAAGCCAGGCGCTTCCAGCTTCGGTACGACGAGCACCGGCGACCCCTCGGCCGGGACGACCAGCGTGGTCAGCCGCTCGAGCGAACCACCGGCCTGCCCGAGCAAGTACCGCAGATCCGACCCGGGCGCGATCAGTAGCCCGGTCCCGGCAGCGGCCGCACGGGCACGCCCCACCCTGGCACGCAGTACGGCTGCATCGGGAACAGGACCTTGTGGGCTTCGACTCGACATGCAGCCGACTCTAGCCAGCCACCGCGTGCACCAGTTGGATCGAAACCTGACCAGCCGCCAGCAAGCGGGCCAGACGCTCGACTTGGCGTGCGGCCAACGTGTAGGCCTCGTCGGCCTGGTGCTTCGCCGCAATGGCCGCCGCGACCTGTTCTGCGCGGCGGGACCACGACCGTGGGCAGTCGTCGGGACGGGTGATCTGCTGGATGAGGTCGAAGCCGGCGTCGGCCAGCAATCCGACGAGCTCGCCCTGGGTCGGGAAGTGGTTACCCTCCGGCAGCGGCAACAGCTGCACCTGCCGGGTGACCAGGACCAGCAGGCCCAGCGATGCGCCCGGCCGCATCACCCGGTGCATCTCGCCGAGCAACGCCGCCTTGTCCTCGACTGTGCACAGCACACCCAGGCACCAACCGACATCGACCGAATGCGTCCGCAGCGGAATCCGCCCGCCGTCGGCACGCACGACCGGCAGCCCGAACAGCTGCGCAGCAGCCCGGCACGCCGGGTGCATCGGCTCGACAAGGATTGGCCGCACCCCGAACCGCTCCGCCGCCCACGCCGCAGGACCGCCCACTCCGGCGCCGACGTCCAGCAACCGGTCCCCGGGCGCGAACTCACACGCCTCGGCCAGCCAGGCGAGCCCGGTCGGACTCGAACTGCCACGGCAGGCCGCCGGAATGGCATGCCCGGCCCCGAGCTGCTCGACCGCCTCGGCGGTCCACCCCGCGACATCCCCGAACTCGGCAACCATCGCAGCTGTTGCCATGGTCAACCTCCTTGCCCCCTACCGACAGGTGTAGCACCGATCGCTCACAACCGCACAAGCAGGCGGTGACGGAAACTGTCGGCGGGGGTTGTTAGAACTGTCCCCGGCTCGATCGAGACCCGATCGGCACCCCGGCGAAAGGCGACCACGATGGCACTCCACCACGAGTCCTTCGGTGCAGGCGTTCCGGTCCTCGCGCTCCACGGCTGGACCCCCGACCACCGGCTGATGACCGGCTGCCTGGAGCCCGTGTTCGCCGAGGTCCCCGGCTACCGGCGGCTCTACCCGGACCTCCCCGGGATGGGGCAGTCACCGGCCGGCGGTATCGACAGCTCCGACGGCATCATGGCCGAGCTGCGCGCGTTCATCGACGAGCAGATCGGCGCCGAGCCGTTCCTCCTGCTCGGAGAGTCATACGGCGGTTACCTCGCGCGCGGACTGATCGCCGAGCGGCCGGAGCAGGTCCTCGGCCTCGCCCTGATCTGCCCGATCGGCACCGCCCTCATGCACGCCGACCGGACCGTCCCAGAGCACGTCGCGCTGCGGACCGAGCCAGGTGTGCTCGAGTCACTGGCCGAGGGCGAGGACTTCACCGACATCGCCGTCGTCCGGACCGCGGCCGCGTTGCAGGCGTACCGCTCGGACATCGCGCCGGGGCTCGCCGCGGCCGACACCGCCGCGCTCGACCGGATCCAGAAGAACAGCTGGGCGCTGACCGTCGCACCCGAGAGCGGTCCTGCCTACCACCGTCCAACGCTGATCGTCTGCGGCAGGCAGGACTCGGTCACGGGCTACGAGGACCAGTACGCGCTACTCCCCCACTACCCGCGGGCGACGTACGCCGTACTGGATGTTGCCGGGCACAACCTTCAGCTCGAGCAACCCGAGCTGTTCGGGGCGCTGGTCCGTGAATGGCTGCACCGCGCCTCGGAGTGACTCGTGGGATCAGCTCGCCTGACCGGTCGGCATGATCGTCACCTGCTGCAGGTTCACCCTGGCCGGAAGGCTCGCGATGAAGCCGACAGTCTGGGCGACATCCTCCGCGGTCAGCCACTCCATGGACTCCTTGGATCCGGCCAGCCACTCGAGCGCGCCCTCGTCGGTCACGTGGCTCTGCAGCTCGGTGCCGACGATGCCCGGCTCGAGCGCCGAGACCCGGACGTTCTGCGACCCCAGCTCGGCGCGCAGGTGCCGCGACAGGTGCGTCACGAAGGCCTTGGTGCCCGCGTAGACGGCGAAGGTCGGGAAGATGTTCTGCGCGGCGATCGAGGAGGTGTTGATCAGGTCTGCGACACCACGCTCGGCGGCCGCGGCCACCAGTTGCGGCGTGAACGCGGCGATCGCGTTCATCAGACCGGTGATGTTGAGGTCGATCTGGCGCTGCCACTGCTCGGTGGCCAGTTCCGTCACGGGTGCCGGAAGCATCACGCCGGCGTTGTTGAACAGCAGATCCGCGCCGCCCAGCTCGGCGGCGACCCGAGCCGCGGCTGCCTGCACCGCCGCGGCGTCGGTCATGTCGACGGCCACGGCGAGCGCCGTTCCGCCTTCCTTCTCGATGCGAGTCACCAGCTCAGCGAGGCGCTCGGCCCGCCGGGCCAGCACGACAACGGTCGCGCCCAGTGCCGCGAGGTGTTCGGCGGAGGCTTCGCCGATGCCACTCGATGCACCGGTGATCACCGCGACGCGACCGGTGAGGGGCTTGGCGACAGCTTGTGTGGTCATGTGTTGCGTACCTTCCAGAGAAGACGACCGGCCGGCGATCCCGGCCACCTCTTCAGCAGACCAGTCCGGGAACGCCGAAATCGGCCTGGAACAGACCCTGTCCAGGCAGGCACCCGGAAACCTGGTACCGACAGGGCCACCCATCCGGGCGTCCTCGGCTCCGCGGATCCGGGACACTGAAGCAATGGAACGCAGTGCCGAGATCGCCGACTTCCTCCGCTCGCGTCGGGCCGCCGTCTCGCCCGAGCAGGCCGGCCTGCCCGCGGACGGGCGGGCTCGCCGGGTGCCGGGGCTACGGCGTGACGAGGTGGCCCGGCTCGCGGGAGTCAGCACCGAGTACTACACGCGCCTGGAGCAAGGCCGCGCCGGCAACCCGTCGCCCGAGGTCCTCGACGCACTGACGCGCGCGCTCCAACTCGACACCGTCGAGCGCGAACACCTCACCGATCTGCTCGCCAAGCCGAAGCCGGCTCGTCGTACGCCGGCCGCGCCGCAACGGGTCCGGCCGGGCCTGTACCTGACGTTGCAGACGCTCGACCACGTCCCGGCGTTCATCATCGGGCGGCGCACCGACGTACTGGCGACCAATCGGCTCGCCCGTGCGGTGCTGACCGACTTCGGCGCGTTGCCGGCCACGCGCCGCAACCTGGCGCGGTTCTACCTGCTGGACCCGGTGGCTCGCGAGCGGGTTGCAGACTGGGAGCAGATCGCCGCCGAGACGGTCGCGATGCTCCGGCTGGAGGCCGGCCGCTCGCCGCACGACCGCCAGCTCGCCGATCTGGTCGGCGAGCTCACTTTGCGGTGTCCCGAGTTCACCGGCTGGTGGAACGACCATCGCGTCCTGCGCCGGACCCACGGCCGCAAGACCTACCACCACCCGGTCGCCGGTGACCTGGAGTTCTCCTACGAGGCGTTCCAGGTCCCGGGCGACGCCGAGCAGTCCCTCTGCGTCTACAACGTCGAGCCCGGCTCCCCGACAGCAGCGGCCCTGCAACTCCTCACCAGCTGGACCACCACGCAACCGGCCGGCTGACGTGCCTACTCCCGCCGCGCTTGCAGCAGTACGGCGACCAGGAGCACACCGGCACCAGTGAGGCTGAGCGGCGTCAGGTGCTCGTGAAACGCGAGTACGCCGATCAACGCTGCCAGCAACGGTTCGATCAGGGCGATCACGGCTGCGGTCGAGGCACGGATTGCCCGAAGACCGGAGTAGAACAGTGCGTAGGCGAGTGCGGTCGGGACCAGGCCGAAGTACGCGAGCAGCGGCCAGCTGATCGGGGTCGGGACCAGACCGGTTGTCATTGCCAACGGCAACAGTAGGGTGGCGCCGGCGGCGAACCCGAGGAAGGAGCTAGTGATCGGGTCCTGCTGGTTGCGGTTGAGCAGCGTGTTCAGGGCGTAGCCGGCAGCCGATAGGAGCGAGCAGGCGATCCCGACGACCGCGCCGGATCCAGTCCCTCCCCCACCGGAGACGAGCAGCGCCAGCCCGACCAGAGCGAGGAGCAGGGTGCAGGTGATGCGCTCCCGAGCGCCGAGCGCGATCAGGAGCGGACCGGCGCCGAGAGCGATGACGGTCGCGACAGCGACACCGACTCGCGGAATCGCGGCGAAGTAGCCGAGTTGACAGACGGCCAGACCGAGGCCGCTCAGCAGGTAGCGCAAGGGCGATGCCGCGAGCTGCTGGACAATCGGACCGCGGCGGAGCAGGCGGCAAGCGAGGGCGAGCCACAAGGCGCCGCCGAGCAGTCGCCAGAACGAGACAGCTGTCGAACCGAGACCGCTGTGCTGGAACAGCAGCGCTCCGGTTGGCCCGCCGGTACCCCAGGCGACTCCGGCGAGGGCGACGTACAGGAGACCACGCGCCGACGACGGCGCGAGACGGTGGTGCATCAGACACTCCAGGGTGTTCGCATGAAGAGATCGGGGCGTCTGCGAACAGCCCGAGGAAGCCCAGGTCAGTCACCCGGGCACAGTGGGGTCGGCCGTCCGCTAAGCGGCGGCCGGCGGAGTGATGATTCGATGCACGGCCGTGACCTTAGCAAGGCGATCCCGGGGCCGCCGAGTTGTTTTCCGCTCAACCGGCTGACGGGTGATGGCTGCGGAGGTACTGTCGATGGATGTGGTGGCTGTTTGCCGCGCTTGGGGGCGGTGGGGTGGTGCTCGCGGGTCGCTATGTCTGGGACCGGCGGGCTGCGCAGCGCGGTGACGCGGAGGAGCTCGAAGAGGTCCGCAAACTGGCGGACGAGGACGTGACGCTGCTCGGGGAGGAACTGCGGCGGCTAGACGCCGGGGTGGCCGGGCAACCGCTTGATCCCGACGGGCAGGCGGACTATCAGGTCGCCCTCGACGCGTATGAAGCGGCACAGCGCGCGGTCCAGCGGATCCGGAAGGCGGACGACATCAGCAGTGTCACCGACGCCCTGGCCACCGGGCGCTACGCGATCGTCTGCGTGCAGGCGCGGGTCCGCGGCGAGCCGGTGCCGGAGCGCCGGGTGCCGTGCTTCTTCAACCCGCAGCACGGCCCCTCGACGACAGACATCGTCTGGACGCAGCCGAAGGTGGGCACGCGGACAGTCCCGGCGTGTGCGCAGGATGCGGCCCGGATCCGGTCCGGCGACGAGCCCGCGGTCCGGTTCGTCATCTTGGGGAGCCGGCGGGTGCCGTACTGGGAGGCCGGCGCCGCGGTCGCGCCGTACGGGCATGGGTACTTCGGCGCCGGGGCCGGCGCGAGCTACATCGCGTTGGCCAGCTTCGACCTCCCCAGCGCGACCTCCTGGGGCTCGGCCGGCCACTACACCGCGGACCACGACATGGGCGGCGGCTGGGCCGACGGCGGCGGGGGCGACGGCGGCGGGGGCGGCGGCGACGGCGGCGGCTGAGCCGAATGCGGCTACATGCGCAGGTGTGAGCCGCCGTTGAAGTCAAGCACGGTGCCGGTCGCGAACTCGGCCTCGGGTGAGGCCAAGTACAGGATCGCCGCCGCGACCTCGGACGGGTCGGCGACGCGTTCCAGCGGGCTCTCCAGCCGCCGCCGCTCGTAGCCCTCGCCGACCAGGTGCACCGATGCCATGTCGGTCGTCGTCCATCCGGGCGCGATCGCGGTCACCGCGATCCCCTCCGGGCCGAGCGCCCGCGCCAGCGACTGGGTGAACGACACGATGCCCGCCTTCGAGGCGCCGTACGCGGGCTGGTTCGGCTCGCCCCGGAACGCGCCGCGCGACGACACGTTCACGATCCGCCCGCCGCGGCCCATGTGCCGGACCGCGCAGTACGCGACGTTCGCCGGGCCGACCAGGTTCACCGCGAGCGTGTCGGCCCACGCCTGCTGCCATTCGGCGTACGTCGCCTCGCGAATGCGATGCGGGTGGTACACGCCGGCGTTGTTCACCAGTACGTCGATGCCGCCGAGAGCAGCCGCAGCGTCGTCGACCATCATCTGGATCGCCTCCGGGTCGGCGAGATCAGCGTGCGCCGGCACATGACCGGAACCCGGCAGTTCCTTCAGCACCATCGCCGCGGACTCGGCAGACGAGCCGTAATGCACCGCAACCCGGTCCCCCGCCGCCGCGAACGCCCGCGCCGCCGCCGCGCCGATCCCCCGTGAAGCTCCCGTCACCAACACCGCTCGATCCATGCCCCCGATCCTTTCATCAGGACCGTGGCTTGAAATCCCTGCGGTAGGCCTTCGAGGCGCGGGCCCACGCCTTCTTCGCCTCGGCGCGCAGGCGGGCGTCGGACCGTCTGGCCATGAAAGCCGCCTCGCGCTGGAGCTTCGTCCAGCTCTCGTAGCGGCGGTACGGGAGACTGCCGTCCTCGAGCGCCGCCCGCACTGCGCAGTCGGGCTCGGTGACGTGCGCGCAGTCCTTGAACTTGCACTGCTCGGCCAGCGCCGTGATGTCCGGGAACGCAGCCGCGAGACCTTCACCGGACTCCTGCAGCCCGATACCCCGCAACCCCGGCGTGTCGATGACGACTCCACCGCTCGGCAGCACGATCAGCTCACGCCGCACTGAGGTATGCCGCCCCTTGCCGTCGTCACGGATCTCCTGCACGTCCAGCAGCTCCACCCCGGCCAGTGCGTTCACCAGCGACGACTTGCCCGCACCGCTCGACCCCAGCAGCGCCACGGTCGCGTCACCTGCCAGCAGAGCCTGCACTGACGTCAGGCCGTCGCCTGTCGCCGCACTGCAGACCAGCACGTCAGCACCAGGCGCAGCCCGCGCCACGTCGTCCGCGATCGCGTCCGCATCACCGACGAGGTCCGACTTGGTCAGTACGACGACCGGTCGCGCACCGCTCTCCCACGCCAGCGCGAGGAAGCGTTCGATCCGGCCGATGTTCGGCTCCGGGTGCAGGCCGACCACGATCGCGATGACGTCGATGTTGGCGGCCAGCACCTGGCCCTTCGACGTACCGCTGGCTTCTGCCCGGACGATCGCCGTACGGCGTGGGCCCAGCGACTCCAGCGTGATCCGGTCGTCCGGCCAGAACCGCAGTACGGCCCAGTCCCCTGTACATGGGCCGGCCTGGGGGTCGTGGGCCATCGCGGCGAGCAGAGCACCGGACCAGGTCGCCCGGACCGGGCCGTCCTCGGTGAGCACCGTCGCCAGGCCTTTGTCGACGCGGGCGACGCGCCCCGGCACGAGGTCGTCCGGGACGGTGGTGAGGAATTCGGCCGTGGTGCTGTCGAGCCCCAGGGCCTGCAGTGTTGCGGACATGCGGCGAACCTTTCAGAGGGTCCGGCCGCGAGGTCAGCTCAGCGGACGGACAGTACGGGAGACGTCGGCCCGGTGGGCCCGGTACGAGCTCATGGCGGCCGCCTCCCTTCGAAGTCCTGGGGTCCTGGTCGAGGACCGGCTGGTGCCGTCAGCGTAGGTCGTCGGGGTCACTCTGCGCACCGGATTTTCCGACCGGCTCCGGCTTGCGCTCCATGACCTGCCCATCGGCGGCAGCCGTCCCCTCGGCTCTGCTCTTCCCGTCGGACTCGGCCGCCGGCGCCTTCGGCACGACGGGGGGCGGCTCGTCGACCGGCGTCAAGGTGTGCTCGTGGTGGTGCGGGTCGGGCTCGGCCTTCATCACCGGCTCGATCTCGTCCTCGGCGGCCTTGTCCGCCTTCACCTCGGCCTTGCCGGACGCCTCCTCGGCGGTCTTCTCCACCGCCCGCGCCTTGTGCGGCCAGAGCCGGTCGACCACCGCGTTCAGCGCCGCCCCGATCAGTACTGCGATCGCGGTCATGTAGAGCCACATCAGTACGGCGATCGGCGCCGCCAGCGGACCGTAGATCGAGGTCCCGCCGACCGTGCTCTGCAGGATCCAGCGCAGCACGAAGCTGCCCAGGATCCAGATCGACAACGCCAGGAACGACCCCGGCAGGTCCGACACCCACGGCGTCCGGACCGGCACCGACAGGTGGTAGAGGGTGTTCAGGAAGCCCGCCGACAGGATCGTGACCACCGGCCAGTACAGCTGGTTGAGGAAGTCCAGCCGGTGCGGGAGCAGCGCGTTCACCGCATCCGGGCCGGCCAGCACCAGCGGCAGCACGATCACGCCGATGACGAGGGCGGCGCAGTACAAGGAGAAGGACAGGGCGCGGGTCCGGACGATGCCGCGCTTGCCGCCCATCCCGTACATGATCGTGATGGTGTCGACGAACACGTTCAGCGCCCGGCTGCCGGACCACAGGGCGAGCACGAAACCGATCGAGATCACGTCCGGCCGGCCGCCGCTGAGCACCTGGTCCAGAGTCGGCACGATCACGCTCTGGACCGAGTCGACGGTCAGCGCCCGGGCGGCCAGGTCGGCGATCTGCTGCTTGATCTCGTCGATCGTCTCGGCCTCGAAGTACCGGCTGGCGATGTAGCCCAGACTTCCGGCCAGCCCGAAGATCAGCGGCGGCAGCGACAAGATGGCGAAGAACGCCCCCTCCGCGGCCAGGCCGGTGACCCGGTAGCGCAGGCAGACGCCGACGGTCTGGGTGAGCAGCTTCCAGGTCGTCGCCGGGATCTTGCGGACCCATGCCAATGAGAGGGAGCTCCCACCCGTGGGTCCTGCCCCAGAACGTGCCATACCGCTTACCGTACTGACATGGCGGACCCTTTCGCGGTAACGAACCAGGCCCCACCACTGCGGGGGGTGAACTTCTTCACCCGGGACGCGGCGCTCAGTGACGCTCTGCGTCCGTACGGCGGCGTCGCGGACGATCCCGGTCTGCGCCGGATCGGCGAGCTGGCCGGGTCCGAGGAGGCGCTCGCGCAGGCGTTGCCGGCGAACCAGAACCCGCCGGTGCTGCGTACCCACGACCGCTACGGGCACCGCGTCGACGAGGTCGAGTTCCACCCGGCGTGGCACTGGTTGATGGAGAAGGCTGTCGGCTTCGGGCTGCAGGCGGCGCCGTGGACCAGCGACGGGCCGTCGCCGCACCTGACGCGGGCTGCCGGGTTCTACCTGTGGTCCCAGGTCGAGCCTGGTCACGGCTGCCCGATCTCCATGACGTACGCCGCCGTACCGGCGCTGAAGGCCGACGAGCAGCTCGCAAAGGCGTGGATCCCGCAGCTCGCGTCGACGCAGTACGACGTCCGCCGGCTGCCCGCGGCGGACAAGGCGGGCGTGCTCGCCGGGATGGGGATGACCGAGAAGCAGGGCGGGTCCGACGTCCGGGCGAACCTCACCACGGCGACGCCGACCGGGAGTGACGGCGAGTACCAGCTGAACGGGCACAAGTGGTTCTGCTCGGCGCCGCAGGTCGACGTCTTCCTGGTGCTGGCGCAGGCGCCGGAGGGGCTGAGCTGCTTCGTGGTGCCGCGGGTGCTTGCCGATGGCAACCGGAACGCGTTTGCCCTGCAGCGGCTGAAGGACAAGCTCGGCAACCGGTCGAACGCGTCCAGCGAGGTGGAGTTCCACGGCACCGTCGGCTACCGGCTCGGCGACGAGGGCGCCGGCGTCCGCACCATCATCGAGATGGTCGCCGCCACCCGTCTCGACTGCGTCCTCGGCTCAGCCGCCCTCCAACGCCGAGCCCTCGTGGAAGCCACCTGGCACACCCACCACCGCTCGGCGTTCGGTGGCCTGCTCGCCGACAAGCCCGCAATGCAGAACGTGCTGGCCGACCTTGCGCTGGAGAGTGAGGCTGCGACCGCGCTGGGAATGCGGTTGGCCGCCGCGGTCGATGCCTCCGTCAACGGTGACGAGCAGGCGTCGGCGTTCCGAAGAATTGCTTTGCCGTTGGCGAAGTTCTGGGTTTGCAAGCGGACACCGTTCATGGTGGCGGAGGCGCTGGAGTGTTTGGGCGGCAACGGGTACGTCGAGGAGTCAGGGCTGCCGTTGTTGTTCCGGGAGTCGCCGCTGAACTCGATCTGGGAGGGATCGGGCAACGTCAACGCGCTCGACGTACTGCGGGCGCTCCGGCGACCGGAGTCGCTCGAGGCGTGGCTGACGGAGCTGGCCTCGGTCCAGGGCGCGGACCAACGGCTCGACGCCGCGGTGAACGACGTACTGCAAGCGCTTGCTGACATCGAAGGAGCCGAGGCAGGGGCGCGCCGGCTGGCCGCCCGGATGGCGTTGTGCCTGCAGGCTTCGCTGCTGATCCGGCACTCCACACCCGACGTCGCGGACGCGTTCGCGGCCTCCCGGCTGGCGAACGACTGGGGTGGCGTCTTCGGCACGCTGCCGAGGACCACACCGTTCCAGGCGATCGTCGAGCGCACGATAGGGTGAAGCGTCGCGACTGGCGCGCTGAGGTGGAGAACCACCGGGGAGCGAAGACCGTCGGCACCGTGCGCCTGGGTGCCTTCGACCCACTGCAACCGCAGGAGAGACAACGATGCCTCAATCCATCGACAACACCGCACCCTTCGATGCCGCCGCCGCATCGGCCGCGTACCGCAACGCGCTCGAGGTGATCGCCTCCGTCGAGCCCACGATCGCCGGTGCGATCAAGTCCGAGCTGGCCGACCAGCGCTCCTCGCTGAAGCTGATCGCGAGCGAGAACTACGCCTCCCCCGCCACCTTGCTGACGATGGGCAACTGGCTGTCCGACAAGTACGCCGAGGGCACCATCGGGCACCGCTTCTACGCCGGCTGCCAGAACGTCGACACCGTCGAGCAGGCCGCCGCCGACCACGCCAAGGCCTTGTTCGACGCCCCGCACGCCTACGTCCAGCCGCACTCCGGCATTGACGCGAACCTGGTCGCGTTCTGGGCGATCCTGGCGCAGCGGATCGAGTCGCCGGCGCTGGCCGAGGCCGGCGCGAAGCACGTCAACGACCTCACCGAGGAGGACTGGACCAAGCTCCGCAAGGCGCTCGGCGACCAGAAGATGCTCGGCATGTCGCTGGACGCCGGCGGTCACCTGACCCACGGCTTCCGGCCGAACATCTCCGGCAAGATGTTCAACCAGCACTCCTACGGCACCGACCCGGAGACCGGGCTGCTCGACTACGACGAGGTGGCGCGCAAGGCCCGTGAGTTCAAGCCGCTGATCCTGATCGCGGGCTACTCGGCGTACCCGCGGAAGGTGAACTTCGCGACGATGCGCGAGATCGCCGACGAGGTCGGCGCGACCCTGATGGTCGACATGGCGCACTTCGCCGGTCTGGTCGCGGGCAAGGTGTTCACCGGCGACTTCGACCCGGTGCCGCACGCGCACGTCACCACGACCACGACGCACAAGTCGCTGCGCGGCCCGCGCGGCGGCATGGTGCTGTGCCAGCCCGAGTACGCCGACTCCGTCGACCGTGGTTGCCCGATGGTCCTCGGTGGCCCGCTCAGCCAGACGATGGCGGCGAAGGCGGTCGCGCTGGCCGAAGCCCGGCAGCCCTCGTTCCAGCAGTACGCGCAGGCCGTCGCGGACAACGCGGTCGCGCTGGCCGACGGCCTCATGAAGCGGGGCGTCAAGCTCGTCACCGACGGCACCGAGAACCACCTCGTGCTGCTCGACGTCTCGTCGTACGGGATCACCGGGCGGCAGGCCGAGTCGGCCCTGCTGGACGCGGGCATCGTGACCAACCGGAACGCCGTACCGCGGGACCCGAACGGCGCCTGGTACACCTCCGGCGTCCGGATCGGCACGCCGGCGCTGACCACCCGCGGTTTCGGGGCCGACGAGTTCGACCGGGTCGCGGAGCTGATCGTGGACGTGCTGTCGTCGACCACGCCGACCACGACCTCGGCGGGTGCGCCGTCGAAGGCGAAGTACGTGCTGGCCGACGGTGTCGCGGACAAGACCAAGGCCGCGTCCGCGGAGCTGCTCGACAAGCACCCGCTGTACCCGGGACTCGAGCTGAGCTGACCGGCTCGAACTATCAGAACCTTGTGATAGTTGCGGTAGGGTGCGGCCATGCCGCACCCTGACCCGGCTCCGGAAGAGATCAGTCAGTTCGTCGAGCACTTCGCCGGCGTCCTGGCGAACAGCGGCGTGCCGACCATGTCCGCCCGGGTGATCGGGCGGATGCTGGTCAGCCCGACCGGCACGTTGACGTCCGCCGAGCTGGCCGAGTCCCTGCGGATCAGCCAGCCGGCGGTGTCCGGCGCCGTACGGCAGTTGCTGCAGGTCGGCTTCATCACGCGGGAGCGGATCCCGGGGTCGCGCAAGGACCACTACCGGATCCGCGACGACGTGTTCCCCGCGATCCTCGAGCGCCGCAACAGCGCGCTCGCCGAGTGGGAGTCGACGAGTCGCTCGGGGGCCGAGCTGTTCGGCCTGGACACCCCCGTCGGCCGCCGGCTGTGCGAGGCCGCGGACTACTTCGCCTTCATCCACAGGGATCTGGAGCAACTGATCAGGAGCTGGCGGGTGGATCACCCCCGATGACCCTGACCGGCCCGGAATGGCTCGGCAGCGCCGAGCGGATCGCGTTGGAGACCCGGATCATGCGCCGCCGGGTCCCGCTCTACAAGGCCGGAATCGCGGCACTCCGGCTGCTCAACCGGCTGACCGCCGTTCGGGGAGTGCCGAGGGCGGCTTCGAGGTCCTCGAGGGCGGACAGGGAGTGGGCGCTGACCACTGAGTCGCAGTACGGCCAGGCTGCGGCCATTCCCCCGACCAGTGGGCGGTAGCGCGGGCTTTGCGTTCGCGGGTTGGCCCAGACGATGCGATAGGCGATCCGGGACAGCCGCGCCAACTGCTGGCCGAGCCGGGCGGGATCACCTGTCTCCCAGCCATCGGAGATGACCAGGACCACCGCTCCACGGGCCAGCCCACGGCAGCCGTACCTGTCGTTGAAGTCCTTGAGCGCCGCACCGATCCGGGTTCCGCCGGACCAGTCCGGTGCAGCCGCCGCGGCGCGTTCCAGCGCGACCGTGGGTCGCGACCTGGCGAGCACCTTGGTAAGCCGGGTCAGCCGGGTCGCGAAGGTGAACACCTCGGCCCGTCGCCCACCCGCCGCGCAGTAGAGCAGTTGGAGCATCGCGCGGGCGTACGGCTCCATCGATCCGGAGATATCGCACAGTACAACGAGCCGCCGGTGGCGCTCGCGTCGCCTGCGCATGATCAGCCGGACTGGATCGCCTCCGGTACGTCGGGCATGCCGGAGCGTCGCCCGCAGCTCGACACGCGAGCCGTACGACGCCAGGCGGAACCGACGAGACTGGTAGGTGGGCGTGATCAGCGACAGCCGCCGCATCAGATCGGCGAGGGCCAGCAACTCGGCCGGCGAGAGTGCCGCGAAGTCGCGGGTGGCGAGCCGCTCGGTGGCGGTGGCCACCGCCCGAAACGGAACCTCGCCGGGCGGTCCGTCGTCGGGTCCGCTCTTCGTCGACGCGCCGCCGTGGAACCAGCTCGGCTGGTCAGCTCCGGATGTGCCGTGCATCGCCGGTGAGTCGCCACGGGGCTCGGGCAGAGGTACGGCGTTCGCGTCACCGCGACCGTCGGCAGGATCCGTCAGACCGCCGAACACGGCGGCGAAGACTCGGTCGAGTACGTCGATCTGCGCCGGATCGGACACCAGCGTCGCCAAAGCGCAGTGATAGAGCACGGCGCTCGTGTCCGGACGGACCAGGGTGATCGCCCGGGCGAAGCGTTCGCAGCGGTCCGGACCGACTGGCAGGCCGGCCAGGCGAAGCGCTGCTCCGAACCGGGCCACCAGAGTCGGGAGGTCAGCAACGGCGCCCGGCTCAGCCACCACCGACCACCTTGGCCAGGCCTACCGCCCGTACCGTGTCCTGATCCTCCTGGTACTTCAGCACCGCACCGAGGGTCTGTTCCGCGGCCGCGGCGTCGAACCCGTCCAGCCCGAGGACGTGCAACGCCGTCACCCAACTGATGGCCTCGGCGATCCCAGGCGGCTTCTGCAGGTCCAGTCCGCGCAGGCGCTCCACCGCGCCGGCCACCCGCTCGGCCAGAAAGTCCGCGGCGTCAGGCACCCGACGGCGGATGATCGCCGCGACCCGGCCAGTGTCCGGATAGCCGATCCAGTGGTAGAGGCATCGTCGCTTCAACGCGTCGTGCAGGTCGCGGGTGCGGTTCGACGTGAGCACGGCGACCGGCGGCAACGCCGCGCGCTGCGTGCCGAGCTCCGGAATGGTCACCGCCGACTCCGCCAGCACCTCGAGCAGGAACGCCTCGAACTCGTCGTCCCCGCGGTCCACCTCGTCGATCAGCAGCACCGCCGGCCGTGGCCCGGGATGCTGGATCGCCTGGAGCAGCGGCCGCGGCAGCAAGTACTCCGCACCGAAGAGGTCCGCGTCGTGCAGCACCTCGCCCCGAGCCTCGGCGAGCCGGATCGCGAGCAGTTGGCGCGGGTAGTTCCATTCGTACAAAGCCTCGGCAGCCGTCAGTCCCTCGTAGCACTGCAGCCGCACGAGCCGCGTGTCGAGCGCGGCGGCAAGAGCCTTGGCGGCCTCGGTCTTGCCGACACCCGGCTCGCCCTCGAGGAGGATCGGCTGTCGCATCCGGATCCCGAGAAACATCGCGGTCGCCAGCGGTTCGGCGGCCAGGTAGCCGGTCGCCTCCAGCCGGGCACTCAGCTCGGCGATGTCGGTCACCCCGGTGGCTGGGTCACTCATCGAGATAGCGCCCGGGATCGTCTGCGAAGGCCTGACGGCAGCCCGGGCCGCAGAAGTGCCAGACCTTTCCGTCGTGCTCCAGGCGCAGGCTCTCCGCCGTGACCGCGACGGTCATCCCGCACACCGGGTCGACGGCCTCGGTCGGCAGCACGGCCGGCACCGAGACCTGCCGCGCCGGCCGGGGCCGGGTGGCGATGATCTCGGCGAGCACCGACAACGCGATCTCCGGCGCCGCACGGGCCCCGATGTCCAGCCCGGCCGGGGTGTGCACGCGCGCCTTCTCGTCCTCGCTGAGGTCCAGTTCGGCGACCACCGCGTGGCCCCGCCGACGGCTGGCTACCAGGGCGACGTACGGAATGCCGGCCCGGACAGCCCCGGCGAGCACTCGCTGCTCGTGCCTGCCGTGGGACGCGACCACGACCGCGGCCGTATCCGCCGGGAACGGCTCCTCGGGGTCGCCGGTGGCGCGAACGTCGTACCCCAGCGCCTCCCCCACCTGGACCAGCGCACGGGCGATCGGCGCATCACCGAACACGTGGACGAGCGTCGCCGGGATCATCGCCTCCAGGAAGATCTCCAGGGTTCCGCCGGACAGGCAAGGGTTTCCGACGGTGACCAACCCGTCCTCGACCACCTCCCGCTCGTCCGCCGCCGGGGTGATCCGCAGCAGCGTCGACTCGCCGGTCTCGAGCAGCCGCAGCCCCTCCAGCCGGACGGTGGACTCGGCGCAGGTTCCGCCGACGAACCCCTCGAGCGTTCCGTCGGGCAGGAGCAGCGCACTGTCACCGGCCTTGGCACTGGTCGGGCGTTCCGCGCGGACCACGGTGGCCACGACGTACGGCGTCCGCCCGGACCGCAGGTGGTTCGCGCGAAGCTGCAGGTCGGATCGGGTCATCTCTCTGCACCGGCGTTAGGTGATGGCCAGGTCGGTGCGGAACGGCCGGCCCTGGATGGCGCGCCACACGTTGGCCGGGGTAAGCGGCATGTCCACGTGTCGTACGCCATGCGGCTGGAGCGCGTCCACCACCGCGTTGACGACCGCCGCCGGTGAGCCCACTGTGGCGGACTCCCCGACGCCCTTGGCCCCGATCGGATGGTGCGGCGACGGCGTGACGGTCTCCCCGAGCTCCCACGACGGGCACTCCATCGACGTCGGCAACAGGTAGTCCATGAAGGTCGACCCGAGATGGTTGCCGTCGTCATCGAAGGCCATCACCTGCATCAGCGCCATCCCGACGCCGTCCGCAAGGCCGCCGTGCACCTGCCCCTCGACGATCGTCGGGTTGATCCGCACCCCACAGTCGTCCACGGCGACGAACTTCCGCAGCGTGACCTTCCCGGTGCCCGGGTCGACGTCGACGACGCAGATGTAGGCGCCGAACGGGTAGGTGAGATTGGGCGGGTCATACACGCACGTCGCGTCCAGGTGCCCCTCGACTCCTTCCGGCAGCTCGAGCCCGGAGTGTGCGGCCATCGCGATCTCCTGGATCGTCCTGCCCTGGTCCGGATCGCCCCTCACGAACCATCGGCCCTTCTCCCACTCCAGGTCGTCCGGCGACACCTCGAGCATGGCGGAGGCAACGATGCGAGCCCGCTCGCGCACCTTGCGCGTCACCACGGCCGTGGCCGCCCCGGACACCGGCGTCGAGCGCGAGCCGTACGTCCCGAGCCCGAACGGCGTCTGGTCGGTGTCGCCGTGCACCACCTCGACGTCGTCCGGTGAGATGCCGAGCTCCTCGGCGACGATCTGGGCGAACGTCGTCTCGTGGCCCTGCCCCTGCGACTGCACCGAGATCCGCAGGACCGCCTTGCCGGTCGGGTGGACGCGGAGCTCGGCGCCGTCGGCCATACCGAGGCCGAGGATATCCATGTGCTTGCGCGGCCCCGCACCGACCGCCTCGGTGAAGAAGCTGACGCCGACACCCATCAACTCGCCGCGCTCCCGCTTCTCGGCCTGCTCCCGGCGGAGATCGGCATAGCCCACCATGTCCATGGCGAGCTGCAGCGCCCGCGGGTAGTCGCCCGAGTCGTACTCCCAGCCGGTCGGCGAGTTGTACGGGAACTGCTCCGGCCGGAGCAGGTTCTTCATCCGCAGCTCGGCCGGGTCCACGCCGAGCTCGGCGGCCAGTACGTCGACCATCCGCTCGACCAGGTAGACGGCTTCGGTAATCCGGAACGAGCACGCGTACGCGACGCCGCCAGGCGCCTTGTTCGTGTAGACGCCGGTGACGTCGCAATGCGCCGCCTGGAGGTCATACGAACCGCTGAACACGTGGAAGAAGCCCGCCGGGAACTTCGTCGGCTGCGCGGTGCCGTTGAACGCCCCGTGATCGGCGAGCACCTTGACCCGCAGACCGAGGATCTTGCCGTCCGGCGTGGCGGCGATCTCGCCGTGCATGTGGTAGTCCCGGGCGAACCCGGTGCTCATCAGGTTCTCCGACCGGTCCTCCACCCATTTCACCGGCTTGCCGGTCACGATCGAACCGACGATCGCGAGCACGTAGCCGGGGTAGACGGGGACCTTGCCGCCGAAGCCGCCGCCGATGTCGGGCGAGATCACCCGGATCTTGTGCTCGGGCAACCCGGCGACCAAGGCGTACACCGTCCGGTGGGCGTGCGGGGCCTGGGTGGTCGACCAGAGGGTCAGCTTGCCGGTGACCTTGTCGAAGTCGGCCACCGCCCCGCAGGTCTCCAGCGGCGCGGGGTGCACCCGGGGATACAAGATGTCCTCGGCAACGACCACCTCGGCCGACTCGAACACCGCGTCGGTCCGGGCCCGGTCGCCGGCCTGCCAGTCGAAGATCCGGTTGTCGGTCCGGCCCTCGAGGTCGTCGCGAATCACCGGGGCGTCCGGGTCGAGAGCGTGGCGGGCGTCGGCCACCGCGGGCAGCGGCTCGTAGTCGACGTCGATCAGTTCGAGCGCGTCGCGGGCGGCGTACCGGTCCTCGGCGACGACGAACGCCACCTCCTGCCCCTGGAAACGCACCTTGTCGGTCGCCAGCACCGCCTGGACGTCGTACGACAGAGTGGGCATCCACGCCAGGTTCAGACCTTCGAGCGTCTGGCCGGTGATGACCGCCTTGACCTTCGGGTGCGCCTCGGCGGCCGTCGTGTCGACGGACGTGATGCGGGCATGCGCGTACGGGCTGCGCAGGACGGCGCCGTACAGCATGCCGGGCAGTTGTACGTCGTCCACGTAGTTGCCGCGTCCCCGGATGAAGCGCGCGTCCTCCTTGCGGATCATCCGTCCGAAACCCATCGGCGTCCGCTCGCCGGTCGCGGTCATGTCGTCACCTTCTCGGCCGCGGGGTGCTCAGCGGCCCAGCGGACCGCCCGCACGATGTTCTCGTAGCCGGTGCAGCGGCACAGCTGACCCGAGATGGCCTCCCGGATCTCCGGCTCGGACGGCTCGGGGTTGTGGTCGAGCAGCCAGCGGGCGGTCATCATCATGCCCGGCGTACAGAAGCCGCACTGCAGGCCGTGGCACTCCACGAAGCCCTGCTGCACCGGATCGAGTTCCCCGTCGCGTTCCAGCCCTTCGACTGTACGGACCTCACGGCCGTCCGCCATCACGGCGAACACTGTGCAGGACTTGACCGGGCGGCCGTCCAGCCACACCACGCAGGTGCCGCACTGCGAGGTGTCACATCCCCAGTGCGTGCCGGTCAGACGCAGCGTGTCGCGGAGGAAATGGACCAGGAGCAGCCGCGGCTCGACATCGTGGGTGTACTCCTGCCCGTTGACCGTCACCGAGATCTGCATGTCATTCCTCCTGACCCCGCGCCCGGGCCGCGGCCCGGCGCAGCGCCCGCGTCGTCAACTCGCCCGCGAGGTGGCGCTTGTAGTCGACCGGACCTCGCTGGTCCGCCCACGGGTTGCAGTGCTCCGCGGCGAGCCGCCCGGCCTCCACGAAGCTTGCGTCTGTCGCGGGCTGCCCGCGCAGGAAGTCCTCGGCCTCAGCAGCCACGAAATGCTCGGCTCCGACGGCGGTCAACCCGATGCCGGCATCCTCGACAACGTCGCCGTCGAGCCACAGTACGGCGCCGGCCCCGGCCACAGCCCAGTCGCCGGTACGGCGCTCCACCTTCTCGTAGGCACTGCCGCCGCCGGGCCGGATCGGCACCCGTACCTCGACCAACAGCTCCCCCGGCTCCAGCACCGTCTCGTACGGCCCCAGATGGAACTCCCGGATCGGGACTGTCCGGGTACCGCCCGGTCCGCGGATCACCGCGGTCGCACTGACGGCGGCGAAGGCGGCGGACAGGTCCTCGGCCGGATCGGCCTGGCACAGCGATCCACCCACCGTGCCCCAGTTGCGGACGACCGGGTCGGCGATGACCCGCTCGGCGTCGGCGAAGATCCGGAAGTGTTCGCCGACCACCGCGGAGGCGAGCAGTTCCGCATGGCAGAGCAGCGGACCGATCAGCAGTTCGTCGCCCTCGACGCGCAGGTACGACAGTTCGGTGATCGGGTTGATGTCGATCAGCGCCTCAGGTCTCGACAGGCGCAATCTCATCATCGGGATCAGGCTGTGACCGCCGGCGACCACCAGGGACTCCGGACCGTAGCGGCCGAGCAGTTCGATGGCTTGTTCGACGCTGGTCGCCCTGGCGTACTCGAAACTCACAGGTACCTGCATGCATCCCCCCGGACTCGGTCGGACGCGCCCCGGGCTGAGGCTGGTCAACGTTCAACTACTTGCATGGTCCCTCCGCCGCCCCCCGACCGCAATCAGCCAGACCCCGCCGATGTGAGCCATCTCTCGGTCGGCAGCTGATCGGTCGCGGGACCGTCGACAGGGAGGAAATGCGCCCGAAACAATCCCGACCAGGCTGCTAGACATAGCCACATCGTGAGATTTGGTCTCACGATGCAGGATTGGGAGTTGATTTGTCAGGCGTTGACGCTGACGCTTAACACCATGCTCGCTGCCCGCTCCACTCATCTCGTAGGTCGGATTCACGTCGACCTCGGGCGGATGCGCAGCGCCATCTGTTGTCCTTCGATGTTCTGACAGCCACCCCGCCGGGCCAACGACGGCCCCCTGATCACCCCGATCACCGCTGGGTGCGCACCGCGGAACGCATCGAACCGACGACGCTTCGATACCGCAGCCCGCGGACGCACCTGTCACGAGGACAAGGACACCCTCCCGGATGACTGGCGTCACGTCTGCTCCCCGCAAGCCCGCCCGCCCCCGCAAGGGCAAGGGCGAAGGTCAGTGGGCGCTCGGCTATCGCGAGCCGCTGAACAAGAACGAGGAGAACAAGAAGAACGACGACGGCCTCAACGTCCGGGCCCGGATCGAGAACGTCTACGCGCATCGCGGCTTCGACTCGATCGACCCCGCCGACCTGCGCGGCCGGTTCCGCTGGTGGGGGCTGTACACCCAGCGCAAGCCCGGCATCGACGGCGGCAAGACCGCCACGCTGGAGCCGGAGGAGCTGGACGACCGCTACTTCATGCTGCGGGTCCGGATCGAGGGCGGCCAGCTCAGCACCGAGCAGCTGCGGGTGATCGCCGAGGTCTCCAGCACGTACGCGCGCGACACCGCCGACATCACCGACCGGCAGAACATCCAGCTGCACTGGATCCGGGTCGAGGATGTGCCGGCCATCTGGCAGAAGCTCGAGGCTGTCGGGCTCTACACCACCGAGGCGTGCGGCGACGTGCCGCGGGTGGTCATCTCCAGCCCGGTCGCCGGGATCGCCGCGGACGAGATCATCGACCCGACGCCGGCCATCGACGAGATCGTCGAGAAGTACATCGGGTCGGCGGAGTTCTCCAACCTGCCGCGGAAGTTCAAGACCGCGATGACGGGTCACCCGTCACACGACGTCGTACCGGAGGTCAACGACATCGCCTTCGTCGGGGTCGTCCACCCCGAGCACGGGCCGGGCTTCGACCTGTGGGTCGGCGGCGGCCTGTCGACGAACCCGATGCTCGCCCAGCGGCTGGGCACCTGGATCCCGCTGGACGAGGTCGCCGAAGCCTGGTGGGGGGTCACCAGCATCTTCCGCGACTACGGGTACCGGCGGCTGCGGAACCGGGCCCGGCTGAAGTTCCTGATGGCCGACTGGGGTGCGGAGAAGTTCCGCGAGGTGCTCGAGGAGAAGTACCTCAAGCGCAAGCTGATCGACGGCCCGGCGCCTGAGGTCCCCGCGGTCCAGGGCGACCACGTGGGCGTCTACCAGCAGAAGGACGGCCGGTACTTCGTCGGCGTCGCGCCCGTGGTCGGCCGAGTGTCCGGCAGCTCGCTGGCCAAGGTGGCCGACGTGGTCGCCGCGCACGGGTCGGACCGGATCCGGACCACCGCGCAGCAGAAGCTGATCGTGCTGGACGTCGAGGAGTCGAAGGTCGAGTCGCTGGTCGAGCAGCTCGCCGAGCTCGGCTACCAGGCCCGGCCGTCGGCGTGGCGGCGGAACACGATGGCCTGCACCGGGATCGAGTTCTGCAAGCTGGCGATCGTCGAGACCAAGGCCCGGGCCGCGCAGCTGATCGACGAGCTCGAGCAGCGGATCCCCGAGCTGGACGTCCCGATCACGGTGAACGTGAACGGCTGCCCGAACTCCTGCGCCCGGATCCAGGTCGCCGACATCGGCCTCAAGGGCCAGCTGGTCCGCGACGACGACGGCAACCAGGTCCCGGGCTACCAGGTCCACCTCGGCGGCGGCCTCGGCCTGGACGCCGGCTTCGGCCGCAAGCTGCGCGGCCACAAGGTCACCTCGGCCGCTCTGGCCGATTACGTCGAGCGCATCACCCAGAACTACCTGAAGGAGCGCAACGAGGGCGAGCGCTTCGCCCAGTGGGTCACCCGAGCAGACGAGGAGGCACTTCAGTGAGCGAGCGAGCAGCACCGTTGTACTGCCCTTATTGCGGGGACGAGGACCTTCGTCCTTCCGAGGAAGGGCACGGCGCTTGGGAGTGCCGGCCGTGTGCACGGGTGTTCCAGCTGAAGATGATCGGACTGCGGGTGACGGTGGAATGAGTACTGATCTGAAGACGCTCGCCGAAGAGGCGAACGAACGACTAGCCGACGCCTCGGCGCACGAGCTGCTGGCGTGGGCGCGGGAGACCTTCGGTGACGAACTGGTGGTGACCGCCTCGATGGCAGACGGGGCACTCCCCCACCTCGCAGCCGAGGCGGCCCCCGGTGTCGACGTACTGTTCCTCGACACGGGCTACCACTTCGCCGAGACGATCGGCACCCGCGACGCGGTGGCGGCGACGCTGCCGATCAACCTGGTCAACGCCACCCCGAAGCAGACGGTCGCCGAGCAGGACGCCGAGTACGGCGAGAAACTCCACGACCGCGACCCGAACAAGTGCTGCGCGCTCCGCAAGGTCGAGCCGCTCAACCGGTACCTGTCCGGCTACAAGGCCTGGGTCACCGGCATCCGCCGCGAGGAGGCGCCGACCCGGGCGAACACCCCGGTGGTCGAGTACGACGAGAAGCGCGACATGGTCAAGCTGAACCCGATCGCGCCGTGGACCCAGGAGGACCTGGACACCTACATCGCCGACAACGGCGTGCTGGTGAACCTGCTCCAGTACGACGGCTACCCGTCGATCGGCTGCGAACCGTGCACCCAGCGCGTCGCCCCCGGTGAGGACCCGCGCAGCGGCCGCTGGGCCGGCACGGGCAAGGTCGAATGCGGGCTGCACACATGACCGCCACGATCGACACGCCGACCGAAACCATCGCCGCCCCGGAGGAACCCCTGAACACCACGACCGTCACCGAGCTGGACGCGCTGGAGAGCGAGTCCATCCACGTGTTCCGCGAGGTGGCGGCGGAGTTCGAGCGTCCGGTGATCCTGTTCTCCGGTGGCAAGGACTCGATCGTGATGCTGCACCTGGCCCGGAAGGCGTTCGCGCCGGCCGGTGTCCCGTTCTCGCTGCTGCATGTCGACACCGGCCACAACTTCCCCGAGGTCCTGGCCTACCGCGACGCCACGGTGAAGGCGCTGGGGTTGCGGCTGGAGGTGGCCAGCGTCGAGGAGTACATCGCCGACGGCCGGCTGCGGGAGCGCTCGGACGGCACCCGCAACCCGCTGCAGACGATTCCGTTGCTGGACGCGATCAACGGGCACCGGTTCGACGCGGTGTTCGGTGGTGGCCGCCGCGACGAGGAGCGGGCCCGGGCGAAGGAGCGGATCTTCAGCCTGCGCGACGAGTTCGGCCAGTGGGACCCGCGCAACCAGCGTCCGGAGCTGTGGTCGCTGTACAACGGCAAGCACCGCCCGGGTGAGCACGTGCGGGTGTTCCCGTTGTCGAACTGGACCGAGCTGGACGTGTGGCACTACATCGAGCGCGAGCAGATCGCGCTGCCGAGCATCTACTACGCCCACCAGCGGGACGTGTTCGAGCGTGACGGCATGCTGCTGGGCGTCGGCCCGTACTCCCAGCCCCGCGACGGCGAGACCGTCACCAACCGGGTGGTGCGCTACCGCACCGTCGGCGACATGTCCTGCACCGGCGCCGTCGCCTCGACCGCGTCGTCGGCAGCCGAGGTGGTCGTCGAGGTGGCGGCCAGCGAGCTGACCGAGCGTGGCGCGACGCGCGCCGACGACCGGGTCAGCGAGGCCGCGATGGAAGACCGCAAGCGAGAGGGGTACTTCTGATGAGCACGCTCCTCCGCCTCGCGACCGCGGGTTCGGTCGACGACGGCAAGTCCACGCTGGTCGGCCGGCTGCTGCACGACTGCAAGGCGATCCTCGCCGACCAGATCGCGCACGTACAGACGGTGTCCGCGGCGCGGGGCGGCGACTTCGACTTCGCACTGCTCACCGACGGGCTGCGGGCCGAGCGTGAGCAGGGCATCACCATCGACGTCGCCTACCGGTACTTCGCCACCGACAAGCGCTCGTTCATCCTGGCCGACTGCCCCGGGCACGTGCAGTACACCCGCAACACGGTGACCGGCGCGTCCACCGCGGACGTGGTGATCATCCTGGTCGACGCCCGCCACGGAGTGCTCGAGCAGACCCGCCGGCACCTGGCCGTGGCCGGTCTGCTCCGGGTCCCGCACGTCGTCCTCGCGGTGAACAAGATCGACCTCGTCGGGTACGACGAAGCCGTCTTCACCGGGATCGCCAAGGACGTCAACGACCTGGCCGACCAGCTCGGGATCGCCGACGTGCACGCCATCCCGGTGTCCGCGCTGGTCGGGGACAACGTGGTCGAGCGATCCGCCGAGACCGCCTGGTACGACGGCCCGACCCTGCTGGAGTACCTGGAGAACGCGACCGGCCGGATCGACAACTCCCAGCAGCCGCTGCGGTTCCCGGTCCAGTACGTGATCCGGCCGCAGACCGACGACGAGTACCGCGACTACCGCGGCTACACCGGAACCGTTGCCTCCGGCACCGTCTCGGTCGGTGACCCGGTGGTCGTGCTGCCGGCCGGTCGCCGTACCTCGGTGGCCGGGATCGACAAGGCCGTCGTCACCGCCACCTCGACCGCGGTCGCCGAACGGCCGTCCGCGGTCGCCGGCGAGGCCGTCACCGTCCGGCTGGCCGACGACATCGACGTCGCCCGCGGCTCGGTGATCGTCGCGGCCGAGGCCTCCCCCGGCACCCGCCGGGAACTGGCCGCCACCGTGTGCTGGCTGTCCGACCGCCCGCTGACCGTGGGCGCCCGGGTGCTGATCAAGCACACCACCACCACTGCCCAGGCCATCGTGACCAAGATCAACGGCGCGCTGGACCTGGACACGCTCGGAGTCATCGACGCCGCCGGGCTCGACCTGAACGACATCGGCAAGGTGCAACTCAAGGTCGCCGCACCGCTGGCCGCCGACCCGTACTCCAGCAACGCCATCACCGGATCGTTCCTGCTCATCGACGCCCACGACGGGTGGACGCTCGCAGCCGGCATGATCGACGACGAAGAAGGGGAACTGCTGTGACTGCTCCAGCGCTCGTGATCCTCGCCCACGGCAGCCGCGACCCGCGTTCGGCCGCCACCGTCCACGCCCTCGTCAAGTGCCTGCGCGACCTGCGTGACGACCTGCGGATCGAAGCCTCCTTCCTCGACCACTGCCCGCCCACGCCGTACCAGGTGATCGGCAAGCTCGCCGCGGAGGGTGTGGAGGAAGTCGTCGTCCTGCCGCTGCTGCTGTCGTCGGCGTACCACGCCCGGATCGACGTCCCGGCCGTCGTCGACGAGGCCCGCACCCGGTTCCCGGACCTGCGGATCATCGCCTCGGACGTGCTCGGGTACGACGAGACGCTGCTCGACGTCCTGGACCGCCGGATGCGGGCCGAGCTCAAGGACGGCCGGGTGCGGGAGCTGGACGCGCTGGTGCTGGCGTGCGCCGGTTCGAGCGACTCGCAGGCGAACGCGAGCGTCACCCGCCTCGCGCGGCTGTGGGGTCAGCGGCACAAGCTCCCGGTCACCGCGGCCTTCACCTGCGCCGCGTCGCCGTCCCCGGCTGAGGCTGTCCTGCAGTGGCGGCTGGAGGGTCGCCGGCACGTTGCAGTCGGCTCCCTCTTCCTGGCGCCGGGTGTGCTCCCGGACCGCGCCGAGTCGACCGCTCGTCGCGCCGGCGCAGTCGCCGTCTCCCGCCCGCTCGGTGTGAGCGCCGAGGTAGCCCGCCTGGTCCTCCTCCGGTACGGCGTGGCCGGCCTCGACCTCCTCACCCTCGCGCCGGCTCCCCGGCCAACCGTCGTACGGCCCGAGCTGGTCCGCACGGCTTAATAGCGCAACGGATCCACGAAGGAGACGTCCGTATAGGGCGTCTCCTTCGTGGTGATTTGGGCGAGCAATTCACCGACGCCGGCGCAGTGCTTGAAGCCGTGGCCGCTGTCGCCGCCGGCGATCACCAGCCGCTCGTCCCGCCGCCCGACCAGGAACTGACCGTCCGGCGAGTCCGTCACCATGCACGGGATCACCTTCACCGGCTCCGGATCGAGCTCCGGGAAGTGCCCCGCGACCGCCGCCGAGAGCTCCGCGATGTCCTTCCGCGGATGGATGTACCGATCGAGCTCGTCCGGATCGACGCCACGGTCCCGCTGCGCCCCGTCCAGTCCGACCTTCACCAGGAAGTCCTCGTCGGATCCGTGCCCCCACAGCCCGCGCCCGTCCGGGAACTCCCAGATGAACGCCGGGAAGTTCGCCAGCCGGAACGCCTCCGAGCCCGCGTCCTTCGGCTGGAACCAGAACAACGGCGTACGACGCGGCGACAACGGCAATCCCGGCACGAGCTTCCCGAGCCAAGCCCCGCCACACACGACGACCTGCTCCGCCTGAACGGCGATCGTCGGCGTCTGGACCGTCACGTGGCCTGACTCGACGTCGATCCCGGTCACCATCGTGTGCGGATACACCGTGGCGCCCAGCTTCTGCGCCTCCGCAACGTGCGCCCGGACGGTCGGCTCGGCGTAGCAAATGCCCGCCCCCGGATCCCAGACCGCCACGTCCTCCGCGGCCAGGTCGTACTGCGGGAACCTGCTTGCCAGCTCGTCGTGGCTCAGATCGGTCGTCGACGCACCGGCCGCGGCCGCGGCCCGGCGAGCGCCACTCACCGGATGACTGTCCGGTGCGCCGACATTGAGTGAGCCCGTCTGGCGGACGTACACCTCACCCGTCCGCTCGCTCAGGCTCGTCCACAACTCCACCGACTTCCGCGCGATCGGTGTCAGCCCCGGGTGCTCCATGCACGCGACCCGGAACAGCCGCGTGGTCCCGTGCGAGGACCCGAACGGATGCCCGATCCCCTGCCGCTCGATCCCGATCACGTTCACCCCGCGCGCCGCCAGCCGCCACAACGCCGCCGACCCGAACGCGCCCAGCCCAACCACCACGACATCCGCTCGCAGAGTCTCCACCCGGCCACCTTAGCGAGCCGTTGATAGCGTGATATCTTGCTATCCATGGCGAAGGACGGGACGAAGAACATCCTGTTGCGGCTGGACCCGGAGCTGGCCGAGCGGCTGCAGACGGTGGCCTCGGTCGAGGGGCGGTCGGTGTCCGACGTCGCCCGGGAGGCGATCGCCGCGCTGGTGGACCGGCGCCGCCAGGACGACCGCTTCAGCCGGCTCCTCGACGAGAACCTGGCCCGCCACGAGGAGTCCCTGCGCCGCCTCCGCGGAGACGACTGATGCGCTTCCTCGACCAGTACGACGTCCTCGCGATCGCGGCCCGGGTGTTGCGGTGCTCCTCCGACGACGCGGTCCGGCGGACGAATCTCGACGCGGTCGACGAGGTGCTGGGCGACGTACGTCGTACCAGCGGACTGGTCGAGGCGGCGGCGGTGTTGCTGGCCGGACTGGTTCGGGCGCGGGCGTTCGACGGCGCGAACCGGGTCGTGACGGTGGCGGTCGTGCTGCAGTTCGCTGCCATGAACCGGTCGGACCTGCGACTCGAACCGGTCGAGGAAGTCGACGAGCTACTGGATCGGATCGCCTCCGACGGGGTCTCGGCCGACGAGGTGGCCGAGTTCATCCGCGAGCGACTGAAGCCGGAGCACGTCACCGCAGCAGACCTGCAGGACCAACTCCGGCTCGACCTGCTGCTCGAGGACGAGGTCAAGGACCTCGCGTCCTCCGTCGAGGATCACCTGTCGTGGAGGGGAGGCGGAATGTTCGAGTTGTTCACCGACTCGGCCCGGCGGGCCATCGTCCTCGCGCAGGAGGAGGCCCGGATGCTCAATCACACCTTCATCGGGACCGAGCACCTGCTGCTGGGGATCATCCACGAGGAGCAGGGCGGTGGCGCGAAGGTGCTGGCCGGTCTGGGCGTCACCGCGCCGGCTGTGCGTGACCTGGTGGTCGAGATCATCGGCCGGGGCGCCGGCCGCGGCGTCAGTGGCACGGTCCCGTTCACCCCGCGGGCGAAGAGCACGCTCGAACACGCCTACGACGAGGCGGCGGCACCGGGCTGGAAGCAGGCACGAGCCCGCCGGCTCGGCACCGAGATCATCGGCACCGAGCACCTGTTGCTCGGCCTGCTCCGCGACGGCGAGGGCGTCGCCGGCCAGATCCTGATGAAGCTGGGCAACGAACTCGACGAGGTACGACGCAAGACGCACGAGTGGATCGATCACCGCCAACGTCTCGAGTCAGCCGTCTCCGGCTACCTCACCGAGGAGGCCGACACCGCCTGGACCACACCCGAGGCCGCGGCGGCCTGGACCACCTACGGTCGTCGCCATCACCTGCTCGCCGAGCTCAACGCCGTACTCGACGAGAACGAACGGCTCCACGAACAGGTCGCCGCCCTCCGAGCCCTGCTCCGCCGCCACAACATCGACCCGGACGGCTAACGGCTACGTCGTCGGCTGGAAGAGCTCGATCGGGTTGCCGGACGGGTCGTCCAGCAGGATCTGCAGGCCGCCGCGGCCGGTGACGATCTCGTTCCGGAACGAGGCACCGTCGGCGCGCAGTGCGGCGACCGTGGACTCCAGATCGTCGACCTCCAACTGGATCCGGTTCCAACCGCCGGGCTCGGGGCGGCGCCCGTCGGGCATCGTCTGGGCCGCGCCGCCCGGGCCCTTAGGCTCGGACAGCAGCAGCCGGAGATCACCGCGGGTGATCCCGGCGAACCCCGGCCCGGGCCGCATCTGCACCTCGAACCCGAGGTGCTTGGTGTAGAAGTCGACGGCCGCGTCGACGTCGCTGACGATGTACCTCACCGAAACCACGCTCATCGTTGTGCTCCTTCCGCCCCCTGTGTACCCAATCTGGCGAGCAGCGGACAGGTCAGGTGGCGGCCAGGCGCTTCTTTTCGGTGTCCACGTCGAAGTCGGCGGTCGGCCACTCCGGATTCAAGGACTGCAGGGTCTCGAGCAGGATCGTGGTGACCGCCCAGTTGCGGTACCACTTGCGGTCACTCGGGATCACCAGCCAGGGCGCCTCCGGGCCGTTGCAGCGCTCCAGGGCGGCTTCGTAGGCCTCGGTGTAGGCCGGCCAGAGCTTCCGCTCGTCGACGTCACCCGTGTTGTACTTCCAGTGCTTCGTCGGGTCGTCCAGGCGCGCCTGGAGCCGGACCTTCTGCTCCTCCGGCGAGATGTGCAGGAAGCACTTCAGCAGCGTCACGCCGTTCGCCGCGAGCTCGGCCTCGAAGTCGTTGATCTGGGCGTAGCGCCGATTCCACACCGGCGGCGCGACCAGGTTGCGTACCCGCGCGATCAGCACGTCCTCGTAGTGCGAGCGGTCGAAGATCCCGATCATCCCGGCACCTGGCAGCGCCTGCCGGATCCGCCACAGGAACCCGCGGCGCTTCTCAGCCGGCGTCGGCGCCTTGAACGAGGTGATCTTCAGGCCCTGCGGGTCCATCAGGCCCGCGCCGTGCCGGATCACGCCGCCCTTGCCGGACGTGTCCATCCCCTGCAGCACCAGCAGGACGCTGCGCTGCCCGTCCTGGCGGCCTTCGGCGAACAGACGCTCCTGCCAGTCGGACAGCTCGGCACCAAGGTTCTCCAGCGCAAGCTTGCCCTCGTCCTTCGTCCCGGTGAATCCAGGCGTGGCGCGCGTGTCGTACGTGCTCAGATCCACCGGCCCCTGCGGCACCTTCAGCTGCTCGAGCAGCCCACCCTTGTCCGCCTGGCTCTTCTTCTGCTTCGCCATCGCACCATCCTGCCTCATCCGTCCGGCAATTCCCGGGACCGCGACGAGCACCAGGGCGGCGGCGCCTGCCCAGGAAAGCACGCCTGGCGGTCAACCTCCGGCATTGGCGAGGGCGATCAGCCGGGAGAGCGCCCTCAGGTACTTCTTGCGGTAACCGCCCTTGAGCATGTCGGCGGAGAACAGTTGGTCCAGCGGTACACCACCGGCCAGCAGGGGCAGGTTGCGGTCGTACATTCGGTCGGCCAGGACAACCACCCGCAAGGCAACGTTCTCGTCGGTCAGCGGCCGGATGTCAGTGATGCCGACGGTCTCGACGCCGTCGAGCAAAGCGCCGTACTTGCTCGGGTGCAGTTCGGCCAGGTGGCGGTGCAGGTCGACGAAGTGGTCGCACGAGGCATTGGCGCGCTCGGCGGTCTTCGCCTCCACCTTGTCGTCCGGCCACGGCTCGGGCGCCACCGGCAGGCCGCGGTGACGGTAGTCCGGCCCGTCGATCCGCCGTACGTCGAAATTCGCGGCCAGAGCCTGGATCTCGCGGAGGAAGTCGATCGCCTGGAACCGGCCCTCCCCCAGCTTGTCGGGCAGCGTGTTCGAGGTGGCCGCCAACTCGACGCCGGCCGCGACGAGCTGACCGAGCAGCCGCGAGATCAGCATCGTGTCGCCTGGATCGTCCAGCTCGAACTCGTCGATGCAGATCAGCCGGTACGACGACAGCGCGTCGACCGCGGTCCGCAGGCCCAGTGCCCCGACCAGGTTGGTGAGCTCGACGAACGTGCAGTACATCTTCGGCCCGGCCGCCTCGTGCCACAGCGACGCGAGCAGGTGCGTCTTGCCGACCCCGAACCCGCCGTCGAGGTAGATCCCGGGCTTGCCGGGCGCTTGGTCGCGCCTCCGCAGCCGCGACCACAGACTCGGCGCCTGTCGCGGCTTGGCCATTCCGACCGCGCGTTCACTCAGCATCGCGAGCGCTTCGGCCTGGGAGGGCTCGTCGGGCGCCGGCTGGTAGGTGGCGAACCGGACGTCGGCAAAGCGCGGCGGCGGCACGCACTCCGACAGCAGCCGGTCCGGGCTCACCTCCGGCCACCGCTCACTCAGCCGAATCACCATGCGCCCAACCCTAAGTGGCCCACCCCACGCACCACCCCACCACCCGCACCGCTCACCACCACCCGCACCGCTCACCACCCACCGCCCGGCATCCCACTGCCCCACCGCCCGCCGTCCGACCTGCGGTCGATGGCGGGTTGTGTCACCGGTGGCGGGTTGCAGCACGCCAGTGGTGACATAAGCCGCCAGTGGGCTCGGTTCGGAAACTCCGGGAAACTTCCACGTGACCTTGACCACTTTCTTACTTTCAGTTAGGAAGTTGATGTGAGGTTCGTGAGGTGACTGACTGAGGAGTCGGTATGGGCGAACGGCGGGATGCCGGAACAGTGGGCCGGCGGACGGTACTCAAGGGGGCGCTGGGCGGCGCCGCGGCACTGGGGCTCGGGCCGGCCCTCGCCGCGTGCGGCGGCAGTGACAGCGGGGGTGGCACCACGAGCGGCGGGAAGGCCGTGGTCCGGATGTGGTCGTGGTACAACGACCAGGAGGCCCAATTCCCGAAGCTGATCGAGAAGTTCGAGGCGGCGCACGGCAACATCAAGATCGAGAACCGGATCTTCGGCACCCCGGACCAGTACCTGCCCGCCCTGCAGGCGGCGGTGGCCGGCGGCGACGTCCCGGAGATCTTCGCGCCGCACACGCGGGCGCTCACCTACGGCACCGGCGGTGTCTCGGCCGACCTGAAGCAGGAGCTCGGCGACGACTTCCTGAAGGACTTCTTCGACTCGGCCAACCAGGAGTTCACCCTGGACGGCAAGCAGTACGCGGTCGGCTGGATGGCGCAGACGTTCGGCTTGTTCTACAACCCGGACCTGCTGACGAAGGCCGGCGTCGGCGAGGACGAGATCGAGACCTGGGACGACCTGATCGCGGCCGCGGCCAAGATCCGAGCCATCGGCAAGCATCCGGTCGCGCTCAGCTGCAACCCGACGACCAGCTCGCTGGACTTCTTCCTGCCGCTGATCACCCAGGTCGCCGACGACCCGACGTTCTACCTGAAGCTCGACCAGCTCAAGGACGGCGCGACGTACGAGGACCCGAAGGTCGTCGACGCGATCAAGCTGCAGCAGAAGATCGTCAAGGGCGGCGTGTTCCAGCCCGGCACGACCGGCACCAGCGGCGACCAGGCGCCGCAGCTGTTCTACACCGAGAAGGCCGCGATGCTGTTCAACGGCTCGTGGACGCCGCAGGGCCTGACCCAGGACGCCCCGCCGGCCTTCGTGAAGAAGTACAAGGTGATGAAGACCCCCGCGCTCGCGGCCGGCAAGCGGCACTGGACCGCGAACCAGGCCGGCGCCGGCTGGGCGGTCTCGGCGACCAGCAAGAACAAGGACGCCGCGCTGGAGTTCCTGAAGTTCCTGTACTCCGCGGACGGGTACTCCCCCACGATGAACGAGTCGAACTCGATGCCGGCCACCAAGAGCGCGGCGAACCGGATCGAGCTGCCGATCATGAAGCAGATGACGTCCTGGCTGCTCGACGGCGACGGCTGCCCGCACATCCCGTTCGGTCCCGGCTCGGTCGCGGCCGGCGATCCGCTCGCCAAGATCTTCGACGGCAAGGGCGACCCGGCGGCGGTCGCGAAGGAGATGCAGCAGGCCGTGCTGAACGCCAAGGGCGGCTGATCGGATGGCGACAGCGCTGTCCCGGCCGGAAACCAGACCCCAGGCGGTCCCCCGCCGTACGTCGTACCGGTTCGGCTCGCCGTTGCGCCGGTCGCAGCGGGCCGCGGGCTACCTGTTCGTGCTGCCCACGTTCGCGCTGTTCCTGGCGTTCGTGCTCTGGCCGATCCTGTACACGGCGTACCTGAGCCTGACCTCCTGGGGTGGCTTCGGTACGCCGCGGTTCGTGAACTTCGACAACTACAGCCGGATGCTGTCCGACCCGGTCGCGCGCCGGGCGATGGTGATCACGCTGGTGCTGACCGGGGTCACCACGGCACTGCTCACGTTCCTCGGACTGGTGACCGCCGTACTCGTCAACGCCGTCTGGCCGAAGGTCGGCGTACTTGTCCGGACGATCCTGTTCATCCCGGGCATCGTCTCATTCGTGGTGTCGGCGGTGCTGTGGAAGCTGATCTACGACCCGAACATCGGCACGCTGAACCGGCTGCTTGGAGCGGTCGGCCTGGACAGCCTGCAGCATCCGTGGCTGGCCGACCAGAAGACGGTGCTGCCGGCCATCATCGTGGTGACGGTCTGGGGCGGGATCGGCTTCACGATGCTGATCTTCTACGCTGGTCTGCAGGGCATCGACCCGAGTCTGTACGAGGCCGCGGCCGTGGACGGCGCCAACACCGTGCAGCAGTTCCGCCACATCACGGTCCCGAGCCTTCGGGTCGTCACCGGCCTGGTCGTCAGCCTCGGCCTGCTCAACGGGTTCAAGGCGTTCGACGTCATCTTCGTGATGACCGGCGGCGGACCGAACCACGCCAGCGAGGTGCTCGGCACCTACCTGTACTCGCTCGCGTTCGGCTCGACCTCCGGCTCGATCCCGCAACTCGGCTACGCGAGCGCGTTCAGCGTCGTGACGATGGTGCTCTGCACGCTGGCCGTGATCGCCCAGCTCTGGCTGACCAGGAGGGCGGACCGATGAAACGTCAGTCCTGGGCCGGGAAGTCGTTCGCCACCTTCGTGCTGGCGCCGTTCTGCGTGTTGATGGCGTTCCCGTTCGTCTGGATGCTGCTCACTTCACTGCGCGAGCAGAACACGATCTTCAACGGGCCGTTCTTCCCCCACTCCGTCACCGGCAAGGCCTACCAGGAGGCGTGGACGTCGATCGAGTTCCCGCTGCATTTCTGGAACAGCGTCTGGATCACGTCCGTCACCGTCATCGGCGTACTGGTCTTCGCCACCTTGAGCGGCTACGCCTTCGCGAAACTCGACTTTCCCTTCCGCAACACGCTTTTCGTCCTCTTGTTGACAACCCTGATGATGCCGTCGACGGCGCTCATCATCCCGCTCTACCTCGAGCTCAAGTCGCTCGGCCTGCTCGACACCCAGACCGGCCTGCTGGTGCTCTACGTCTCCGGGTCGGCGCCGTTCGCGATGTTCCTGATGCGGGCGTTCTTCCAGACCCTGCCGGACGAGCTGATCGAGGCAGCCCGGGTGGACGGCGGCAGCGAGTTCACCATCTTCCGCCGGGTGATCCTGCCGCTCACCCGGCCCGGGATCGCGACCGTGGTGATCTTCCAGTTCCTGTCCACCTGGAACGAGTTCCTGATCGCCAACACCGTGCTGCGCAGCACCGACTCGCTGCCGCTCCAGCCGGTGCTGTTCACGCTGATGGGTCAGTACTCCACCAACTGGCCGGCGCTCACCGCCGGCCTCACGCTGTCCGTCGTACCGGTCGTCGTCGTCTACGTGCGGATGCAGCGGCAGTTCGTCGCCGGGATGATGCTCGGCGCCGTCAAGAACTAGCTCTCTCACCCCGAAAGAGGTCCGATGGCGATCAAGAACGTCGTGGTCAACTGCACGGACGTGCAGCGCTCGGTCGAGTACTACACCAAGTTCCTGGAGCTACAGGTCGTCGGCGAGCCGACCCCGGAACGCGCCGTCCTCGACGCGGTCACCGCGACGATCGAGTTACGGGCCGTCGGCAACGGCCGTGAGCTGAGCACCTGGGTCGGCGACGACCTGCAGAAGGGCTTCCGGCACGTCGGGTTGAAGGTCGACCGGCTCGACGAGCGGGCCGCCGTACTCAAGGCTGCCGGGGTCGAGTTCAAGCTCGACCCGCTCGATGCCGAGGGCAAGGTCCGGATCTGCTTCTTCTACGACCCCGACGGCACGTTGCTGGAGATGATCCAGGGCGACCTGCAGTACGCCGAGATCCTCGACGCCGACGGGGTCGCCCGGGAGCGCGCACTCGGCGTACCGCAGCGGCCGCGGTTCGACCACGTCGCGATCACGATCGAGGACCGCGAGCGGACCAGCGCGTACTACGACGAGCACCACGGCTTCTCGTTCATCGGCACCATCGAGCAACCGCACGACCAGCGCGGGTTCAGCATCGGCTACCTCAAGGGCGGCGACACCGTGCTCGAGGTCTTCACCTACCAGGTCCCCAAGTCCGAGCGGGATCCGCAGCTCGATGTGGCCGGCTTCGCATACGCCGAGCTCGATGGCAAGCCTCCGGCCGATCTCGGCAAGCTCGTCTCACCTGACGGCACGACCGTGTACGTCGATCCGGACGGGTTCGCGTTCGCCGTAGGCTCCGAGGCATGAACAGGGACTGGCTTCGCCCGCTCGGATCCACAGGCCTCACCGTCTCCGCCGTCTGCGCCGGCGGCAGCGGCATCGCGGGCATGCCCGCGGTCTTCGGGTACGACGTCACCCGTCAGGAGGCCGTCGACCTCGTGCTCCGCGTCTTCGACAGCCCGCAGACGTGGATCGACACCTCCAACGGGTACGGCGACGGCGAGAGCGAACTCCGCATCGGCCAGGCCATCAAGGAGTACGGCGGCCTGCCCGACGGGTTCCTGGTCGCGACGAAGGTCGACGCCCGCGACGGGGACTACTCCGGCGCCCGGGTCCGCGCGAGTGTCGCGGAGAGCAAGGAGCGTCTCGGCCTGGACAACCTGCCGCTGGTGCACCTGCACGACCCGGAGTTCCACGACTTCGACACCATGCGTGATGCCGTCGACACCTTGATGCAACTGCGCGCGGACGGCGAGATCGGCCACGTCGGGCTCGCCGGCGGCAACACCCGCGAGCTCTCCCGCTACCTCGACCTCGGCGGCTTCGAGGTGCTGCTCGTCCACAACCGCTGGAGCCTGGTCGACCACTCGGCCAGTGCCTTGTTCGAGCGCGCGCTCGCCGATGGGCTCGGCGTGATCAACGCGGCGATCTACGGCGGCGGCATCCTCGCGAACCCGCAGGGCTCGACGAAGTACGCGTACCGCGAGGCGCAACCCGCCGTACTGGAGGCGGTGCAGGCGATGGACAAGGCGTGCCGCGAGCACGGCGTCGACCTCGCGACGGCCGCGCTTCGGCACTCCACCGACACCCCGGGCATCGCCGGGACCGTGGTCGGCATCAGCAAGCCGGCCCGGGTCGACGCGCTGGTCGCTGCCATGGAAGCGGACCTGCCCGACGAGCTCCTTAACCGGTTGAGTAGCCTGCTGCCAGCGGAGCAGTACTGGGTCGAAGGTCAGAAGGAGACATCGTGACGAACGGCTTCCCACCCGGGTTTGCCTGGGGCGCCGCGACGGCGTCGTACCAGGTGGAGGGTGCGGTCTCCACGGACGGGCGCGGCCCCAGCATCTGGGACACCTTTGCGCACACGCCGGGGCGGATCTCCGACGGGACCACCGGCGACGTCGCCGACGACCACTACCACCGGTTCGCCGAGGACGTCCGGCTGCTCGCGGACCTCGGCCTGACCGCGTACCGGTTCTCGATCGCCTGGCCGCGGATCATCCCGGCAGGCTCCGGGGTGACGAACCCGGCCGGTCTCACGTTCTACCGGCGGCTCGCCGAGACGTGCCTGGAGAACGGCGTCACGCCGTACGCGACCCTCTATCACTGGGACCTGCCGCAGCCGCTCGAGGACGCGGGCGGCTGGCTGGTCCGCGACACCGCCGAGCGGTTCCGCGACTACGCGGCCGTCACGCACGCGGCGCTGGCGGACGTGATCAAGAACTGGATGACGCTGAACGAGCCGTGGTGCTCGGCGTTCCTCGGCTACGGGAACGGCGAGCACGCCCCCGGGCGGACCGAGGGTGCGGACGCGCTGAAGGCCGTGCATCACCTGCTGCTCGGTCACGGACTCGCGCTTGAGGCGATTCGCTGTCCGGAGGGTTCCTACGGCATCGCGCTCAACCCGGCGCCGATCCACGCCGCGTCCGACTCGGCCGCGGACCGCGACGCCGCGCGGCGGGTCGACGGACTGCGCAACCGGATGTTCTTGGAGCCGTTGCTGGCCGAGAAGTACCCGGCCGACGTTCTCGAGGACACCGGGATGACCGACTGGTTCTCGCAGTTCGAGTCGGACCTGCCGGTGATCGGCGCGCCGCTCGACTTCGTCGGCGTGAACTACTACTGCCCGACGACCGTGGCCGCGCTGGACGGGCCGGTATCGTCGCCGGGCGGCCCGACGACGCAGCCGGGCAGCGAGAACGTACGCGCCGTGGACACCGGTCTGCCGAAGACGCAGATGGGCTGGCCGATCCAGGCGACCGGGCTGCGCGACATCCTGGTCACGATCAACAAGCTCGCGCCCGACCTGCCGCTGTACGTGACGGAGAACGGGGCGGCGTACCCGGACTCAGTGACTGCCGACGGGACTGTCGAGGACGACGACCGGCTGGACTACTTCCGGCAGCACCTCACGGTCTGCCGGGAGCTGGTCGCCGAGGGCCTGCCGCTGAAGGGGTACTTCGCCTGGTCGCTGATGGACAACTTCGAGTGGGCGTTCGGCTTCAGCCGGCGGTTCGGGATCGTGTACGTCGACTACGAGAGCCAGCAGCGGATCGTGAAGAAGAGCGGGCGCTGGCTGCAGGCCTTCATCTCCGAGTAGCCGGCATCAGCTCGTGACCGTCCGGATCGACTTCTGGTGTGGAGTGAGCTGACTGTGCAGGACGAGCGATGCGGCGCCCAGTGCCGCAGCGCTCGGCCCCAGCTTCGACAGCTCGACCCGGGTCGGATGCATCGCGCGGACGAACGACAGACGGTTGATCTCGGTCGCCGCGACCCGGACGTAGATGTCGCCGGCCTCGCTGAACCCGGGGCCGGCCAGGATGATCTGGTCCAGGTCGAGCAGGTTGGTGATCGACAGCAACGCCTTGGCCAGGTACGTCGCCGACTCCTCGATCAGCTGGACGCACCGGGGGTCGCCGGCCGCGGCCAGCCGGGCGATCTTGGCGAAGTCCGAGCGCAGCGCCGTACGGCGGCCGCGCAAAGCTAGCTCGTTGACCAGGGACGGGTCCTGCTCGGCACGCTTCACGACCGCGGCTGGCGCGGCCAGGCTCTCCAGACAGCCCTGGCCACCGCACCAGCACTGCGGACCGTTGACGTCGAGGACCATGTGGCCGATCTCGCCGACGTTCGACGACGAGCCGCGGTACACGTCGCCGTTGGTGACCAGGCCGAGCCCGAACCCGGCCGCCATGTAGACGGTGGCGAAGTCGTTCACCGACGGGATCCGGCCGGCCCAGAACTCGCCGATCGCGGCGCAGGTCGAGTCGTTCTCGACCACGATCGGGTGGTCGATCGCCGCCTTGAGTGTGTCCCGGACGGCGAACGGCTCCCAGACGTACTTCGACGCGTTGGTCCGCAGCAGCCGGATCCCGCCGCCACCTTGCCGCCCGGCCAGCGCGACCCCGACGCCGACCAGAGTGGCAGGCTCGATGTTCGCCTTCACGACCAGGTCCTCGAGCTCGGTGGTGATCCGCTGCACGACCGTGTCCGGCGCGTCCCTTCCGATCCCGCGCGACGACATCTGCTCGATCACCCGGCCACTCATGTCGGTCACGACGTACGTCGTACTGGGGGTGTCGATCGAGATGCCGACGGCGTGCCGGGCCCGTGGGTTGAACTGCAGCAGCGTCGCGCGCTTGCCGCCGGTCGGGTCGCCGAGGCCGGTCTCGACGATCAGGCCGTCGGACAGCAACTGTTTCACCACCCGCGAGATGGACGCCCCGGTCAGCCCGGAGCGGTCGGCCAGATCGACCCGCGTGACCGTGCCGCTGGACCGGATCAGATCCAGGATCGCGCTGTGCGTCTCCTGCGCGGTCGCACCCTTCAGAATCTTCCCCACGTCACCGTCCTCCCTCGGCTCACCCCGAACTTTAATACACAAGGTAACAAAGCGGTATCGGCTTGACCTCAACCAATCTTGAGGTCCTAGCGTCTGCGGCTGTGAAGACGATCAGATTGCACGAGTTCGGTCCGGCGGAGAACCTGCGGTACGAGGAGGTCCCGGACCCGGTGCCTGTCGCGGAGCAGGTGCTGATCCGGGTGGAGGCGGCGGGGGTCCACCTGGTCGACACGACTCTCCGGTCCGGCACTGGCGGTGGCGGGCCGATCCCGCTGCCCGAGTTGCCAACCATCCCCGGCCGCGAGGTCGCCGGCCGCGTGGAAGCGGTCGGCCCCGGGGTCGACGAGGCGTGGATCAGCAAGCGGGTCGTGGTGCATCTCGGCATGGTCCCAGGAGGGTACGCCGAACTCGCCGTCGCCAAGGTGGAGTCGCTGTACGAACTACCGGACCATGTCGACGCTGCACAGGCCGTCGCCGCGATCGGGACTGGCCGGACGACCGCCGGGATCCTGTCGCAGGCGAGGCTGTCGGCGGATGACGTCGTACTGGTCACCGCGGCCGCCGGTGGAATCGGCAGCTACCTGGTCCAGGCGGCCCGCAACGTCGGCGCCACTGTCATCGGCTTAGCCGGCGGCCCCGAGAAGGTCCAGTTGGTCCGCGACCTTGGCGCGCACTACGCAGTCGACTACAAGAACCCAGACTGGCCCACCGCCCTGAAAGCCGACCTCGGCGACCGCGCAGTCACAGTCCTCCTGGACGGCGTAGGCGGCGACAGCGGCCAACAGGCCTTCGACCTACTCGGCCTCGGCGGCCGCCTCCTGATGTTCGGCTGGTCCGCCGGCGGCCCGATCCGTTTGACCACCGAAGACCTGATGTCCCGCGGCCTAACCGCAACCTGGGCCATCGGCCCCAAACTCCTCCCCAAACTCCGCCCCCTGGAAGCCACCGCCCTAGAAGAAACCTTCTCCGGCCGCTGGCACGCCCCAACCACCACCTTCCCCCTCGCGAACGCAGCCGAGGCCCACCAAGCCCTCGAGTCCCGAGCCACCACCGGCAAGGTCATCCTCATCCCCTGACGCACACCACGCTGGGCCCCGGATCTCCTGGTGGGTCGATCCGGGGCCCGGCCGGGCGGCTACCAGATGGTGTAGGCGAAGGTGGTGCTTCCCGACGCGCCGCCGCTGTCAGTCGAGCCCTAGTCGCGTGGCGCGTACATGATCACGGCGACGCCGGCCAGGCAGATGGCGGCGCCGAGGACGTCCCAGCGGTCGGGGCGGAACTTGTCCACCACCATCCCCCAGGCCAGCGACCCGGCGACGAACACTCCGCCGTACGCGGCGAGGATCCGGCCGAAGTTCGGATCCGGCTGGAAGGTCGCGACGAAGCCGTACGCGCCGAGCGCGATCACGCCGCCGGCGATCCACCAGATCCCACGATGCTCCCGCCAGCCCTGCCAGATGAGCCACGCGCCGCCGATCTCGGCAAGTGCCGCCAGGACGAACAGCAGCACCGACCGCAGGACCGTCACGGGCGCTTGACCAGGTCGGTGAATGGCAGCGGGCAGTTGGGGTCACCTGCGCAGGTCTCGAGGTCGTCGCAACCGGCGGCGATCCCGGCCCGCAGGCTGTCCGCGATCACAGTCAGGTCGGCGATCTTCGCTTCCACGTCGGCCAGTTTCTCGCGAGCCCTTGCCTGCAACCCGGCTCCCTCGCCGATGCGGTGCCGATGCCTGGCCGCGTCCAGGAGCTCGGCGACTTCGGTCAGCGTGAAGCCGAGGCGCTGAGCCGCCTTGATCACCCGGAGCGTGGTGACGACTTCGTCCGGGTAGAGCCGGTGCCCGCCGAGGCTTCGTGTCGGCTCGTCGATCAGTCCGCGGCGTTCGTAGTACCGGAGAGTCTGCAGGTTCACGCCCGCCGCGGCCGCGACCTGGCCGGAACGCAGACCGTCAGCCATAACGGGTGCTCAGGGCATCCAGTACTGCGACCTGCGTAGGCGGGACCGTGATGCGCAGGGCGAGCCGCTCGCCGTTCGGCGTGATTTCGAAGTGGAAGAACGAGCAGCACTCGGTCTCCCGGGCGGTGAGGTCGGCCGTGGCTGCCTCGGCCTCGCGGGCGAGGGTGAGCTCGAGAGTAGTCGGGTCGACGCGGGCGACGCCGGTCAGGTGCTCCGCGAACAGTGCGTCGAACTCGGCGACGCGGAACGGCTGCTCGGCGGTTGGCAATGTGCAGGCCTCCGGGGCCCAGTTCGTCGTACTCATGCTTCGACGGTAAACCTGTACCCAAGTACAGGATGCAACCATCTCTGGCACTTTGTGCAGTCGCCGAGTGTTTTCGGCGGCGGAAACTGCTCGGTGGATGCACAAAGTGGGGTTGAATGGCGGGATGCGACTGCCGATCATGCCGCCGGTGAAGCCGATGCTGGCCAAGCCGGTCAAGGAGATTCCGCGGGGCTCGCTGAGCTACGAGCCGAAGTGGGACGGGTTCCGCTCGATCATCTTCCGCGACGGGGACGAGGTGGAGATCGGCAGCCGGAACGAGAAGCCGATGACCCGGTACTTCCCCGAGCTGGTCGAGGCGGTGAAGGCGAACCTGCCGGAGCGCTGCGCGATCGACGGCGAGATCATCGTGATCGGCGAGTCCGGCGACCGGCTCGACTTCGAGGTGCTGCAGCAGCGGATCCACCCGGCCGCGAGCCGGGTCAACATGCTGTCGGAGAAGACGCCGGCCCGGTTCGTCGCGTTCGACCTGCTGGCGCTCGGGGACGACGACTACACCGAGCGTCCGTTCAGCGAACGCCGTACTGCGCTGCTCGAGGCTCTTGCCGACGTGAAGGCGCCGATTCATGTCACGCCGGCGACCACCGACCACGCCACCGCCGGGCGGTGGTTCGAGCAGTTCGAGGGCGCCGGGCTGGACGGGCTGATCGCGAAGCCACTCGACGGCATCTACCAGCCGGACAAGCGGGTGATGTTCAAGGTGAAGCCGGAGCGCACCGCGGACTGCGTGGTCGCCGGGTACCGCCTGCACAAGAGCGGCCCGGACCGGATCGGCTCACTGCTGCTCGGGCTCTACAACGACGACGGCACCCTCGCCAGCGTCGGCGTGATCGGCGCGTTCCCGCTCGAGCGGCGCAAGGAGCTGTTCCAGGAGATGCAGCCGCTGGTGACCACGTTCGACGACCATCCGTGGGCGTGGGCCAAGCAGGAGGAGGGCGTCCGGACGCCGCGCAACGCCGAGGGCAGCCGCTGGCAGGCCGGCAAGGACCTCTCGTTCACCCCGCTGCGCCCGGAGCTCGTGGTCGAGGTCCGCTACGACCACATGGAAGGCATCCGCTTCCGCCACACCGCCCAATTCGTCCGCTGGCGCCCAGACCGCACCCCAGAATCCTGCACCTACGAACAACTAGAAGAGCCCGTCAAGTTCGACCTGGCCGACGTCCTGACCAGCGCGACCAGTTGAGGAAACTGGATCGATCTAGTTGACGGTCAAAGTGTTGTGGTGGGGGCATCATGGGGGATATACCGACTGGTACGAACCGGAGGTTGCGAGATGTACGACGTCGTACTGCTCGTCGAACAGGAACTGTCCGAGCCGGACGCGAAACGCGTGGTCGACCTGCACCAGGACATGCCCGAGCCGGTCAAATACCACGTGCTCGTGCCCTGCCACAACGCCGAGGCCGGGGTGGAGGCCTCCATCAGCGCCCTCGGCACCGCTGACCTCTACGGACCGGGGCTGGCCACCCAGCGCCAGGACCTGGCCGAGGCGCAGAAGGCGATCGACACCGAGGCCAAGGGCTGCACCGGACGCAGTGTGCAACGGCTGCGCGACCTGAGCCAGCACGCCGAGGGCGGGATCTCCCACGACCGCCCGATCGACGCCCTGATCGCCACCGTCGACAAGGTGAACGCGCAGGAGGTCATCATCCTGACCCGGTCGCACGTGGTCGCCGAGTTCTTCCACCTGGACTGGACCAACTCCGCACGCCGGCACCTCCGGGTCCCGGTCTTGCACCTGCTGGAGCACGACCCGCAGAAGGCCTCGACGAACTAGTGTGACAGGAGGGCCGCGTAGGTGACGCCCGCCGCGAGGCTGGCGATCAGCAGGGAGAGGCTGGTGCGCAAGGCTTTGTCGCCGACCTTGCCGTAGTGGCGGCCGTCCTCGGAGTGGTAGGCGAGCTTGAAGCCCGCATAGCCGGCCGCCAGCACCAAGGCCAGTTTGATCATTGCTCCCCCTCCCCTACCCTCAAGCTCACGGTACCCCTAGACATTCGCCGCGGTCCCGGACTCCCTGAACTGCGTGCGGTACAGGTCGGCGTACTCGCCGTTCTGCGCCAGCAGCTGCTCGTGCGTGCCCCGCTCGACGATGTTGCCGTGGTCAACCACCAGGATCAGGTCGGCGTTCCGCACCGTGGACAACCGGTGCGCGATCACCAGCGACGTACGCCCCTCCAGCGCCGTGTCCAGAGCGCGCTGTACGGCGACCTCCGACTCCGAGTCCAGGTGTGCAGTGGCCTCGTCCAGTACGACGATGCGCGGCGCCTTGAGCAGCAACCGGGCGATCGCGAGCCGCTGCCGCTCACCACCGGACAACCGGTGACCGCGATCCCCGACCACGGTGTCCAGACCGTCGGGCAGCGACGACACCAGCTCCCAGATCTGCGCCGACTTCAGCGCCTCGATCATCTCCTCGTCGGTGGCCTCCGGCTTGGCGTAGCCGAGGTTCGCCCGGATCGTGTCGTGGAACATGTGCGCGTCCTGCGTCACGTAGCCGACCGCGTCGTGCAGCGACCGCAACGTCACCTCGCGTACGTCGTTCCCGCCGACCCGGACCGCTCCGCCGGAGACGTCGTACAGGCGGGCGACCAGGTTCGTGATGGTCGTCTTGCCGGCGCCGGACGGCCCGACCAAAGCCACCATCTGGCCCGGACGGACCACGAAACTGACGTCCTCCAGGACCTGCGCCGACACCCGCTTGTCCAGCACAGCCACGGACTCCAGGCTCGCCAGTGACACCTGCTCGGCCGTCGGGTACGAGAAGGCCACGTGATCGAACTCGACACTCGCGGCATCGGCTGGCAACGGCTTCGCGCCGGGCGTGTCCTTGATCATCGGCTCCAGGTCGAGCACCTCGAAGACCCGCTCGAACGACACCAGCGCGGTCATCACGTCGACGCGGATGTTCGACAGCGCGGTCAACGGGCCGTAGAGCCGGCCGAGCAGCGCGACCAGCGCCAGCAGCGTCCCGACGGTCAGGATCTCGCGGACCGCGAGGTTGCCGCCCACGCCGTACACCAGAGCCGTGGCCAGCGCGGCGACCAATGTCAGCGCGGTGAAGAAGACCCGGCCGAGCATCGCGATCCGGATGCCCAGGTCGCGGACCCGGCCCGCGCGCTCACCGAAGCCCTGGTTCTCCAGCTCCGGCTTGCCGAAGAGCGTCACGAGCATCGCGCCCCCGACGCTGAACCGCTCGGTCATCGCGGTCGACATGTCCGCGTTGAGCTGCATCTGCTCACGCGTCATCGCGGCCAGCCGGCGACCGAGGATGCGCGCTGGGATCAGGAACACCGGCAGCAGCAGGATCGCCACCACGGTCAACTGCCAGCTGAGCACGAGCATCGCGCCGACCACGAGGATCAGGCTGATGATGTTCGACACCACGCCCGACAGCGTCGAGGTGAACGCCTGCTGCGCCCCGATTACGTCGTTGTTCAGCCGGGACACGAGCGCGCCGGTCTGGGTCCGGGTGAAGAACGCGACCGGCATCTGCTGGACGTGCTCGAACACCTTGGTCCGCAGGTCGAAGATCAGCCCCTCACCGATCCGGGCCGAGTACCACCGCTGGATCAGGCCGAGCACGGCCTCGAAAACCGCGAGCAGCGCGACCACCAGCGCCAGCGCGGTGACCAAGCCTGCGTCGCCCTTGCCGATGCCGTCGTCGACGATCTTCTTGAACAGCAGCGGCGACGCGATCACCAGGAAGGCGGACACGACCACCAGCAGCAAGAAGACGATGATGTGCCAGCGGTAGGGCCTCGCGAACCCGGCGATCCGGCGCAGCGTGCCCTTGGCCAGCTTCCGGTCGGTCACGGACGCGTCCTGGCGCCGCCAGCCGTACGCGCCCATTCCCATCGGCCCCATGCCTGACATCGGCGTCCTCCGCTACTCGTCTCGTCAACCCAGACAACACTTCAGGTCTCTGCATACTTCCCGTTGAGCAACCAATGGTTGCACAAGACGACGATCCGCCGTACAGTCTCATGCAACCAAAGGTTGCGGATGATGGGAGCAGCGGGATGGACCAGCGCCGGATCGAGCGGCAGATCCACGTCAACGCCACCCCCGAGGTGGTCTACGAGGTGATCAGTACGCCGGAACACCTGCGCGAGTGGTGGCCGGACGACGCCGAACTGGAACCAGTGGCCGGTGCGACCGGCGAGGTCCGGTTCGTCCGGTCCGGCGCCACCAAGGTCGAGCCGCTCACGGTGGTCGAGGCCGACCCGCCACGGCGGTTCAGCTTCCGCTGGGCCTATGAGGGCGAGGTCGCGACGGCTGCCAACTCGCTGCTCGTGACGTTCGACCTGCTCCCGGCGGGCGCGGGCACCTTGCTGCGCTTCGCCGAGACCGGGTACGACGAGGCCGCCAAGTCGGACGAGCTGTACCAAGACCACTTCACCGGCTGGGACTACTTCCTCCCACGACTCGTCCCGTACGTCGACAAACTGGCGGCGTCATCATGACCGTCACCATCGACGACGACCTTTGGTCGGCCGTCGGCGACCCGACCCGGCGGCGGATGCTCGACCTGCTGCTGACCGACGGCAGCGGTACGGCGACCACCTTGAGCGACCGGTTGCCGGTCACTCGTCAGGCGGTCGCCAAGCACCTCGGCGTCCTGGATCGGGTCGGCCTGGTCCACGTCACGCCGTCCGGGCGTGAGCGCCTCTACACCGTGGACGAAACCCGGCTCGCCCGGGCGGTCGACCAGCTGTCGTCGGTCCGCGACGCCTGGGACGGCCGGTTGCAGCGCATCAAGCGGATGGCCGAGGTCATCCAATCCCAAAGACATGAGAGAGGTAGTTGAGATGGTCGACATCTTGCACAGAATCGGAGCCCGGGCGTCCCTCGAGGACGTCTCCTCGGCCCTGACCACCATCCCCGGTCTGGCCGGCTGGTGGACCGAGGACACCACCGGCGACAGCGCCGTCGGCAGTGTGATCAAGTTCCGCTTCGCCGGCGCGGGCGGCGAGGGCTTCGACATGTTGGTGCTGGACACGGAGCCGGGCAAACTCGTCCGCTGGGAGGTCGTCGACGGCCCGCCGGAGTGGATCGGCACCCACGTCCGCTTCGAGCTCAGCCAGACCGACGACTTCGCGATCGTGCTCTTCACGCACGAGGGCTGGAAGGAGCCCGTCGAGTTCATGCACCACTGCAGCACCAAGTGGGCCAGCTTCCTGCTGAGCCTGAAGAAGTACGTCGAGACCGGCAAGGGCGACCCGTCGCCGAACGACGTGGAGATCAGCAACTGGCCGTAGCAGCCATGCCCTACTGACCGATGGCGGCCAGGAGCTCCTTCAGCCGGCGCTCCTGCGCCTCGCGCTCAGCTCTCAGCTGCTCGCCGTACGGGCGATCCGCGGCACCGAGGAGAAGTGCCTTGGTCTCGCGGATCGCCCCCGGCAGCGGGCCGAGCAGCGCGCCGGCGAGGTCCTGAACCGTCGCGGCCAGCTCCTCGGCGGGTACGACGATGTTCGCCAGGCCGAGCTCCTTCGCCTCGGCGGCCTCGACCCAGCGGGACGTCGCGCAGATCTCGAGCGCCCGCGAGTAGCCGACCAGCTGGACGAGCGGCTGCGTGCCGCCCAGGTCCGGGACCAGGCCCAGCGCAGGCTCCCGCATGCTGAAGCGGGCGTCCGGTGTGACCACGCGGAGGTCGCACGCCAAGGCGAGCTGGAACCCGGCGCCGACCGCATGGCCCTGGACGGCCGCGATGCTGACGATCTCGGGACGCCGCAGCCAGGAGAAGCCGGCCTGGAACCCGGCGATCGTCTCGTGCACCTCGGCGGCAGGCTTCGCGCCGAGGGCGAGCAGCGGCTCCTCGCCGTCGGCGTTCTCGCCCATGATCAGCCGCCGGTCGAGCCCGGCAGAGAACGACGGCCCCTCCCCCGACACGACGACCACGCGCACCTCGGGCGGCAGCGCCGTACCGAAGTCGGCCAAGGCTCGCCACATCGCCGGAGTCTGCGCGTTGCGCACCTCCGGCCGGTCCAGCACGACCCGTGCCACCGGCCCGTCCACCGTCAACCGCAGTCCCAAGTCCGTCACACTGAGGAAGATACTCCAGAGTAACTACGCGAGGGAGATCAGGTCCGCGTACTCGTTCGTCCAGAGGTCTTCGACGCCGTCCGGGAGCAGCAGGACCCGCTCCGGCTCGAGCGCCTCGACGGCGCCCTCGTCGTGGGTGACGAGCACGATCGCGCCGGCGTACGAGCGGATCGCGTTCAGCACCTCGGCCCGTGACGCCGGGTCCAGGTTGTTGGTCGGCTCGTCGAGCAGCAGCACGTTGGCCGCCGAGACGACCAGCGTCGCCAGGGCGAGCCGGGTCTTCTCGCCACCGGACAGCACCCGGGCCGGCTTGTCCGCGTCGTCCCCGGTGAACAGGAACGAGCCGAGCACGCTGCGGGCCTGGGTCTCGTTGAGGTCGGGAGCCGCGGTCTTCATGTTCTCCAGGACGGTCCGGTTCACGTCCAGGGTCTCGTGCTCCTGGGCGTAGTACCCGAGCTTGAGCCCGTGCCCGTCGATCACCTCACCGGTGTCCGACTTCTCGATCCCGCCCAGGATCCGCAGCAGCGTGGTCTTCCCGGCGCCGTTCAGGCCCAGTACGACGACCCGCGAGCCCCGGTCGATCGCGAGGTCGACGTCGGTGAAGATCTCCAGCGAGCCGTAGGACTTGGACAGCTCCCGCGCCATCAGCGGCGTCTTGCCGCACGGTGCCGGCGTCGGGAACGCGATCTTCGCGACCCGGTCGGCCTTGCGCTCGCCCTCGAGCTCGGACATCAGCCGCTCGGCCCGGCGCAGCATCTGCTGCGCCGCGGTCGCCTTGGTCGCCTTGGCGCGCATCTTGTTCGCCTGGTCGACCAGCTGACCGGCCTTCTTCTCCGCGTTCGCCCGCTCGCGCTTGCGCCGCCGCTCGTCGGTCTCGCGCTGGGTCAGGTACGCCTTCCAGCCGACGTTGTAGACGTCGATCTCGGCCCGGTTCGCGTCCAGGTGGAACACCCGGGTGACCGTCTCCTCGAGCAGGTTCACGTCGTGGCTGATCATGATCACGCCACCGGCGTACGACTTCAGGAAGTCGCGCAGCCAGACGATCGAGTCGGCGTCCAGGTGGTTGGTCGGCTCGTCCAGCAGCAGCGTCTCGGCCTGCGAGAACAGGATCCGGGCCAGCTCGACCCGGCGGCGCTGACCACCGGACAGCGTGCTCAACGGTTGCCCCAGCACCCGGTCCGGCAGCCCCAGGTTGGCCGCGATCCGGGCCGCCTCCGACTCGGCCGCGTAGCCGCCGGCCGCGTGCAGGTCCGCCTCGGCCCGCTCGTACCGGCGCATGCCCTTGGCGCGGGTCTTCTCGTCCGCGCTGGCCATCGACTTCTCGGCGCTGCGCAACCGCCGTACGACGTCGTCGAGACCGCGGGCGGACAGGATCCGGTCCCGCGCGAGGACCTCGAGGTCGCCGGTCCGCGGGTCCTGCGGGAGGTAGCCGATCTCGCCCGACGAGCTGACCGAGCCGCTGGCCGGCAGGCCCTCACCGGCCAGGATCTTGGTCAGCGTGGTCTTGCCGGCGCCGTTGCGGCCGACCAGGCCCACCTTGTCACCCGGCCCGACCCGGAACGAGGCGGGTGCGAGCAGCTGACGGGCGCCGACGCGGACCTCGAGGCTGGAGACAGTGATCATCGCGGTGGCAGGCGTCCTCAAGCTCGTGGGATCGGTCGGTGGCGGGTCGGCGGCGCTGCGTCACGACACGGCTCAATCCCCCGCACTCAGCACTAGTCTAAGTGCTGTGAAATTCAATCCGGATGCGGATCTCGACACCAGCGGTGTCGAGGACACTCGCGGTAGTGGCGGAGGCGGCGGCGGTCTGCTGCCCGGCGGCACGATTCCGATTGGCGGCGGGATCGGCGGCATCATCCTCCTGGTGGTCATCCTGCTGCTGAACGGCGGCCTCCCGGGCGGAGGCAGCGGCGAGGAGCCCACCGTCCGCAACACCGCGGCAGGCAACCTGGACTCGTGCAGGAAGGGCACCGACCTGCAGAACAACCCGGACTGCCGGTTCGTCTTCTACCAGAACTCGATCGAAGGCTTCTGGGCGTCCGAGCTACCGCGCCGCGGCAAGAAGTACACCCGGGCGCCCATGCGCGTCTTCGACGGCTCCGTGAACACCGCCTGCGGACCGGCGACCAGTGCGGTCGGGCCGTTCTACTGCCCCGGCGACAAGCGCGTGTACCTGGACCTGGGGTTCTTCCAGACGCTGCAGACCGAGCTCGGCGCCAAGGGCGGCAACTTCGCCGAGGCGTACGTCGTCGCGCACGAGTACGGCCACCACGTGCAGAACCTGTACGGCATCCTCGGCCGGATCAAGTCCCGCAACGGACCCACCTCCGACGCGGTCCGCTCCGAGCTCCAGGCCGACTGCCTGGCCGGCATCTGGACCAACCACGCCACCACCGTCCCCGACAAGGACGGCGACACCTTCATCAGCGGCCTCACCCAGGACGACATCGAGCGTGGCCTCGACGCGGCTGCCTCCGTCGGCGACGACCGGATCCAGTCGAAGACCCAGGGCCAGGTCAACCCCGAGAGCTTCAGCCACGGCACCGCCGAGCAGCGGATGCGGTGGTTCAAGACCGGTCTGGACTCCGGCGACATGACCGCCTGCGACACCTGGTCGGCCGACTCGCTCTGACCAACGACGAACCGCCCGTACTCAGGTCGAGTACGGGCGGTTCGCTGTGTGGATCAGGCGACTGCCGCTGGGCGGTGGTAGCCCGGGAGCAGCTCGTCGACCAGGGCGTCGGTCTCGGCCTCTGCGCCGCGGGGCCCGCCGTGCTTGGCGAGCGCGGCGTACATCTGCGACGCCACGTTGGTGACGTCGGCCGACGTACCGAAGTGCGAGGCCAGACGGAGCGTGGCTCGCCACAGCTCCTCCGAGGCCGGCGAGAAGCTGAGGCCGGTCTGCAGGGACGTGCGGGCCAGGTTGCCGTCGTTGTACTGCAGCGAGACCTCTGCCAGCTTCAGCGCGGCGTCGACGACCGCTTCGGCCATCCGGCGCTCGATGCCGGACGCGGCGAGCCAGGAGTACCGGCCGGCGGGCAGGTTCGACCACGCCGGGCCGTGCACCAGGCTGAGCGCCGTCGACAGCGGACCACGTGGGTCGTCCATCATCGTCGCCTGCTTGGCCAGCGTGCGGAACACGTCCCAGTCGACCCGCACGACGCTGCGGTTCAGCATCCAGCGGCCGGACTCGTCGGCGTACATGGCGTCCACACCCACCCAGCGGCGGGTGTGCTCGAGCGCCGCGTCGCGCAGCTCCTCGCTGATGCCACGCGGCCAGATCGCGCCGGCCAGGACGTTCGGGTGCACGCCGTAGTCCTGGCTGGCCAGGAACGCGATGATCTCGGACGACAGCTGCACGCGACCCTCGTCGATCGTGCCGCGAGCGTCCACCTCGACCGGCCCGAGCAGATCGACCTCGACCGGAGCCGGCTGGCTCAGGTCGGTGGTGGAGAACTCGTACGCCGGCATGTCCTGCTCGACCCGGCGCTTGTCCAGCGAGTCGGACTCGGCCGCCTCGAACAGCGCGACCAGGTCCGCGAACTGGGCGGGGTCGATGCTGTGGGCATCCACCTCGAGGCCGAGCAGCCGGCAGACGGCCTGGTTCTTCTCGTCCACCACGAACCGCCACGGCGAGCTGATCACGTCGCCGACCACGACCACGGCGATGGTGCGCTTGTGGTCCGCGGCCAGGCGGTTCAGCTGGTCCTGCTCGGCCGGCGTCGGCGGCGCGGACACGAAGATGATTTCCGCACCCCACAACGCCGCGTCCGGATACGCCATCCGGGCCTCGGCCACCGAGTCCAGGTTGCGTCGCGCACAGGCCTGCACCTGAGCCTCGGTACGACGGTTCACCTCGGCGATCGCCTCGTCGAGGCGGACCCAGTAGCTCAGCCGGCTCGGCGCCAGCGCGGACAGGTCGTCTCCGAACCCGACCATGCTGACGTGGGCGCCCTCCGACCACAGGTTGGTCGCCAGCTCGACCGCGAGCGAACCGACCACGTCCCGGGACGGGTTGTTCACCCCGCCGAAGCTGACGATGCCGTTCGCGGTGTCGAGATCGACCAGCACGGTTGCGCCGTCCGCGTTCCGCCCAATCGTCACCAGCGTCGGGTACGGCGCCGGCGCCGTCACGTCGTGCGTCGGGGCGTAGGCCCGGCGGAGCGTCCAGCGGGTGCCGTCGGCAATGACCTGCCACGGCGCGGGCGGCGGCGTCTGTGCCTCGTACGGGTCGAGCACGAGCGTCAGCGCGCGGTCGGTCACCAGCGCCGCGACGACCTTCGGCATCGGCCGGCTCGCTTGAGTCATGTCAGCACCAAGCTGGCGCAGCGCGTTGTCGACGAAGCGGGCGGTCGGGATGTCGCCCGCCAGCCGCAGCCCGATCTCGGTCTGCCGGTGTCCGGCCGCCTTCGGACCGGGGCCCTGCGCCCAGCCGCGGCGCCGCCGCAGTGCTAGCGCGAGACCGGCCGCCAGCAGCGTGGCGCCGAAGCCGTAGATCCCGGCCTCGGTCGCGTCGATGCCGCCGTCCTCCACTGCGACCGGGGCGGGCTCGGGCACCTTCGTGCCACCGGCCGCCGGTTCGCCTTGCTCGGACTGCGTGCCCGGACCGTGCGGGGCGACCGAGATGCCTGGCTCGCCCGGCTTCACGTTCTTCGCGCCCGGGTCCCGGCCCGCGCTGCCGATCGTGACGGACGAGCCCTTCTCGGTGGCCTGGCCCTCGAAGAACCGGTTGCCCGGACCCGGCTCGGACTTCGACGCCGTGCCTGTCGACGTACCGGTCGTCGTCTTGGTGCCCGTCGACGTCTTGGTCTCGGTGGAGGTCTTGGTGCCGGTCGACGTTGTCGTCTTGGTCCCTTGCGTGACCGTCGTCGTGGTGCCGTCGATCTTCACCCGGACGGTGTGCACGCCCGGGCCCTTGGCGTCGGCCGGCAGCCGCACCTGCCAGCCCGGCAGGATCAGATCCGGGTTGGTCAGCCTGCGGCCGTCGGGCTGCAACTTGTTCTTGTTGAGCTCGTAGATCTCCTTGTACCGGCGACCTTCACCCAGGTACCGCTCGGCGATGTCCCACAGGCAGTCGTAGTTGCGGCCCTGCGGCGGACGGACCTCGGTGTACTTGACCACCTGGCCCTTGTCGTCGCTGTTCGTCCGTACGCCGGTGTGCGTGGTGCCGACCTGGCTGCCGCTGAGCACCTTGCTGCGCGACTCGGTCTGACGGAAGGTGTTCTTCGACTCCTGGTCGCCGCCCTGCGTCGCGGTCGCCACCGTCGGCGCGCCTGTGCTGTGCGTGGTCGCGGCGCTGGCGAGCGGAACGCTCACACTGGCGGCCGCGCCGATCAGCACGACGGTCGAGATCAGACGGCGGGCCAGGCCCTGCGAGCCGCCGCCGAGTGGGATCCGTGGTGAGAGGCCGTGGCCGCGGATCTCCGCGATCGCCTCCGCGATCAGGCAGACGACGAAGTGCAGCCAGGCGATCCAGATGAAGAACGCGAGGATGCCGAGCACGGTGTCGATGCTCAGCTCGCTGAACAGCACGTCGCGACTCGGGATCTGCTCCGGCCACGGCGTACCGAAGAACCGCAGCAGGACGTACGGGACGCCGCCGACGATCGCCAGGATCGCGAGCAGCGCGACGAAACCCTTCAGCCGGTCCGCGCCCGGGCTCCCCGACCGCCGCTGCGGCAGGCGGGCCGACTGCACCGGCTCATTCGTCCTTACCATCGTTCCTCCATACCCCCACCATCAGCCACCAATGGCCTGCACTTCCTGCACCGGCAACCGCTGCACCGCGTTCACGTTGGCGCGCCCGATCGCCTCCCAGCGCTGACCGACCCAGTACGAGACCTCCCAGGTGATGGTCAGCTTCACCGTGTACATGCCGTCCGGCTGGGTCGCGCTGGACCGCTCGTAGACGTGCTTGCAGGTGCTCATCTGGTTGTACGGGTCCTTGGTCTCGTCGTACCCGTCGGCGTCGTCGATCGGCGTCATGCCCATCTGGCAGTCGATCGGCGTCGACCCGTCACCCGGATCGACCTTCATCGCCACCACCATCCCCCGCATGGTCAGGTTGTGGGTGGGATCGAAGAACCCGCTGTCGAGGTCGGTGGTCTTGCTGATGTCGTTGTTCAGCACCATCGCGCTGTCGGCAGTGAGCGAGAAGTAGGCCGGCACGTTGACCCGGGGCGTGAACGTCGGCTTGACCTGCAGCACGGGCGGCGGGTACTGGCTTTCGAAGCGGAACCAGAACTGTTCCATGTAGTCCGGGTACGGGCACTGCGCGCGCTCCGCGTCGTTCACCGGGATGTACGCGCGTTCCAGATGCGCGTTGTCGCCACCGTTGTAGGTGTTCAGGTCGTAGTCGGTGATCGTGATCCGCATGACCCAGGTCTTGCCGTCGGGCGCCTGCGGCAGCCGGATCCCGTCGGGGATCTCGAAGTCGCGGCACGGGATGAACGGCCGGCCGTTGAGCTTCTGCCGCCAGGTCTGCGGCGGCGGTCCCTCGCCCGGGATGTAGTACTTGCCGGAGCTGCAGTACGCGCCGAAGCCGATCGAGTTGACATACATGCTGCAGACCCGGTTGCCGCTGTGAATCGTGTCGGCGGCGGCCGTCGTGGCGGGGACGGCCATCAGCAGTGCGAGCACGGCACCCAGGACCACCAGTCCACGGCCCACTCGGTTGCGCATCCTCACTCCCCAGATTCGTCTAGGCGCAGATTATCTTCGACCAGGGGCATCATGCCCGTTGCTCAGTGCCTCGTCACCTTTTCGGAATGTGCGATTTCCCGTTCTGGTCTAAGCCGGATAGTTCACTCGCGAACACTTGACACCGCTGGACGGAGCCAGCCGGTACGGCAGCCAGCCCAGGCCGGTCTTGATCATGTCGATGACCTCCGGCGAGCCGCCGGGCGCGACCACTGCCCACTGCTTCGCCTTCGGGTCCCAGTACTGCGTGGTCTGCGATCGGCACGCCTTCACCCGCACCGTGCCGTCGGACTGGCTCTGAACGCCGAGGACGACCACGCTGCCCGGTGGACGCATCACCCACCCGTTGCGCTTGGCATCGACGATGGCCTGCGACGTGTCGGCGTACCAGAACGAAGGGAACGACTTCCTCAGGATGCTGTCGTCGCGGGCGACGAGCGCCTGGAAGTACAGCGGGTAGCTCTGCACGAGGCCTTGGACGGCGGGGTTCGACTTGTAGTTCCCGGGAACGACGAACACCTGCGTCTTGCGCGGCGCGGTCGTGGCGGTCGTGCTCGCCGGCACCGACGGCGCAGTGGTCGGCGTCGTCGCTCCGGCGGTCGGAGTGCTCGACGTGGTCGTGCTCGAGTCGCCGCCGGCGCCGTCGACCGGGACCGGGCGGCCGCCGTCGTTCTCGTTACTGCCGCCGCAGCCGGACAGCAAGAGCACGCCGGCCAGGACGGCTGCGGGAAGGGCGAGGCTTCGCACTGTTGGCATTCCTTAGCTGGTCGGCGGGCTGGTGGGCGGCGTGGTCGACGGCTGTGGGCTCTCCGGGTCCGGAGTCGGCGTGATGCTCGGCGTACAGGTCGACGGGAACGGCAGCGGCTCCAGGGTCCACGTCGGCGTCGGCGAGCCGATCGTCCAGGACGGGCACGGCAGGTCGAGCGTCGGCGGCACCGCGGTGCTGATCGGAGCTCCCGGGTCGTCGGGCGAGGTCTGGACGGCGATCGGCGGGATCGTCGGGCTGTCGTCGGCCTTCTTGATGCCCTGCTCGGCGTGGGCGGTGCCGATGCCGCTGGCCTTGAGGCTGGTCTTCCCGATCAGCCCGAGGAACGTCGTCTTGTTGTCCAGGGCAACCCGGATCTCGACCTGCTCGTCGGTCAGCTTGGTCGGCCCGCAGGACGTCACGGCCGGGTCGTTGGACGACACCTGCGCACAGAACCCGGCGATCGCGGTCGCCGCCTTGGCCGTGTCGATCTTCGCCTCGGCGGAGTTCAGCTGGATGCTCGCGGCGCCGACACGGGCCGCCTCCTGGGCGTAACCGACCGCGCGGGAGCGGGCGCCGAGCTGACGGCCGCCGTCGATCACCAGGCCTGCCAGGGTGAAGATCATCACCGCCAGGATCGCCACCGCCGGGCTCAGCGCACCGCGGCCGACCGTCCGCCGCCGGTTGCCCGGGGCATCGATCCGGAAGAAGTCCGCCACCCGGGACCGGCGGTCACGAGCCATCGCGCACCCCGCGGTACGGGTCGACCGAGGAGCTGAACCGCTTCGTGATCGTGGTGTCGCCACCGATCCCGAGCAGGCCGAGGTCGCGGTAGTCGATCGTGCAGGTGACCTCGACCGACAGCGGCGTGCCGGCGGCGAACTCGGTGGTGATGGTGCCGCTCGCGGTCTCCTTGCAGGACTTGAACGCCTGGCCCATCGTCCGGTTCACCGCGTCGTCGACGTACCCCTGGGCCTCGCTCAGGGAGCGCGCCTGGCTGGCCGAGCGGGCGCCGTCGCGGGCCGCGCTCTCCAGCAGCGAGGAGGTCTGGAAGTACCGGCCGCAGGCGAGCAGGAACATGAACAGGATCAGCAGGATCGGCGCCAGCACAGCCAGCTCGAGCGCCATCGTGCCCTGCTCCGTGGGCTTGCGGTGCCGTCCTCCCGAGCGGATGTACCGCACCGTCGGCCGGGCATGCCGGGGCGGACGACGGGTCCCCAGCTTCCGTGTCATGTCCTCACTCATCTGCTACTTGTCGTCGTTACTTGTCATCAGCTTCGAATTGCTCGATCGGACCGGTCGCGGTGCGCTCGACGTGCAGCTTCAGGCCCGGCACCAGCGAGACGGTGTCTCCGGTCACGGTGAACGACACCATGCCCTCGGGATTGTTGTACGACGGCGGCTCGACGTCGGCGTTCTGCAAAGTGGTCCCGCCGAGCTGCTGCGCGTACGCCTTGATGTCGCCGCGGATCTGCTCGCCGACACCCTCGTTGTAGACCGGCGGCTGGACCAGGCGCAGTCGCGAGACCCCTTCCTGGGCAGCGTTCAGCGCGACCGACCGCCCGTACAGCCAGAGCGCGGTCTGGATCGACATGAAGATCAGCGCCAGGATCATCGGCGCCAGGATCGCCAGTTCGAGAGAGGTCGCACCTCCCTCCGACCGCCGCCGGTGCACCAGGATCAGCCGTTCTCGATCTCGCCGGTGCGCTTGTCGATGACCCGGCGAACCACCAGGCCGATCGCCAGGGCGGCGGCGACCAGGATGGCCGAGATGATGGCCCACTCCAGCGCCGACGCGCCGAGCTGGGTCCGTCCCTGCCGAGCCCGGGCCCGTTGGGTGTGGGCCCGCGCCACCGCGTAGCCGGCCATCGCGCGCCAGAACTGCAGTTCCGAGTTCATCCGGATTCCTTCCCGATCATGAGGCCCAGTGCGGGCCTCAGTATGCCCTGTACGACGGACGGTTTCCGCCGATGGATCCCTGAGAGGGTGTCTTGGAAGACACCCCCTTACCCACTTCAGTTCCCCAGGATCGCGATCCCGGCGGGGAATCCTAGGAACAACATGAACGCCGCACACATGACGAGCTGGGCGACCAGCATCGACTGGGACCGCTCGCCCGCCTTGCCCTCCACGTCGGCGAGCTCCTTGCGGCGCAGCGACGCGGCCCGGGCCAGCAGGGAGGCCCGGATCTTCGCGCCTTCGTCACCGGCCAAGGCGAGCGCCGAGGCGAGGTCACGCAGTTCCTCGACGCCGAGGTCCTCGCCCAGCCGGGCCATCGCGTCCCAGGGCGTGATGCCGATCAGCCGCGCGTTCGCCAGCGCCTGCCGGATCCTGGCCATCGCCCAGTGGTCGCCGATGGTGGAGGCGGTCATCAGCGCCTCGGGCAGACCGCGGCCGCCGGCCAGGTTCATCGCGACCAGGTCGAGGAAGCTGCCGACCACGTGCCGGAAGTCGCGCCGCCGCGCCTCCGCCTCCTGCCGCAACGCCAGGTCGGGCAGGAAGAACGCGAACGCCATCGCGCCCAGCGTGACGATGGCCGGCGTCGCGCCGGGCGCGGTGAGGCCGAGCATCGCGAACAGGAAAAGCACGATCGGGATGAAGATCATCGCGCCGAGCGCGAAGAACACCTTGGTCGCGAGCATCGCGGCGAACGGCTGGTTCATCACCGCGAGGTCGCGGCGCAGCCGGCCGAAAGCCCAGCCGCGCGCGTTCGCCTCGAACTCGAGCCGGCGGCCGAGCGACTCCCGGGCCCGGTCGAGACCGCCGAGCACCCGCTCCCCGGCCGCGCTCTGGGTCGCGCCTGCGCCGTACCCGGTCCGCCCGGCGTCGATCCGGGCGATCGTGGACAGCACGTTCGCGGACGGCTTGATGAACATCCGCACCAGCAGGTACGCCCCGAGGCCGACCAGGCCACCGGTGACGAAGGCCCACGTCATCAGCCCACCACCTCCATCCGGTCGTCGCCGGCCCGCTTGGCCCGCTTGTCGGCACTGCCGATCAGGAACCGCTCCGGGACCTCGATCTTGGCCAGCTTGCGCAGCCAGACCAGCCCGAGCGCGTACAGCGCGATCACGATGAACAGCACGAACTGGCCGATGAAGCTGGTGTACGGCGCGACGTACGTCGGGTTGAACAGGACCAGCGCGGCCGCGACCAGCAGCGTGATCGCGACCACGACCTGGACCGAGCGCCGGGTCGACCGCCGTTCGGCCGCGACCTTGCGCCGTACGTCGAGCTCCTCGCGGGCCGAGTCGGCCAGCGCGGTCAGCACCTCGCGCAGACCGGGACCGCGCAGCCGGGCGTTCAGCACCAGGGCGGCGACGATCAGGTCGGCGGACGGATCGTTCAGGTCGTCGGCGAACCGCATCAGTGCCGAGGGCAACGGTTCGCGGATCCGCAGCCGGTCGACCAGCAGGTTCAGGCCGGGCTTGATCGCCGGGGCGGCGTTCACCGCGGTCGCGGGGATCGCCTGCTCCAGGCCGACCGCGCCGGCGATGGTGTCGCGCAGCGCCTCGGTCCAGGTGGCCAGCGCCTCCAGCCGTTCGATCGCCCGGCGTTCCTCGCCGGTGCCGCCGAAGAACCGGTCGGCCATCGCAGCCAGCAGTCCGAGCGCGACGGCGAGCACGAGCCAGCGCGTCACCACCAGGACGACCAGGCCGACGCCGATCCCGGTGCCGAGGCGGATCAGGTGCTTCCGTCCCTCGACGCCGGTGCCGCGGCGGAACAGCGACGGGGTCTCGTCCTTGGGCTCGGTGCCGCGGATGGCGACGATCAGCAGCAGGAACGCGCCGCCGACCACCGCTCCGCAGAGCAGGGCGAGCAGGGTCCGGTCGTTCATCGCCTCACCTCACGCCCACGTTCCATGCACGAGCGGCTGGTACCCGAAGTACTCGAGCTCGTCCATGCACGCGATCGGCGCGTGCGCGGCCGCCCGCCCGTCGCGACCCGGGGCGAACACCTCGCCGGACAGCACCCGGCCGTCCCAGCCGGTCACCTCGCGGATGCTCTCGACGTACCGGCTGAGGCCGCCGCCGCGCTGGTAGTCGTTGTGCTTGCGGACGAACACGACGAAGTCGAGCGCGCCGGCGATCAGCATCTGGGTGGCGTCCATCGGCAGCCGTTCCATCGCCTGGATCGCGTAGGTGCTGATCCGGTTGAACACCTCCATCGAGCTGTTCGAGTGGATCGTCGACAGCGAACCGTCGTTGCCCTGGCTCATCGCGTTCAGCATGGTGACGATCTCGTCGCCGAGCACCTCGCCGACGATGACCCGGGACGGGTTCATCCGCAGCGACCGGCGGACCAGGTCGGCCATGCTGACCTGGCCGACGCCCTCGGAGTTCGGCAGCCGCTCCTCGAACGCGACCACGTTCGGGTGCAGGTCCTTGAACTCGCCCAGGCCGAGCTCGAGCGAGCGCTCCACGGTGATCAGCCGCTCGTGCGCCTGGATCTCGTTGGCCAGCGCGCGCAGCAGCGTCGTCTTCCCGGAGTTCGTCGCGCCGGCGATCATGATGTTCTTGCGCGCCGCGACCGCGGCCCGCAGGAAGGAGCCGACGTCCTCGGACATGGTGCCGTTGGCCACCAGGTCCTTGAGGAACACCCGGCCCAGGCGGGCGCGCCGGATCGACACCGCCGGGCGCGCGGTGACGCCCATGACCGCGGACAACCGGGAGCCGTCGGGCAGGCGCAGGTCGAGCTGCGGGTTGGCCGAGTCGAACGGCCGGCTGGTGAGGCCCGCGTGCGCGGCCAGGACCTGGATCAGCTCGACCAGTTCCTCGTCGGTCTCGGCGACCGGACCCGGGTTCTCCTCGCGACCGTCGCCGTACTGGACGAAGACCTGGTCGCAGCCGTTGATGTCGATGTTCTCGACGTCGGGGTCGTCGATCAGCGGCTGCAGCCGGCCGACCCCGAACAGCGCCGAGTGGATCGCGCCGGCGATCTGCGCGTCGTCGTCGGGCGTGGGCGGCGTCCGGCCCTCGGCCAGTTCGTAGCGGGCGTGGTCCTCGAGCACCTGGACGATCAGCGAGCGCGCGTACTCCCGCTCGTCCTCGGCGCTCATCGGCGGTACGCCGTTCACCTGGTCGCGCCGACGTTGTTCGTTCAGCCGCTCGGCGACCTGCACCCGCAGCTTGCGAACCAACTCCTGGTCGGCGCTCATCGCCAATCACCTTGCGGTGGGAACGCGGCGTTGGCCATGTCGAAGTCCTGCGGCGGCGGCGCTGCGACGATGGCCGCCATCTCCGCGGTGATGTCGGTCGCGGAGCGGATCAGCTGGGTCTTGTCCAGACGGCCGTGGCCGCGGCCGTCGAAGAACGCCGCACCGGCCGGGTCGTAGGCCAGGTGCCAACGGTGCCGCACCGGCACGGACATCGCGTCGAGCACGGTCCACACCTGCTTGACGCCGTCGCGCTGCTTCGGGTCGGCCACCACGACCACACCGAGCTGTGCGTCGACGTGGTGCACCAGGGACGACAACCGCTCACGGAGGTGGGCCACCGACGAGCCGGTCGCCGTACAGACGAGGACGACCAGGCGGGCGGACTGCACGACAGGCAGCTGCGGGGACGAGGCGCCGATGCGCCCACAGTCGGCCAGCACGTCGCCGTTCTGCATCTGGTTGAACGAGATGCCGAGCGGATGCCACAGACCGCCCATGCCACCCACCTGCTCGGGTGAACGGACGCCGAGCATGACGTCGAGACCACCGTCGAGCTGCTGGCTGTGCGCCAGGATCACCTCGTCGCTGAGGCCCTTGCGGCTGGCCGCGGCCAGGCTGACCAGACCGCGGTCCGAGTTGAGCGGGGCGCCACCCGGTGCGGTCATCCGGATCGCCACGTCGCTGCCGGCCGGGTCGCACTCGGCCAGCAGCACCTGCCGCGGCCAGAGCGCGCCGAAGACGAGGCTGGCAGTCGTCACCCCGGGCGAGCCCTTCGCGCTCGCCAGTGCCACCAGTGCCATCAACCGTCTCCGTCGGTGCGGGAGACCTCGGGCTTGGACCCCGGATTGAGCACGGTCAGCACCAGGGTCTTGGCCGCCGCGGCTGCCGCGACGGCGGTCGCCTTCTCGGTCGGGACGAGGATGGTCACGTTGAGCGTGTTCGCGTTGTTCTTCGAGTCCGCGATACCACCCGAGCTGGCGGTCACCTCGGCCGCGGTGACCAGCGGCGCGGCCTGCTGGCTGTCCTGGTTCGCGGTCGGCACCCGGATCACCGACACGATGTCGCCGACCCCGATCCCTTCGGACGGCGCCCGGCCGCCCTCGAGGGTGACGCCGACCAGGGCGCCACCGCTCGGGATCGGCTTGGTCCTGGTGAAGTTGGACTTCGTGACGAACTGGTCCTTGTAGAGCCAGGTGGTCGTGTACTGGCCGATGTAGTCGTCGGCCTCCGACCACGGGATCAGCGCGCCGGTCGCGCCGGCCAGGTCGCCGCGCGCCAGGTCCTTGCGGTCCAGCTTGTGACCCGGCGCGAGCTTGTCGGCGGAGATCGCGACGAAGTCGGACCGGTTGCCGCTGTTGACGGCGATCAGCGCCGACCCGGCGGCGCCGAGCAGGATCAGGATGACGGCAAGGGCGGCCAGGGCGGGGCGGCGTTCCCTGCTGCTCGGCAGGCGATTTGTACCACTGCCCGCCGATCTGCCCGCTCCGCGGGTGCCTTGGGAGGAAGTACGCGTGGAGGACGAGAGACTCACGCGCCCTACCGTAATGGCAGCGAGGTGCCATTCATGCCACCAGACCGGTGCCGTTACCCGCTCGCGACCCGGTCCCGCTCCGCCGACGTCAGCAACTCGGTGAACGCCCCCGGCGCGCCGTACAACTGGTCTAGATAGCTAAACAGTCCCTGCAGCGCCAACCCGAGCTCGCGCTGCCACCCGTCGGCCGTCTCCAACTGCGTCGCCAGCACTCGTCCCTCCGCGAGCGTGACGGCCGAGTTGACCGGCTGCACCAACCGCTCCCCGTCCTCGTCCGGTACGGCGCCATTCCCCCGGACCCGCCGTACGACAGCAGCCAGCTCGGACCGCTCGGCCTCCGGCAGGACCCGGTCAAATCCGGGGGAACCGTGGAGCTGGTCGAGGTAGTCACACAGAGCGAGGAACAACTCGACAGCGTCGTACTCCGGACCCGGATCGGCCACGTGACGCAGCTGCGCCACCACGCTCCGTGCCTCGGAGACACTCCACCCGGACACTCCCAACCGGTCGGTCATGTGACGATCGTAGGGACGTGGCAGGCGTAAATCGTTAACTGTTCGGGTGATTTGAGTGGCTGGCCAGTAACCGAAAGTTTGCTAACGTCCGGGACCAGAGGCTCGGTGACAACTGGTGGTCACCGAGTCGCGATCGGGAGGGGTGGGTCGTCTTGACGACGCCTGGTGTCACCGCCCCGGATCCGGTGGGTCGCGCTCGCGCGACCCTCGGAACCGCGTTGGGCATCGTCGTGCCGTCAGCCGTGCCGCTGCGTGACGGCCGGATCTGGCTGACCAGCCGGCGCGACGTGCTGCCGGCCGAGGTGGTCCGGGGGCTGGAAACGCGGCTCGGCCAGCGTGCCGCAGACCGTGCCGGCGACGACCGGCTGCTCGCCGAGGCCGTCGCCGTACTCGGCTCGGAGATCGCGCGCGTCCGCGGCGAGTCGACCGAGGCGGGCGCCACCGATGCGCTCGACCGGTTGCTCAACACCCCCGGACTGAACCAATCGCGCCACGCCGAGGGTGTGGCGATGCTCCGCCTGACCCTGCGCCTTGCCGCCCGGGAGTCGAGCGAAGCGGCCGCACGGCTCGCCGCGATGCCTGGCGAGACCAGGGTCCCGGTAGCTACCGCGATCGTCTCGGCGGCCCAGGAGATCAACCGCAACGCCGCCCAGCTCGGAACGCCGACCCCGGCGCGGCCGCGCACCGGTCGCCACCGGAACCCGGTCGGTGTCAGCCACCGGCGAAGCGACACTCGGGTGGTCCGAGGGACCGCTCTGGACCCCAGGGGCCGCACGGCCACGGCAGATCCTCAGCAGAGCGAGCTGGCCGCGCTGGCGGCGTTGACTCAGCTGGGAGAGGCCGACCTGGGTTCGTCCGTGACCAGCCGGCCGGCCGTGAGCCGACAGTCCCGGTTGGCCACGATGACGCTCACGACTCGCGACGTACCGCAGCATGTCCGCGTCGAGATCCTCCCGACCGCCCGCGGCCTGGCAGCGCAGGGCACGCTCCGATCCGGTACGGCGAACGACCCGCACGTACTGCGGATCGCGCCGTGGGTGCCGGATCACCAGTACCGGCAGATCTGGGTCCGTCAGCTCAGCCGGATGACGCAGCAGATGCAGGCGGAGCAGGCTGAGCGACCCCGCAGCATCCTCGGCCGGGTGCGTTCGATGCTCGGCTCGGAGCGGCGCGAGCAGCGGCTCAACGAGGACTATGCCGCCTACCAGCAGCTGTCCCGGGACTGGGAGCAGGCCCAGGCCGAGACCGTCGCGAACGGTCAGCCGAGCGGACCGCGCAGTGTTGCGGACCTCGAACGCGACATCCGCCTCCAGGCCGGCGCAATCTGGTGGCGCAGCGGCATCATGCCGACCCTGCCCTGGGCTCAGGACTCGATCTACTCCCCCAGCGCTGCCGTCGAGGGCATCGCCGCCGAGCGAGCTGTCGCAGCGGCCAACCCCGAAGCGAACACGCCCGAGCATCTGCGACAGCAGGTCGTCGACCAGATCGCCGAGCTGGAAGCCGCCACCGCAGACCTGCAGCACCAGGCTGACACCAAGGTCGACAGTGCGGCCGCGACTGCCGATCAAGCGACCAGCAAAGTCGACCTCGCCGTGGCCGAGGATCTGCTCAAGGACCGCGGTGCACCGGAGCGAGCCCGCAAGCTGCGGGCCGACGCGACCGCCGCCTTCGCCAAGGCACGCCGCCACACCGAGATGGCGCATGCCTACCAGCGGGCGGCGAACGACGCAGGCGAGGCCTTGGCCGGCTACCAGGCCCTGCTCGCCCGCATCGACGACCCGGACCACTCGCCAGAGCAGATCGCCGAGCTGGCGCGCGAGGCTGCGGCCAGGACGGACGACTACCAGGCGAGCCTGAGTGCGGCTCTGCCGGTCGACCATCTCGCGACCGGGGTGCCGACCGACCAGCACCTGGACCTGCCGGTCGAGGCGATCAACGCGGCGCTGCTGGCGAACCAGAGCGACCAGCAGATCACCGGCAGCGGTCCGCTCCCGGTCCCGGGCGCCCAGTACCGCAAGCTCTTCTCCGACGGCATGGTCTTCAACGTCGTCGGCGCGCCCGACGACGACGTCAGCAAGGTCGCCCAGGTCCGGGTCCGGGTGAAGGCCAAGGACCTGCGCGAGCGGACCGGCCTCGACTACGACATGGCGGAGCAGATGTCCGCCACTCTCGGCGAGGGCGGCCACAACAACGCCATCACCAACACCCACGCGAGGAACGTCTCCTTCGGCGTCAACCTGCAGCCGTTCATGGCCGCCGCACCGCCGGGATCCGTCATCCAGGAGGCCTCGCAGGTGGTCGCGCCGCGCGTCGACGCCGCCACCGGGAAGTCGCTCGCCGAGACCGCCGGTGCGAGCGCCCACGGTCAGCTCGGCTGGGTCGACGTACACAAGGGTGAGTCGCTGCCGTACAGCTGGACCGGTGAGTACGAGATCCAGGTCCGGAACTCGCCGACCGAGCCGTGGTCGGAGGTCACGACGGTCAGCGCCGGCGAGCAGCTGACCTGGGTTCCGAGCCCGTACACGGTCCAGGCGCAGGCCGAGACCGTGACGCTGGAACAGCTCGGCCGCGCGGCCGACCTCGACCCCGTATTCCCACGGCACACGGTCAACCGGATCACCGGTCTGCACGACCTCAACGACCGGCTGGTCGCCGAGGCCCAGGAGAAGTCGTACCCGATCGACCGGATCGGGTACGAGCAGCTCCTCGGGCGGGTCACCGAGGACCCGTACCGGTTGCTCGGCGAGTTCGCGAAGCCCGGTGGCCTGAGCCAGACCATCCAGGTCGGCGGCGAGTCGGCGTACCGGCTCACGCTCGAGGTCGAGCCGGTCTGGGCCACCGCCAAGCTGGTCGGTGCGTGCAGCGGAGAGCTGGGCCAGGAGAAGGTCGAGGTCGACTTCGCCGGTGTCAACGCGAGCCGGGCCTCGGGGACCTCGCTGTCCGGCTCGGCGTCGGTCGCCTATCCGGGCACGCCGCTCGATCCCGCCCAGCCCGTTCCGGCGTACCTGCCGAGCCCGACGGCGCTGTCCGACGTGGGCTCGAGCACCGTGGACCTGTCGCCGAACGTCTCGGCCGGCCGCAACGTCTCCCGCCAGGGCGGGATGAACCTCAGTACGACGGCGATCACGCCGGTGGTCGACCGCGACATGTCGCCGACCCAAGGTGTCCTGGTCGACCTCAAGGTCACCGCGACACTGCGCAAGATCGATGATCCGTACGCCGAGCCGGTGGTCGTCTCCGACACCTGCAACGCGAAGCTGCGGCTGACGGCCAACCGGCTGCTGCGGGCCGGCGCGCCGGCCGGCAAGGACAACGTACTGCGGGACGACGACGGCGAGATCCGGCTCGACCAGCACGGGCGCGCGCTCCTGGTCGGCGACCCCGAGCCGCCCACCGGTCCGCAGACCCTGCCGCCGTGGCACGGCACCGGCGAGAACCAGATGCGCGGCACGGGCAAGGCGCTGCCCGACGGGCTCACCGGCGTCGACGAGGCCCGGCGGCAGGCGCTGACCAAGCTCAGCGAGCTGGGCCTGGTGCCCCCGCTCGACGACGACTTCCAGCCGCTCCCGGACGATTCGCCGTCCGACCGGCGGCGGGCCGGTCAACAGGTGAACTACGACCGCGTGGTCGATGCCATCGCCGACCACCGGATCGTGGCCGGGATGAACTCGGCCTGCCAGTCCGGCCTGCTGGTTCAGCTCGTCGACCACCGCACCGGCCACGCGCCGCTGGACCGCTTGTTCCGGCTGTCGACCACGCAGGACTTCGACGACGTCAAGCCCGCGGGCAGCAACCCGGCCAGGACGGTGACCCGGCTCGGCATCAGCTCCCGGGCGATCCAGGCGATGCTCGGCCGTTCGAGATCCGTTCCGGTCTCCGCCGGCATCGGGGCCAGCGACGGACCGGCGGAGGGACAGCCGGGCTTCCTGGGCCGGCTGGGCCTGAAGCTGAGCCGCAACGCGCTGGCGCGGTCCTTCAGCCAGACGGTGGGCAGCCGGATCAACCGGGTCACGCTGCACGAGAGCACCGCTCCGGTCGACAACCTCGACCAGAGCATCCGGATCACCTTCACCGAGATCACCCCGGACGGGGAGTCCGAGCCGCTCGCCGACGTCCGCGGCACGATGTCCGTGGCCTACGACAGCACGCTGGCCCAGGCCGAGGAGCCGGTGTTCGAGACCGACCCGAAGCCACCGCACCCCGAGGCCGTCAGCCGGTCGATTCCGGTCGCGATGGACGCCGGCAACCCGGCCGACCGGCTGTACTCGGCGGTCGAGGCCATCCGCGCGGACACCGTCGGCTTCGCGCAACTGCACGCAGCGCTGTCCCCGGAGGCCATGCTCTCCAACAAGGAATGGATCACCGACGGCCGGTACGAGCTGCCGCTGGTGATCACGCCGGCACCCGCGAACCCGGCGCAGGCGGTGGCAGACCGGACGCTGCTGCCGCAGAGCTACAAGATCGTGATCCGCAGCGAGCCGGTCAGCCAGACGTTCGCGGCGATGAACCAGCAGGTCACCGGTGACATCAACTTCACCATGATCGACACCGGCTTCACCTCCGGCAGTTCGACCTCGGGCGGCGTCGGGCTCGAAGGCGGCGGCGGGCCGGCTGCGGAAGCCGGCGACCCGTCGACGATGAGCGGCATGGTGAGCGTCGGCCGAGTCGCGGGCCGGTCGCAGTCCACCGGCACGAGTCAGACGTCGGGCGACGAGCGGTTGCTGATCAACACCGGCGTGCATTACGAGCTCCTCGAGCGGCACCGGCTGGTGGCCGACGTGATGCAAGACGGCAAGGTCGTGCAGACCGTGCCGCTGCAGGACGCGCTGGTCCAGAAGGCGATGCCGGAGTACACCGCCCTGGAGCTGTACGGGCGGGATGAGTTCGACCTGCCGCAGCCGATCGCAGCCGACGTGGCCGAGCGGTACCTGACCAACCGGGTCGAGATGAGTCCGCGGACCGCGGCCGCCTTCGTTCGCCGCTACAAGCAGGAGAAGGCCGGTGTCACGACGGGCCTGGCCGCGGAGCACACCGACGAGCGGCTGACCCGGAAGTTGCTCGGGCACGGCCAGCAACCGGCATCCACCGCCCCGACACCTGCGGAGCGCCTGGCCGACAGCCTGGCCCGGACCGAGCAGGTGGCCGGGGAGCAGCGGGCCGTCGGCCTGCCCAACTCGTTCCGGGCCACGCTCGGCTCGAGCCAGCCCTACGAGCTCAAGGCAGAGGGACCGGAGCGGCGGGACGTCGACCTGCTTCCCCAGATCCGCGAGCAGGTCGAGGAGATCGCACCCGGACGGCTGGCCGGCGACCAACTGCTCGCGCCGGCGCTCGAGGCCACTTTCGCCAAGGACGCGTTCAAAGGTCACCTGGTGAACATGCTCGGGCCGCGCGGCTACACCGCTCCCCCGATCGAGATCCCGGTCGAAGGGCAGGATCACCCCGATCTGCTGCTCGTCACCGTCAAGGCTCACTTCGAGGGCGACATCCTGGTCGACGGCACGCCCGGTCTGACGAAGGTCGAGGCCGTCTACTTCGACCAGAAGTACGGCTACGAGAGCCTCGATCAGGCGATCGGGCGCAACACCGCCTACTCCGGCGGCGTGGAGCTGAAGAGCGAGGGCAGCGACGGGCAGTCGGTGTCGGGCGGAGTCAGCGCCGACCGGATCCGGCAGGTCTCGGAGGGCGACAGCAAGCAGAACACCACCTTGCACCGCACCGGCGATCTCGAACCGACACCGGTGACCCGGCAGGTGGTCTTCACCACCGAGGTCAAGCGCGTGCACAACGCCGGAGCGGCGGCGATGTCGAGCGCGCGGTGGCGGCTCACTCGGACGACTCCTGCCGAGCTGACCACGACCGCGCAGCCTCGCGAGATGCGCGGCGTGCTGACGTCCTTCGTTCCGCGCGGCCTGATCGGCGAAGCCCCGACCGCCGGCGCCGAGCAGGCCACCGGGGAGTTCAGCCCCGAGCACCGTGCGTTCGAGATGCCCGAGGGCGCGCAGGTCTCGGCCATGCTGCCGTACCGCGAGGGCGCGGTCGCTACCGACGAGCTCTACAACAGGTTGACCGAGCACCTGTCCCGGCCCGGTGTGCTGGGGGTCGCCGGCGTGGCCGAACACGAAGTGGCGATCGGCACCCAGTTGCTGCCGATGGCGCTGGAGGCCAAGTTCGAGCAGCTGACCAGCCCGGGCGGTCTCAAGCTGGAGCCGCTGATGGGACGCGGCAACGGCCGGACGACGATCGGCGTCCAGATCAACGCCCGGCCGGTCGGCATCGAGCTGCTGACTTCCGGCGTACCGGGCCAGTCGGGCATCGTCCGGCGGTACCAGCACAAGGTGCAGAGCTCGACCGCCGGCAACCAGGTCACCCCGGCCACGGTCACCGGAGGCTTCAACGGCGGCGTCGTCTCGATGACCGCCTCGGTCGGCGAGCAGGTCAAGAAGCAGTCCTCCGACGCGGTGGGGACCCGGCTCGAGACCATCGCGACCCGCAGCGGCGACCTCGTCGACGTCCGGTTCCCGGTCACGTACGACATCACGATCAACCAGCAGACGGACACCGGGCGCGGCACCCCGACCACCAAGGACAGCACGCACCTGCGGGACGCCGCGCGCGCCGAGTTCTACGTGCGGATGCTGTACCACGAGTACCTCAGCATCCTTCAGCAGATGGAGTCCAGCGGCGACCTCTCCCTGGACGGCGTGCAACTGCAGGCGGTGCCGGAGAAACTCGGGAAACCGGACCTGCGCGCAACGGAGTACGGCGAAGACGCGTCGGGCCGGCGGACGTACCAGCCGTACCAGCCGTTGCTGGCAGCAATCGACAAGGCCATGGCCGACCGCACCCCCGTGGTGCTGGCCGTGCAGGAGGCCGGCGGCCAGGAGCGGCTCTACCAGGCCGTCCCGGTCCAGGACGAGCGCGGTCTCCGCGTCGTCCTCTCCGGTGTCAACGACGGCGGCTTCGCGGCCGCCTTCTCCAGCCTGGACCGGCGGCTGGTGCAGATGGCCGAGAGTCCGCACCCGTCCGGTGAGGAGCGCCCGCGGGTCGATCTGCGGGAGCTGTTCAACACCACCGAGCCGGGGAGCAACTTCAGCACCAAGGTCGCCGACGCGCTCGAGCAGAACGGCGTGCCGACGGCGATGCTGAAGGGCCTCGACTACAGCCGGACGGCACGCCAGGTGACACCGCAGGCCAATCTCGGCCGGCGACCGACCGTCGGTGGCGCGGCCACCAGCCGGACGATCACCCCGACGACGAGCGGGCCGTCCATGGCGGGCCCGTGACGACGCAATACGAGGAGGGGGCCGGTATGGCGTTCGCAGTGGCGCGGACCAGGGACGAGGCGTACCTCTACCTGGAGCTGCATCCTTGTCCCAACTGCGGTTCGATCGACACGCAGTGGGAGGACGGGCTGGCCGACGTGGAAGGTGAGCTGGCGGTCAGCTACGCGGGGATCTGTCCCGGCTGCGACGTCGAGCGGCAGTACCTGTTCGGTCTGCCGGCCCGCGAGACCCGGGTGGCGGGGTGGCCGACGTTCGGCGGTCCGGAACCGTCGGAGCTGCTGGATCCGGGGCAGTGGCTGGACGTGGCCGACCGGGCCACCGCCGACGTCCCCACCGATCCGCGTGAGGCCGGTAAGGTGCTGGCCGTCGCCGTGGCCGCGGTCGACGAGGTGATCAAGTTCGTGCCGACCGGGCAGGACGCCGTACCCGAGGACGAGTTCTGGACGCCGCAAGGCCGGGCCCTCTGGGACGCCGGGCCGGACCGGTTCCGGCTGGAGCGGCTGCTGGCGGCTCGGGACACCTACCGCGAGCGGGGCCGAGAGACAGGAGCGAGATAACCGATGCTGACCGCAAGGACGCTGGCCGAGGCGCAGGTGTACGTGAGTCTGGCGACGGCCGCCGACCCGGCCACGCCGGCCACCGAGCCCGACCCGATCGTCCCGGGAGAGAACCTGGCCGAGGGCGAGCAGGCCTGGACGCTCGCGTCCTCGGCCGGTGACATCGAGATCTCGTACGCCTCGGAGGACGCGGCCCGGACGATCGGCGCCCGCTTCGGGCTGGGCGTCTCGCAACTCGTCGACGCGGCGCAGTGGGCCGTGGTGGCAGCGACGTACGCCCGCCGGGCGCTCGAGGCGGACATGGCCTACACCGGTGGACCGGACCAGGACCGGAACACCGTCGAGCTGAACTGGGAGTTCGCCGCGGACGCCGTCGCCGAGGCGATCAAGTTCCTGCCGGACGGCGCCGACGTGGTGCCGGACGCGGGCGTGTGGTCCGAGTTCGGCCGCCAGTCCCGCGCGCAGAACCCGGAGCTCGTGACCCGGGCCAAACTCACCGACGACCTCGAGTACTACCGCGGCACCCTGCAGGACTTCAGGGCACTCTACGGCGACAGATCCTGAGGGTCGGTGAGCTCGATCCGGAGCGCGCGGGCGTCCGCGCCGGCCTGCTCGAGGACCTTCTGCTTGGGATCCGGTACGCCGAGGAACGGCGGCCGGACCAGGCTCACCAGATCCTTCAACCGCGGATCCTCTAGCACGGTATCGACGGCCCGCCGGTCTCCCCCACACACCAACGCGTCGAGCCGCGCCGGGGCCAGGATCCGTACGGCGACCTCGGTCGCGGCCGCAAACGCTTCACGCGCTTGGTTGTCGCGTCGCCGCGCATACCGCTGCTGCGACCACCCACCGGCCTTCGTCGTCCCCTGCACATGCCGCGAGCCGACCTTCGAGTCGATCAGCTTGCCCCCGGCAAACACGCCGACGCCGTAGCCTCCGCGCCGTACCAGGAGCACACCGAGCCGTCGCTCGATCAGCACATGAGCCAGGAGGCCGTCCTTCGACAGCTCTCCCAACGGCTCGAACGGGACGGTCACGACAGCGACCGCCCCGTCCTCCGCCGACACCGTGACCGTCTCAGCGGTCACGTCGTACGACGTCGCGCCGTGGCGGTCACCGAAGCCGGCCAGCCACCTGTCCAGCCGCTCCGGCGCCACCCAGACGACTCGTGTCACACGTTGAAGCCGAGGGCGCGAAGCTGGTCGCGGCCGTCGTCGGTGATCTTCTCCGGGCCCCACGGCGGCATCCAGACCCAGTTGATCCGGAAGTCGTTGACCAGGCCGTCCAGCGCCATCCGGGTCTGGTCCTCGATCACGTCGGTCAGCGGGCACGCCGCCGACGTCAGCGTCATGTCGATGATCGCCGTACTGGTGTCGTCCACGGTGATGCCGTAGATCAGGCCCAGGTCGACCACGTTGATGCCGAGCTCGGGGTCGACGACATCCTTGAGCGCCTCGTTCACGTCCTCGACCTTGGCCGGTTCGGTGCTGGGCTGAGCTGCCGCTGTCAGGTCGACCTCGGGCAGCTCGATCTTCTCGTCGGTCTGGTCAGCCATTGCTGCTCACTCCTTCTTGCTGCGCGTCGGTGCGGGCCAGGGCCTGTGCGGTGGCGTCCCGCCAGGCCGACCAGCCCAGCAGCGCACACTTCACCCGGGCCGGGAACTGCGCGACGCCGGCGAACGCGACGCCATCCTCCAGAACCTCTTCGTCCGGTTCGACATTCCCCCGGCCCTGCATGAGCTCGAGGAACTTCTCGTACGTCGCCATCCCCTCGGCGACCGGCTTGCCGATCACCAGGTCGGTCATCACCGAGGTCGCGGCCTGGCTGATCGAGCAGCCGACGCTCTCGTGCGTCACGCCGGTCACCGTGTCGCCGTCGAGCTCGACCCGGAGCGTGACCTCGTCCCCGCAGGACGGGTTCACGTGGTGCACCTCCACGTCGTACGGCTCCGCCAGGCCCGCGTGGTGCGGGCTGCGGTAGTGGTCCAGGATGATCTCCTGGTACAGCGAGTCCAGCTGCATATGCGGTCAGGCCACCTTGAAGAAGGACCGGACGAAACCGAGGCCGTCGACCAGGGCCTCGACCTCCTCCGGGGTCGTGTAGAGGTAGAAGGACGCCCGCGTCGAGGACTGTACGCCGAACCGCTCGTGCACCGGCCGCGCACAGTGGTGCCCGGCCCGAACCGCGATCCCGCGGGTGTCCAGCACGGTCGCCACGTCGTGCGGGTGGACACCGTCCAGCTCGAAGCTGATCGCGCCACCGTGGTCGGTCGCGTTGGTCGGCCCGAGGATGGTCAGCCCCGGAACGGTCTTCAGGCCTTCCAGGGCGTACTCGACGATCGCGCGCTCGTGGGCGGCGATCTTGTCCATGCCGATCCCGGACAAGTAGTCCACCGCCGCACCGAGACCGACCGCCTGCGCGATCGGCGGCGTACCAGCCTCGAAGCGAGCCGGTGGCGCGGCGTACGTCGAGCCCGTCATCCGCACGACCTCGATCATCTCGCCACCACCGAGGAACGGCGGCAACGAGGCGAGCAGGTCGTAGCGGCCCCAGAGCACGCCGATGCCGGTCGGGCCGACCACCTTGTGACCGGTGAAGACCAGCAGGTCCGCGCCGAGCGTCGAGACATCGACCGGGAACTGCGGCACCGCCTGCGAAGCGTCCACGACGACGGTCGCGCCAACCGCGTGCGCCTTGGCGGCGACGTCGGTGATCGGGTTGATCGTGCCGAGCGCGTTCGAGACCCAGGTCAGCGCGACGACCTTGGTGTTCTCGGTGATCAGCTCGTCGACGTTGCTCAGATCGAGCCGGCCTTCTTCGGTGACGCCGAACCACTTCAGCGTCGCGCCGGTCCGCTCACAGGCCAGCTGCCACGGCACGATGTTGCTGTGGTGCTCCATCTCGGAGATCACGACGACGTCGCCCGGCTTCAGCGACGCGCCGAGCGTGTGTGCGGCCAGGTTGAGCGCCTCGGAGGCGTTCTTGGTGAAGACGATCTCGTCTCGCGACGGAGCGCCGAGGAAGGCCGCGACCTTGTCCCGGCCGGCCTCGTACGCCGCGGTCGCCTCGGCGCCGAGCTGGTGCATCGCCCGGGCCACGTTGGCGTTGTGCTTGAGGTAGTGGTCCTCGATCGCCTGAACAACCTGGCGCGGCTTCTGCGAGGAGTTGGCCGAGTCCAGGTAGACCAGCGGGAACCCGTTCGCGAGCTCGCGGCTGAGGATGGGGAAGTCCGCCCGGACCGACTGCAGGTCCAGGGGACTGCTGAATGTCCGGGCGTCGGTCACTTCGCGCCTGCCTTCACGAACCGCTCGTACCCGTTCGCCTCGAGCTCCTCGGCCAGCTCCGGGCCGCCCTCCTCGGCGATCCGGCCGTCGACGAACACGTGCACGAAGTCCGGCTTGATGTAGCGCAGGATCCGCGTGTAGTGCGTGATCAGCAGGACGCCCTTGTCGCCCTGCTCGGAGAACCGGTTGACGCCGGTGGAGACGATCCGCAGCGCGTCGATGTCGAGGCCGGAGTCGGTCTCGTCGAGGATCGCGATCTTCGGGTTCAGCAACTCCAGCTGGACGATCTCGTGCCGCTTCTTCTCACCGCCGGAGAAGCCCTCGTTGACGTTGCGCTGGGCGAACTCGGGGTCCATCTCCAGGTCGGCCAGCGCCGTGTTCACGTCCTTGACCCAGGTGCGCAGCTTCGGGGCCTCGCCGTCGATCGCGGTCTTCGCGGTCCGCAGGAAGTTCGCCACCGACACACCGGGCACCTCGACCGGGTACTGCATGGCCAGGAACAGGCCGGCCCGGGCGCGCTCGTCGACCTTCATGTCGAGCACGTCTTCGCCGTCCAGCGTCACCGTACCGGAGGTGATGTTGTACTTCGGGTGGCCGGCGATCGAGTACGCCAGCGTGGACTTGCCGGAACCGTTCGGGCCCATGATCGCGTGCGTCTGACCACCGGCGATGGTCAGGTCGACGCCGCGCAGGATCTGCTTGGGGCCGGCCTCGGTGTCGACCGACACGTGCAGGTCGCGGATCTCGAGTGTCGCCATGAAAGTCTTCTATCTCCGTCGTTTACAGGGATGCCATCAACTGGCGCTGTTCAGGGGGTTCTTGACATCGACGAGTACGTCGTCGCCGTCGAGCCGGACCGGGTAGATCGGCACCGGGTCGTACGCGGGCAGGCTGGTCGGCTCGCCGGTGCGCAGGTCGAAGCGGGAGCCGTGCAGCCAGCACTCGATCTCGCACTCGCCGACGTCACCCTCGGACAGCTGGATCTGCGCGTGCGAGCACTCGTCCCGCACCGCGAAGAACTGTCCGTCGCTCTTCACGACCGCGACCTCGACGCCACCGACCTCGACCGGGATCACTCCCTCGTCGGGTACGTCGGCAGCGGCGCACGCGCGCTCGAAGGTGTCGCTCACTGTCCGACGACCGCCTTGGCAGCGTCGCTGAGTTCTGCGGTGCGGGCGAGCTTCTCCTCGATCACGTCGTGCAGGTGGTCGGCGACCTCTGGGACGCCGATCTTGCCGATGATGTCGTTGAAGAAGCCGGCCACCACCAGCCGCCGGGCCGCGTCCTCGGGGATGCCGCGGGCCTGCAGGTAGAACAGTTGCTCGTCGTCGAACCGGCCGGTCGCGGACGCGTGTCCGGCGCCCTCGATCTCGCCGGTCTCGATCTCCAGGTTCGGCACCGAGTCGGCGCGGGCGCCGTCGGTGAGCACCAGGTTCCGGTTCAGCTCGAAGGTGTCGGTGCCCTCGGCCGCGGCCCGGATCAGTACGTCGCCGATCCACACCGAGCGCGCGTTGTCGCCGGCCAGCGCGCCCTTGTAGAGCACGTTGCTCTTGCAGTGGGTCGCCTCGTGGTCGACGAACAGCCGGTGCTCGTGGTGCTGGCCGGTCTCGGCGAAGTACACCCCGACCAGCTCGGCGTCGCCGCCGGGACCGGCGTACCGGACGTTGGTCGCGATCCGGACGACCTTGCCGCCGAGGGTGACCGCGACGTGGTGCAGCCGGGCGTCCCGGCCGATCAGCGCGTCGTGCTGAGCCAGGTGGACCGACTCGTGGTCGCCCTGCTGGATCGCCACGACCCGCAGGTCGGCGCCGTCGCCGGCGACGATCTCGACGTTCACGGCGAGCTCACCGGCGCCGGTGTGGTCGATGATCACGATCGACTTGCTGTGCCGGCCGGCGTCGACGATCAGGTGCGCGAAACCGCGGGCGCCGAGGCTCGCGACGTTCACGTGCACCGGCTCGGTCAGCTCGGCCTCCTTCGGGATCCGCACCGCCAGCGCCTCGGGCGCGTGGTTCCACGCGACGGCGGCCGAGCGGTCCTGCGGCGTCCCGACCTTGAGGGAGTCGGCGGCGACGGCCTCGATCACGACGCCGTCCGGGCCGGTCGCGTCGACCTTCGGGGTCTCCGCGCCGGCCGCGTCCTCGAACAGTGCCTTGAGCTGCTTGACCGGGGTGAAGCGCCACTCCTCCTCGCGCCCGTTCGGCACCGGGAAGTCGGCGACGTCGTACGACGTCGGCCGCTCGCTCCGCGCCTGGAGCGGGACCGGGGAGCCCGGTCCGTGGGAGTGCGCCCGGTTGCCGGTGGCAACCAGGGTCTCGGAGGACGACATCAGCCGACGGCCCCTTCCATCTGCAGCTCGATCAGTCGGTTCAGTTCCAGCGCGTACTCCATCGGGAGCTCGCGAGCGATCGGCTCGATGAAGCCGCGGACGATCATCGCCATCGCCTCGTCCTCGGCCATGCCCCGGCTCATCAGGTAGAAGAGCTGGTCGTCGCTGACCTTGGACACGGTCGCCTCGTGCCCCATCGCCACGTCGTCCTCGCGGACGTCGACGTACGGGTAGGTGTCCGAGCGGCTGATGGTGTCGACCAGCAGCGCGTCACAGCGCACCGTGGACTTGCTGTGGTGCGACCCCGGCGCCACCTCGACCAGGCCCCGGTACGACGTCCGGCCGCCGCCGCGGGCCACCGACTTCGACACGATCGAGCTGGAGGTGTACGGCGCGTTGTGCACCATCTTGGAGCCGGCGTCCTGGTGCTGGCCTTCGCCGGCGAACGCGACCGACAGGGTCTCGCCCTTGGCGTGCTCGCCCATCAGGTAGACGGCCGGGTACTTCATCGTCACCTTGGAGCCGATGTTGCCGTCGATCCACTCCATCGTCGCGCCCTCCTCGCAGGTGGCGCGCTTGGTGACCAGGTTGTAGACGTTGTTCGACCAGTTCTGGATCGTGGTGTAGCGGCAGCGGGCGCCCTTCTTCACGATGATCTCGACCACCGCGGAGTGCAGCGAGTCCGACTTGTAGATCGGCGCCGTACAACCCTCGACGTAGTGCACGTAGGCGCCCTCGTCGACGATGATCAGGGTCCGCTCGAACTGGCCCATGTTCTCGGTGTTGATCCGGAAGTAGGCCTGCAGCGGGATGTCCACCTTGACGCCCTTCGGGACGTAGATGAACGAGCCGCCGGACCAGACCGCCGAGTTCAGCGAGGCGAACTTGTTGTCGCCGACCGGGATGACGGAGCCGAAGTACTCCTGGAAGATCTCCGGGTGCTCCTTCAGGCCGGTGTCGGTGTCCAGGAAGATGACGCCCTGCTCCTCCAGGTCCTCGCGGATCTGGTGGTAGACGACCTCGGACTCGTACTGCGCCGCGACGCCGGCGACCAGGCGCTGCTTCTCCGCCTCCGGGATGCCGAGCTTGTCGTAGGTGTTCTTGATGTCCTCGGGCAGCTCTTCCCAGCTCGAGGCCTGCTTCTCGGTCGACCGGACGAAGTACTTGATGTTGTCGAAGTCGATCCCGGACAGGTCGGCGCCCCACGACGGCATCGGCTTGCGGTCGAAGAGCTTCAGGCCCTTCAGCCGCAGGTCGAGCATCCACTCCGGCTCGTTCTTGAGGGTGGAGATGCCCCGCACGACATCGGCACTCAGGCCGCGCTGGGCGACCGCGCCGGCGGCGTCGGAGTCGGCCCAGCCGTACTGGTAGTTGCCGAGGCCTTCCAGTTCGGGGTGAGCGGTTTGCGTCATCGGGCAGTCCTCGCAGATTCGCCGTGGGATACAGGGGCAGTTGAATCGGGTGCAGCCAGTTCGCCGGGGATGCGCCCGGGAATATGTGTGGTGCAGACACCGTCGCCGTGGGCGATGGTGGCCAGCCGCTGGACGTGCTTGCCGAGGAGTCGCGCGAACACCTCGGTCTCCGCCTCGCACAGCTGGGGGAACTGCTCGGCCACGTGCGCGACCGGGCAGTGGTGCTGGCACAGCTGCTCGCCGTGCGCGGCCTTCGCCGTGGACGCGGCATAGCCGTCCGCGGTGAGGGCCTGGGCGAGCACCTCCGCCTTCTGGTGCTCGGGAGCCGCGTCGACCAGCTCCCGGTACCGCTTCTCCACCTCGGCGACCCGGCGCCGGGCGAACTCCGCCACCGCCTCGTCACCGCCGGCTTCGGCGATGAACCGCAGCGCGGTGGCCGCCAGGTCGTCGTACGCCTGGTGGAACGCGTGCCGGCCGGTGTCGGTCAGCACGAAGACCTTCGCGGGGCGGCCGCGGCCGCGGGGGCCGTAGATCCGCTCCTCGCGGGCCTCGACCAGGCCCTCGTCGAGCAGGTGGTCGAGATGCCGGCGGACTGCCGCCGGGGTCAGCTCGAGGCGCTCGGCGAGCACCGCGGCGCTGGACGGACCGTTGGTCAGGATCGAGCGGGCGACCCGGTCCCGGGTGGACTCGTCCCGCGCGGCCGGCGTCGCGGCGCCCGTGGGCACCGGTCCGTTCGTCGCAGGAGTTTTCACAACATCAGTGTCGCGTAATTCACCAGGCGCTTCAAATAAGGGTCCCCTAACCGCTTTCCGGCTTCAGGCGGGGCCCGAGACCGGACCGTGAGCGAGGTCACTCGGAGGCGTTCTCTATGCTGCCGTTGTGCCTGTCGCGGTGGAGATCGACAACCTCGTCGTGCGGTACGGCGAGAAGAGCGCGGTCGACGGTCTCAGTCTCACCGTAACCGGCGGCACCGTGACGTCCGTGCTCGGGCCCAACGGCGCCGGCAAGACCACCACCGTGGAGAGCTGCGAAGGCTTCCGCCGGCCGGACTCCGGGCGGGTCCGGGTGCTCGGGCTGGACCCGATCGCCGACCACGACGAGCTGATGCCGCGGATCGGCGTGATGCTGCAGGAAGGCGGCGCCTGGTCCGGCGTCCGCGCGGTCGAGATGCTCCGGTACGTCGCCTCGCTGCACACCCACCCACTCGACATCGCGGCGCTGGTCGAGCGACTCGACCTCGGGACCTGCGGCAAGACGCCGTACCGACGGCTGTCCGGTGGGCAGAAGCAGCGGCTGTCGTTCGCGCTGGCGATCGTGGGCCGGCCGGAGATCGCGTTCCTGGACGAACCGACCACCGGCCTCGACCCGCATGGCCGCCGGGAGATCTGGCAGCTGATCCGCGACCTGCGGGACGACGGCGTCACCGTCGTACTGACCACGCACGCGATGGACGAGGCCGAGCAGTTGTCCGACCAGGTCCATGTGATGGCAGCCGGCAAGGTGATCGCCTCCGGGACCCCGGACGCGCTCACCGAGCACCACACGAAGTCGCTCGAGGACGTCTTCCTCGAGCTCACCAGGCCGGAAAGATCATGACGACGTACGCACCACAGCCCGGGAGCGCGCCTTGGCCACGCAAGGTGATCGCGCATACCCGGATAGAGTTCAAACTGCTCCTCCGCAACGGTGAGCAGCTGCTGCTGGCCCTGGTCATCCCACTCGGCCTGCTGTTGCTGCTCGGCGGGACCGGGCTCGGCAACCGCCTTCCCTTGGGTGACGGGCGACCGATCGATGACGCGGTCCCCCGAGTGCTCGCGCTCGCCGTGCTGTCGTCGTCCTTCACCTCACTCGCCATCGCGACCGGCTTCGAGCGGCGCTACGGGGTGATCAAGCGGCTCGGCGCCTCTCCCCTGTCCCGGACCGGTCTGCTGGCCGGGAAGATCGGCGCGGTGCTGGCCGTCCAGCTGATCCAGCTCGTCGTACTGATCGGCACGGGCTTCGCCCTCGGCTGGCAGCCGGTGGGCGGGCCCGATGCGATCTTCGGTGTTGTGCTGATGGTGCTGTGCGGGACGGCCGCCTTCGCGTCACTCGGTCTGCTGATGGCCGGCGTACTGCGGGCCGAGGCGACGCTGGCCGCGGCGAACCTGTTGTACCTGCTGCTGTTGGTCGGTGGCGCTGTGCTCACGCCGGTCGACGAGTACCCGGCGGGTATGCAGGGCGTCGTCCGCGTGCTGCCGAGCGCTGCACTCGCCAACGGACTGGCCAACTCGACCGTCGAAGGCGTCATCCCCTGGGCCGCGGCACTGTCGCTGGCGCTGTGGGCGGCAGTCATCGGATACCTAGTCTCCCGGACCTTCCGATGGGACTGAACGAGCGCTTCTTTAGAGTGTGCCGGTGATGAGCACGGAGACGCCGCCCCAAGAGACGACACCGGTCACCGGATTCTGGCGGCTGGTGCCAGAGCCGAGCCTGGACACGGTCCGGCACTGGGGCTGGGCGTCGGTGGTCGCGAACATCGGCATCGTGGTAACCGGCGGACTGGTCCGGCTGACCGGCTCCGGTCTCGGCTGCCCGACCTGGCCGTCGTGCACCGACGAGTCGTACGTACCGCACCCGGAGCTCGGCATCCACGGCGCCATCGAGTTCGGCAACCGGATGCTCGGCTTCGTCGTCGCGGTCGTTGCGATCGGCACCTGGCTGGCCGCGATGCGGTACCGCCCGGTGCGCAAGGACCTGCGCCGGCTCGCGACCGCGGCCGCGCTCGGGGTCCCGCTGCAGGCGGTGATCGGCGGTATCAGCGTGCTGACCGGGCTCAACCCGTGGATCGTGTCGGCACACTTCCTGGTCTCGCCGGTGATCATCACGTTGACCGTGTCGCTGATGCGGCGGTCACGGACGAGTCCCTACCCGCACACTCCCCCGGTGGTCCGCGCCCTCGCAACGGCCTCTGTGGTGGCGGTTTGGCTGGCCGTTGCCCTCGGCACCTTGGTCACCGGCGCGGGTCCGCACTCGGGCGACCCGGAGACCGGGCGGAACGGGTTCAACGAGGAGCTGATCAGTCAGCTGCACGCGGACGTGGTGTTCGCGCTGCTCGGGATCACGATCGCTCTGGTGATCGCGACCCGGGTGACGGCGACCTCGCGGACGCTGCGGAAGCTGGCGGCCTGGTTGCTCGCGATGGAGCTCCTGCAGGGCGTTGTGGGCTTCACGCAGTACTTCACCGGACTCCCCTGGGTCCTGGTGCTCATCCACATGTTCTTCGCCGCAGTGCTGATCGCCCTGGTGACGGCGGTGTACGGCGAACGCGGCACACCGGCCACCTAGCGCCGGCCACCCAACGCAAGACCCGGGGCGCCCGGCCCGGTGAGTAGACCGGACGCCCCGGGTTGCTCTCAGTGCGTCGGCACGACCCGATAGACGGCGCCTGGTCCGAAGATCGGTGACGACACGTAGACCTTGCCGCTATGGCTGATCGCGGTGCCGGCCGGCAGGATCAGCTGACCTGGAGCGAGCTCCTTCCTCGGCCCGGCTTTGTGCCACCGGCCCGGGAACTGCAGGTACAGCGAGCCGACCGGCGAGCCACCCAGCTCCCACTGGAACCAGCTGACCTTGGCCAGCTCGACGACCGCCAGGGTGCCCTTCGGCCCACCCGCCAGGTCCACGATCGACGTGTAGCCGTCGGCGTACCGGGTGCACTTGCCCTTGTACGGCTTGGCCGGGTCGCACACCGCGTTCACCGAACCCGGCTTGATCCGCCAGATCTGCGACGTCTTCGGCGTCGCCGGGAAGCCGCGGAGCTCTCCGACGTACCAGTAGCCGTCCGAGCCGACCGTCACCGAGGTGGCGACCGCCTCGGCGAGGACCGGCGTGCCCGCCGGCGGCGCGTCCGGCCCGAGACCTGCCGGGGTCTTCACCACGCGTGGCTTCAGCCGGGCGACGGTCTTGATGTGGCCGTTCGGCCAGACCCGGAGCAGGTCGTTGCCGGCCGCGTCGGCCACCAGGACCGTGCCGTCCTTCAGCGCGGCGACGCCGAACGGGTTGGACTCCGTCGGCGGACCGTCTTGCTGGTTGTCCGGGTCTGGGTCGGTCAGTTGATACTTGCCGATGTCGGCGATCGCCAGCGGCGCCTTGCCCGGGCGCAGCTTGTAGAGCGTCGCGCTACCCGGCGTCGGCGGCTGGCCCGGCTCGCCACCCGCGCCGGTCAGGGCGTAGGTGACGCCCCACTTGTTCGTGTCGATCGCCGGCGCGAATCCGCCCGGCACCTTGCCGAGCAACCGGATCTTCTTGCCGTTGTGCGCCCAGGCCTCGTAGACCGAGCCGTCGCCGACGCTGTAGATGATCTTCCCGCCGAACGTGGCGACCCCACGCGGACTGTCCAGACCGGAGACCACCGGTTTGATCGTGGTGCCGTACTTCGTGCTTCCCGCGTCAGCCGGCGCCGCTACCAGCGCGGACCCGGCGAGCGCGAGCGCCGCAACCGCAGCAATGCGTGTTCGTACCCCCACTGCGAACCCCCATGCATCTGTGCCTCCCCAGGCGTGGATCCCCCTCCACAGACCAGGACATCGGACCATCAGATCACGATCAGGTCAACGGGAGAACTCCCTGCACCCGCAGGGCGACGCTCAGTGCAGCAGCGGGTCGATGGCTGCGGCGATGAACAGCAGAGCCAAGTAGATGTTCGAGAAGTGGAACAACCGCATCGGTCGCAGGGCCGCGCCCTCGGCGCCGGTGTGGGCCCTGAGCAACAGCGCGCGAGCCTCACGGAGGAAGACGATTCCGAGCGCGATCGCGGCCAGCGGGTAGACGAATCCGGTGTCGGCGACCGGCCACAGCGCGATCGACGTGATCACCATCACGACCGAGTAGGCCATGATCTGCCGGGCGGTCGCGACCGGGGTGGCGACCACGGGCAGCATCGGTACGTCGACCGACGCGTAGTCCTCGCGGTAGCGCATCGCCAGCGCCCAGGTGTGCGGCGGGGTCCAGAAGAACACCACCAGGAACAGCACGAACGGCGTCCAGGCCAGCTCGTTGGTGACCGCGGTCCAGCCGATCAGGGTCGGGAAGCAGCCCGCGATCCCGCCCCAGACGATGTTCTGCACGGTCCGGCGCTTCAGCACCATCGTGTAGCCGAACACGTAGAAAGCGTTCGCCGCGAGCGCCAGGACCGACGACAGCCAGTTCACGAAGAAGCCGAGCTCGAGCGTGGCCAGCACGCCAAGGACGACGCCGAAGATGGTCGCCGACCGCGGGCTGACCGCGTGCCGGGGCAGCGGGCGGCGCCGGGTCCGGCGCATCTGCTCGTCGATGTCGCGGTCGAGCACGCAGTTGATCGTGTTCGCGCTGCCGGCGGCGAGGATGCCGCCGACCAGCGTGGCGGCGACGACGCCGAGCTCGGGGACTCCCCCGGCGGCCAGGAACATCACCGGCACCGTGGTGATCAGCAGCAGCTCGATGATGCGTGGCTTGGTCAGCCCGACGTACGCCTTCACCACGTCGCGCACCGACGGACTCAGCACAGCAGCGCTGTCCGGCAGCGGCGTCGGGTACGACGTCGTCGCGGCTGGACGCGGGTCGACGGCCGTCACGAACACCTCGAACTCGATGGGTTGACGCCGGAGACCGGCGCTGACGGTTCGACAGTCTACGACGCCCCGTAGGAGTGCTCGACCACCCCCCGGGAACAAGGATGTACGTGTCCGAGTTGCTGATCTGTGAGAAGCCTGAAACGTGCTGGCGAGTAGGCTCCTGGCGGGGGACCACCAGGAGTGCCCGCAGCCATTGAGAGGAGCGCCGCCGGCGTGACGGAGAAGACCAGCCCCAAGCTTGAATGGACCGAGCTCGACCAGCGCGCGGTCGACACCGTGCGGGTGCTCGCGATGGACGCGGTCGAGAAGGTCGGCAACGGCCACCCCGGTACGGCGATGAGCCTGGCGCCGGCGGCGTACCTGCTGTTCCAGAAGGTGATGCGGCACAACCCGGCGGACCCGGAGTGGGCCGGGCGGGACCGGTTCGTGCTGTCGGCCGGTCACTCCAGCCTCACGCTGTACATCCAGCTGTACCTGGCCGGCTTCGGCCTGGAGCTGGACGACCTGAAGGCGCTGCGCACCTGGGGCAGCCTGACCCCGGGCCACCCGGAGCACGGCCACACCAAGGGCGTCGAGACCACCACCGGGCCGCTCGGCCAGGGCGTCGGCAACGCGGTCGGGATGGCGATGGCGGCCCGCCGTGAGCGCGGCCTGTTCGACCCGGAGACCGCCAAGGGCGACAGCCTGTTCGACCACCAGATCTACGTGATCGCTTCCGACGGCGACCTCGAGGAAGGCGTCTCGGCCGAGGTGTCGTCGCTGGCCGGGCACCAGAAGCTCGGAAACCTCACGGTGATCTACGACGCCAACAAGATCTCCATCGAGGACGACACCGACATCGCGTTCTCCGAGGACGTGGCGCTGCGCTACGAGGCGTACGGCTGGCACGTCCAGACCGTCGACTGGACCAACGGCGGCACCGGCTACGAGGAGGACGTCCAGGCCCTGTACGACGCCGTCGAAGCAGCCGCCGCGGTCACCGACAAGCCGAGCTTCATCCGGCTGCACACGATCATCGGCTGGCCGGCCCCGAACAAGCAGAACACCGGCAAGATCCACGGCTCCGCGCTCGGCGCCGACGAGGTCGCCGCGACCAAGCAGGTGCTGGGCTGGGACCCGGAGAAGTCCTTCGACGTGGCCGACGACGTGATCGCGCACACCCGCCAGGCGATCGAGCGCGGCAAGGCTCTCGAGGACGAGTGGAACATCAAGTTCGAGGCCTGGAAGGCCGCGGCGCCGGAGCGGGCCGAGCTGTTCGCCCGGCTGGGCCGGCGGGACCTGCCGGCCGGCTGGCGGGACGCGCTGCCGAGCTGGGACGCGGACGCCAAGGGCGTCGCCACCCGGGCCGCCTCCGGTGAGGTGCTGACCAAGCTGGCGCCCGAGCTGCCCGAGCTGTGGGGCGGTTCGGCCGACCTGGCCGGCTCGAACAACACCACCCCGAAGGGCCAGCCGTCCTTCATCCCGGCCGAGTTCTCCACCAAGGAGTTCCAGGGCGACGAGTACGGCCGGGTGCTGCACTTCGGCATCCGCGAGCACGGCATGGGTTCGGTCCTGAACGGCATCGCGCTGCACGGCGGCACCCGCCCGTACGGCGGCACCTTCCTGGTCTTCAGCGACTACATGCGCCCGGCGGTCCGGCTGGCCGCGCTGATGAAGCTGCCGGTCATCTACGTGTGGACGCACGACTCGATCGGCCTCGGCGAGGACGGCCCGACGCACCAGCCGATCGAGCACCTGGCGGCACTGCGGGCCATTCCGGGCCTGGACGTCGTACGCCCCGCGGACGCCAACGAGACGGCCGCCGCCTGGGCCGCGATCCTCGAGCACAAGGACCGCCCGGCCGGCCTGGCGCTGACCCGGCAGAACGTCCCGGTCTTCCCGCGCGGCGCCGACGGCTTCGCCGGCACCGAGAACGTGCGCAAGGGCGGCTACACGCTGCTCGACACCGACGGCACGCCGGATGTCGTGCTGATCGGCACCGGCTCCGAGCTCCAGCTGGCCGTCGAGGCGCGGGACACGCTGGCCGCCGAGGGCATCAAGGCCCGGGTGGTGTCGATGGTGTCGCGGGAGTGGTTCGACGAGCAGGACGACGCCTACCGCGACTCGGTCGTCCCGCCGCAGGTCCGGGCCCGGGTCTCGGTCGAGGCCGGGATCGCGCTCGGCTGGCGCGAGGTCGTCGGTGACGCCGGGCGCAGCGTGAGCCTGGAGCACTTCGGCGCCTCCGCCGACTACAAGGTCCTGTACGACGAGTTCGGCATCACCGCCGCCGCCGTCGTCCAGGCCGCCAAGGACAGCATCGCCGCCGCCGCGGAACTCGGCGGCTCCGGGGTACCGGTCGGGCGTCGCCCGGCCGGCGGAATCGGCCCCGGTGACGACCCGGCGGTGAGCGCCGACCCGAACGCCGACGCCACCAACGAGCGCAACTGACACACACAACAGAACATCCGGAGGCTTCGGACATGAACGATCGCTTGAAAGCACTCGCCGACGCGGGTGTCTCCATCTGGCTCGACGACCTCTCCCGGGAGCGGCTGGCCAGCGGCAGCCTGGCGACGCTGATCCAGGACGCCCACGTCAGCGGCGTGACCACCAACCCGACGATCTTCGCCAAGGCGATCTCGGACGCGGACGCGTACGCCGAGCAGGTGTCCCGGCTGGCCGCCGAAGGGGTCTCCACCGACGAGGCCATCCGGGTGATCACCACCGACGACGTCCGCTCGGCCGCTGACCTGTTCAAGCCGGTGTACGACGACACCGACACCGTCGACGGCCGGGTCTCGATCGAGGTCGAGCCGGGTCTGGCCCGGGAGACCGACAAGACGATCGCCCAGGCCAAGGAGCTGTGGGAGACCGTCGGCCGCGACAACGTGTTCGTGAAGATCCCGGCCACCGAGGAGGGCCTGCCGGCGATCACCGAGACGCTGGCCGCCGGGATCAGCGTGAACGTCACGCTGATCTTCTCCCTGGAGCGCTACAAGGCGGTCGCGGACGCGTTCCTGACCGGCCTGGAGAAGGCGATCGAGAACGGCCACGACGTGACCAAGCTGGCCAGCGTCGCGTCCTTCTTCGTCAGCCGGGTGGACACCGAGGTGGACAAGCGCCTGGACGCGATCGGCACCGACGAGGCCAAGGCGCTGAAGGGCAAGGCCGCGGTGGCCAACGCCCGGCTCGCGTTCGAGGCGTACGAGGAGATCTTCGCCTCCGACCGCTGGCGCGAGATCGAGACCGCGGGCGCCAAGCCGCAGCGCCCGCTGTGGGCGTCCACCGGCGTGAAGGACCCGGCGTACCCGCCGACCCTGTACGTCGACAACCTGGTCACCCGCGGCGTGGTCAACACGATGCCGGAGGCAACCATCAAGGCGGCCGCCGAGCACAGCGAGGTGACCGGTGACACGGTCCGCGGCGACTACGCCGCCGACCGCAAGGTGATCGACGACCTGGAGAGGCTGGGCATCTCGTACGACGAGGTCGTCCAGGTGCTCGAGGACGAAGGTGTCGCGAAGTTCGACGCCTCGTGGTCCGAGCTTCAGGACACCGTTACCGCAGCCCTGAAGGGTGCCGCCAAGTGAGCGCTCCGGCAGTAAGCACGCAGAACGGCGACTGGGCCGAGGTCGTCGACAAGCTGGTTGCCGAGAAGGTCGCGTCCCGGCTGGCCGGCAAGGACGCCACCATCTGGGGTCCGGAAGCCGAGTCCGAGGCGTCGATCCGGCTCGGCTGGGTCGACCTGCACGAGAGCTCGCGGCCGCTGCTGGCCGAGATCGAGGCCCTGCAGGCCGATCTGCGGTCCGAGGGCCTGGACCGGATCGTGCTGTCCGGCATGGGCGGCTCGTCGCTGGCTCCCGAGGTGATCACCCGGACGGCCGGTGTCGAGCTCGTCGTCCTGGACTCGACCGACCCGAGCGTCGTCACCCGCGCACTGGGCGGCGACCTGCAGAAGACGGTCATCGTGGTGTCCAGCAAGTCCGGCGGCACGGTGGAGACCGACAGCCATCGACGGGCGTTCGTCAAGGCGTTCACCGACGCCGGCATCGACGCGGCGTCGCGGGTCGTCGTGGTGACCGACCCGGGTTCGCCCTTCGAGAAGCTCGCGGCGGACGAGGGCTACCGCAAGACGTTCCTCGCCGACCCGAACGTCGGCGGCCGCTACAGCGCGCTGACGGCCTTCGGTCTCGTCCCGTCCGGGCTGGCCGGGGCGGACATCGCGGAGCTACTGGACCAGGCGGCCGAGGCCGCTCCGGCGCTGCAGGCCGACTCGACGGACAACCCCGCGTTGTGGCTGGGCGCCGTACTGGCTGCGAGTGCCGGGCGGGACAAGGCGATCGTCGCGGCTGACGGGTCGGACATCGTCGGGTTCCCGGACTGGGCCGAGCAGCTGATCGCGGAGAGCACGGGCAAGAACGGCACCGGTGTGCTGCCGGTCGCCGTCGAGCCCGATGCGCCGGAGCTGCGGAGTGACGCCGCCGACCTCACCAATGCGCTGCTGGCTGACAAGGCAACGAGCGCCGTACCGACTGCTCTGACGTCCGGTTCGCTGGGTGGGCAGTTCCTGCTGTGGGAGGTCGCGACCGCGGTCGCGGGCTACCTGCTGGGGATCAACCCGTTCGACCAGCCGGATGTGGAGAGCGCGAAGGCGGCTGCTCGTGGTCTGCTGGACGCAACGCCCGAGCCGGAGCCGGCGGCGTTCACCGACGGCGCCGTCGAGGTGCGTGGGTCCGAGGGGCTGCTGGACGGTGTGGACTCGCTCAAGGGCGCGGTCAACGCACTGCTGAGCCAGCTCGACGACAAGGGCTATCTGGCCGTGATGGCGTACCTGGACTCCGAGCGGGATGCCGACCTCGCGTCGATCCGCGCGGCGCTCGCGAAGCAGACCGGGCGACCGGTGACCTTCGGCTGGGGTCCGCGGTTCCTGCACTCGACCGGCCAGTACCACAAGGGCGGCCACCCGGAGGGCGTGTTCCTGCAGATCACCGCGACGCCGCCGAACGACGTGGAGATCCCCGACCGGCCGTTCACCTTCGGCGGGCTGATCGCGGCCCAGGCCGCGGGTGACGCGAACGTGCTCGCCGAGCGCGGTCGCCCGGTGCTGCGGCTCCACCTGACCGGCCCGACGAGCGGCGTACAGCAACTCAAGTCCCTGTTCGACAACTGACGTTCGACAACTGACCTCGGAGGAAAGCGGCTGATGACCGCTGAGCTCGACGAAGAGCCGACCGGACCGGTCAACCCGCTGCGGGACCCGCAGGACCGGCGGCTGCCGCGGATCGCTGGGCCGTCCAGCCTGGTGATCTTCGGTGTCACCGGTGACCTGGCCCGCAAGAAGCTGATGCCGGCGGTCTACGACCTGGCGAACCGGGGGCTGTTGCCCCCGGGCTTCGCCCTGGTCGGCTTCGCGCGGCGTGACTACACCAACCAGGACTTCGCCCAGGTCGTGCACGACTCGGTCAAGGAGCACGCCCGGACGCCGTTCCGGGAGGAGGTCTGGCAGCAACTGGCCGAGGGCTTCCGGTTCGTGCCGGGTGACCTGACCGACGACGAGGCGTTCAAGCGGCTGCGGGAGACCGTGGACGAGTTGGACGTCAGCCGCGGCACCGGTGGCAACCACGCGTTCTACCTGTCCATCCCGCCCGGTCTGTTCCCGCAGGTCGTGCAGCAGCTGTCCGAGCACGGGCTGACCGACGAGGTGCCCGGCTCGTGGCGGCGGGTGGTGATCGAGAAGCCGTTCGGCCACGACCTGAAGAGCGCCCGGGAGCTGAACCGGGTGGTCGAGTCGGTGTTCCCGCCGGAGCAGGTGTTCCGGATCGACCACTACCTGGGCAAGGAGACCGTGCAGAACATGCTGGCGCTGCGGTTCGCCAACGCCATGTTCGAGCCGGTCTGGAACAGCCACTACGTCGACCACGTCCAGATCACGATGGCCGAGGACATCGGCATCGGCGGCCGGGCCGGGTACTACGACGGCATCGGCGCGGCCCGGGACGTGATCCAGAACCACCTGCTCCAGTTGCTCGCACTGGTCGCGATGGAGGAGCCGGTCAGCTTCGACGCCTGGTCGCTGCGCCAGGAGAAGAAGAAGGTGCTCGCGGCGGTCCAGCTGCCGGAGCGCCTCGACCTGCACACCGCCCGCGGCCAGTACGCCCCCGGCTGGGCCGGCGGCGTCAAGGTCAAGGGCTACCTGCAGGAGGACGCGATCCCGCAGGACTCAGCGACCGAGACCTTCGCCGCGCTGCGGGTGGACGTGGACACCCGCCGGTGGGCCGGCGTCCCGTTCTACCTGCGCACCGGCAAGCGGCTCGGCCGCCGGGTCACCGAGGTCGCCGTGATGTTCAAGCGCGCGCCGCACCTGCCGTTCACCAAGACCTCGACCGAGGAGCTCGGCCAGAACGCGCTGGTGCTGCGGATCCAGCCCGACGAGGGCATCACCATGCGCTTCGGCGCCAAGGTGCCCGGCACCTCGATGGAGATCCGCGACGTGAACATGGACTTCGCGTACGGCGGTTCCTTCACCGAGTCCTCCCCCGAGGCGTACGAGCGGCTGATCCTCGACGTACTCCTCGGCGACCCGCCGCTGTTCCCGCAGCACACCGAGGTCGAGCTGGGCTGGAAGATCCTCGACCCGGTGATCGAGTACTGGGCCGAGCACGGCAAGCCGGAGCAGTACGAGTCCGGCGGCTGGGGCCCGGACTCCGCGCACGAGATGCTCGCCCGCGACGGACGCGCCTGGAGGCGGCCATGATCATCGACCTGACCGGTACGACGTCGAGCGAGATCGCCTCGGCGCTGCTGAAGGCCCGCCGGAACGCGGGCTCGCCGGCCATGGGCATGGTCGGCACGATCGTGGTGGTCGTCGACGAGGCGTCCCACCACGACGCGATGAAGGCCGCGAACGAGGCCGGCCGTGAACACCCGTCCCGGGTGCTCACGGCGATCCTGCGACCCGGCCGTGGTGCGTCGGGTCTGGACGCCGAAGTACGTGTCGGGGAAGGGATTCCGGGCGAGGCGGTGCTGCTGCGGCTGCACGGTGAGCTGGCCAAGGTGCCCGAGTCCGTCATCACTCCCCTGCTGCTGCCCGACTCCCCCGTCATCGTCTGGTGGCCGGGCGGCGGGCCGAAGGTTCCGGCGGACGACCCCTTGGGTCAGCTCGGCCGGCGCCGGGTGACCGACGCGGCCGCGACCCGGCGGGCGTCGGTCGACTTCTCGGCGCGGGCCGAGGGGTACGAGCCCGGCGACACCGACTTCGCCTGGACGCGGCTGACGCCGTGGCGTGCGCTGCTCGCCGCTGCCCTCGACCAGTACCCGACCAAGGTGACCGGGGCCGAGATCTCGTCCGCCAAGGGCAACCCGAGCGCCGACCTCCTGGCCGCCTGGCTGCAGCAGCGGCTGGGCGTCACAGTTGAGCAGAAGGTCTCGCGCGGCCCGGGGATCACCGCGGCCCGCCTGTTCACGCCGACCGGGCCGATCTCACTGACCAGGCCGGACGGCGCGGTGGCGACGTTCAGCGTGCCGGGCGCTCCGGACCGGCCGGTGGCGCTGAAGCGCCGTACGACGTCTGAACTGTTGAGCGAGGAGCTACGGCGACTCGACCCGGACGACGTGTACGCGCAGACGCTGGCGTGCATGGTCGAGCGGGAGAACATGCCGGCCGACGCGAAGAAGGTGAGCGCGGAGGACCGTCGCTCGACCCAGACCGCGGCGACCAAGGCCGCCTCGCGTACGGCGGCCCCGGACGCGCCGACGCCCGCCGCCACCAAGGAGAAGGCCGTCCGGAAGTCGGCCGCGGCGAAGAAGACCACGGCGGCGCGGAAGTCCGCTGCCGCCAAGACGTCCGCAGCGCGCAAGACCGCCACCTCGAAGAAGGCGGTGGCCAAGAAGAGCACCGCGAAGAAGAGCACGGGCAAGAGGGTGGCGGGACGGTCATGAGTTCCGCCTCCATCCTGGTCAACCGCGACGCCGAGGGCTTGGCCCACGCCGTCGCGGCCCGGCTCATCACCCGGCTCGTCGACGTGCAGAGCAGCGGCCGGGTCGCTCAGGTCGTGCTGACCGGCGGCCGGGTCGCCTCGGTCGTCTACCGGGCCGTCGCCGAGTCGCCCGCCCGCAGCGCGATCGACTGGCGACGGGTGGAGTTCTGGTGGGGTGACGAGCGGTTCCTGCCGGACGGCGACCCCGACCGCAACGAGACCCAGGCTCGCGAGGCGCTGCTCGATCACGTCGACGTGGACCCGGCTCGGGTGCACGTCATGCCCGCCGACACCGGTCAGGGCGCTGAGGCGGCCGCGGCTGCGTACGCTTCCGAGTTGGCCAAGGCGGTGGGCCCCGGCGATCGGGACGGCGTACCGACCTTCGACGTACTGCTGCTGGGTGTCGGCCCGGACGGTCACGTCGCCTCGCTCTTCCCGGAGCACGCCGGGCTGTACTCCGAGGACACCGCCGCCATCGCCGTCCACGGCTCCCCCAAGCCCCCGCCGACCCGCATCTCTCTGACCTTCCCAGCCCTCAACCGGGCCCACGAGGTCTGGTTCGTGGTCTCCGGCGAAGACAAGGCCAAAGCCGTCCGCCTGGCGCTGTCCGACACCGGCCGCCTGCAAATCCCCGCCGCCGGCGTCAAAGGCCTGAACCGCACCCTCTGGCTCCTCGACGAACCGTCCGCCGGCGAAATCCCCACCGCCATCCGCGCACCCCGCACCTGACTTCGGCGGGAGCCGAAGCGTTCGGCTGCGAGGATGGCGGTATGACTTTTCGCGAGCTGCACAACGGGTTCTTCGTGATGCCGAACGCCTGGGATGCCGGGAGTGCGGTGGTGCTGGCGGATGCCGGGTTCGCGGCGATCGCGACGACGAGTGCGGGGATCGCGTTCTCGCTCGGCAAGGGTGATCACACGCTGCCGGACGGTGCACCGGCGTTGTCGCGGGAGGACATGTTCGCGCGGGTCCAGGAGATCACCGCGGCGAGCGCCGTACCGGTGAACGGCGACCTCGAGGACGGGTACGGCGCGGCGCCGGAGAAGGTCGCGGAGACGATCCGGCTGGCGCGTGAGGCCGGGCTGGCCGGTGGGAACATCGAGGACTACGACGGGCGGGACCTGTACGACGTCGAGTTGTCGGTCGACCGGATCGTCGCGGCCCGCGAGGCGGCCGGTCCCGACTTCGTCCTCACCGCACGCACCGACGGCCAGTTGCTGCGTACGCCGACCTCGCTGCAGGACTCGATCGACCGCGCGAACCGTTTCCACGCGGCCGGCGCCGACTGCCTCTACGTCCCCGGCGTGAACGACCTCGAGTCGATCCGCACCCTCGTCAACGAGCTCGCCGGCCCGCTCAATGTCGTCCTCGGACTGGGCACGTCCACCCTCACCGTCCCCGACCTGCAGGCCGCCGGCGTCACCCGAATCAGCCTCGGCGGCAGCATCGCCCGAGCCACCCTCGGCCTGGTACGACGCGCCGCCCAAGAGCTCCTGACCACCGGCACAATCACCTTCGCCGCCGACCAAATCCCCCAAGCCGAGCTGAACGAACTGTTCGCTCGCAAGCAGTAGTCACGATGCCAATCGGCCGGAGTCGAAGCCTTGGCGGCCTGGCGATCGCCCACGGGATCGTCGGGCTCGCCACGTGCCTGGCTCTCATCGTCTTCTACGCCGTCGGAGGAGCCTTCGGCGCCATCAACGACGTCGGCAACGCCGTACTCGGCCTGCTGAGTGCGGGCCTGGCATTGCAGTCCTGGCGCTCCGGAACACTGGGCCGCGCTGTCCTCGTCTGGATCGCCACGGTCGGTGCCGCGATCACCGTCGTGGGCTCGTATCTGGTGATGACCGACAGCACCGGGTTCTTCCTCGCCGGGCTGGTGTCGAGCACCGGTTTCGCTCTGATCGGCGTCTGGTTGTTTGCCGTCAACCGCGCCGTCAACCGCGCCGCCGACCCCAGCCGGCCCTGGGCAAGGCTGCGCCGCTCCGGACTGGTCGCCGGCGCCGTCATGCTAGTGGGCTTCATCAATACGCCAGGCATCTTCATGGGTCTGGACGACATGCAGACAGCGCCCGTCTGGACCTACATCGGCGGCCTCAGTTGGGCCGGGACCTACCTCCTCTTCCCGGTCTGGAGCCTGAAGCTCGCCGGCCTTCTCCTAGGCGTCGCGGAGCCGGAACAGCAGTAGTCCGGCGGCGAGCGCGCCTGCGGTGTACAACGCGAGAACACCGAGTCCGGACCATGGCGAGATCGACAGGCTGTCCAGGCGCAGGGTGGACTGGATCGAGAGGCCGGCGGTCATTGGTGACACTTGTTCGATCCACTCCTTCCAGCGGGGATCGGTGACGGCGAGCGACACGAGCGGCGACAAGTACAGGAGGACGAGCAGGATCGTCACGGTGCCGCCGGTGTGGCGGATGACGAAGGCGATGCCGAGGCTGAGTAGCGCGACCAGGCCGAAGTACAGCACGGTTCCGCCGTACGCACGCAGGGTCGGTCCGTCCTCGAGCGAGAGTGGCTGGTAGCCCGCGACTGTGGTGAATCCGTTGTGGGACAGGAATTCCCGGCCGGCCAGCAGCGACGCGAGGACGCTGACGGTGGCCGCCCCGACAACCGACACGGTGACGACGACCGCCTTCGCGGCCAGTACGACGAGCCGGCGCGGGCAGGCCGCGAGCGTCGTCCGGATCATCGCGGCCTCGTACTCGGCGGTGACAGCGAGTACGGCGACCACGATCACCGCCGCCTGGCCGAGATAGACCCCGGACAGGCTGAGCTTGGTCAGGTCGAAGTCGCAGGCCGGATCCGAACGGTCGCAGTTCGGCGGCTCGAGGTCCCAGGTCACCAGGGCACCGATGGCTGCCGTCGACAGGACCAGCGCCAGCAGCGTCCAACCGGTGCTCGGTACCGTGCGCAGCTTCGTCCACTCGGCCCGAAGCGCTCGCCAAGCCACCATCAGGCGTCCCGGCGGGCGAGTTGCCAGTGAGCCAGTCCGAGTGCGATGACGGCGTACGCGCACAACACCCCGAGCCCTGCCCACGGACCGATCACCTGCGCGGCGCGGTCGACCGTCTGCTGGACGGCCAGTCCGGCGACCGGAGACAGCCGGCTCATCCACACGTCGGCCTCGGGTGAGATGACCGGAGCAACGATCTGCGGCACCACGACCAGCGCGATCACGAATACGATCGCACCGACGGTACGCCGCCGCAGTACCGCGACTCCGAGACTGAACAGCGCGATCAGGGCGAGGACCGCGGCGGTGCCGACCACCGCACGCAGAGTCGTGCCGTCCAGCAGCGACACGTGTGGGTACGCCGGTGGGTTGTAGCCGCCCGCGTGCAGCCCTGGTTGCGCAAGCAAGAACGAGGCGACGCCCGCGACCAGCCCGGTCACGAAGACCGCGCCGCCGAGCACGACCGCCTTCGCCGCAAGCACCTGACCGCGTCGAGGCCCGGCGGCCAGCGTGGTGCGGATCAGCCCGGTCCGGTACTCGGCCGTCATGAACAGCACGCCGAGAGCGATGATCGCGATCATCCCGATTCGGAGGCCGAACAGGCTGAGCAGCACCACGTCGTCCTCTCCGGGAGAGTGCCAACTGGCGACGCCGTACCCGGAGATGTCGCCTGATCCGGTCACCGTGAAGGTGTCATCGGTCCGGCTCAGCCCCCCGATCGGAATTCCCCCGGTCTGCTTCGACGGCAGGGTCGTGATGTTCTGGCCGGCCCAGTCCCCCGGCGGCTGCGACCCGGTCACCGTGACCTCGTCGAAGACCGCCGACCCCACGGTGTTCGACAGACCGATCGACGTGCCACTGCCCGTCCGTTGGGTCACGTACAACGGCGGCGACGCGACGAAGAGGCCGACCTCGACGTTCTGCGGCAGCGCCACGGTCATCGTCCCGACCTCGCGCCAGTCGGCACCCTCGGCGGATTCGTAGCCGGTGACCTGGTTGCCGGTTCGCGTCAGCTTGAGCCAGCGCGGCGCCCCGTCGGCCGGTCCGGCCAGATCGGTGTCGAACATCGCCTCCATCCGCACACCGTGCTCGGGCGTGACCATGACCGCGGCGTACGGCGTTCCCGGTGCGACACCGGCCTTCACCAACAGGCCCGCCTTCGCCCACTCGTGGCTGTTTTGCTGGCTGACGACCCGGGCGACGACCGAGCCATCTCCGGCCAGCGGCTTGTGCACGAAGTAGGCCTGGTCCGAGTACGTCGGCTGCTCGTTGGCATCCGTCGAGCCGGCGGACGAGCCCAGCAGCTCCAGCAGCACGCTGACCACAACCGCCGCCAGCAGGCACAACGAGGTGCTCCGCACGGACCGGAACTTCGTCCACTCCCCGTGCAGCACGTGCAGGAAGCCATTCATCACTCACGCCTCCCGCGCCGCGAACTCGACCGCGTCCCGGGTCAGCTCCATGTAGGCCTCCTCCAGCGACGCCCGGTGTGCGGCGACCTCGGTGAACGCGAGAGCGTGCTGGTTCAGCACCTTGATGACGTGCTCCGACGTCAGCCCGGTCACGGTCACCCGGTCGTGGTCGGTGGCGGCGACTGTGGCGCCGGCGTTCGCCAGCACCGTCATCGCCTGAGTCCGGTCCGCGGTCCGGACCACGACCCGATCCGCTGACGCGGCGGCCACCAGCTCGCGCACTGTGGTGTCAGCGATCAGCCGGCCCCGGCCGATCACGATCAGGTGGTCCGCGGTGTCCTGAAGCTCGCCCATCAGGTGGCTGGACACCAGCACTGCCCGGCCCTCGGCGGCCAGCGACCGCAGCAGGCCGCGGATCCAGACGATGCCCTCCGGGTCCAGCCCGTTCACCGGTTCGTCGAACAGCAGCACCGGCGGATCCCCGAGCAAGGCGCCGGCAATCCCCAGCCGTTGCCGCATCCCAAGCGAGAACCCACCGGCCCGGCGCCGCGCAGCTTGCGTGAGCCCCACCTGCTCGAGCACCTCGTCCACCCGCGTTGCCGGCAGACCGTTGTACTGCGCCATCCACAGCAGGTGGTCGCGAGCCTTCCGGCCCGGATGAACGGCGCCCGCGTCGAGCAAGGCACCGACCACGCGCAACGGCGTACCGAGGTCCCGATAACGGCGGCCGCCGACCAGAGCACTGCCGCTGTCCGGCGCGTCCAGCCCGAGGATCACCCGCATCGTCGTCGACTTGCCGGCACCGTTCGGACCGACGAAGCCGGTCACCTGACCCGGCCGGACGGTGAAGGACAGGTCGTCCACCGCGACGGTGGCGCCGTACGTCTTGTGAAGCTCGTGAACCTCGACAGTGTTGGCCTCCATGGCAGCAGACGCTACGGTCCGGCCCGCAGGGATGTCGTCACGCTGCCGAGCGGGTCTGCCGTCCCTCGCGTGGGGGACGCCGAGGTGACACGGCGGGGCGACAATGAGCACGTGAGCCAGGTCCGTGAGCTGCTCGACGGCGTACGCAGCACCGTCGGCAACCGGTACGCGTACGTCGTCCTGGCGGCCGTGCTCGGTCTGCTGGCCGTGATCGAAGCCGGCGGTCGCGGCGACGGCACCGGCATCGATCTGGGGTCGGCGATGCTGCTGGGGCTGTGCGCCACCGTGCCACTGGCGTTCCTCCCGGCTCATCCGGTCCCGGTCGCAGTGGCGGTGACCCTGGCCAACGTGGTGATGCTCGCCGGCCCGGAGTCGCCGTTCGCAGCCGGAGTACTGGCCGGGATCATCGCCCTGTACCAGCTGGCGCGCAGACGATCGCGCCGAGTGGTGTTCCCTTTGTTGCTGCCTTTCGTCCTGTTCGCGCTCGGGGATCCGCAGCCGGACTCGACCGTGCTGCTGGTGTTCATGACCGCGGCGGTCCTGCTCGGCACCTCACTGCGGGAACGCGGTGTCGCCGCCGACTCCGCCGCTGTCGGACAGGCCAGCGCGGACAACCTTCTCGAGTACGCCGCACGCGGTGAGCGGGCCCGAATCGCCCGGGAGTTGCACGACGTGGTCGCGCACCACATCTCGATCATCGCGGTCCAGGCCGAGACCGCCCGGCTGACGACGCCTGGCCTGCCACCGGAGGGCGCGCAGCGGCTGGTCGACATCGGCGACACCGCGCGCTCCGCCCTCACCGAGATGCGCAGGCTGCTCGGCGTACTGCGCGAGGACGTCGAGCCCGGCACGTCGAGCGTGCGCGCACCGCAGCCCGGCCTGGAACAGCTGATTGCCCTCGTCGACGAGGCTCGCGCGTCCTCGGGTGCCAGCACCCGGCTGATCGTGCGCGGCTGCGTCGTACCGCTCGACCCGGGTGTCCAACTGACGGCGTACCGGATCGTTCAGGAGGCGCTGACAAACGCGCGCAGACACGCAACCGGCGCCGCCGTGGACGTCGAGTTGGACTACACCCCGGAGGCATTGCGAGTGCGGATCCGCGACAACGGCCCAGGGCGTGCCTTCGAGCAAGAAGCCGGTGGGCACGGGCTGGTCGGTATGCGCGAGCGCGCCGCGATGGTGAGCGGAACCCTCACCGTGGGCCGGCCGGCCAGCGGCGGTTTCGCGGTCGAGGCGGTCCTGCCGATCCCGCCGGACGCGTCATGACCCCGCCGATCCGGATCGCCGTCGTCGACGACCAGGAAGTGGTCCGGGCCGGCTTCGGCGCACTCCTCGGCACCCAGCCCGACTTCGTCGTCGCGGGTACGGCGGCTGACGGCATGGAAGCGGTCCGCCTGTGCCGCGAGCAGTCCTTGGACGTCGTACTGATGGACGTGCGAATGCCGGTCCTGGACGGGATCGAGGCGACCCGGCAGATCGTCGCCGAAGCAGGTCCCGGCCCACGGATCCTGATGCTGACCACGTTCGACCTGGACGAGCACGTGTACGACGCTCTGGCCGCCGGCGCCAGCGGGTTCCTGCTGAAGGATGTGACCGCCGAGCGCCTGTTCGACGCGGTCCGGGTGATCGCGTCTGGCGGCGGGCTGCTCGCGCCGACCGTGACCCGGCGGTTGATCGCCGAGTTCGCCCGGCTCCGTCCCGCGCACGCTCCGGTCGTTGAACTCGGCCAGTTGACGCCGCGCGAGATCGACGTACTCCAACTGATGGCCGAGGGGCTGTCCAACCCGGAGATTGCCACCCGGCTGGTGGTCAGCGAGGAGACCGTCAAGACCCACGTCAGCCGGGTGCTCGGCAAACTCGGCCTGCGGGACCGCACCCAGGCTGTGATCGCGGCGTACGAGTCCGGTCTCGTCGTCCCCGGCGTCCGTCGGCCCTGAACGCCAACAGCCCGGACCGATCGGTCCGGGCTGTTGCCACGTGCCTCAGAAGATGACTTCGCCGCGGGCGCGGCGGGCGCGGAGTTTCTCGAGGGCCTCTTCGAGGATCTCGGCGGCCTCCTGCTCGCTGCGCCGTTCCTTCACGTAAGCCAGGTGGGTCTTGTAGGGCTCGATCTTCGGGGGCGGGGGTGGGTTGTTCACATCGGTGCTGGTCGGCAGACCGCACCGCGGACAGTCCCACGCCTCCGGAATGGACGCCTCGACCGCGAACACCGTCGCGGTCTCGTGCCCGTTCGCGCAGAAGAACACGATGCGCTGCCGGGGCGCGGTGTCGCCGCGCTCCGCCTCACCCATCGGGCCTGCGCCGACCCGGCTGCCACGAATCGCACTGCCACCACCAGCCACGGGAACCTACTCCCCTCAGCCGAGCTTGTAGAGCAGGCCGAGAGCGACGATGGCAGCGAACCAGATCAGACCGACGGCGATCGTGATCCGGTCCAGGTTCCGCTCGGCGACCGACGAGCCGCCCAGGCTGGACGACACCCCGCCACCGAACAGGTCCGACAGACCGCCACCGCGGCCTTTGTGCAGCAGCACGAGCAGCGTGAGGATGAGGCTGCAGACGATCACGACGATCGAAAAAGCGAGAATCACGAGGAGTAGCCTAACTGAAGGTCCAGGTAACGGCAGATTCCGGCGAACTCGTCCACCTGAAGGCTCGCACCTCCGACCAGGCAGCCGTCCACGTCCGGTTGGGCCATGATGCCACCTGCACTGGCCATCTTCACCGACCCCCCGTAAAGAATCCGTACCGAGTCGGCGACCGACGGTGAGATCGTCTCCTCGATCCGGCCCCGGATCGCCGCGATGACCTCCTGCGCGTCCTCCGGCGTGGCGACCTCGCCGGTGCCGATCGCCCAGACCGGCTCGTAGGCCAGCACGAGCTTGCGGACGTCGTCCTGCTTCAGCCCGGCCAGCGCGCCGTCCACCTGGGCCAGCGTGTACTCCACGTGCTCGCCGGCCTTGCGGATGTCGAGCCCCTCGCCGACGCAGACGATCGGGGTCAGGCCGGCTTCGAGCGCCTTGGTCGTCTTGGCGTTGACCAGCGCGTCGTCCTCGCCGTGGTACTGCCGCCGCTCGGAGTGGCCGGTCAGCACGTAGGTGCAGCCGAGCTTGGCCAGCATCGACGCGGAGATCTCGCCGGTGTAGGCGCCCGCGTCGTACTTCGACACGTCCTGGGCGCCGTACTTGATCTTCATCCGGTCGCCGTCGATCAGCGTCTGGACGCTGCGCAGGTCGGTGAACGGCGGCAGTACCGCCACCTCGACCCGCTCGAAGTCGTGCTTCTTGTCCTGCAGCGTCCAGGACAGCTTCTGCACCAGGTGCACGGCCTCGACGTGGTTGATGTTCATCTTCCAGTTGCCCGCCATCAACGGCGTACGGGCAGCTGCGCTGTCAGCCATCGGGTGTCAGTCCTCTTCCAGTACGGCGAGACCCGGGAGCTCCTTGCCCTCCAGGTATTCGAGCGACGCCCCACCGCCGGTGGAGATGTGGCCGAACGCGTCGTCGGCGAAGCCTAGCTGGCGCACCGCCGCGGCCGAGTCACCGCCGCCGACCACGCTGAGGCCGTCCACCTCGGTCAACGCCTGTGCGACGGCCTTGGTTCCGCCGGCGAACGCGGCCATCTCGAACACGCCCATCGGGCCGTTCCAGAACACCGTCCTGGCGCCGGCGATCTCGGCGGCGAACGCCTTGCCGGACTCCGGGCCGATGTCCAGGCCGAGCTGGTCGGCCGGGATCGCGTCCGCGGCCACCACCGTCGCCGGGGCGTCGGCCTTGAACTCGGGCGCGACCACGATGTCGGTCGGCAGCACGATCTCGACGCCCTTGGACTTCGCGGTCTCCAGGTACCCCTTGACCGTGTCCAGCTGGTCTTCCTCGAGCAGGCTCTTGCCGACCTCGTGTCCCTGCGCCTTCAGGAAGGTGAACACCATCCCGCCGCCGATCAGCAGCTTGTCGGCCTTGGCCAGCAGGTTGTCGATCACCGCGAGCTTGTCCGAAACCTTCGCGCCGCCGAGGACGACGACGTACGGGCGGGCCGGGCTCTCCGTCAGCTTCTTCAGTACGTCGACCTCGGCAAGCACCAAGCCGCCGGCGGCATGCGGCAGCTTGCGCGCCACGTCGTACACGCTGGCCTGCTTGCGGTGCACCACACCGAAGCCGTCGCTGACGAACACGTCGGCCAGCGCGGACAGCTCGTCGGCCAGCTGGTCGCGCTCGGCCTCGTCCTTGCTCTCCTCACGCGCGTCGTAGCGCACGTTCTCGAGCAGCAGGACCTCACCCTCGTCCAGATCCTGTACGGCGGATTGCGCGCTGTCGCCGGTGACGTCGTCGGCGAACAGCACCTTGATGCCCTCCGGCTCGAGCAGCTCGCCGAGCCGCTTGGCCACCGGGGCCAGCGTGAACTCCGGGTTCGGCTTGCCCTTGGGGCGGCCGAGGTGGGCGGTGACGATCACCTTGGCGCCGGCCTTGGCCAGCTTCACCAGGGTCGGCACGCTGGCCCGGATCCGGCCGTCGTCGCCGATCGTCTCGTCCTTGATCGGCACGTTCAGGTCGGAGCGCACCAGCACCCGCAGGCCGGCCACGTCCCCGAGGTCTTCGATGGTCTTCACAGTTCAGCAATCCTTGCGGCTCAGGGATCAGCCTGCGTCCGGGGTGGACCGGACGCAGGCTGTCGACAAGTGCAGGTGTCAGGCAGGTGTCAGAGCGAGGCGCCGACGTGCGTCACCAGGTCGACGAGGCGGTTCGAGTAGCCCCACTCGTTGTCGTACCAGCCGACGACCTTGACCTGGTTGCCGATCACCTTGGTCAGGCCCGCGTCGAAGATGCAGGACGCCGGGTCGGTGACGATGTCGGCGGAGACGATCTCGTCCTCGGTGTAGGTCAGGTAGCCCTTCAGCGCGCCCTCGGCGGCGGCCGCCTTGTAGGCCTCCTTGACCTCGTCGACGCTGACCTCGCGGCCGACGGTGACGGTCAGGTCGGTGGCCGAACCGGTCGGGACCGGGACCCGCAGCGCGTAGCCGTCCAGCTTGCCCTTGAGCTCCGGCAGCACCAGGCCGATCGCCTTCGCGGCGCCGGTCGACGTCGGCACGATGTTCAGCGCGGCGGCGCGGGCGCGGCGCAGGTCCTTGTGCGGGGCGTCCTGCAGGTTCTGGTCCTGGGTGTACGCGTGGATCGTGGTCATCAGGCCCCGCTCGATGGTGAACGCGTCGTGCAGGACCTTGGCCAGCGGGGCGATGCAGTTCGTGGTGCAGGACGCGTTCGAGATCACGGTGTGCTTCTCGGCGTCGTACAGGTCGTGGTTCACGCCCATCACCACGGTCAGGTCCTCGTTCTTCGCCGGGGCGGAGATGATGACCTTCTTGGCGCCGTTGTCGGCGTGCGTCTTGGCCTTGGTGGCGTCGGTGAAGAAGCCGGTCGACTCGATCACCACGTCGGCGCCGACGTCGGACCACTTCAGGTTCGCGGGGTCGCGCTCGGCGAACGCCTTGATGCTCGTGCCGGCGACGGTGATGTCGTCCTCGGTCGCGGAGACCTCACCGGGGAAGCGGCCCAGGATCGAGTCGTACTTCAGCAGGTGAGCGAGGGTCTGGTTGTCGGTCAAATCGTTGACGGCGACGACCTCGATGTCGGCACCGGACGCCTGCACGGCGCGGAAGAAGTTACGGCCGATCCGGCCGAAGCCGTTGATACCTACGCGTACGGTCACGGGACTGCGTCTCCTCAGATCTGGCTTTGAGCACTGCCGCTACACCCGAAACACTAACCCAAGAGCCCACTCGGCCCACTGGTAGTGTCCACACCAGACCACCCTGGAAACGGTTGCCTTCCAGACCAGACCACCTGCAACAGGGTTTCAGGCGAACCGGCGGTACGGCGCGGGCATCGACGGCTCCGGCTCCACCAGCAACGCCGCCACCTGCTCGGAGGTGAGCAAGTCGTAGCCGGCGAGCACCTCCAGTGAGCGTTCCCGCTCGGCCAGCGCACGATTCGCGAGGCCGATCAGCCGGTACGCCGTACTGAGGTCCCACAGCAGCCTGCCCAGGCCCAACTCGTTCGGCCATCCGGCCAGCAGGTCGATGGCATCGGTCAGCCACTGGGCTGCCTGCCGCGGTTCCCCTGCGTCGAGAGCAATCTGCCCGAGGTTCGCCATCGATATCCCCTGGCCGGTGACATGGCCCAGCTGCTGCCGTAGCTTCAACGCCTCGTGGTGCCGCGCACGCGCCTCCGCGAGCCGTCCCTGGTGGTGCAGCACGATGCCGAGGTTGGTCAGGTCGACGGCCTCCACCCCGGGCTCGCCGATTGCGTGGTTCAGCCCGGCCGAGCGAGTGAGCTCCTGCTCGGCCTGCCGCGGTCGACCGGACATCACCAAGGCGTGCGAGAGGGTGGCGCAGACCCGCGCCTCCCGCAACTTGTCGCCCAGCACCGCGAACTGGTCCCGGGCCGTCTGCAGCGGCTCGACGGCCGCACTCGGCCGGTGCGCGATCTGTGCCGAACCCCAGGCATGGGCCGCGGTCGCGACGAGGATCGGCTCTCCCGCCTCCTCAGCAGCGTCCAGCGCCAGCCTGCCGAGCCGCAGCGCCTCGGAGTGCCAGCCGCGGCTCGCGAACGAACTGTGCGCAGCCGCGGCGAAGCCGACCACGACTGCCGGATCGTCCTGCAGCGCTGCAACGGCCACCAGGTTCTCGCGTTCGGCATCAACCCACGAAGACGCCGCATCACGGTCTGCGAGTGACGCCGGATCCCAGGTGAGCTCGGATGCGCCCGACGTCAACCACAGTCTCGACGCGGTGGTTGCATGCAGGCTGGACGCCGCTCTGAGCGTAGCGAGATAGGCGTGACCGGTACGGCGGATCGCAGCAGCGCGTACCTCGGTCGACAGTCCTCCGGCGACTTCCGACGCATAGAGCCGAACCAGGTCGTGCATGCCGTACCGGCCCGAGGCGCGCACCTCAACCAGCCGGGCGAGCACCAGCCGGTCGAGACCGTCCTGAGTGTCGCCCGGCCGGGCATCGATCAGCGCGCCGATGGCGTAGTCGTCGAGATCTGTGAGGTTGAGCAACGGCAACATCCGGAAGATCCGGTCAGCGAGCCGACCGGTGCGGCCGCTGCCCAGGCTCTGCCTGCCCACGCTGATGCTGGCCCGGACCGATAGATCGGCGTCACTCAGCTCGTCCAGGCGACGCTCGCCGACGGCCAACCGTCCTGCCAGGTCCGCCACGCGCCAGTCCGGCCGTGCTGCCAGTCGCGCGCCGGCGATCCGAATGGCCAACGGCAACCGGCCGCACAGGCCGACGACCTGCGCAGCGGCCTCGGGCTCGGCTGCGACCCGGCCTGCACCAGCCAGCTCATCCAGCAGCGCCAGCGCGTCCTCCTCCGCCAAGGCATCGAGTTGCCACTGGAGAGCGCCGTCCAGACTTCCCATCGGCATCCGGCTGGTCACCAATACGGCGCCCCCGCCCGGCGTCAGCCGCCGTACCTGCGCAGCGTCGACGGCGTCGTCAAGCAGCACCAGCAGGCGACGGCCCGCCGTGAGTGACCGGAACCTCGCCGCCGCCTCGTCGATGTCGGACGGCACCTGGTCGTCGGGTACACCAAGGGAGCGGAGAAACCGGCGCAGCACCGCCAACGGCGTGAGCGGTACCGCTCCAGGTGTCGCTCCGCGCAGGTCGGCGTACAACTGACCGTCCGGGAACTCGTCGCGGACCCGATGCCCGGCCTTGATCGCCAGCGCCGACTTGCCGACACCACCCTGGCCGTGGACGGCGACAATCGGCAGACGTTGCGAACTCCGCAGTACGGCACTGATCCGTTCGAGCTCAGTTGACCGGCCGGCCAGGTCGACGACGTCCGGTGGCAGCTCGGCCGGCGTCCGGAGGGCACGGATCTCGCCGCCGGGCGACAGCGCCGGATCGGCCACGAGGATCGCGTGCTCGAGCTCGCGCAGCCGCTCTCCCGGGTCCAGACCGAGCTCCTCGGCGAGCAACTCCCTGCCGCTGCGGTACGTCGCCAGCGCGTCGGCGGTCCGGCCGCCGCGATACAGCGACAGCATCAGCTGGGCCCGGAACCCTTCATGCAAAGGGTTTTCGGCAACTGCCACGGTCAGCTCGGGAACCAGCGCAGGGTGCCGGCCGAGCGCCAGGTCCGCCTCGATCCGCAGTTCCAGCGCCAGCAGCCGTGCCTCGGTCAGCCGGTCCGCCTCGTCCCGGAGCGACGAGACCTCCGCCAGGCCTTCGTACGCCGATCCGCGCCAGAGGCCGAGTGCATCGGACAGGACCGCGGCGGCCCGCTCCGGTTCGTCGGCCCGTTCACGCCCTTCGGCCAGCAGTGACTCGAACCGGTTCGCATCGAGCTGGTCCGGCGCGATGTGCAGCACGTACCCGTCCGCCGTACTGGTCAGCTCGTCTCCGGCGCCGAGCAGCCGTCGTAGCGCGTGCATGTGCCAGCGGATAGTTCCCTGCGTCGGCCGCGCGTCCTGCCATGCGGCGTCCACAAGGATGTCGCGGGACACGACCGAGCCCGCTCTGCTGAGCAGCAGAGCCAGCAGGGTCCGTCGGATGCCCGCATCGATCACCTGTGTCCGGTCGCCGTCGTCCACCGCTATCGGCCCCAGTACGCGGTAGCGCGGCTTCGGTCTGTTCACAGTGCGGTCATCTTGTCTCACCAGTGGGCCAACGCTGACCCAACGCCGGTCCGGGAACCTGCCGACACAGGTGGCTGCCGCGAGCCGCCCGACCGCCCGGGGGAAGACACGATGGATATCGAGATCGTCGCGCTGCTGCTTGTCGCGGCGGCGGTGGCCGGCTGGTTCGACGCTGTCGTGGGTGGTGGCGGGCTGGTGCAGTTGCCCGTGCTGATGCTGGCGCTGCCCAGTACGCCGGCGGTGTCGCTGCTGGCGACGGACAAGCTGTCGTCCATCTCCGGTACGGCGTGCGCGGCAGTCACCTTCGCCCGCCGGACTAAGGTCGACGTCCGGCTCGCATTGGTGAGCGGCATCCCAGCAGTGGCGTTGTCGGGAGCGGGTGCCGCGGCTGCGGGCACGCTACCCCCAGAGGTACTGCGTCCGGTCGTGGCGGCCGCGCTCATGGCCGTCCTGGTGCTGGTGGTCGCCCGCCGCGATCTGGGCGTGGCTCCGACCAGCGTCCTGCCGAGCCGCGCCCGGGTTGCCGCAGTGGTGGCTGTGACCGGGGTGGCATTGCCGTTCTACAACGGGTTCGTCGGTCCGGGCACCGGGACGATGATGGTCGTCGCGCTCACGACGCTGCTCGGCACCGACTTCACCCGTGGATCGGCGACGTCGAAGCTCGTCAACCTCGGCTCGAACCTCGGCGCTCTGCTGGTCTTCGCCTGGCAGGGGCAGATGCTGTGGATGCTCGGGCTCGGCATGGCCGCAGCCAACATGCTCGGCAGCCGCCTCGGCGCAGGTCAGGCGCTTCGCCGCGGGTCGCGCTTCGTTCGCGTCGTACTGATCGTGGTCGTCAGCCTGCTCCTGGCAAGACTCGCCGTGGCGGAACTGATCCGCTGAGCAGCGGCCCTGGAACACATCCAGGACCGCTGCCCGCGTCGATCACCGCCCGAAGGCCTGCGCCGTCCCCCGCGGAGTCACTACGGCACCCAGCTTCTCCTTGGCGCCGTCACCACTCTGCTCCGGCGCAGCAGCACCCCGAGCGGCGCCTGCCCGCTGTTCAGGAGGTCGCGCGCGAAGGCCACATCGCCTTCCCTGCCGACCCGCAGGGCGCCGGCGACCTTGCCGAGCCCGGTCTGCGGCGCCTGCTGCACCTCGTTGTCCGGCCAGCCGCTGACCACCGGGCTGTCGGCGACCATGCTGTTCTGCTGCTTGGCCGCTTCCTCCGCGGCCTTGCGCGCCGCATCTTCGGCCGCCAGGCGGGCGGCCTCCCGCGCGATGGCTTCCTGGTGAATCCTGTCCAGCGCCGCGGCTTCTTCTTCTTGGGTACCCATCGGTCCTCACTTGTTCATCGGATGGCAACCCCCGTGGGGAGATCCAACCAACATGACAAGCGCCGCGTGGGGCGTGCTTGATAACGATCCGGTCAGGCTGGGTCGAGCATGTCCGGGGTGAGGTTGGCCTCGGTGTTCGGGATGCCGAGGTCGGCGGCGCGCTTGTCGGCCATCGCCAACAGCCGGCGGATCCGGCCGGCCACCGCGTCCTTGGTCAGCGCCGGCTCGTGCAACTGCCCGAGCTCCTCCAGGCTGGCTTGCTTGTGCTCCAGCCGCAGCTTGCCCGCCACCTGCAGGTGGTCCGGTACGTCGTCGCCGAGGATCTCCAGCGCCCGCTCGACCCGCGCACCCGCGGCGACGGCTGCCCGAGCCGAGCGGCGCAGGTTCGCGTCGTCGAAGTTGGCCAGCCGGTTCGCGGTCGCGCGGACCTCGCGGCGCATCCGGCGCTCCTCCCAGGCCAGCACCGACTCGTGGGCACCGAGCCGGGTGAGCAGCGCGCCGATCGCATCGCCGTCGCGAATCACCACGCGGTCGACGTTGCGCACCTCGCGCGCCTTCGAACCGATCCCGAGTCGCCGGGCCGCACCGACCAGCGCCAGCGCCGCCTCCGGACCAGGACAGGTCACCTCGAGGGACGACGACCGGCCCGGCTCGGTCAGCGAGCCGTGCGCCAGGAACGCACCCCGCCAGGCCGCCACCGCGTCGCAGGAAGCACCCGACACCACCGCCGGCGGCAGACCCCGGACCGGGCGGCCGCGGTTGTCGACCAGGCCGGTCTGCCGGGCCAGCGCGTCACCGTCACGGACGACGCGTACGACGTACTTGGTCTGCTTCCGGATACCGGACGGGGAGATCACCACCACGTCCGACGGGTGCCCGAAGATCTCCGCGATGTCCTTGCGCAGCCGCCGGGCCGCGGCCCCGCTGTCCAGCTCGGCCTCGACGACGATCCGCCCCGACACCAGGTGCAGACCGCCCGCGAACCGCAGGACCGACGACACCTCGGCCTTGCGGCAACAGGGTTTCGTGACCTGGATGCTGGTCAGTTCGGACTTCACCTGTGCAGTCATCGCCATGAAGGCATCCTCCCACCGTTGTCAAAGACCCTCGTTCAACGGGCGCATCGCGGACCTGGTTACGCAGGGATGCAACCTCCCGGAGGGCCCGATGCGTTCCCTCGACGACAGAATTGATCGGCAGAGGGGGCCGGATGCGAAGACGCGACGACGACGAGTTCACCGAGTTCGCCGCGATCACGATCCGACGGTTGCGACGTACGGCGTACCTGATGTGCGGCGACTGGCATCGGGCCGAGGACGCGGCCCAGGACGCGCTGGTGAAGGTCTACCGCCGCTGGAACCGCATCGACCGCAGCGAGGGGCTGGTCAGCTACGCGCACAAGGCCGTCGTGACCTCCGTGCTCGACCAGGCGCGACGACCGTGGCGGCGCGAACATCTCGACGACCCCGGAGACGACATCCTGACCGCGCCGGACGCGTTGCAGGCCGTCGACGACCGCACGGTGGTGGTCGCGGCGCTCGCCGCACTCGCGCCCGGTCAGCGCGCGTGCGTCGTACTGCGGCACTACGCCGACTTCAGCGTCGAGCAGACCGCCGAGATCCTCGGCATCGGCGAAGGCGCCGTGAAGAGCCAGACCTCCCGCGGTCTCGTGCACCTCCGCCAACTCCTCGGACTCACCGAAAAGAGCACCTCGTGACCACCGACATCGAGCGCCTCCTGGCTGCAGCCGCCGACGACACCGACCGGCCACTGCACACCGACGTCGACGCCATCCTCGCCCGTGGCCGCCGTTCGGTCCGCCGCGGCCGGATCGCCGTCGCGACCACCGCCGTCCTCACCACCGCGGCGATCATCGGCGGCGTCGCCGCCTGGTCGAACACCGTGAACGACTCCGCGGACCCGGCCGGCGACCCGAAGAACCAGACCATCACCGTCGACTCGAAGACCGGACAGGTCGTCGACAACGAGTCCGGCCGGCAGGCCGCGGCCCCGCCTCCGGTCAGCCCGCTGTCGGACGCCGAGGTGCTGCAGCGCTGCAAGCAGTACGACAACGAGTACGTCCAGGCCAACCAGGAGCGCGGCTCGAACACCTTCGACAAGGCGGGACCGATCGACGCCCGCTGGAAGGTTCTCGTGAAGAGCGGCGACCAGAGCCGTCTGCAGGCGTTGTTCCTGGCGCCCGACCAGTCGATCGTATCCACTTGCACCATGGAGGGCCCGCAGCGGCCCAAGACCAACGGGCGCTACAGCACGACAGAGAGCTTCGGGACGCCGGGCAAGGTCCCCGGCGGTTCGGAGGGTGAGACCCAGGCCGTCTCGGCAAAGGTCCGGATCCCGGCTGACGGCGTCGCCCGGGTCCTGGTGAACTTCGTCGACGAGCAAGCACCACGGCAGGCGCTGGTCGGCCCCGACGGATTCTTCACACTGGGCTTCCCGGGCTGGGAGCAGTACCGCTGGCCGTCGCCCGACGCCACGGGCCGGGCACGCCGGCCCGAACCGACGATCCAGCGGGTCAGGGCGTACGACGCCGACGGCCGCCGGATCTACGACTGGAAGTACCAGCCGGTGGAGCTGCCGCAGCAACCGACCGTGCCGGCGGACCGGAAGATCGAGCTCGCGGCGCCGATCACCCCGGAGATCGTGCTCACCGAGGACCCGGCCACCGGCAAACGGCTGCAGCCGGCGCCGCCGGTCAGCCCGGTCAGTGACGACTCGATCCGGACCCGGTGCAAGAAGCCGGACGACGCCTACCTCAAGGGCGGCGCCCTGCCGGGTCAGGACTCGCGGACCTACGACGCCGGGAAGATCACCCCGGAGTGGAAGGTCGCCCTGAAGACCGGAACCGGGATCGACTTCACCGCCCTGCTGGTCTCCCCCGGCGACAACGTCGTCGCGTGGTGCCACATGTACGACAAGGCCGATCACTACGACTACAGCCGCGGCGGCGTCCCCGCCACCGGGAAGTTCGGGGTCGGTCTGGCGTGGGGCCAGGTCCCCGACGGGGTCGCCCAGATCGTGGTCGACCTGCCGAGCGGCCCGGTCCGCGCACTGATCTCGAACGGGTTCTTCATCTGGGGTCTCACCGGCGGGAACTCCGACGTCAAGAACGTCCGGGTCCGCGGCTTCGACGCCCAGGGCAAGCAGGTGTACGACGCCAATCACGACATCGACGCGAGCTGATCTGTCGGCGCGGGTTGGCTACCGCAGGGGCCCGGACAAGTAGTCGGGACCGCGGACATCTGATCAGATGTCCGCGGTCCCGAGAAGGTGTCCGAAGCCAGACGTACGGCTAGACGAGCAGCTCGCGGAAGACCTTGGCGAGTTTGTCCGGGGCGTGGTGGAGGTGGCGGTCGTCGTCGGCGATGTCGGCGATGACCAGCTCCGCGCCGAGCGCCTCCGCCGTACGGCGCAGGGACGCCGGGTCGGGCACGTGGCCTTCGTCGGCGAGGACCACGTCGATCCGCAGGTCCGGGGCGTGCGCGGCCAGCACCTCGAGGTGGGTCTCCGGCGAGAAACCGTCGGTCTCGCCCTTCTGCTCCCCCAGGTTCAGCGTCAGCACCCGCCGGGCGCTGGTCTGCTCCAGCCCGCGGCACAACGCCGGGACCAGCAGGTTCGGGATCACCGACGTGAACCACGAACCCGGTCCGACGACGACCCAGTCGGCTTCCGCGATCGCCACCAGCGCCTCCGGACAAGCCGGCGGGTCGGCCGGGTCGAGCGCGACGTCGACCACGTGCCCTTCGGTCGTCGCCACCTCGGCCTGGCCGCGGATCTCGGTGATCGCCTCCGGATGGGCCGGATCCAGCCCGAGCACGCGAGCAGTGATGTCCAGCGGTACGGCGGACATCGGCAAGACCCGGCCCTGTGCGCCGAGCAACCGGGCCACCCAGTCGAGCCCGTCCACGGCCTCGCCGAGCAGCTCCCACAGCGCGACGATCAGCAGGTTCCCGACTGCGTGGTCGTGCAACGCACCGTCGCTGCGGAACCGGTGCTGCAGCACGTCCGCCCACGTCCGGCCCCACTCGTCGTCGCGGCACAACGCGGCCAGCGCCATCCGCAGGTCACCCGGCGGCAGCACCCCGAGCTCACTGCGCAGACGACCGGACGAACCACCGTTGTCCGCAACCGTGACAACCGCAGTCAGCTGGTCAGTGACATGACGAAGCGCGGACAGAGAGGCAGCCAGTCCATGCCCCCCTCCCAGTGCGACAACTCTGGGGGCTCTCGTCACTCGCGCCCCAGATCTCGGTGGACGACCAAGGTCGGTGACCCTTTCTCGCGCAGCCGCCGGGCGATCTCCTCGGCCATCGCGACGCTGCGGTGCTTACCCCCGGTGCAGCCGATCGCGACGGTGACGAAGCGCTTGCCCTCGTTCAGGTAGCCGGTCCGTAGGGTGTCCAGCACGTCCACGTAGTTCTGCAGGAACTGCTGGGCCAGCGGATGGCCGAGGACGAAGTCTGACACAGGACGGTCCTGCCCGGTCATCGGGCGCAGGTCGGGCTGCCAGTACGGGTTCGGGATGAACCGCATGTCGGCGACCACGTCGGCGTCGACCGGGATGCCGTACTTGAACCCGAACGACACCACGGTGGCCCGCAGCTCGGCGTTCTCCTCGTCGCCGAAGGCGTTCACGATCTTCGCGGCGAGCTGGTGGATGTTCATGTTGGAGGTGTCGATGACCAGGTCGGCGCCGGCCCGGATGTCGCCGAGCAGCTCGCGCTCGCGCTGGATCCCGGTCAGCAGCCGGCCCTCGCCCTGCAGCGGGTGCGGCCGGCGAACGCTCTCCTGCCGCCGCACGATCACGTCGTCGGAGGCCTCCAGGAACAGCGTCAGCGGCCGGTACCCCTTCAGCCGCAGGTCGTGCACCGCCTGCGGCAGCTCGTCGAAGAACATCCCGGTCCGGACGTCGACGACGACCGCGAGCCGCGGCGCGGCCCCGGTGCCGACCACCTGCTCGACGATGGTGGTGAGGAACATCGGCGGCAGGTTGTCCACCACGAACCAGCCGAGGTCCTCCAACACGTCCGCGACCGAGCTTCGCCCCGCCCCGGACATTCCGGACACGATGACGAGATTGCCTGCGTCGTCCATCAGCTCTCTGTTCTCCCTGGATCCCCGTCGGCCGCTTCAACCGACCGCTGCCCGGCAGCCGCCGGGACGTCGTCGTCCAGTATCTCGCCCGTGGCCATGTTCACCGACGGCGCCCGGCCGGTTTCCGCCTTCGTTGCGGCAGCGTTCACCGCCAGTACGACGGACTCCGCCGTGCGGCGCCCGAATCCGGGCAGCGCGGCCACCTCGTCGATGGTGGCCTGACGCAACTTCTTCAGCGAGCCGAAGTGCTTCAGCAGGGTCTTGCGGCGGACCTCGCCGAGGCCGGCGACCTCGTCCAGCACGCTCTCTACCATCGACTTGGACCGCCGGCTGCGGTGGTGGGTGATGGCGAACCGGTGGGCTTCGTCGCGCAGCCGCTGCAGCAGGTAGAGGCCCTCGGACGTCCGGGAGAAGATGACCGGGTCCTCCTCGTCCGGCAGCCACACCTCCTCGAGCCGTTTGGCCAGGCCGCAGACCGGGATGTCGCCGAGACCGAGCTCGTCCAGCGCCTGCCGGGCGGCCGCGACCTGCGGAGGGCCGCCGTCGACGACGACCAGCCCTGGCGCGTAGGAGAACTTGCGGGCCCGGCCGGTCTCCGGGTCGATCAGGTTGGCCGCCGGGTCCTCGTCGTCCTGCAGGGTGGCCCGCTCGTCCAGGAGCCGCTTGAACCGCCGGGTCAGCACCTCGGCGATCGAGGCGACGTCGTTCTGCCCGTCGACGCCCTTGATCACGAACCGGCGGTACTCGCTCTTGCGCGGCAGGCCGTCCTCGAAGACCACCATCGACGCGACGACCTCGGTGCCCTGCAGGTTCGAGACGTCGTAGCACTCCAGCCGCAGCGGCGCCTCGGGCAGGTCGAGCCCGGCCTGGATCTCCTCGAGCGCCTGGTTGCGGGTGGTCAGGTCGCTGGCCCGCTTGGTCTTGTGCATGGTGAGCGTCTGCAGCGCGTTGCGCTCGACGGTCTCCATCAGCGCCTTCTTGTCACCGCGCTGCGGGACCCGGATGAACACCTTCGAGCCGCGCAGCTCCGACAGCCACTCGGTCAGCGCGGCCGCGTCCTCCGGCTCGGTCGGGACCAGGATCTCCCGCGGGATCGCGTCGCCCGAGTCGCCGGCGTACGTCTGCTGAATGAACCGCGACACCAGGTCGCCGGTGGTCGCCGTACCGTCCGCCTTGTCGGCGATCCAGCCGCGCTCACCGCGGATCCGGCCACCGCGGACGTAGAAGATCTGGACGGCGACCTCGAGCGGGTCCTCGCTGAGCGCGATCACGTCGGTGTCGGTGCCGTCGCCGAGGACGACCGCGTTCTTGGCCAGCGCCTTCTCCAGGGCGGCCAGGTCGTCGCGGATCTTCGCGGCCCGCTCGTACTCGAGCTCGGCCGCGGCGGCCTTCATCTCCTTCTCCAGCCGGCGTACGTACGTCGCCGTCTGGCCGGACAGGAACGCCGCGAAGTCGTCGACGATCTTGCGGTGCTCGTCCTGGCTGACCTGGCCGGTGCACGGCGCCGCGCACTTGCCGATGTAGCCGAGCAGGCAGGGCCGGCCGATCTGGCGGTGCCGGTTGAACACGCCCTTGCTGCACGAGCGCATCGGGAACACCCGCAGCAGCAGGTCCACGGTCTCCCGGATCGCCCAGGCGTGGCTGTAGGGGCCGAAGTACCGCACGCCTTTCTTCTTCTGGCCGCGGCCGACCATCACCCGCGGGTAGTCCTCGTTGAGGGTGATCGCGAGCCACGGGTACGACTTGTCGTCGCGGTACTTCACGTTGAACCGTGGGTCGTACTCCTTGATCCAGGAGTACTCCAGTTGCAGCGACTCGACCTCGCTGGCGACCACCGTCCACTCGACCTTCGCGGCCGTCGTCACCATCGCCTGGGTGCGCGGGTGCAGGTTCACCAGGTCCTGGAAGTACGACGACAGCCGGGCCCGCAGGTTCTTCGCCTTGCCGACGTAGATCACCCGCCCGGCGGCGTCGCTGAAGCGGTAGACGCCAGGCGAGTCGGGGATCGACCCTGGAGCGGGACGGTAGGAGGACGGATCAGCCACCCATCCACCCTAGTTCGCCGCACGGACAAAGTCGGAATTCCGCCAAAGTCTCTATCGCAGCTTCAATGACACACTTGAAGGCATGACCGTTGACGAGCTGGACCTCCTGATCAAGAGGTACGACGGCGTCCGGATCCTCGAGGCCCAGGACGACCTGTTCTACCTGTACGACCCCGCCGGCGACCTGCCGCCCGAGCGGCAGCAGCCGTTCGCCACCATCGTGACCGGCGACCACTACGAGAAGGTGTCCCGGCTGGACGAGCCCGGAGCCTGGCGACTCAACCTCGGCCTGACCAAGGCGACGTACACCTCGCTGTTCGGCGCCGTGCCGACCGAGCGGGACGCGGACTGGGTGCTGGACTCCGGCCACGACTACACCGCCCGCGACCAGTTGATGCCGCACCCGTTCTACGCCTCGCAGCACTGGGTCTGCATCGTCTCCCCCACCGATCCGGCGGCACTCCAGGACCTGATCACCGAGGCCTACGAGTTCGCCGCGCGCAAGTACGCCAAGCACCGGGCCCGCCAAACCAGCTGAACCTTGCGGTCGTGTTGCGGCTTGCCTCATAAGCCCGGTTTGACCCCCGGTTGGGATGAGCGCACTCCCTAGCGTGTGACCCAGGGTAGATGCGCAGGACCTTTGCGTGAGGCAACTGGGCCTTGCGCTGACTCGAGGGAGCCGCCCATGTCCCCCATCCGCAGACCGCGGGCCGTGCTGGGAGCACTCGCCGCATCCGCGCTCGCCGCCACCGGCATCGTCGCCACCGCAGCCGGTAGTGACGCCGCACCGGACGCCGGTGTCAGCATCCGCGGCGCCGGCAGCGCCAACGCGATCCCGGACAGCTACATCGTCGTCCTGGCCGGCCAGCGCAGCCAGGCCGAGACCCGGGCCACCAACGCCACCCTGGCGAGCAGCTACGACGTGAAGGTGGCCAAGCAGTACGACGCGTCGGTCAAGGGCTTCTCGGCGACGATGAACGCGGAGCAGGCGAAGAAGCTGGCCGGTGACAAGCGGGTCGCGTTCGTCCAGCAGAACCAGAAGATCACTATGAGCCAGGACAATCCGCCGTGGGGACTAGACCGCAGTGACCAGCGCGATCTGCCGCTGGACAAGAAGTTCACGCCGTCCGGCGCCGCCGAGAACGTGAACGTCTACGTGATCGACACCGGCATCTACGCCGCGCACAAGGACTTCGGCGACCGCGCCGCGGTCGGCACCGACACGGTCGGCGACGGCCAGAACGGCGTCGACTGCATGGGGCATGGCAGCCATGTGGCCGGCACCATCGCCGGATCGACGTACGGCCTGGCCAAGGGCGCCAAGGTGTTCGGGGTCCGGGTGCTCGACTGCAAGGGCTCGGGCTCGACCGAGTCGGTCATCGGCGGTATCGACTGGGTGACCAAGAACGCGAAGAAGCCCGCGGTCGCGAACATGAGCCTCGGCGGCGGCGCGGACGACGCGCTGGACGCGGCGGTGAAGGCGTCGGTGGACGCCGGCATCACCTACGCCGTTGCCGCTGGCAACGAGAGCTCGGACGCCTGCGGCGGCTCGCCGGCCCGGGAGCGGTCCGCGATCACGGTCGGCGCGACCGACGACCAGGACCAGAAGGCGTCGTTCTCGAACTGGGGCAAGTGCGTCGACCTGTTCGCGCCGGGCGTAGACGTCGAGTCCGTCGGCATCACCGACCCGGAGTCGACCGCCACGATGAGCGGTACGTCGATGGCCACGCCGCACGTGGCCGGTGGGATCGCGCTGTACCTGTCCGACCACCCGGACGCCACGCCGGCCGAGGTGACGACCGCGCTGGTCGGTGCGTCCACCCCGGACAAGGTGGGCGACCCGGGCGAGGGCTCGCCGAACAAGCTGCTGTTCGTCGGGAAGGCCGACCCGGCCGCCCAAGGCTGACCTGCCGAAGCTGAAGAGCCCGGCCCCCCGGAGGACCGGGCTCTTCGCCTGTCTCAGGACGTCTGGACGATGTTGCTGCCCTGGACGGCGACGTTGACGGCCGGCAGCGCGCTCCGCGCCGGGCCACTCACCGGGCTGCCGTCGGTGATGCTGAAGTGGCTGTTGTGGAACGGGCACACGATCTGACCGCCCTCGACCGAGCCGATCGGGTTGCCCTGGTGGGTGCACACGGCCGAGAAGCCCTTGTACTGGCCGGCGGCCGGCTGCGTCACGACGACCTTGGCGCCGGTGAACACCTTCCCGCCACCCACCGGCACGTCGGATGTCGGGCCGAGCACCGTCCCGCTCGCGGTTGTCGCCGGAGCGCTCGACGACGGAGCGCTCGACGACGGAGCCGAGCTGGTAGCTGTGGTCGGCGCACTGCTCGTCGGGGCCGAGCTGGTCCCGGTGGTGCCGGCCGAGCCGGCGTCGTCTCCCCCACCGCAGGCGGCCAGGATCGGCGCGCTGGCGCCGGCCAGCGCAACCATCGCAGCGCAGCGCAGCACCGACCTCCGGTCGCGCAGGTCATCCGCAACAGGCGCGGCCTCGGGGGTTGCGGGTGGGGCCATGGTGTCATCGCTCATGAATTCGGACCTCCAGGAGCTTCCGGTCAAAGTAGTTGAACGCTTTGCTTCTTAGTTGTCTACCCGGCCCCTCAAGTACGGGGCGGATACCGGGACAAACGACCGGATCACCCGAACGGTTCAGCGTTTGAGCACCTTTTCAGGATTCAACCGGGCTTTGAGGCTTTGCTGCGAGCCCGCTGTGCGTCAGCTGGCAGTGTGGGTGACCGTCTCCACGACCCGTGCGGCAAGCTCGAGGACGGTACGGCGGGTGCCGGACTGCAACTGCTCGCTGTACAGTGGCCAGGACTGCGCTATGTGCAGGTCGAACGGCAGCACGACCGGCTCCATGCCTCGCTGACGGAAGGCCTCCACGAGCCAGCCCACAGACGCCGGGTCGACGTTCTCGACCACCGTGATGACGACGATGCCGCGACTGAGCAGCACGTCCTGGCCGCCCGGTGTCAGCTGGTCGAGCTGCGACAGGCAGTACTCCGCCACGTGCTGCACGGACGGCACGACCACGACCGCACAGTGCCCGGAGCCGGCCATCTCGCTACCCACCTCGTCGAACAGACCACCTGGGCAGTCGACGACGGCCAGCCCGACATCCCGTGACCCTTGGCCCTGCGCTTCCGCGAGCGTCGCGCGTACGGCGTCAGCGGTGCCCTCGCTGCGGACCAGAGTGACTCGCTCGATCGGACCGGCGCCGACGGACAGCTCCAGTCGCCGGGACAGCTCGGCGCCACCCGGGTCCGCGTCGACCGCGACCACGCGGTCGGAACGCTGGACGGCCAGCATGGTGGACAGCAGGGCGGCGACGGTCGACGTACCGCCGTTGGTGACCGGGCTCAGGACACCGACCCGGCGCATGATCGCGATCGGCCGGCGAATCGTCGCGATGTTGTCCACGTCGCGCTGCATTCGGCCCGAGGCGCCGACCAGGTACGCCGCTTCGGAGGCGATCCGGCGGAACCGGCGGAAGACCGAGTCCCCTTCCGGCTCGCCCATCGGCGTACCGAGCTGATCCGACTGCGGAGTCGGCGGCGCAGCCCAGCCTCCCCCGGGGTGCTGCTGCGGCTGCTGGTCGTAGTAGTCCTCGTGCGGCACCTGCCCGGGGTGATGCTGACCCTGCGGCGGGTACTGCTCGTACGGCGGAGGCTGCTGGTACTGGGGCTCCGGTGGGTACTGCTCGTACGGCGGCGGAGCGTACTGCTGCTGCTCGTACGGCCCAGGTTGGTACGGCGGCGGCTGCTGGTACCCCTGCTGCGGGTACTGCTCCGGCGGATACCCCTGCTGCGGTGGATAACCCTGCTGAGGCGGGTACGGCGGCTGCTGCTCGTACGGCGCGTACTGCTCCGGCGGATAGGGCTGCTGCGGAGGGTATTGCTCCGGCGGGTACTGCTGCGGTGGGTACTGCGGAGGCGGCGGCTGCTGCTCGTACTGCTGGGGTGGGTACTGCTGCTGCGGATACTGCTGCTGGTACTCCGGAGGAGGCGGCTGCTGCTGCCCGTACGGCGCCTGATACGGCCCCGGCTGATACCCACCCTGCTCCGGAGGCATCCCCTGCTGCTGCGGAGGCACTCCCTGCCGCGGAGGCATACCCTGCTGTGGCGGGCCCGGCTGTTGCTGCGGATAGCCCTGCTGTGGTGCAGGGGGCATCGCAGGGCCGCCCTGCCCAGCTGGGGCCGGCGGCGGGGCGGGCGGGGTGTCCGGGCGGTCAGGGTCTTCGGCCGGTGACTGCTCCGCCATCCGGCGCAGCATGTCACCCTGCCAGTTCGATTCATTGGCATCCTCCCTGTCATGACCGACGGGGATTCCTTCCGTGCCGCTCATGCGGCACTCCGGTGGGTTCCTGCTTCGCCGACGACGGCCGGACCGAGGTCCGGGCTTACACCGCCTCCACAGGCAGTCGCGGCCTGCCCGGCCGCCAGGATATTGCGTGCCGCATTCTCGTCGCGGTCATGCACAGCACCACAATCGCACCGCCACTGGCGAACACTCAGCGGCTTCGCACCACCCAGCACACCGCAAACCGAACACAACCGAGTGCTCGGGAACCAGCGGTCCACCTTCGTCACCGCCCTGCCGTACCGGGCCGCCTTCTCCGCCAGCACCCGCAGGAACTGGCCCCAGCCGGCGTCGTGCACCGACTTCGCCACCCTGGTCCGGCCGAGCCCGGCGATCGACAGGTCTTCGACATGAACCGCTTGGTTCTCACGGATCAGACGAAGAGCCGCCTTGTGCGCGTGATCAGCCCGGGCGTCCCGCACCTTCCTGTGCAGCACGGCGACCCGGCGACGAGCCTTGTTGCGGTTGGCCGAACCCTTCTGCTTGCGCGACATAGCCTTCTGGGCATGCGCCAGCCGACGCTCGGCCTTCCGCAGGTGCCGCGGGTTCTCAACCTTCTCCGTCGTGCCGTCCGTAGCCGCGACGGTCGCGAACGTCGACAACCCCAGGTCCACGCCAGCCTGACGCTGGACCTTCGGCAGCGGCGTGTCTGCGACCTCAACCACGAACGACGCGTAGTAACGCCCATCCGGCTCCATCACGACGGTCACCGACGACGGGACCGACGGCAAGTCCCTGGACCAGCGGACCTTCAGTTCGCCGACCTTGGCTACATACAGCCGCTCACCACGCAAGGAGAACCCGTTGCGGGTCAGCCGGATGCTCTGGCGGTTCGCCTTCTTCCGGCGCTTCGGGCGGCCTATCCTGCGGCCCTTGCGACGCCCGGACCGCGAGTCGAACCAGTTCCTGTACGCACGGCGCGCGTCGTTGCACGCCTGAACCAGCGCCACAGACGGCGCTTCTGCGAGCCACACCCGCTCAGGCGTGGCCTTCGCCAGCGTGACCACCCGCCGCTGAACCTCACTGTCGCTGAGCTTCTCACCCGCCTCGTGCGCGTTCTGCCGCAGGCGCAACGAGTCGTTGAACACCACCCGGACACAACCGAACACCCGCACCAGCGCCTGCCTCTGCGACGCGGTCGGGTACACGCGGTACCTGTAGCGAACGATGCTCACGGGAAGACACACTACCGCTCGTCCATACCCGTCCGTGACGAGAATCGCCTTGGCACACAGGTGGTTTCGGCCTTTCTCGTCCACCTGCTCTTCGTGACGAACCACCAGTCTGGGCTGCTCGATGACGAGATGCTGCCCCAGCGCTCGCGCCACTTATCTTGGGCATTCCATCCGGTCGTCAGAATGCGTTCAGCAGGTCGGAGTAGACGCCGAAGACTCCCAGCGCCAGGGGGACCGTCACGATGATCGCCCCGACCTCAAGATAGTCGAGCAGCTGGGTGAGCCGCGCACGGACATGCTCCGCCGGTGCGAAACTGAGACCGAACGCGCAGAACATCGCCACCAGCACCAGCAACCCGAGCGCGATGAACGCGCCGCCCTGACCGTTGACCGCCGCGATCAGCACGCAGCCCGACACGATCGTGAACGCCGCCGCGAACAGTACGGCGACCTCACTCACCAGCGGGTACAGCCGGGACCGAGACGCGAGCAGGAACGCCAGTACCAGCGCCAGCGCGATCGCCCACGCCCCGCCTTGGCGCAGCAGCATGATTCCAGCCACCGCGGACGAGATCGCGATCGGCACCACCGCCAGCGCCAGGCCAAGGTGTGCGGCATTGAGTGCGGCCTGCACGTCGCCGCGCATGATCTCCTGACCCGACGCACGCCGGTCGTCCAGACCGGACAGCCCGGACAACGCCAGCGCCAACCGCGGCAGCAGACCGAGCAGCAACACAGCCAGCAGGGCTGCCAGCGCACCGATGCGGTCCGCATCGAGCCCAGTGCCCGCGCCGATCATCCAGATCGCCACGAACAGGATCGCCGTCGCACCGGCAACCACACCGCCACCGGCCACGCCGGCCGCTGCGTAGAACATCGGCCCGAACGCGAGGCAGAGCGCACCGACGGCGATCGACAGCCCGAGGTTCCAGCCGGCATCAAGCGCCCAGAACGCAGCAGCCAGCGCCAGTACGACGGTTGCCACCGTGACCAACGGGATCGCGACGACCTTGTTGCCGGACCGGCCCAGCGCGATTCCGATGAAGGCACAGATCGCCGCCAGCACCAGCAAGATCACACCGGTGAGCACGTTCGGCGCGGCGACCAGCAGGGAGATCGAAGCCGCGATGATCGAGAACACCAGGCCGGCCCCGGCCAGGATCCGGCGGTGCGCAGGCTTGAAGGTCGAACCGCGACGCTTGAGGTCCTCGACCGCTTCCTCGGTCACGTCGTACACGGTCGGAGGCGGCGGCAACTCGCCCTCGGCGGCCAGCCGCAGCACCGATCCGTCGATGATCTGCGCCGACGAGAGCGTCCCCTCCGGCGGCACCAGCACGCCGGTCGCGGTGGTCAGGAAGCGCCGCTGCGGGGTCTGCTGCAGCGGCTCGTCGAGCATCCGCAGCAAGTCCGGGAGCAGCACGCCGAGCGGCTCGTCAGCAGGCAGTACGGCGTCCAGCCGCCGGCGCTGACCGATCACCGTCACCCGGCTGTAGGTGCTCATGCCTGCAAACTCCTGTTCTGATCGTTCGTCACCGCTTACCCGCCAGTGCGTCGGCCGGGATGAGCTTCTTCATCAGCGTCGCGTAGGTCTCCCAGTCGCGCGGACTGCGCCCGTCACCGATCGGGTACCAGACCGCCGGCGCGTGCGAGGGCCCGATCGCCAGCGCCTTGCTGATCCCCTCGACGGTCAGCATCTCGGTCAGGCTCGACGCCCGGACCGCCTCGTTCCCGGCGGCCAACCCGATCGGGCAGGCCATCCCCAGGAATCTCGGCGCGTACGTGCCGTCGGCTTCGCCGTACGAGCCCATCACCATCGCCGAGACGAGCTCGAAGTCGTCGGCGATCTCGTCGATCCACTCGCCGACCTTGTGCATGCCCGGGAACTCCATCCCCGGTTGGGAGACCGCTAGCGTGACGGTCTCGTCCACGCCGGACTTGGTCCGGCGAGCCTCGAGGGTGCCGACCGACGGCCGGAACTCCGCGCCCGGCTGCCCGGCGAGGATCAGCCAGGTCGGCTCTGGGGCCCGGTCCCGGCAGTACTCGGTCAGGGCCTCCGGGCTCCACGGCTGGGTCACCGGCTCCGACGTCGACCAGCCGGCCGGTCCGCTGCCAGTGGCCGTCGTGAATAACCGCTCGGCGACCCGACCCAGCACCAGGCTGTCGACCGGCTTGTGCCGGACCCGCACGGTGAACTGCAATTGACCGAACGGATCTTCCTGGATGACGTAGTCCGGGTGCAGGTCGGAGCTCTGCTCACCGGGCTTGACCGCCGAACGGGCGATGAACATGTCGCCGTTCCACTTCAGCCGTACGCCGTTCAGCCCGTCGAAGTACTCGCCGTCCTCGCCGGTGACGACCCACTTGGAGAACGCGCCCTTGAACAGCGTCGACCGGACCGGCCAGGTCAGTTTCGAGCTCTTCGGCGTGACCAGCTGCACGTCCCGCTGAGCCATCTTCGCCGAGGTCAGCGCGTCGCTCAGCCAGGCCGACATGCCAATCACCGGACGGTCCTGCATGACGACGGCGACGTTCTCCGTGATCAGGTCGACGCCCGGGCTGAAGATCAGGTCGTTCGGCATCTCAGTCGGTTCCCTCGCTCGCGTTCTGCGGTGTCTCGTGCTGGGCCGTGCGGACTCCGTCGGAGGTCCAGACCTTGCCGCCCAGCCGGTTGATCAGCGTGGTCGCGTACTGCTCCGCGACCTCGCGCGCGCCGTCGCGCGCGGTGGCCCGGATCTCCACCCACCAGGCCGGCGTGTCCACCACGCCGACCGTCGTGCCGAGCATCCGCTCCACCTCACCTGGCACCTGGATCAGCAGCGGCAGCTCGATCGACACCAGCGGCAGGTTGTCCTCGCCGCACAGCTGGACGACAGCCCCGCCGCTGACCGCGCGGACTCCGAGCTCCTCCCCCGCGGCAGACAGTCCGGCCAGAACGTCGTCACTCGACGGCCGCCCGTCAACCAGCGCCACCAAGTCGTAGGTCATGTTGTTGTTCCTCCGGTGGTCTGGCTGGCGGCTTGGACCGCGTCGGCCATGGCTGTCTGGACCAGTTGTGGCCCGTCGCCTCGTCGTACGAACAAACCGCGGCCGGGCGGGTAGTCGCCCGGGTACGCGCCGGTGAAGAGCTGACCCTCGCTCCGGTCGCCGGACAGCACCAGACCGGCTGCTCCGGACTCCATCACCGCGGACAGGAACGGCTCGTACAGCTGCCGCGACGCACCCGAGGCGCGCCGGGTCACGATGAAGTGCAGCCGGATGTCCCGCCCGGCTGCGACGTACGGCAGGAACGGGTCCATCGGCGACTGCCCGCCCGACGTCAGCAGGTCGTAGTCGTCCGCCAGTACGACGATCCGCGGGCCACCCTGGCCCGCTTCCGGAATCGCACCGGTGTCGTCCGGCATCCGCTTCGCCAGCTCCTGCGACACCCCGGCGGCCAGCCCGGCAGCGACCCGGCCGGTTGGCGCGTAGCCCCCGACGTACGCCTCCGGAACGAACTCGCGCAGACCGCGCCGCGGGTCCATCACCGCGAACACGAGCTGGTCGGACTGGTGCCGCTCGATCAGCTGCTGCACGATCAGCCGGACCATGTTGGTCTTGCCCGAGCCGCTGTCGCCGAACACGACCAGGTTGGTGTCGCGGCCGGCCAGGTCCAGGTACACCGGCGCCAGCGCACGCTCGTCGACACCGATCGGCACCACGGCCGGCTCGCGGACCTCGTCGGCCACCTGGTCCCGCGGCAGCTGCAGCGGCAGGATCCGGACCTGCGGGGCCCGTGGACCCTGCCAGGTGGACCGCACCGACACCGCCTGGGCCTCGAGCACCTCCGACAGGTTGTCGTCGTCGGCGAGACCGTCCACCCGCGGCAGCGCGAACTGGGCGTACAGCTTGCTGCCCGGCACCAGCATCCGGCCCGCACCGGCCTTGCGCAGCACCTCCTGCAGTCGCCGGTCGATGTTGGAGTCCGACGGGTCGTTCAGCCGGAGCTCGAGCATGGTGCCGAACATCGCCTGGTTCTGCATCCGGACGTCGTTCCAGCGCATCATCGACGCCACCACGTGTACGCCGTAGCTGCTGCCGCGTTGCAGGATGTCGGTGATCGGCTCGTCCAGCTCGTCGAACGTGGTCCGGATCGCGCCGAAGTTGTCGATCACCAGGACGACGTCGGCCGTCGGCAGCTCCTGGATCCGGCCCTCCGCGTGGTCTTTCCGCAGACCCTCCATCGTGTCGATGGCGTGGTTGCGGAACACCCGCTCGCGGTGGTCGATCATCGAGCGGATCTCCTCGACCGTCCGCCGGATCCGCTCCCGGTCGGTGCGCAGCGCGACACCGCCGACGTGCGGCAGCTCGGACAGCGCCTGCATCCCGCCACCCGCGAGGTCGAGCGCGTAGATCGCGACCTCCTGCGGGGTGTGAGTGTGCGCGAGTGAAGTGACCAGGGTGCGTAGCGCGGTCGTCTTGCCGGACGCCGGACCGCCGACGATTGCGGCGTGCCCACCGGCGCGGGTCAGGTCCAGCCGGAAGACCTCCTGGCGCTGGTTCGCCGGGTCGTCGACCACACCGACCGGCGGCTGCATCTGCGGCGCCCGGACCGCCAGCTGCAGGCCGCGGCCGTCCACGTAGTCGGCCCGTCCTCCCAGGGCGTCCAGCGTGCACGCGGACGGCAGCGGGGGCAGCCAGATCTTCAGCACCTGCTGAGCGGCCCGCCGTACCTGGTCGACGAAGATGTTCAGCTCGGTCGGACCCGTCGTACGCTCCGTGGCCTTCGCCTCGGCCACCGGCTTGGCCGCCTCGAGCTCCGCCTCGGACAGCTGGTACGGCGTCAGCTCGTGCGGCCGCACCTCCGTGCCCTCGTCCTCGATCACCGCGTCGTTCGGCGGGACGTACGGCCCGGACACGTACGCCGCCCGGAACCGCTGGTACACGCTCGTGTCGACCTTCAGGAACCCGAAGCCCGGCAGCGGCGGCAGGTGGAACGCGTCGGTGGTGTCCAGCACCGTCCGGCTCTCCTCCTCGGAGAACGTCCGCAGGCCGAGCCGGTAGGACAGGTAGGTCTCCAGGCCGCGCAGCTTGCCCGACTCGACCCGCTGGCTGGACAGCAGCAGGTGGACACCGATCGACCGGCCGATCCGGCCGATCGACAGGAACAGGTCGATGAAGTCCGGCCGCTCGTTCAGCAGCTCGCCGAACTCGTCGATGATCACGAACAGGTGCGGCAGCGGCGGCATGTCCGGCTTCTGCCGGCGGTGCAGCCGGTAGTCGGTGATGTTGGCGATGTTGCCGGCGTCCTTCAGCACCTGCTGACGGCGCAGCACCTCGCCTTCCAGGCTCTTGTAGGCCCGCTCGATCAGGCTCGCGTCGTCGCGCAGGTTGGTGATGATGCCGGCGACGTGCGGCACCTTCTCGAACGGGGCGAACGAGGCGCCGCCCTTGAAGTCGACCAGCACGAACGAGAGGTCCTCGGGACTGTGGGTGGCCATCAGCGCCATCACCATCGTCCGCAGCACCTCGGACTTACCGGAACCGGTCGCGCCGACGCACAGGCCGTGCGGGCCCATACCGAGCTGCGCAGACTCCTTCAGGTCGACCAGTACGACGGCGCCGCTGTCGTCGACGCCGAGCGGCACCCGCAGGAACGCCCGGTCGGACCGCGGCTGCCACAGCTGGTTGAAGTCCAGCTTGGCCACGTCGGTGATGCCGATCAGGCCCATGAAGTCGACGTCGTCGCGCTGCCCGTCCTCGTCCAGCGACTCCGCGGACAGCCGCAGCGGCGACAGCTCCCGGGCGATGCCCTCGGCGACCGGCGCCTCCATCCGGTCCACCTGTCCGCTGGCGGCCATCGGGTACTGGCCGCGCAGGTCCTCGATCCGGACCTCGTCGCCGTACACGGTGATCCGCATCGTCACCGAGCTCGGCTCCTGGAGCCGGTCCGCGACCAGGTGCAGGACGGTGACTCCGAGCTCGCCGGGGACGAGCGAGTCGTCGGCCTGCGGGCGGACCTCGGCGGCGACATCGCCGTACGTGTCGTGCAGGACGAGCAAGCGGCGGGTCAGCCGGCGGCGGTCCTCGAAGGCCACCGACCCGCGGCGCGACTCGGTCGCCCACTGCACGCGCTCGCTCAGGTCGGCTGACAGCAGCTGGGACAGCTTGAGCGGAGTCTCGGCGATCCGCCGGAACGGCGTCGGGCCCTGCTTGCGCTCCGGGTCCTGCACGTGCGGCAGCCAGCTCAGCCAGTGCCAGTCCGGCAGCGCGGACCGTGGGTGGGCGGCCGCGATCATCACGTCCTCGGGCGCGTGGAACACCGCTGTCTGGACGAGCAGCGAGCGGGCGATCCGGACCACGCCCTCGCGGTCCCCGACGATGCTGACGTTGCCGACGTGGTCGAGCGGGACGGTCAGCGGCATGTCCGGCATCTCGGTGAACCGCCGGACCAGCGCGTTCGCCTCGGCCATCATGAACTGGTCCGGCGGCTCCATCGCGGAACCGCCCTGACCCACCGTCGCCGGTACCACCGGCACCCGGCCGCTGCCGCACCGCGGCTGCAGGAAGTCACTGTCGGTACGGCGGCGCTCCCACAGCCGGGAGACGTCCGTCACACAGTCCAGCAGCGCGTCCGGCGGCGGGTTCAGCTCGAGCGCCTGGGCCCGGGCCTTGCGCTCCTCCTTGGCGAAGTCGTCGCGCATCCGCTCGAGGTAGTCCAGGTACCGGGTGCGCTGGCTCTTGCGGTCCTTGCCGCCCTTGCCGCGGGACGCGAGCATCCCGCCGACCGAGCCGACGAGGGTCAGCCCCAGCATGCCGATCCCGACCATCACCATCGGGCCGGAGCGGCCCATGGTCATCATCGCCACCGACCCGATGCTGCCCACCATCGGCAGGAGCATCTGCAGCGCCCCGCCGCCACCCCCGCCACCACCGCCACCACCGCCACCGAGGCTGGGCGCGACCTCGATCACGCGCTGCTGCTGCACCCCGGGGGCAGGTGTGCGTCGCGCCGGGCGGTGCACGATCCGGCTTGCCACTAAGGTTTTCCTCCGCTGGACCAGCCCGCGGTTGCGCGGGGGACTTCGTACTTCTTACCGACGGACGTGCGAGACACTGTAGTGGTGGGTGAGGTCATCGAATGACAGGCACGAACGATTCCACCGTGGTCGAAATGATTGCGGAGCTGGCGCCGATCTGGCTGCCCGGCTGTGTGGTGGACGCCACACAGCGCACGGTCGAGGTCGGCTGGGGGCGCGGCGCGTTGCAGATGTCCGCGGTGGTGGGCGTCGGCGAGATCGTCGATCGTTGCCTTCAGCTACCACAGGAACGCTGGCCCGAACAGATCGAGGCCTGGCTGCGGGCCGTCGTCGCCGAGGGTGAGCTCGCGACCGACGAGCACCGGTTCGGCGACGTCGCGGAACGCCAACGCGCGCTGCTGGTGCAACGCGGCTGGTCGGCCCGCACCGCCGGCCCGGTCGCCGATGCCTTGCTGCCGTTCGGCGACCACTTCGAAGTGGTCGTGTTCGTCCGGACGGGCTCCGAGCTCCGGCGGCTGACCGTCGTACGGCGTTCGATGCTGGGTCTCGGGGATCCCGGCGTACCGTCGCCGGTGCGGCTCACGCTGACCGAGATCGCCGATCTGGAGCCGCAGGAGCGGGACGGGATCTCGATCCTCAGCCGCGACGACGACCCACTGGTGTCGATGGCGATCGTCGACCGGGAAAACCTGTTGCCGCAGGCATCCATAGGCGCGGGCGTGCTGATCGGGGTCCCCCGGTTGAGCACCGTTGCCTACTGCCCCGCCGACGCCGGCCAGGACCGCGCCGACGCGCTGGCCCGCTGGGTCGCCGACAGCTACCGCGGCGCCCCGGACCAGTGCTCCCCCGACCTCTTCTGGCTCCAGGGCGACCAAATGGTCCAGGTCCCGGTCACGCTGGCCACACCCCCCAGCGCCGTACTCCCCGCCGCCCTCAAACCCCAACCCCGCCGAACCTGGCTACGCCACCTCTTCGGCCGCTAGCCCGCACGGTCCAGCGCGTCGAGCGCCGCCGGGTCGATCGGCACCGGCTCCAACTCGGCGCGCTCCTCGAGCGAACGGATCGCGAACGCGATCAATCCCAGCTCGATCATCCCAGGCCCGCGCGCGTAGCCACCGCCCCGCTCGAACAGCGCAAGCATCGGCGCCGCCCCCGCGGTCACCTCGAAGGAGACGGGCTGACCGGGCCGGAGGTGGTTTGTGTCGGGGTTGGCTGCTGGTTCTGCTTCTCCTTGGCCTGCGACGACTTGAAGTAGGACACTCCCGCGCAGCCGGCACACGCCACCGCACCGATCATCACACTGGCAAGCACCCTGCCGGTCTGCTCGTTCAACGTGTTCTTGGCCCGCTCAGCCCCGAACAACCAAGCTTCCCGCAACCGCCGCCGCCGAACCGCCACCGACTCAATGACCTGAGTCCCATAACTACCGGACACTCAGCCCTCCCGATCCAGCGCATCGAGCGACTCCGCATCGATCGGCTCCGGCCTCAACTCGGCCCGAACGGTCACGGACCGGATCGGGAACGCGATGCCACCGAGCTCGATCTGCCCAGGCCCCAGCGCATAGCCGCCGCCCCGGTCGAAGAGCGCAAGCAGCGGCTCGTACGGATCCTCGAGCTCCGGGAACCGCTGCCGGGGCAGGTCACCGAGCGCCGCCCAGCGCACGATTGCCGTGGCGATGTCCGTCCGCACCGGGTACGGGTCAGCGGACGACTCGTCCGGCTCGAGCCTGGCCAGCAGCGCCGGATCAACGGCGACCTCCGGATCGACCGCACCCGCCAGATCGCCGAACGGCCAGCTCTCCTCCGCTCCGACGGCGAGCGCCCATCGCGCTGACCGCCGGAGGAACTCACCGGTCAGCCGGGCGCGGGACAGCTGCTGCGCGAACGCGGCCTCGCCGTCCCACTTCACGGCGAGCAGGCGCTCGGCCATCCGCTCCGCGGCGGCCATGTCGGTCACCATCCCATCTGCTCCTTGATAGACCGAACGATCTCATCCAGGTTGGCCTTGGACACATCCTGGGCCCGGAAGCCATCCGGGAAGGGCGACACCAACCCGTGATTGCCCCAAACGGGCTGCAGCAAGTTGACCTCCCTGCCGGCCCTCGCCGACAGCGGCGCCAGCTCGTGCGGCCCCGGCGTGGCCGGCTTGTACGCCTCTCCCCGCCAGGCAGCCGGGTCCGCGGAGTTGTACGGCTGGCCGGTCTCTGCCAGGAGCTTGGCTTCCACGTACTCGTGCGCGATGAGTGACCGCATCTCGTTCTGCTCTGAGCCGGTGAGGTACTTGCCGTCCATCACCTTGATCCAGAGGTCAGGGATGCCCGGCAGCGGGCTGAGGTAGCCGTACCGCAGTTCGCCCGGTCCGACCGCGACCTCATGCTTGTTGACGAACATGTTGCGCTTGGCGACATCGACCAACTCTTCGATCTCGGCCAGCTTGGCCGGGTCGTCGTCGTGCAGGTCGAGTTCCTCGGCGACCTTCGGTACGTCGTCCGTAGCTTCCCGGATGCGGCGATACATCCGCTCCAGCCGCTCCGGCTCCTTGGTGATGAACTCGCCCCCGGGCGCCTCGTACACGGGGTACTCGGAGTTGTGCCCGGCGCCCATCCTGAGCGGCTGCTCCGCCGCCGGCGGCTCCGCCGAACTTGGCGGCTCGGCCGAGCCGTGCTGGTCCGCAGACCCGTACGGGTCGGGCTGCGAGCCGTAAGGATCCGGCTGGGAGCCGTACGGGTCGGGCTGGCCGCCGTACGGATCTGGCTGGTTGCGGGGTTGGCCGCCGTACTGGTCGGGGGTGTGCTGGCCCGGCGCGTGCTGGCCCGGCGCGTGCTGGCTTGGTGTGTGCGGCTGCTCCGGCGTGTGGCGCGCGTACGGTCCGAACTCATCCGGCCGAGCCCCCGGCCCGAACGGCTGCCGCGGTGCGTCGTACGGCTGCCCCGGGTGTTGCCCCGGGAACTGACCCGGCTGACTGGCGTGACCTGGCTGCTCGGGGTACCTGTACGGCGTCGGCGCCTCGTACGGCGGCCGTCCCGGCTGACTCGGGTACTGCCCCGGCCCATCCGGCTGCCGCGGGTTGTAGCCCGGCTGCTGACCCGGCTGCTGGTACGGGTCCGGCTGCCGCGGCGGGTGCTGACCCGGACTCGGTTGCTGGTACGGGTCTGGCTGCCGCGGCGGGTGCTGCTGCGGACGCTGCCCCGGATGCGGTTGCTCGTACGGGTTGTCCGGCGACCGGTGAGTCCCAGGCGCATCAAACGGCGCCTGCCCCGGCTGCTGCCCCGGGTATTGCCCAGGACGCTGCCCCGGTTGACCGGGCTGGCCCGGGTGATACGGGTCAGGCTGCCGCGGCGGGTACTGCTGCGGCCGCCCAGGCTCATACCCAGGCGTCTGGTGCGGCTGCCCTGGGAACTGACCAGGCTGCTGCCCCGGCTGAGGGTGCTGGCCTGGCTGTGGGTGCTGGCCCGGCTGGTACCGGTCGGGCTGCCGCTGCGGGTACGGCGGCTGACCCGGCTGCTGCGGGTCGTACCCGGGTTGCTGTCCCGGCTGCTGCGGATGCTGGTACGGGTTCTGACCTGGCTGGTGGTACGGGTTCGGCTGCTGCGGTTCGTACCCAGGTTGCGGCCGCGTCCACGGCCCCTCCGGCTGCCCAGGCCCGAAGTGCTGCGACTGCCCCGGACCATACGACTGCTGAGGCTGCTGCCCTTGGTGCTGCCCAGGCTGCTGATGCGGCTGACCAGGACCGTACGACTGCTGCGGCGGCCCATAGTCCGGCTGCTGCGGCCCCGGCCCGTAGTCGGGCTGCTGCCCCGGGCCGTACTGCCCCGGCTGACCGGTCTGATGCCCCTTCGGACCAAACTGGCCCTCGGGCTGCTGCCCCGGGTGATAACCCGGCTGCTGACCAGTCGGGCCGAACTGTCCTTCAGGGTGGTACCCCGGCTGCTGCGGAGCCTGCTGCCCCGGCCCGTAACCGGGCTGCTGGTGCTGCCCCGGACCATACGACTGCTGCGGCGGGCCGTAATCCGGCTGCGGGTGCTGACCCGGACCGTAACCGGACTGCTGGTGCTGCGGCGGCCCATAGTCGGGCTGCTGGTGCTGACCGGGACCGTACGACTGCTGCGGCGGCCCGTAGTCCGGCAGCGGGTGCTGGCCGGGACCGTAGGCGGGTTGCTCGTGCTGACCCGGACCGTATGACTGCTGCGGCGGGCCGTAGTCGGGCTGCCCCGGGCCGAACGGCTGCTGCGGCTGGGCTGGCTGGCGGTTCTGCATCTGGTCGCGCCAGTAGTTGTTCCGCTTGTCCGGCTCGACCACGATCGGATCCATCCGCTCACCCGGCGGTACGTCGACCGGCCCGCCGTGATCGCGGACGTGAACATGCCACGTGTTCGTCTCCCGATCGAACTCCAGCTTCGTCGGGTAGAACGGCTGGTGCGGCGGGTGAATGACCTCGTCGACGCCAAGGGCCTTGTCCCGCAGGAACGACACGTCCTTACCGTGCCGGGCGTCGACGTGCATGATCACCCTGGCCGGAGCGAAGTCGCCGCCGCTGAAGATCCTGGCGCCGTCGACGTCCTTGTCCGAGTGCGTGAACCCCGGCTCCCGCACGGTGTTCCCCGGCCGGTACCTGTTCAGGAACGCCTGCAGGTCTTCGACCGTGTCGAGGGTGATCCCGCGGTGGATCTCGCCGTGGAAGTCGGGCAGGCGGTTCAGCGCCGACGTGGCCATCCGGACCAGCGGCATCTGCTCGACGCGCGGGTCGCCCTCGCGGAAGGCCCGGTTGATGTCCTGGTGCGGCATCCCGAGCATCTCTTCCATCGCGTTCAGCTCGAGGTCCGAGAAGTCGTCGATGCTGTCGCCGAGCTGTGCCCGCCCGCGACCACGGTGCTCAGCCATCCTGGCCGTGTCGATCGACCTGAAGGTGTTCCGGTACGCCGCCTCGTCAGCGCGAGACGCCCGGAACCCCCGGTCCCCCAGCTCCGACCCCCGGAACGGCCCATCATCCGGCACCGCACCATACGGATCAGCCGAACCGTCCGGCACCCGCGACTCCGGCGCACGCCCGTCAGCTGCATGCGACTCCGGCGCCCGCCCATCCGGCGTACCCGACTCCGGTGTGCGCCCGTCGGGCGTGCGTCCGTCTGGCGCGTGCGTCTCCGGTGTGCGTCCGTCCGGTGTACGTCCGTCCGGCGTGCCGGTCTCCGTGCGACCGTCCGGGGTTCGCCCGTCTGGCGCGTGCGTCTCCGGGGTCCGGCCGTCCGGCGTGCGCGAGTCCGGCGTTCCCGACTCCGGGGTGCGCCCGTCCGGGCCATGGCCGTCCGGCGTTCGCGAGCCCGGCGTACCGGTCTCCGGTGTGCGTCCGTCGGGCGTACGTCCGTCTGGCGCGTGCGTCTCCGGGGTCCGGCCGTCCGGCGTACCAGTCTCCGTGCGACCGTCCGGGGTGCGACCGTCCGGGGTGCGCCCGTCCGAGGCATTGCCGTCTGGCGTCCGGGAGCCCGGTGTACCGGTCTCTGGTGCGCGCCCGGCCGGCGCATGCGTCTCCGGTGTGTGGCCGTCCGGCGTGCGCGACCCCGGCGTACCCGTCTCCGGCGCGCTCCCGTCTGGCGCATGCGCGTCCGGGGTTCCGCCGTCCGGCGTCCGCGAGACCGGGGGTCCTGTCTCCGGTGTGCGTCCGGCCGAGGTGCCCGTCTGCGGGGTGTGTGCGTCCGGGGTGCCCGTTTGCGGGGTGTGGTCGCCCAGGGGGGTTTGGGGGCGTTGGTACTGCATCTGGGAGGCCGGGGGCATGTCGGCGGGGCGGGGTGGGCCTTCCCAGCGGCCGCCTGGTTCGCGGACGGCGAACTGGATCGAGGTGATGTCGCCGGGGTGGCCGTTGGCGGGGTCGGCGTACGGGTTCCTCGGGTGCGGGCTGTGGTGACCGTCCGGGAACGCATCGACGATCCGGCCACCGGGCGGCTGGGCGTCGAGGAACTTGACCCGGCCGTGCTGGTCGACGAACGCGTTCAGGACGTGCCCACCGCCGGGGATGTTGGGCATCGAGGATCGCCAGGTGACGAAGATGTTCGCGTGCGTGCCCGGCGGACGGCCGCTCAGCGCGTCGTACACCCTGCGGTAGGCGGCGTTGGTGAAGTCGGCCGGGTCTGCGTTCCAGTCCTGCACCGCCATCCGCTGGTCCGCCGGGAAGTCCGCGAGGTCCATCCACTCGAGGGTGGCTTCCGGGTTCTCGCCGTTGGCGAGCCTCCGCCCGGCGGCCAGGTCCGGGGTGTCCCCGTTCAGGATCTCCGCGACCCTGCGGGATACGTCCGCGCAGTTCATCCGGTACTGCGGGCCCACGCCGTGGTCCGGGTTGACGTTACCGACCCAGTTCTCGGGGTTCTCGTGCGGCGGGCGGCCGACCGACTCGCGCAGGTCGCTGCGGCGGGGGTCCGCCGGGTGCGGCTCGATGTACTGGTCCGGGTCGATCTGCGACCGCGGCTTGCCCGGCTCCGGGCGCAAGTACTCCGGCTTCAGCCGATCGATCTCGACCTGACGCGCCAGCGGGGTGTCGTACGTCGGGTCGTTGCCGCCGTCGGGCGCGTCCGGTTCCCGACGTACGGCGGTCGGGTCGTACTCCGGGTCGTAGCCGCGCGGACCCCAGGACTCGCCGGGCGTACGACCGGCCGCCGGCGCCTCGGGCCGCCCGGGCCGGAGCAGCGCACTCGGGGTCTGCGCCGGGTCCTCGGTGTGCGGCCTGTTCGGGGTGTTCGGCTGGTTCGGGGTGTGCGGCGCGTTCGGGGTGTTGGGCTGGTGCGGCGTGTTGGGGGTGTTCGGAGTGTTGGGCGTGTTCGGTGCATGGCTGGCATGACCGGGTACGCCGGGATGCAGCGGCATGACCGGTGTCACTGCCGGGTCCGCGTTCCGCGCTGCGACCGGGTCGGGCGTGTGCGTGGTCGGCGCGTTAGGAGTGTTCGTCTCCGGTACGCGCGACGTGCCAGGCGTATTCGGAGTGCTCGTCTCCGGCGTCCGCGTCGTGCCCGGCGTGTGCGTCTCGGGAGTCCGAGAGGTCCCCGGCGTCGTCGTCTCCGGAGTCCGCGAGGTCTCGGGAGTATGTGTCGTCTCCGGGGTCCGCGACGTCTCAGGAGTCCGCGAGGTCTCCGGCGTGTGCGTCGTCGAATCCGGCGTGCGCGATGTCTCCGGGGTCCGCGACGTTTCCGGGGTTCGCGAGGTCTCCGGAGAGTGCGTCGTCGAGTCCGGCGTCCGCGACGTCTCCGGCGTATGCGTCGAGTCGGGGGTCCGCGAGGCGTCCGGGGTGTGCGTGGACGAGTCCGGCGTACGCGACGTGCTCGGCGCGTTCGAGTCGGGAGTGCGCGAGGTGCTCGGGGCATTCGAGTCCGGCGTACGCGAGGTGCTCGGGGCATTCGAGTCCGGCGTCCGCGACGTACTCGGCGCGTTCGAATCCGGCGCCCGCGAAGTGCTCGGGGCGTTCGAGTCCGGCGTACGCGAGGTGCCAGGCGACGTCGATGCGTCCGGCGTACGGGTCGTACCAGGCGACGTAGACGAGTCCGGCGTGCGGGTCGTGCCGGGTGAGGTTGTCGAGTCTGGTGTGCGGGTGCTGGGCGACGTCGGAGCGTCCGCACCGCGGCCGCCGGGGGACGTCGTGGTCGTGTCGGGAGCCCGCGTGGCCGGTGACGCCGTCGTGTCCGGCGTGTTGGAGCCGGGCGTGGTCGTCGTGGTGTCCGGCGCCCGGTTGGTCGGCGTCGTCGTACCAGGGTCCGAGTGTGAGACAGGCGTCGAGTCCGCGCTCGGCGCATGCGTCGTACTGGGCGCGTCCACCGTAGGCGTGTCGACCGACGGCGCGTTGACCGAGGGCGCATCCACCGACGGAGCATGAGCCGAAGGCGCGTCCACCGAGACGTTCGGCGTGTCGACGCTGGGCGCGTCCACCGACGGTACGTCGATCCTCGGGACGCCCTGCATCTTGAAGGTGTCGCCGACGATCGGGATCTTCGACAGTCCGCCGACCACGTCGCCGACCTTCGGGATCTTCGTCACCGCGCCGAGCGCCATGTCGTGCATGCCGATCCGCATGCCCTGCAGCTTCGAGGCAGCGCCGGCGACCTTCGACACCGCCATGCTCGCGGCCCCGAACTTGCCGGCCATCGCCGCGGTCTTCACCGCGCCGGCGGTACCACCACTGGCCACGGTCGCGACGACGTTGGTCAGCGCCATGCCGAGCGCCTTGCCCGGGTTCTTCGCCCACTCGTCCCAGGCGACGAAGCCCTTGAACATCTGCTCGCCCATCGTGAGGCCCATCTCGCCCCAGTCCTTGACCCAGTCCGGGCGGGTGTCCTGGCCGGTGAGCTTGTCCATGCCCCACCAGGCGAGCTGGATCGGCGCGGTCACGATCTGGCCGACCATGGTGCCGAGGCCCACCCAGGCGTTGCCGGCGTCCTCCCAGGTCGGGATGTCGTAGCCGAGGGTGTCCTTCGCCCAGTCCTTCAGGCCGGGGATCATGCCCAGCAGCGGGAGCACCGGGATCAGTGTCAGAAGGCCCTCGATGGTCTCACCGACGACCGTGGCGACGCCGACGACGAAGTCCACCGGGAACTCGACGATGTCCTGCCACAGCGGCTTGTCCCGCTCTTCCGGCGTACCCCACGCGGGCTCCGGCGGGTCGCCTTCCTCTTCCTTCGGCTCCGGCGGCTTCTCGCCTTCGCGGACGCCGGTCTCCGGGTCCCAGGTCTTGCCGCCGTGCAGCTTGACGATCTCGTTGGCCGCGGTGAAGCAGAGATCGGGCAGCTCTTCCTGGACGATCCGGGTGACGTCACCAACCATCCGGTTGTTGTCGTCGATCATGTCCTGGTCGTTCTGCCACTCCGGGTTCCGGTTCTTCCGGCGGTGCCACTCGTAGGCCTCTTCCCGGATGTCCTTCAGCGTCCCCAGCCGGCTGCGCACCGCGTCGGCGAGCGTGTCCAGGTGCCCGGACATCTTCGGCAGGCTCGGGCCGAACTCGGTGAGGTTGGCCTGGATCTTCTTCGTCGAGTTGACCAGCAACTCGCGCTCCGGGGCGTGGTACACGCCGTTCAGCCGCTGGAAGGTGTTGTGCACACCGTTGCCCACGTCGGTGAAACCCTGCCCGAGACCGCCCAGCTTCGACACGTTCCGGTCGAGGGCCGAGACCACTTTGTCGAGCTCTGTGATCGGGATGCCTTCGGGTTTGATCATGTCAGTTCAGTCCTCGGTCGAACGCGGGATCAACGATTGCTGCTGGTACGGCGTACGGCCGCGATCACGACTGCGGACGCGCGGCCGCGATCGCCTGCTCGAGCGTCTGCTCGCTCGGCGCGAACGAACTGATGCCGTGGTCGGCCACCAGGAACATCAGGTTCGCGTAGCCCGGCGGGACGAAGACGAGAAACTCCTCCACCTGGTACGCCGCCCAGTCCGCCAGCTCCTCGGCGGTCGCACCCAGCTCGGGCGACGGCGCTTCGGCGGTCAGCCACTCCGCGAGCCGCACCCGGCCGGCCTGCGCGACCTCCGGCGGCGCGACCGACGCTTCCTGCTCGCTCATACGGCCCTGTTCCTTCCGGTCGGCTGCGGGTTTCCTCCCGGCGGATTCGGGACCACACCGTTCTTCGCGTTCCGCTGGGCGTTCAGGACCATCTCTTCCTGGCCGTCCATGTACGCCTGCAATGCGTTCTGGGCGCCGGTCAGCGATGCGCCGACCTGCTTGGCCGCGGCCTCCAGGGTCGGCTGCCAGTGCTGGCCGTACTCGCTGAGGGCGACGGCCACGATCGTGAAGGTCTCGTAGTTCAGGCCCTCCATGATCGCGCCCAGCTGCTCGCCGTACGACTTCGCCAGTCCGTCGAACGGCTCCGCCTCGGTCACCGTGTCGGTGAGGACCTTGCTCGCGCCGGCGACGTCGATGTCCCAGTCCACTGTCACTCCTCAGATCTGCCGGAAGCTGCCCACAACAAGCCCGGACGCGCCCCGCCGCGCGGGGAACGTCCAGGGCGGGTGCTGCTGTGCGGTACGGCGGTCAGCCGCCGATGCCGTCGACCGCGGCCGACGCCTTCTTCAGCGTCGCGGCGGCGGTCGCGTCGTTCTGCGACAGCGTCTCCTTCAGCGACTGGATGATCGCCAGGGTCTGGTCGGCCGCCTTGTTGAAGCGGTCCTCGACGGCGCGGTAGTTCTCGGTCACGCCGCTGGCCGAGGCGTCCGAGAGGGCCGCGGTCACGTTCTGCTTGTGGGTGGCGATCAGGCCCGAGATCTGGCCGGAGAGGCTGTTGATCTTCGACTGCACCTCGCCCGAGGCTCCGGTGTCGTAGCTGTTGCGGTTTGCCATCGTCGATTCCTCTCTCAGCGCTTGCCGAACTTGGCGGCGTTGAAGTCTGCCGCGCCCTGGTTCTTCTTCGCGGTGTCGGCCATCTCGCTGTCACCGGTGCGGAAGGCGGTGTCCATCCCGGACTGGCCCTGGTTGATGGCGGACAGGCCGGCGTTCAGGTCGGCCGCGATGCCGTCCACGTTCGCCTTGAAGGCGTCGAACATCTGCTTGCCGGCACCGCTCATCTTGCCTTCCAGCGGCTGCGCAGCGGCGACCAGCTGCTTCACCAGACCACCCAGGTCCTGCGTCCCGGTCGAGGTCTTCTTGGCCAACTGGCTCAGGGTGTCCTGGCCCATGTCCCAGCGTCCGGTCACAATCTCTCCTTCGAAGTGTGGTTTCGCCGCACGGTCACGATAGTCGGAGGTACGGGTCACCGACCGGCCGCCCGCCGCCCGCGCGCACCTTTCGACCACGAACGAAAGGCACCCGCGACGCACCCGTGAAATTCCGCCCCGGCCGCCCGGAAAAACTGTTGCCTGAGCCAACTACTGTCCTGGGCAGCCGACGCGGAGCTGACCGGGTCAGACAGCAACAGCCCCCAGCCGGTTGGCTAGGGGCTGCTGTGCAGGATGATCAGCTGGCCGCGCGTTTCCTCGTCGCGGGGGCCTTCTTCGCCACCGTCTTCTTCGCGACGGCCTTCTTGGCCGGGGCCGCCTTCTTTGCGGGGGCCTTCTTCGCAGCCGGCGCCTTCTTGGCCGCCGCCACGGCCGCCTGCTTCTTTGCGCTCGGCTTCGCGGCCCGCCCGTTCAGGATCTCGGCCAGGAACTCTCCCGTGTACGACGCCGCGTTCGCCGCCACGTCCTCCGGCGTACCCTCGCCCACCAGCGTGCCACCTCGGCGGCCGCCGTCCGGACCGAGGTCGATGATCCAGTCGGCGGTCTTGATCACGTCGAGGTTGTGCTCGATGACCAGCACCGAGTTGCCCTTGTCCACCAGACCGCCGAGGACGCCGAGCAGCTTGCGGATGTCCTCGAAGTGCAGACCGGTGGTCGGCTCGTCCAGCACGTACACCGTCCGGCCGGTCGACCGCTTCTGCAGCTCGGACGCCAGCTTCACCCGCTGCGCCTCACCACCGGACAACGTCGGGGCCGGCTGACCGAGCCGGACGTAACCCAGGCCCACCTCGGTCAGCGTGGTCAGGTGCCGCGAGATCGCCGGGATGGCGGCGAAGAACTCCGACGCCTCCTCGATCGGCATGTCCAGGATGTCCGCGACCGTCTTGCCCTTGTAGTGCACCTCGAGCGTCTCCCGGTTGTACCGGGCGCCGTGGCACACCTCGCACGGGACGTAGACGTCCGGCAGGAAGTTCATCTCGATCTTGAGCGTGCCGTCACCGGAGCAGGCCTCGCACCGGCCGCCCTTGACGTTGAACGAGAACCGGCCCTGTTGATACCCGCGGACCTTCGCTTCCGGCGTCTCCGCGAACAGCTTGCGGACGTGGTCCCAGACCCCGGTGTAGGTGGCAGGGTTCGATCGCGGCGTCCGGCCGATCGGCGACTGGTCGACGTGGATGACCTTGTCGACCAGCTCCATCCCGGAGATCTTCGTGTGCCGGCCGGGCACCGCGCGGGCGCCGTAGATCTGCCGCGCCAGCGAGGTGTAGAGGATGTCGTTGACCAGCGTCGACTTGCCCGAGCCGGACACACCGGTGACCGCGACGAACACCCCGAGCGGGATGGTGACGTCGATGTCCTTCAGGTTGTTCTGCCGGGCGCCGTACACGGTCAGCTCGCGACCCTCGGTGAGCGGCCGGCGGATTGCCGGGATCGGGATCTCGCGGCGACCGGAGACGTACGCACCGGTGATCGAGTCCGGGTGGTTCTTCAGGTCGTCGACGGTGCCCGAGACGACCACCTGGCCGCCGTGCTCGCCGGCGCCGGGGCCGATGTCGACCACCCAGTCGGCGTGGTCGATGGTGTCCTCGTCGTGCTCGACCACGATCAGCGTGTTGCCGAGCTCCTTCAGCCGGACCAGGGTGTCGATCAGCCGCCGGTTGTCCCGCTGGTGCAGGCCGATCGACGGCTCGTCGAGCACGTACAGAACGCCGACCAGCCCGGAGCCGATCTGGGTCGCGAGCCGGATCCGCTGCGCCTCGCCGCCGGACAGCGACCCGGCCGGACGGCTGAGCGCCAGGTAGTCCAGGCCGACGTCGAGCAGGAACCGCAGCCGCTCGCCGATCTCCTTGACCACCCGCTCCGCGATCTGTTTCTCCCGCGGGGTCAGGTCCATCTGGCGCAGGAAGTCGTGCACCTCGTCGATCGACATCGCGCTGATCTCGGCGATGTTCTTCCCGCCCAGCGTGACCGCCAGCGAGATCGGCTTCAGCCGCGCGCCGTTGCAGGCCAGGCACGGCACCTCGCGCATGTACTCCTCGAACCGCTCCCGGCTGGTGTCGCTCGACGCCTCCGCGTGCCGCCGCTCGACGTACGGGATCACACCCTCGAAGGTGGTGTAGTAGGACCGCTCGCGGCCGTACCGGTTCTTGTAGGAGACGTGCACCTGCCGGTCGTGGCCGGTGAGCAGCGACTTCTTCGCCTTCGCCGGCAGCTCGCCGAACGGCGTGGTGGTCTTGATCTTCAGGTCCGTGGCCAGCGCCGCCAGCAGGCGCTCGAAGTACTGCGTGACGTTCGCCCCTGACCACGGCTGGATCGCTCCCTCCTCCAGCGACTTCGACGGGTCCGGGACCAGCAGCTCCGGGTCGACCTCCATCCGGGTGCCGAGACCGGTGCACACCGGGCAGGCGCCGTACGGCGAGTTGAAGGAGAACGACCGGGGTTCGAGCTCGTCGATGGCCAGCGGGTGGTCGTTCGGGCAGGCGAGCTTCTCGGAGAACCGGCGCTCGCGGTGCGGGTCGTTGTCGGGCAGGTCGACGAAGTCGAGCACGACCAGCCCGCCGGCCAGGCCGAGGGCGGTCTCGATCGAGTCGGTCAGCCGCTGCTTCGCGGAGCTCTTCACCGCGAGCCGGTCGACCACGACGTCGATGCTGTGCTTCTTCTGCTTGTCCAACTTCGGCGGCTCGGTCAGCTGGATCGTCTCGCCGTCCACCCGGGCCCGGGAGAAACCCTGTCCGCTGAGCTGGCGGAACAGGTCGACGTACTCCCCCTTGCGGCCGCGGACGACCGGCGCGAGCACCTGGAACCGGGTGCCCTCGTCCAGCTCGAGCACCCGGTCCACGATCTGCTGCGGAGTCTGCCGCGCGATCGGCTCCCCGCACTCCGGGCAGTGCGGCCGGCCGGCCCGGGCGAACAGCAGGCGGAGGTAGTCGTAGACCTCAGTGATCGTGCCGACAGTCGAGCGCGGGTTCCGGGAGGTGGACTTCTGGTCGATCGAGACCGCCGGTGACAGGCCCTCGATGAAGTCGACGTCCGGCTTGTCCATCTGGCCGAGGAACTGCCGCGCGTACGCCGACAGGGACTCGACGTAGCGCCGTTGGCCCTCGGCGAAGATCGTGTCGAACGCCAGGCTGGACTTGCCGGACCCGGACAGCCCGGTGAAGACGATCATGGCGTCCCGCGGCAGGTCGACCGAGACGTCCTTCAGGTTGTGCTCACGCGCTCCGCGCACGATCAGACGGTCAGACACAAGCTCACTCTCAGCCGTTCTCGAGGGGTTCCCGGATGGATCTCTGGCATGCCCCGGTCATGCTAACCAGGCCCACCGACAAAAACTTCCGGCGCCGGATCGGGCGTCCCGCGCCGGCCGCCTTCGAAAGTATATTCGACCGCGGACACCGGTTCTGGCAACTCGGCCACATGACCGTTCCATCCGATCAGTGCAAGGATCGGACCGAACGACCGATCCCGGGAGGGCAGATGGCGGAGTACCACGGCAACGTCAAGGTGGGTGGGCCGGTGCAGACCCACGAGCTGGCCGAGCTGATGATCACCAAGGTCGCGGTCGGGCCGATGGACAACAACGCGTACCTGCTGCGTTGCCGCCGTACCGACGAGCAGGTGCTGATCGACGCGGCCAACGACGCCCAGACGCTGCTCAGGCTGATCGGCGACGGCGGGCTCGAGCGGGTCGTCACCACGCACCGGCACCAGGACCACTGGCAGGCGCTCGCCGAGGTGGTGGCCCGGACCAACGCGACCACGGTCGCGGGCCGGTACGACGCCGAGGGCATCGACGTACCGACCGACGAGCTCGTCGACGAGAACGCCACCATCCCGGTCGGCCAGTGCTCACTCCGGGTCATCCACCTCGTCGGCCACACCCCGGGCTCGATCGCCCTGCTGTACGACGACCCCGCCGGGCCACCGCATCTGTTCACCGGCGACTCGCTGTTCCCGGGTGGGGTCGGCAACACCCAGGGCGACGCCGAGCGGTTCACCTCACTGATCAACGACGTCGAGGCCAAGCTCTTCAACCAGCTCCCCGACGAAACCTGGGTCTACCCAGGCCACGGCGCCGACACCACTCTCGGAGACGAGCGCCCCAGCCTCCCGGAGTGGCGGACCCGGGGCTGGTGAGCTTCAGAGCCCAGCGGGCTTCGCTGACCTGGCCGAGGACCGTGGTGGCACCCACAGCACCAGCCAGGTTGGCGGCCTCGTCCGCGAGCGAGTGGGCGTCGTCGAGGCGGCCCTGGGCCCTGGCGACGTACATCAGGCCGACGAGGTTGGCGGCTACGCCCGCGGTGAAGCCAAGAGCACGGCGAATCGCGGTGGACTGCTCCAACAACGCGCGGGCCTCGTCCAGGTCTCCGGCTGTGTGGGCGGCGATGCCGAGGTGCCGCAATGCGTAAGCGAGAGTCAGGTCGTCACCCGACTTCTCGGCCAGCGCCCGCGACACGTTCAACGCCGATACCGCCGGCTTGATGTCGTCGCGGACGACCTGATGGCAGCAGCCGATCCAGAAGAGCGCCTCGGCCTTACCGCGCTCGTCGCCCAGCGCGTTGTACAGCGCCAGCGCGCGCTCGAAGAGCTTCAGCTCACGCGGATCCGCCGCGCGGTTGTCCAGGAACCGCCCGTGCAGGACCTTCCCCCGCGCCAGCACGAGCTCGGCCTCGGCCGCATCCAGCTCCCGATGAGCCTTCGTCAACCCACCGGCTTCCCCGTTGAAGATCGCCCGCTCATACAACTCCCCGGCCAGCCTCACACGTTCGTCCACCCGGCCGATCCTAGGCCTACCGGTCCGTCAGCTCCGCGGGGAGCGCGACGACGTCGACCAGGGCACCGTTACGGATGGCAGTGATCTCGGTACGGCGGTTGATCGCGTCCTCGAACAGGAGGCGCTGCAGCGACTGCGCATCCCGCAGCTGTACGCCGTCGACCGCCAGGACGAGATCGCCTTGCCGCAGACCGGCCTGTGCGGCGGGGCTGCCGGCGATCACCTCGACGACGCGAAGCGCGGTGCGCTGCTCGAAGCGTTCGGCGAGTTGCGGCCGCAATGGCGCCGGCGTCGTCACCAGTCCGACGTACGCGCGACGCACCCGACCGTCATGCAGCAGCGAGTAGATGATCCGCCGGGTGGTCTGGTTCATCGGGACCGCGAGACCGAGGCCGATCCCGGCGACCGCGGTGTTGATGCCGACCACCCGCCCGTTGCCATCGGCAAGCGCTCCGCCGGAGTTGCCCGGGTTCAGCGCCGCGTCGGTCTGGATCACGTCCTCGATCATCCGGGACGCGTTCCCGGTCCGGACCGGCAGCGACCGCCCGAGCGCACTGACCACACCGGCCGTCACGCTCCCGGCCAGGCCCAACGGGTTGCCGACCGCAACCACCAGGTTCCCGACCTTGAGGTGGTCCGCGTCGCCGTACTCCGGCGGATCCGGGATGTCCCGGTCGGACCGCAGTACAGCGAGATCGGACAGCCGGTCGACCCCGACCACCCGCGCCTGGGCCGCCGTACCGTCCGCGAACTCCGCCGTCGCGTGGTCGGCGCCGCCGACGACGTGGGCGTTGGTCAGCAGGTGGCCGTCCTCGGTCAGCACCACGCCGGACCCCGACGAGTCGCCCCGCCGGCCTGAGATCCGCAGGCTCGCCACCCGCGGGATCAGGTGCTCCGCCACGCCCGAGACCACCCGGGAGTAGGCGTCCAGTACATCGTCCCCAGCAGTCTCTTCAGCCATCTCCGCCTCCCGATTACAACATTACGCCGCAAGCAAAGTCTGCTTGCTGTCGAGCCCGGTCTGGTCGTGGTGGGTGAGGCAGACCACAATCCTGACCGATCGGTTGAAAACTGGCCGATCGGTCAGGGAAGCTGGCTGACATGGCAGTCACCACCCCCGCCCGGGAGCGGACCAGGCACGAGATCGTGCGGCAGGCGATGGACCTGTTCCAGGCCAAGGGCTACAACGCGACGTCGCTGCAGGACATCGCGACGGCGGCCGGCTGCTCGAAGGCGACGGTGCTCTACCACTTCCACGGCAAGCCCGCCGTGCTCGCCGCCGTCCTCGAGCCCGCGGCCGTCGACCTCGCCGCGCTGATCCGGACCGTCGACGGGCTGCCGCGGGCGGTGGCACAGGAGATCGCGATCCAGCAGTTCACCGATCTGGCCGTCAAGCACCGCGGGGTGGTCCAGGTCGTCCAGGACATCCTCCCGGTGATCGACGAGATCCCGGAGATCAGCGGCCTGATCACCGACGGCATGCAGCTGTCCGGCTTCCTGGCCGGCAGTGACGACCAACTCGAGCGCGACCTGGCCACGCTTGCCATCAACGGACTCCTCGGCGAGTGCCGGCACCCCGGCGAACGCACCGACGAGGAACTCCGCACCCTCTGCGACACCGCCCTGCGACGGCTGCTCAAGCGCGCCTGACTCCCTTCCCTGCACACGAACGGACGCACTTCCCGATGGCCAATCTGCTGTACCGGCTCGGCCGGTTCTCGTACCAGCGCCGCCGGCTCGTCGCCGCCGTCTGGGCGCTCTTCCTGGTTCTCCTCGGGGTCGGCGCGCTGACCCTCGGCGGCAAGACGACCAACACCTTCTCGATCCCGGGCACCGAGTCGCAGCGCGCGCTCGACGCCCTCAAGACCGAGCTCCCCGCGGCGAGCGGCGCCTCCGCCACCGTGGTGGTCAAGGCACCCGGCGGCAAGACCCTCGCCGACCCGACCGTGAAGGCTGCCGTCGGCGCGACCGTCGCCAAGGTCGCGAAGGTGCCCGAGGTGATCGGCGCGGTCGACCCGTTCACCAGCAAGGCGATCAGCCCGGACGGAACGACCGGCCTGATCAGCGTCCAGTTCGCCAAGCCGGCCGACGAGCTGAGCAAGGACAGCGCCCAGGCGTACGACGCCCTCAGCGGACTCAGCTCCGGGGATCTTCAGGTGATCCCGGGTGGCCAAGTCGCCGGCGGCGTCCCCGAGGTCGGGGCCACTGAGGTGATCGGGGTCGCGGTCGCGGCCGTCGTACTGGTCGTCACGTTCGGGTCGCTCGTGGCTGCCGGGATGACGCTGCTCACGGCGTTGCTCGGCGTACTCGCCGGCATGGCCGGGCTGTTCCTGGTCACCGCGTTCGCGGATGTGTCGTCGACGGCGCCGATCCTGGCGCTGATGCTGGGGCTCGCAGTCGGGATCGATTATGCGCTGTTCATCAGCTCGCGGCACCGGACTCAGCTCGCCGAGGGCATGGACGAGGAGGAATCCGTCGGCCGCGCGACCGCGACCGCGGGATCGGCGGTGCTGTTCGCCGGTGCGACGGTGGTGATCGCACTGGCTGGGCTGAGTGTGGTCGGCGTGCCGTTCCTGACCGCGATGGGCTTGGCGGCCGCGGCGACGGTGCTGACCGCCGTACTGGTGGCGTTGACGCTGCTGCCGGCGTTGCTCGGGTTCGTGGGCAAGCGGGTACTGCCGCGGAAGTTGCGGAAGGCACCGACCGCGCCGGCGGCCGAAGGGTTCGGCTTCCGGTGGGGCCGGTTCACCACGCGCTTCCGGGTGCCGATCGTTGTCCTCGGCATCATCGGGCTCGGGGTGCTGTCGATCCCTGTGAAGGACATGCGGCTGGCGCTGCCGGACGGAGCCTCGGCGGCAGCCGGCACCAACCAGCGCGTCGCATACGACCTCACCGCTGCCGCCTTCGGACCGGGCGCCAACGGGCCGCTGGTGGTCGTCGTCAAGAGCAACAATGCCGAGGCCGTCGTTCAACAGGTCCTCGCGAAGACGCAGGGGCTGCCGGACGTCGTCGCGGCGCAGACCGGTCCGGCGAGCGCCGACGGTACGACGCGACTGCTGCAAGTGATCCCGGCCAGCGGACCGGCGACCGAGCAGACCGCGGACCTGGTCAAGAACCTGCGGTCCGCGATCCAGCCGCTCGCCACCGGTGACACGACGATCTCCGTGACGGGCAACACCGCTGTCGGGGTCGACGTGTCCAACAAGCTCTCCGACGCGTTGCCGACGTACCTGCTGGTGGTCATCGGACTGTCGTTCCTGCTGCTGCTTCTGGCGTTCCGGTCGTTGCTGGTGCCGTTGAAGGCGACGCTCGGGTTCGTGCTGACGATCGGGGCGACGTTCGGGATCACGGTCGCGGTGTTCCAGCAGGGCTGGGGTGCTTCGCTGCTCGGCGTGGACTCCCCCGGGCCGCTGGTCAGCTTCCTGCCGATCATCATGATGGGCGTGCTGTTCGGGCTGGCGATGGACTACGAGGTCTTCATCGTGTCCCGAGTCCGAGAGGAGTTCGTGCACGGCAAGCACGCCACCGAGGCCACCGTCGAAGGCCTCGGCCACGGCGCCCGCGTGGTCACGGCGGCCGCCCTGATCATGGCCTCCGTCTTCGCCGGCTTCATCTTCGTGCACGACCCGATCATCAAAGCCATCGGCTTCGGCCTCACGATCGGCGTCCTGGTCGACGCCTTCATCGTCCGCATGACCCTCGTCCCCGCCGTCCTCAGCCTCCTCGGCGACCGAGCCTGGTGGTTCCCCCAGTGGCTGGACCGCCTCACCCCCAAGGTCGACATCGAAGGCGAATCCCTGCGCGTCGACGACAAGCCGTCGCCTAGCGAGCTAGCCGACGTTCACTGACCGCTCCGAGGGGCATCGGCGCAGCCAATGCCCCTCACCGCAGCAGACTGGACGCATCACCCACGCGGTACGGCGCGTAGTTTTCGGGATCGATCCCCACTCGACCCGCCAGAACCGAGCTTGGAATGACATAAACGCTGCCGTCGCCAAGCAGGATAAAGAACAAGTCGAGCGAACCAGGGTCATAAGGCATCTTGCCTGCGGACTTGTCGAGTACGTACGGGCGCCGGCCCACACCGACCATCCACCGCCCCTTGCCATTGCGTGATGCACACGTCTTCACCTGCACGCGTTGAATGCCCTTGGCCGTCGTCACCAGCAGGTCATACTCCTGGGGCTCCACCGGGAGCGCCACAGCACACCCACGCAACGCGAACCAGGTCATCGCCAGTGTCGGCGCCGCCGTTCGGAGCATCTTCGGCTGAATCGGCTCGTTGAAGACCTCTCTCGCCGGTGCCGGACCATCCGGTTTCTTCAGATGTGTGCAGTCCAGACCGAGCCGTACGGCATGCCCCTTGACCCGAACCCGGTTCTCGCCGTTGTCGATGACACCGAGGCCGTCGAGCACCTCTGCCCAGCACGTCGAGCCGAGCAACACCGCGCGCAGCTGACCATCCGACCACCTACGTTGGCCGGTGAAATGCGTTGTATCCAGTTCGAGACGAGTCGCGTGCCGCTTGATCGTGCGGATCACGCCGGCAGACGTTCCCTTCAATCCCAACGCGCGCGCCACAGCACGCCACGACGGGCTGTCCGCCACCGCCTGACGGAGTTGGTCGTCGTTCCAGGTTCGTCTGTCCCCCAGGGTCTTCATGGGGACAAACGTAAAGAGGGGCACCGACAGAATCGGTGCCCCTCGTGCGGGTCGGGCTGCCGAGATTTGAACTCGGGATCTCCGGCCCCCCAGGCCGGCGCCCTAACCAAACTAGGCCACAGCCCGCAGACTCGCCCCGGGAGGCGAACCGGGGTAAACCTTACCCCATCCACCGGGGTGCTCTGACCAGGACCCCGGTCAGCGCTTCTTGTTCTTTTGGCGGGCTCGGATCTGGACGTGGACGGGGCTGCCGACGAAGCCGAAGTCTTCGCGGAGGCGGCGTTCGATGAAGCGTTGGTAGGAGGGTTCGATGGCGCCGGAGGTGAAGATGGCGAAGGTGGGCGGCATCGTGGTGGCCTGGGTGCCGAAGAGGATCTTCGGCTGCTTGCCGGACCGGACCGGGTGCGGGTGGGCGGCGACCAGGCGGCCGAGGAAGGCGTTCAGCTGGCCGGTCGGGACGCGGGTCTGCCAGCCCTCCAGCGCCGCCTCGATAGCGGGCACCAGCTTCTCCATGTGGCGGCCGGTGAGCGCGCTGATGTTCACCCGCGGCGCCCAGCGGAACTGCACCAGGTCACGGTCGATCTCGCGCTCCAGGTAGTAGCGCCGGTCCTCGTCGACCAGGTCCCACTTGTTGTACGCGATCACCAGCGCCTTGCCGGCCTCCTCGACCGCGTTCATGATCCGGATGTCCTGCTCGGACATCACCTCGGAGGCGTCGATGACCACGACGACCACCTCGGCGCGCTCAATCGCCGCATTGGTTCGCAGCGAGGCGTAGTACTCGTGGCCGCTGGCGTTCTTCACCTTCCGCCGGATGCCGGCCGTGTCGATGAACCGCCACTCCTGGCCGCCGAGCGTGATCAGCTCGTCCACCGGGTCGACCGTCGTACCGGCGACGTCGCTGACGACGACGCGGTCCTCCTTGGCGACCTTGTTCAACAGCGAGGACTTGCCCACGTTCGGCTTGCCGACGATCGCGATCCGGCGCGGCCCGCCGGCCTCGGCGTCCCGCTCCGGCGGCGCCTCCGGCAGTGCGGCGAGTACGGCGTCCAGCATGTCGCCGGTGCCTCGGCCGTGCATCGCCGACACCGGGAACGGCTCGCCGATGCCGAGGCTCCACAGGTTCATCGCCTCGGACTCGACCCGCTGGTCGTCGACCTTGTTCGCGGCGAGTACGACCGGCTTGCCGGACTTCCGCAGTACCCGGACGACCGCCTCGTCGGCGTCGGTGATGCCGACCGTGGCGTCCACCACGAACAGCACCGCGTCGGCGGCGTTGATGGCGACCTCGGCCTGGGCGGCGACCAGCGCGGCCATCCCGACCGCGTCCGGGTCCCAGCCGCCGGTGTCGACGACCGTGAAGCCGCGGCCGGCCCAGTTGGCGTCGTACGAGACCCGGTCCCGGGTGACGCCCGGGGTGTCCTCGACGACCGCCTCGCGGCGACCGATGATGCGGTTCACCAGCGTGGACTTGCCCACGTTCGGCCGGCCGACGATCGCGAGCACGGGCAGCGGGCCGGTGTCCTCACGCTCGTGGGTGGGCTCGGCAAAGTCGTAGCCGGTGGGCAGGTCACTCATCAGGATCCTTCACGTCTGGCGCGCCCGGGAGCGGGTGGCCGGTGGCTTCGACGGCCGCCCTGACATGAGCCCGCAGCACGTCGCCGATCTGGTCGGCAACCGCCCGTACGTCGGAATGCCTCCTCGGAAAGGGTACGCGGTCGATCGTGAAGGGCTCGCCATAGACCACGTCGATCCGGCTTCCGGCCGGTGGAAAGGCCTCCACGGAGCCGTGCGGCAGCCTGGTCCCGAGCAGCGCCACCGGCAGGATCGGCGCGCCGGTCACCATCGCCAGGTACGCCACGCCGGTCCGGATCCGGCCGAAGTCACCGGCGCCGCGGGTGCCCTCCGGGTAGATGTTCAGCACCCGCCCGTCGCGCAGCACCTGGATGGACTGCCGGATCGCGCGGACGTCGTACGCCGACCGGTCGACCGGGATCTGGCCGATCCGCCGCAGGAAGCGCCCCTGGAGCCCGCCGAACGCCTCGATCTTGCCGAGTTGGTGCAGCATCCGGGGCGCGATCGCGCCCAGCAGCGGTCCGTCGAGCAGGCTCAAGTGGTTCGGGGACATCAGCACCGAACCGGTCCGCGGGAACAAGTCCTCGTGATGGACAGTCAGCCGGTACTTGCGCTGGAAATACGGTTTGGCGAACCTGCGAGCCGGCAGCGCGAGCCGATACGGCAGCCGGGGCAGGTCATCGGTCCGGGGCAGCTCCAGGTGCCCGGTCAATTCAGCTGTCATGACTCCCTGTCGCGAGGGGCGGCCTCGGCCTCCTTCGCGAGTCTGCTGATCACGTCGATGACCTCCTCCAGGGACAGATGGGTCGAGTCGATGGTGACCGCGCCGTCCGAGGCCACCAGGAACTGCGAGACGGTGGCGTCGTCGGCGTCGCGGCGGACGATCTGGTCCCGCAGTTGCTCGGCGGTGACCGCGCCGGCCGCCAGCTCGGCGCCGCGGCGCTCCATCCGGGCGTCCTGGTCGGCGGTCAGGTGCACCTTCAGCTCCGAATCCGGGGCGACCACGGTGGCGATGTCGCGGCCCTCGACCACGATCCCGCCGGTCGGCTGAGCGTCGTCGATGATGGCCCGCTGGCGCCGGATCAGCTCCTTGCGGACGTCCAGGTTCGTGGCGATCTTGCTGACGCTCTCGCTGATCCGCGGCTCCCGGATCGCGCCCGTCACGTCGATGTCGTCGGCGATCACATACTGCTTGCCGGGATCGGTGCTGACCTCCAGCCGGAGCTGACGCGCCCGCTCAGCCACGACGGCCGTGTCGTCCAGATCGAGGTCGTGCTCGAGCGCCGACCACGTCACCGCGCGGTACGTCGCACCGGTGTCGAGGTACCGCAGCCCCAGTCTGGTGGCGACACCTCGGGCGGTGCTCGACTTGCCGGACCCGCTCGGGCCGTCCACAGCGATGATCATGGCCCAGAGATTACCCGCGCCCGGGGACAATCCAGGACGCAAGCCCGGACGCAAGCCCCGACGCAAGGCCGTGCCTACCGGTGTACCACCCAGCCACGCTCGGTCAGTACGGCGACCAACTGGTCGACGGACCCGGGTTTGACGGCCAGCTCGACCTCACCGACCGGGCGGCCCGGGCTGTGGTCGATACGCAGGTCCTCGACGTTGGCCCCGGACTCGGCGGCGTCCGCGAACAGCCGGGCCAGCTGCCCCGGCCGGTCGGGAATGGTGACGAGCACGGAGACCAGGTCGATGTGCGGGGCGCCGTGCTTGCCCGGCACCCGGACCGCGCCGGAGACGCCCAGGCCGAGGATCGAGGTCAGCTCCTCACCGGCCTCTTCCTTGCCCAAGGCAACCAGGACCCGGTCGAGCTCGCCGCGGATCTGCTCCAGCAGGCCGGTCAGGGCGGACGAGTTGGCGGACACGATCTGGGTCCACAGCTTCGGGTCGCCGGCCGCGATCCGGGTCACGTCCCGGACGCCCTGCCCGGACAGCTGCAGGTGCGAGTCCGGCGCGTCCGCGAGCGTCCCGGCGGCGAGGGCCGACATCAGGTGCGGCAGGTGCGACACCCGGGCAACTGCGAGGTCGTGGTCCTCGACCGACAGCTCCACTGTCCGTGCACCGGACGCCTCGGCGAGTCGCCGTACCAGCTCGATGGCCTCCGGCGCGCTGGTCTCGTGCGGGGTGATGGCCCAGGTCGCGCCGTCGAACAGGTCCGCGCGGGCGGCGAGCGGCCCATTGCGCTCGGACCCTGCCATCGGGTGACTGCCGACGTACCGGCTGAGGTCGGAAGTCAGCCGGCGCGCATCGGCAAGCGGCTTGGACTTCACGCTCGCCGCGTCGGTGACGATCGCGTCGGTCTGCTCGAGCTGCTCGGCGACCACGCGGCCGATGTGATCCGGCGGTACGGCGACCACCACGAGCTGCGGCTCGATCTCGACCAGGCGGGAGCCGGCACCGATCCGCTCGGCCATCAGCGCGTTATCGGGGTCCGCATCGACCAGCTCCACGACCACGCCCAGCCGGCCCAGCGCGAGTCCGATCGACGTGCCGATGAGTCCGGCGCCGACGATCCGGACCGGCCCGCGCAGCTCGGTCACGAGGCCCTCACTGGGCGCCAGTCAGGTCTGGACGGAGCGCAACGGCGCCGTGCAGGTAGACGTGCTGAATCTTCTCCCGCGACCGCGGCGTCTCCGCGTGCACCATCATCCGCACCACCCGCGGCAGCGCGTGCGGCACGTCGATCTCCTGCATGCACATCAGCGGTACGTCGGTCAGCCCGATCTGACGGCCCGCCACCGCCGGAAACTCCGACCGCAGGTCCGGCGTGACGGTGAACAGGATGCTGATCAGGTCCTCGTGGCCCAGATCATTCGCCTCCAGGACCGCCTTCACCAGCTCGGCGGACCGCTCGAGCAGGTGCTCGCGCTCGTCCACCTCCAGCTGGGTGGCACCCCGGATCGCCCGTACCGCCACGTGCCCGCCTCCTTGGTCGTCTAGGCCCAACCCTAGGACAGTCCCGCCAAAGCGCGGACACGCGTCTCGGATTGCGTGCTCGCAAGGACACCGCCTCCCGCGGCGCCACGCGCCCCCCAGCGCCAATCACCTCCGGCCACAACTCGACTCCGCCCGCCGCCGAATGCGGCCAGAACAACAGCCACGGCCGATGGACGCGTGCATCCCGGAACACCTTCCCGTCGCCGATCACCTCCAGCGCGGGACCAACTCCGACCGGCGCATGCGGGAACGTCGCGACACACAACAGTCACCCGAACCCGAGTCGTGCCCTAGCCCCCCGCCACGTTCGAGGGGATCTCCCCTCGGATGCTGCCTTCTCCCCTCTCATACGAGGGGAGAAGGCAGCGCGTCAGGGGATATCCCCCGGAATGCCCACTGCCGGTTGGTGGTGCCCAGGTTCGGCGCGGAGCCCATAGGCCGGTCCCTGCGAGTGTCCAGAACACCTTCCCGAGCCGACCACCTTCAGCCGAACCGCGGCTTGGCGCGCCGCCGAAGGTGGCCAAGTGGGCCGGACACCGCCTTCGCGGCTGGTCATCGGCAGGGACCGCCGCCGTGCGCGAGCTGGTGACCCAGGGGAAAATCGGCGAGCCACCGGAACGCGCTGGTGTCGGCGATGTCGCCGAGTCGTCGATTTCGGCTGTCTGGCGGGCGGATCTGCAACCGAATTCCACAACTCGGCGAACCAACCTCCGGTCGTGCGGCGGCGTGGCCGGGATGGGGAGGATTCCTGGGCGATTCGGGTGGGCAATGCTCCCCAGCGTCGGCATCCGATTGCCGCTCCAGGTTGCCCGTAGCCGATCACCTCGTCCGTCGCCGACGACCTCAACTCGGCTCGGCGCGTCGCCGAAGGCGGCCGGACGAACAGCCGCGGCCGGAGGCAGTGTCCTTCCCGGAAGCATCTCCCTCGGGCGATCAGGTCGGGTTACAGGCGTTCGGCTGCGTCGACGGTTTGTTCGAGGAGGAGGGCGATCGTCATCGGGCCGACGCCGCCGGGTACCGGGGTCACCAGGCTCGCCACGGCGGCTGCCTCGTCGAAGTGGACGTCGCCGACGTTGCCCTCGTTGTAGCCGGCGTCGACCACCACCGCGCCGGGCTTCAGCCAGTCACCGCGGACGAAGTTCGGCTTGCCGACCGCCGCCACCACGATGTCGGCGGTCCGGACGATCTCCGGGAGGTTCGTGGTCCGCGAGTGGGTGTAGGTGACGGTGGCGTTGGATGCCAGCAGCAACATCCCGGCCGGCTTGCCGAGGATCGGGCTGCGGCCGATGACGACCGCGTGCGCTCCGGCGAGCGGTACGTCGTACGCCTCGAGCAGCCGCAGGATGCCGCCCGGCGTGCAGGACCGGAACCCGGGCTCGCCGAACGCCATCGCGGCAAACGCGTGCATGGTCACCCCGTCGACATCCTTGGCCGGGTCGATCGCCTCGAACGCGGCCCGCTCGTCGATGTGCCCCGGCACCGGGTGCTGCAGCAGGATCCCGTGCACCTCCGGGTCGCCGGACAGCTTCTGCAGCTCGGCGACAAGCGACTCGGTCGTGGTCTCGGCGGGCAGGACGACGCTGCGCGACCCGATGCCGGCCTTCTTACACCGGTTCTGCTTCATCCGGACGTACGTCGCCGACGCGGGGTCGTCGCCCACCAGCACAGTCGCGAGGGTCGGCTGGACTCCGGTCTGCTCCTGCAGGACCCGGGCACGGTCGGCGGCCTTCGCCACCATCTCGGCGGCCAGGTCGGTGCCGATCATCAGGTTGGTCATACGGCGCGCTCCTTCGGGCGTCGACATCAGGTCGGGTGCCCAGGCGCGCGGCTCAGCCGGTTCTCCGGCGGACCGTTCCCCGGTGGTTCTCCACCTCAACGCCAGTCGCGGTCCGCCGTTCAGCCTACGCGATGAACCAGGACCGGCACTCCGCCAGCCCGCTGACCTCGACCCGGCCGGCAGGCTGCCAGTTCTCCCGGGTGAGCCGGAGCCGGTCCGAAATCACTGGCCGGCCGTCCAGCACGTCCCGCGAGATCCCGTCCGGCTGGTACCCCAGCTTCCGGGACACGCCCTGCGAGCCTGCGTTGTCCTGGAACACCTCTGTCAGCGCCGCGACCGCGTCCAGCCCCTCGAACGCGAGATGCAGCAGCGCACGGCGCGCCTCGGTGCCGAAGCCTTGGGCATGGTGCGGCAGACCGAGCCAGGACCACGTCTTCACCTCCCGGAGAATGGCGAAGTCCTGGGCCCGCAGCGCGACCATCCCGATCGGCGTTCCCTCCCTGAACACACCGAGCTGCAGCGCCCAGTCCTGCGCACTCCACGAGGACAGCGAGCCCCAGTACCCCTGCATCACGCCCCGGGCTCGCTCGGCGGGCGGCGCATCCGTCCAAGGGGTCAGGAACGGCCGCTCCCCTGGCTTGTGCACCCCGCTGGCCGCGACGTCGGCCAGGTCGGCGAGCTCTTCCTCATCGGGCTGGCGGAGGACGAGGCGCTCGGTGGTCAGCCGGAGGCGGCGCAGCGGCCAGTGGTCGATCAGCACCGGGCCATCCTCTGGCCCGGTGCGATCGCGGGCAACCTAATTCCCGGCCCGGTGCACAATCACCTCGTGCACCCGCGGCTGTACGGCGCCGGCCGCCCACGCGATCCGGATCCCCTCGATCGTGGTAGCCGGCAGCTGCACCGGGCTGTAGGGCTGCTTCACCGGTCCAACGTCCTGCCAGCCGGCGCTCGTCCGGACCTCGACTCGCCCTGCCGCAGCCGAGCCCTCAGCTTGCAGCACCGTGATCCGGTCGGCTGACGTTGGCGACGACAGTTCGACGGTCAGCGCGTCCGACGCGGTTGGTGCGCTGCCCGCGACGTACGCCGTACCGACGTTGCCGTCGACCGCATCGGACAACGACGACCCTTCGGCGGGCGCCGGCGTACCTGTTGCCGTGAGCACCAACTCGGAGCCGTCGGTGACCTGGACGGCGAACTCCCGGACCACCAGCCAGAACGAAGGATTGTCGACAATCGCACGATAGCGGACGTAGCGGGCGGTCACGGCGGCGGTGAAGCGCACCTCGGCCGTGGTCGCCCGGGTGAGCTCAGTCCAGCTGGAGCCGTCGGTCGAGTACTCCAGCACGCCGGAGTGGATGTAGTCGTTCGGGCTGCCCGACTTCCCCATCAGTACGGCGACGTCGCCGATCGCCCGGGCCGTGCCGAGGTCGACGCGGATCTCATCCCCGGCGACGGGAGCGCCGTTGCTCCAGAAGTACGTCGACTCGTCGCCGTCGACCATTCGATCGGGGACGTTCTCGGCGTACGTGCCCTGCGAGCTGGACGCCGTACGTCCGGGCTCGATGCCCATCCACTGGTCGTGCACCCGGCCGGCCTCGGCGAGGAACGCGTCGGCGACACCCTCACCGATGCGCGGGTAGGTGTTGGAATGCGGCAGCCGGACGTCCCGGATGTCCTTGGCCTGGGCAACCAGTGCGTCGATGCGCTGCCGGCTCGCCCAGGCGGCCGCACCGTTGCCATCGGCCACCTCGTCGAGCAGTCGCAGCGACCGCCGGAGCGCCTGACCCCACAACACCGTCGCATCGAGCCACGCCTTCGCCTCGTCGGCGAAGGCCGGATCCTCCACTCCCGCCCTGAGCTGCGCGGGTGCCTTCTCGATCGCGTTGAAGTAGGGCTCGAGCGCCGCGATCGCCTCCTCCTGGTCGCCAGCTGCCCAGGTCTTCCAGAACGCCGCGGTCCGGGCGGCCAGCACCGGCGCCTTCTCCGGATGCAGCGTCGAGTCGTACGTGTTCAGGTCGGCGAAGACGTCGAGCGCCGCGATCGTCATGCGGTCTCCCCCGGCGCGCTCGGCGATCGCCCGGTGCCAGGAGGCCTGTTCGTCGTACTTGGCCGGGTTCCACCCGAGCTCGGCGAACGAGTACAGCGCGAGCTTGCTGACCGCGGCCTGGTTCATCGGGTTCGAGATCGCGCCGGCGACGTGCTGCGCGATACCGGGTTCGCGGCCGCTGTAGTCGGCCAGCGGGATCCGGCCGGCCAGGTAGTCGTTGACCGGGTAGTTGTCCCAGATCAGGATGTCGTGCCCGAACACCGCCTTCGCCTGGGCCGCTTGTGCGGTCGTGATCGTGCGCGGGATGACGCCGATCCCGGTCCAGTGCACGACCACCGCGCTGTCCAGCCGCTCCCGCAGCGCCCTTCTTGTACGGCGTTTCCGACACGTTGTAGTACTCGGTCGGGACCATCTGCAGCGGCGCCAGGTCCGGCTTGGCGGCGACCCACTCGCGCTGGATCCGGTTCAGCAGCTCGCTCTGCGCCTGGCCGGCCGCACCGCCGCCGGTGCCGTATTTCTCCCGGTCCGCCGGGCAGTGCCAGGTGTTGTAGTCGATGTCGTCGAGCGGCACGTTGAACGCCCGCGCACCGAGTGCGTAGAGCGCCTCGAACTTCGCGATCAGCGCCTGGTAGTCGCTGTCGGAGGTGTAGCAGATCGACAACCCGGGCGACAGCGCGAAGGTGAAGTCGACCTTGTTGCTCCGGGCCCGCTCGATCAGTTCGCCGAGCTCGGCCAGCTTGTCGCCCGGGTACGGGTCGCGCCACTGCTCGCGATGGTACGGGTCGTCCTTCGGCGCGTACTCGTAGGTGTTCATCCGGTGCGCGCCAAGGTAGTCGACGTGGTCGAGCCGGTCGGAGTGAGACCACGGCGTACCGTAGAAGCCCTCGATCGAGCCCCGGTAGCGCATCGTCGGCCAGTCGCGGATCTCGACGCCGGCGATCTGGTTGCCCTGGACAAGCTGTGCGAACGTCCGGGCCGCGTAGTACGTCCCGTCGGTGTCGACGCCGTCGAGTACGACGGTCTTCTGGCCGGCGGCGAGCACATACCCCTCGGCCGGCAATCCCTTGGCGGGCTCCACGTCCAACTGCCGCAGCGCCGGGTCGTTCCCGCCGAGCCAGATGGTCACCGCAGCCGGCTCATTCCGGACTGTCTGGACGCCGGCGCGCTCGAGGGTCTCGCGGACGACGCGCTCGGCGTCCGGATCCGTGGTCGGACCGTGCACCAGGCCGACTGTCCGGCCGAGGGTGAAGCCGTCGGGGCGGCTGGTGGTCTGCTGAGGCTCAGGCGACACCGGCGCCGCCTCTCTCGTGACGTCGGCCGAGGCAGCCGGAACGGACAGGGTCTGGGCGGCGAGCAGCAGGAGTGCGGGGAGGACGAACCGGCGCATGAGCAACTCCTCGGGCGGAAGGGGTGTGCACCTCCTATCCACTCAGTGCGCAGACCTGCTCGTCAAGCGCCTGGCCTGACCAGTTTCAGTCAGAGCAGGCCGGCGTGGTCTAGGGCGAGGTAGGCGGCGTCGATGCCGGTCATGGCGCCGGAGGTGCGTAGCTCGGCGCGGAACTCGGTCACGGTGAGCTCGACCGGGACGCAGTCCTCGAACTCGTCCAGCGCCTGATTGCCGTCCGGACGGCAGCCGCGCGCGATGCCGACGTACTTGCGGTAGACCGAGGAGGCCGCCGACCAGTTCCAGCTGACGAGCTCGAACGACTCGCAGGTGTAGCCGGTCTCCTCCTCGAGCTCACGGACGCCGGCCAGCGCCGGGTCCTCACCGGGCTCGACCAGCCCACCGGGCAGATTGGTGACCACCTGATCCGGCCCCGGCCGAAAGATCCGGATCGTCACGACCTTCCCCTCCGGCGTCAACGGCAGCACCGTGATCCCGGACGTGATCCCCGAAGCAGTCTTGGGCCCGAACACATCCCAATCCACCTCCCGCCCATCCGGCAACCGATACCGCCGCTGATTGACCGTCAAGAACCCGTTGAACCCGGGCTGCTCCCCCACCAACACCCAATCCTCGGGATCCCCGACCCGCGCGTGATTGACGGAGCCGGCCGCCGCGGAGTTGTCGTCCGCGGCGGCCGGGTGCCGATCGGCTGGTGCGTCCGTCACAGGGGGCGGTTGTCGTCCGGGTCTTCCGGTGGGGCGACAGGGGCGTCGTCCTCCGGTGGGGCTACCGGGCTGTCGTCGGACGGGGTGGCCTCGGCGGTGTCGGCCGGGGGTTCGGTCGGGGTGGTGTCCGGGCGGGACTCGGACAGGATGCGCGCGAGCGTCTCCTCCGAGATGCGCTTGAACTTGCGCGCCTGGCTCCGGGTCCGGTCCAGCACCGCGACCTCGATCTGGTCCGGGGTCAGCTCCCGGACCTCGTTGCTGTCGTGCCCGAGCGCGTCCACCGCGAGCCGGAGCGCACCCGCCAGCGAGATGCCCTCCTGGTAGTGCTCGCCGACGTAGTCCGCGACCTGCTCGGCCGGCCCGCCCATCACGGCGTACCCGCGGACGTCCGCGATCGAGCCGTCGTAGGTGAGCCGGTAGATCTGGTCCTCGGCGCCGCTGGCGCCGATCTCGGCGACCAGGATCTCCACCTCGAGCGGCTTCTCACCGCCGGAGGAGAAGATCGCGCCCAGCGTCTGCGCGTAGGCGTTGGCGAGCGCCCGGCCGGTGACGTCGCGCCGGTCGTAGGAGTACCCGCGCATGTCGGCCAGCCGGACGCCGGCGATCCGCAGGTTCTCGAACTCGTTGTACCGGCCCACCGCGGCAAACGCCATCCGGTCGTAGATCTCGGCCACCTTGTGCAACGCCGGCGACCGGTTCTCCGCGACGAACAGGATGCCGTCGGCGTACTGCAGCGCGATCGCGCTGCGGCCCTTGGCGATGCCCTTCCGGGCGAAGTCGGCCCGGTCCCGCATCAGCTGTTCGGGCGAGACGTAGAACGGAACGCTCATCGAAGGTGTCGTCCTCTATCAGTCGATGGGTCAGGTCAAGGAGCCGGAAGCCGGGCCGTCGGGACGGTTGTGCCGCTCGGCCCAGGCGCGGTCGACGATGTCGGCCACCTCGTCCTCGGGCAGCCGCTGGTAGCCGTCCGAGGTGACCACACCGACCACCGGGAAGATCCGCCGCAGCATGTCCGGACCGCCGGTCGCCGAGTCGTCGTCGGCGGCGTCGATCAGCGACTGGATCGCCACCGTGGCGCAGTCGTTCGCGGACAGGTCCTCGCGGTAGAGCTTCTTCAGCGCGCCCCGGGCGAACAGCGAACCCGAGCCGACACTGTGGAAGTGGGTCTCCTCGTACCGACCGCCGGTGGGGTCGTAGGAGAAGATCCGGCCGCCCTTGATGTCCTCGTCGTAGCCCGCGAACAGCGGCACCACGGCCAGGCCCTGCATCGCCATCGCCAGGTTGCCCCGGATCAGCGCGCTCAGCCGGTTGGCCTTGCCGTCCAGGCTGAGCGTGGTGCCTTCGAGCTTCTCGTAGTGCTCGAGCTCCACCTGGAACAGCCGCACCATCTCCAGCCCGAACCCGGCCGAGCCCGCGAACGCCACCGCGGAGTACTCGTCGGCCGGGAACACCTTCTCGATGTCACGCTGGGCGATGATGTTGCCCATCGTGGCCCGCCGGTCGCCGGCCATCACGACGCCACCGGGGAAGGTGGCCGCGACGATCGTCGTACCGTGCGGGACGTCGGCGGAGAAGTCGGCCGACCCCAGGCTGCGCCGTCCCGGCAACAGGTCGGGCGCGTGCCCGGCCAGGAAGTCCATGAACGACGAGCCGCCTGGGGTCAGGAAGGCTTCCGGCAACCGGCCGGAGGCATCGAATGTCATCGAGCGGTTCACTCCCCACCCTTTTGCACGAACCCGCGGACGAACTCCTCGGCGTTCTCCTCGAGCACCTCGTCGATCTCGTCAAGGATCGAGTCGACGTCCTCGTCGAGCCGCTCCTTGCGCTCCTGGACGTCCTCCGACGCCTCGACCTGCTCGACCTCTTCCTCGGTCGACGAACGCTTCGGCTGCTTGTGCTGCTGACCGCCGTCCTTCGCCATGGCACACACCTCCTCGAACCGCATGGAAGGCCGCCCAACCGGCCTTCTATAGCGACCCTACCCGGCGGCACCCCCAGTAATGGTGCGAACCAGGTCACTCGCGGTGTCGCACTGGTCCAAAAGTGCTCCGACATGCGCTTTCGTGCCCCGCAACGGATCCAACGTCGGAATCCGCTGCAGCGACTCCTTGCCCGGCAGGTCGAAGATCACCGAGTCCCAGGAGGCGGCCGCGACCTGCGGCGCGTACTGCTGCATGCAGCGGCCGCGGAAGTAGGCGCGGGTGTCCGTCGGCGGGTGCGAGACCGCCATCCGGATCTCCTCGTCGGTCACCAGCCGCTGCATCCGGCCGGCCTTGATCAACTTGTAGTAAAGCCCCTTGTCCGGGCGCAGGTCGGCGTACTGCAGGTCGATGAGGTGCAGCTTCGGGTCGTCCCACTCCAGGCCGTCGCGGTCGCGGTAGGACTGCAGCAGCTTCAGCTTGGCCACCCAGTCCAGCTGGTCGGCCAGCTTCATCGGGTCGGTGGCGAGCTGGTCCAGCACCTGCTCCCAGCGGTGCAGCACGTCCTTGGTCTGCCGGTCCGCGTCGTCGCCGTACTTGTCCTCGACGTACTTGCGGGCCTGCTCCAGGTACTCCGTCTGGAGCTGCACGGCGGTCAGCTTGCGACCGTCCTTCAGCGTCATCAGGTGGGCGCAGCTCGGGTCGTGGCTGATCTCGTGCAGCGCGGTGACCGGGCGGTCCACGCTCAGGTCGTCGGTCAGCCAGCCGTCCTCGATCATCGACAGCACCAGGCTGGTGGTGCCCACCTTCAGGTACGTCGAGATCTCGGAGAGGTTCGCGTCTCCGATGATGACGTGCAGGCGGCGGTAGCGGTCCGGGTTCGCGTGCGGCTCGTCGCGGGTGTTGATGATCGGCCGCTTCAGGGTCGTCTCCAGGCCGACCTCGACCTCGAAGTAGTCGGCCCGCTGGCTGATCTGGAAGCCGTGCGCGGTGCCGTCCTGGCCGATCCCGACCCGGCCCGCGCCGGTGACTACCTGACGGCTCACGAAGAACGGGGTGAGGTGCCGGACGATCGACGCGAACGGGGTCGAGCGGCGCATCAGGTAGTTCTCGTGCGAGCCGTACGACGCGCCCTTGTTGTCGGTGTTGTTCTTGTAGAGGTTCAGCGGCGGCGCGCCGGGGATCTGCCGCGCCTGCCGGGCGCCTTCCATGATCACCAGCTCGCCGGCCTTGTCCCAGACCACCACGTCCCGCGGGTTGGTCGTCTCGGGCGCCGAGTACTCCGGGTGGGCGTGGTCGACGTACAGCCGCGCGCCGTTGGTCAGGATCACGTTCGCCAGGCCGGTCTCCTCGTCGGTGAGCTGGCTCGAGTCGGCCACCTCCCGGCTCAGGTCGAAGCCGCGCGCGTCCCGCAGCGGGTGCTCCTCGTCGAAGTCCCACCTGGTCTTGCGCGCAAGCGGCTGCGTCTGGGCGTAACCGTTCACCACCTGGCTCGAGGTCAGCATCGGGTTCGCCCCGGGCTGGCCTGGGACCGAGATTCCGAACTCGGTCTCGGTCCCCATGATCCGCCGAACACTCATGCGAACGAGCCTACGCGGTACCGGCCCCTAACGCGGTTGCCGTGTCCACAGGGTTACGTGTGAAACTGCCCGCGTGGACGAAATCGTGGCGATCCTGGGGGAAGACAACCGTGTCAAGGGGTCGGCGCCGCGGTCGGTGATGCGCCGGGACAATCTGCGCCACGCCGCGACCGGCGTACTCGTCCGGAATCCGGCCGGTGAGATCTACGTGCACCGCCGGACGCCGACCAAGGACGTCTTCCCGGCGTGTTACGACTTCGCCGCGGGTGGTGTCATAGCCGCCGGCGAGGACCCGTACGACGCCGTCGTACGGGAGCTGGCCGAGGAGCTGGGGATCACCGGCGCCGGGTTGGTGAAGCTGCCGGAGGGCGACTACGCCGACGAGTCCACCAACTACCACGCGTACCTCTACACGTGCGTCTGGGACGGCCCGGTCACCCATCAGCCGGAGGAGGTCTCCTGGGGCGCCTGGATGGCCCCTGAGGAGCTCGTACGGCGGTTGGACGAGTGGCCCTTCGTGCCGGACACGACAGCGCTGCTGGGCCCGTACGTGCGGACGCTCGTCTGAGTCAGCTGGGGTTGCGGCGGGTGTTGCGGGCGAGGTTGATGCCGACCAGGCCGGCCCAGCTGACGATCATGCCCGGCAGGCCGGTGAGCTCGGCGGCGATCGCGGTGACCGGGATGGCGGCGATGACGGAGATGATCGCGAGCGCCAGGCCGCCGGGATCGGTCTCGCGGCGCTTGAGGCCGACCGCCTCCAGGACCTGCTCGCGTTGCCGGAACTCGCGGTCCTGACCGTGCCGCGCGGCCTCGCGCGCGTCGAGCTTCTCGAGGAAGTTCTCGATGATCGCGTCCTCGTACTCCGGCCCCAGCTCCTGCCGCGCGGCCGCAGCCGCCCGCAGGTCCTTGCGCACCTCGTCCGTCCCCATACCGAAAAGGTACCGCCGACGGATGCCGCTGAGGGATCAGGGAAAACCCCGGTACACCCCTCCGCGGCACCCGATTCCGGCGGTCAGCTGTGCTGCACCGACAGGTCGAAGATGTGCACCTCGCCGTAGTTCGAGTCGTCGCCGTTGGTGATGTAGAGCTTCGTGCCCTCCAGCCGGAACACAGTCACGGCGTCGTCCCCACCGTGGATCTGCGCACCGACCACATGCGGCTTCCCCGCCGGCAGCTTCACGAACGCTTCCTTCACGGTCAGCGTGTGGGTGCCCGACGTGGACGACCAGGCTGCGTTCTTGGTCCCGTTGTCGGTCATCTCCCGCAGCTCCGCCCGCGGGTAGCTCGACCCGCTCGTGGTCACCCCGTTGACCGGCGCCCGGAACTGCACACCATTCCCATCGACCTTGAAGTACGGATCTCTGCTGTACGTCGCAATCGCCGCCACGGTCGTCGGCGCGCCGAGGTCCAACTCCAGCCAGGCTCCGTCGCCGTTCCCGGACCATCGCGTCTCCAGGTCGTCGTCCACCGCGTTGCCGGGCAGGTTGTCGTCGCTTGTGCTCGCCCGGACCGCGCCGGCTGCGGGGGTGATCTCCCCGCTCGCCGCCGAGGTGGTCGGTAGGACGCCTGCCCAGACCGCGCCGCCGACCAGTGCGGACGCGAGCAGTCCGGCTGTGGCGACCGTCGTACCGGCTCTCTTCATCACCAACTCCTCCACCAAGACAAGGTCGAGGCTCGATCCTGGGTGGGGAGGGCGTGGTGTGGCGGGTGGTTGCACGTTCCTGCCACAACGGCAACTGCCCCTGGACAGTGGATGTCCAGGGGCAGTTGGTACGACGTGTTACAGGTACTGGCCCGTGTTGGTGGCCGTGTCGATGGAGCGGCCGGGCTCGGTGCCTTGCTTGCCGGAGATGAGCGTACGGATGTAGACGATCCGCTCGCCCTTCTTGCCGGAGATGCGGGCCCAGTCGTCGGGGTTCGTGGTGTTCGGGAGGTCCTCGTTCTCCTTGAACTCGTCCACGCACGCCTGCAGCAGGTGCTGCACCCGAAGGCCCTTCTGGTCGTCGTCCAGGAAGGCCTTGATCGCCATCTTCTTGGCCCGATCGACGATGTTCTGGATCATCGCGCCCGAGTTGAAGTCCTTGAAGTACAGGACCTCCTTGTCGCCGTTGGCGTAGGTGACCTCGAGGAACCGGTTCTCGTCGGCCTCGGTGTACATCCGCTCCACGACGCGCTGGATCATCCCGTTCACGCACTCGCCCTTGTCGCCACCGAACTCGCTCAGGTCGTCGGTGTGCAGCGGCAGGGTGGTGGTCAGGTACTTCGAGAAGATGTCCCGGGCCGCCTCGGCGTCCGGGCGCTCGATCTTGATCTTCACGTCCAGCCGGCCCGGCCGCAGGATCGCCGGGTCGATCATGTCCTCACGGTTCGAGGCGCCGATGACCAGCACGTTCTCGAGGCCCTCGACGCCGTCGATCTCGCTCAGCAACTGCGGGACGATGGTGTTCTCCACGTCGGAGGAGACACCGCTGCCGCGGGTGCGGAACAGCGAGTCCATCTCGTCGAAGAACACGATCACCGGCATGCCTTCGGAGGCCTTCTCACGGGCCCGCTGGAAGACCAGCCGGATGTGCCGCTCGGTCTCGCCGACGTACTTGTTCAGCAGCTCCGGACCCTTGATGTTGAGGAAGAACGACTTCTGCCCCTCCACCCCGGTCTTCTCGGCCACCTTCTTCGCCAGCGAGTTCGCCACCGCCTTGGCGATCAGCGTCTTGCCACAACCCGGCGGACCGTACAGCAGCACGCCCTTCGGCGGCTTGAGCTCGTGCTCGAGGAACAGGTCCTTGTGCAGGTACGGCAGCTCGACCGCGTCCCGGATCTGCTCGATCTGGCCGGTCAGGCCACCGATCTGGGTGTAGTCGATGTCCGGGACCTCTTCGAGGATCAGCTCCTCGACCTCGGACTTCGGGATCTTCTCGTAGACGTATCCGGACCGCGCCTCCAGCAGCAGCGAGTCACCGGCTCGCAGGGGGATGTCGAGCAGCGGCGACGCGAGCCGCACCACCCGTTCCTCGTCCGCCTGCGCGATCACCAGCGCACGCTCGCCGTCGGCCAGCAACTCCTTCAGCATCACCACGTCGCCGACGACCTCGAAGTCGCAGGCCTCGACCACGTTCAGCGCCTCGTTCAGCATCAGTTCCTGGCCGAGCTTGAGCGCGTCCAGGTCAACCGAGGGGCTCGCCGCGACCCGGAGCTTGCGGCCTCCGGTGAACACGTCCAGCGTGTCGTCGTCGTTGCGGCCCAGGAAGGTACCGAAACCGGACGGCGGTTGGGCCAGCCGGTCGACCTCCTCCTTCAGGGCGATGATCTTCTCTCGCGCCTCACGCAGGGTCTCGGCCAGCCGCTCGTTCTGAGCGGTGACACTCGCCAAGGAGGCCTGGGTTTCGGACAGCCTGCTCTCGAGCGACCGGCTGTCAGCCGGGTGCTCCAACAACCGACGCCGCAGCGCTGCGACCTCGGCTTCCAGGTACCGGACCTGGTTGCGCAGCTCTGCCGCGGTAGGACTCTCGTCTCCAGCCACGATCATCACCTCACCATGTGGGGCTCGACCCTATGGACCTTACCCAGAAAACCTCACCGAGCAAGCTGAATCCCATCACGTGTCGGTTGCGGATCAATCGGTTGCTCTCGGCATGTCTTCGGATGAATCTGCACGAGTCTCGGCACGACCCTCAGCACGACCCTCAGGGCGACGCGGTCCGGCGTAGTCGTCGCCGTACGCACCAGGGGCCGGACGGCGCTTCTTCCGGGGTGCCTGGACGCCGTGCGCCATCCGCCGCGCGGTCACCAGGAACGCCGTGTGACCCTGCATCCGGTGGCCCGGACGGACAGCCAGTCCCTCGACGTGCCAGTCCCGCACCAGCGACTCCCAGGCCCGCGGCTCGGTGAACTCGCCATGGGCCCTCAGCGTCTCCACAACACGGCTCAGCTGCGTCGTCGTGGCCACGTAGGCGCAGAACACCCCACCAGGCGACAACGCCTCTGCAACGGCGTCCACGCACTCCCAGGGCGCCAGCATGTCCAGTACGACGCGGTCCACATCCTGCTCGTTCAGCTTCTCGACCAGGTCGCCCACCTCGAGCCGCCAGGCCGGGTGCTCACCGCCGAAGAATCCGGTCACGTTCTTGCGTGCGACCTCGGCGAAGTCCTCGCGGCGCTCGAACGAGATCACCTGCCCGTGGATGCCGACCGCCCGCAGCAACGCCGTGGTCAGCGCACCCGAACCCGCGCCGGCCTCGACCACCTTCGCACCGGGGAAGATGTCGGCCATGGTCACGATCTGCGCCGTGTCCTTCGGGTAGATCACGGCCGCGCCGCGCGGCATGGAGACCGAGTAGTCGGCCATCAGCGGGCGCAGGGCGAGGTACTCGACGCCGCCCTTGGACTTGATCACGACCGCGTCCGGCCCGTCGATCAGGTCGTCGTGCGCGATCCCGCCCTTGGTGGTGTGGAAGATCTTCCCGCGCTCCAGGAACACCGAGTGCCGGCGGCCCTTCGAGTCCTGCAGGGTGATCCACTCGCCCGCCTGCAACGGGCCGTGGTGGACCCCGGAGAACGCCTGGTCAGGGAAGTCACGCAAGTCAGCCATAAGGCGCTCACCTTAACTTTCGGTCACCTGCGGGGTGTAACCCAGGTGACTCACCGGCTGCGGAAGGCGCGTTCCACGTCGGCGGTGGCGAGGACGCCGTACACGGAGCCCGCGGCGTCCAGGACCAGGTACTCCGAGGACGGGTGCTCGCGCAGGGTCTTGAGGATCTCCTCACCGGTGTCGTTGACGCCGATGATGTGGCCCGCGCCGATCCGGGTCGCGACCTCGCTGACGTTGGTCCACGGGCGCTGGTTCGGCGCCACCGCGTTGACCGCGGACTCCGACACCAGCGCGTGCGGCTTGCCCTCGCCGTCGATCACCACGACCGCGCCGGCTTGCGCCTCGCCGGCCAGCCGGACGGCCTCCGAGATCGGCGTGCCGGAGTGTACGGCGATCGCGCGCCGGGCCAGCGTCCGGACCTGGAGGGCCGGCAGCTTGCGGCGGAGCCGGGCCTGCATCAGCGCCGAGGTCGATCCCATCCAGAGGAAGAACCCGACCAGCAGCGCGATCAGGAAGTCGATCATCGACGGCTGCCGGCCCCAGATCTCCTCGAGCAGGACGGGCGCCGCGAGCACCGTGATGGCCAGGATCCGGCCGGCCCAGGCGGCCACGATGGTTCCGGTGTGCATGTTGCCGGTGATCTTCCAGACCACCGCCCGCAGCACCCAGCCGCCGTCCAGCGGCAGGCCGGGCAGCAGGTTGGTGACGCCGACGATCAGGTTGGCGATCCCGAGTTCCCAGAGCGCGACGTACCCGACGCCCTCGTCGAACGCGCGCGAGCCCAGCCAGGCCAGTCCGCCGACCACCAGCGAGGCGATCGGGCCGACCACCGACACGGCGAATTCCTCGAGTGGTGACTTCCGTTCGCCCTCGATGTGCGTGCCGGCCGCGAAGAAGCCGAGGTTGATCTCCGACACCCCGATGCCGAACCGCATCGCCATCAGCGCGTGCGCCAGCTCGTGCACCAGGATCGACAGCGTGAACGCGACCACGAACGCGAAGGCGGCCAGGTAGCGCCAGTTGCCCAGGTCGGGGAACTGCTGCCCGATGATGGCCGCGAACCCGACCGCGAGCAGCATCGCCACCGGCAGCCAGGTGAACCGCATGGTCAGCCGGATCCCGCGGACACGACCGAGTACCCAGGTACCGGGCGGCGGGGGGCCGGCCGGCTGGGCGGGGCTCTGAGGATCACGCGGTTCTGGCATCGACCCAACGCTACTTGCCTTGTGGTAACTCCGTGCTACCTACCCAGGTCAGACGCCGACATTCAGCTTGGCGACGTACCCGCTGGAGACGTCTCCGGTCACTGTCGCGAGCTGATGTACGCCGTCGTCGTCGCCGAACACGTTGTCGTCCTCGAGCGAGGTCTGCTGCATGTTCTGCGCGCTGCCGTCGTACCCGTCGGTGGCGTAGACGGTGTCGCAGACGTTCTTCGGGAAGGCGAGCTGGGAGGTGGCGCTGATCTTGCCGGCCGCGGTGGCCTCGGACAGGCTCGAGTAGACCTCGAAGTGGATGTGCGGCCAGCGGCCCATGTACGCGGCCGGGAAGATCGAGGTGAAGGTGACCTTGCCGTTCGCGTCGGCTGCCTGGACGCCGCGGAGGTAGTTCTCGTTGGTGGCGCCGTCGGAGTAGAGCGAGTAGCGGCCCTCGGCGTCGCAGTGCCACAGGTAGACGGCCGCACCGGCAAGTGGGGTGTCCTTGTCGGCGTCCAGGATGGTCAGCTCGACGGTCAGCGGCACACCGGTGGCGACGCCGGACGCGGAGCCGAACGACTTGGTGATGTCCTTGCGGACGATGCCGGACTCGGTGAGCACGTTCGGGCCGTTGGACCCGTCGCCCGGGTACGGGCCGGCCGTCTCTTGCGGGATCTCGTCGACGTCGGTCGTGCCGGTCGTCGTACTGGACGTCGGGCTGCTGGTGGCGCTCGGGGTGCTCGACGTGGTCGTCGTACCGCTGGTCGCCGAGTCGGTCGCGGAATCGGTGGCGGAGTCGTTGGCGGAGTCCGGCGCGCAGCCGGCGACTGCGGCGAGACCGGCGCCGGCGAAGAGGCCGAGGAAGCGGCGCCGGCGCAGGGTGCCCAGGTCGTACTCCAGACCCAGGTCGTGTTCGCGGGGTGGTTTCGGTGGTGGCGTCATGGGACCAGCGTGGCAACCCGACCCGATGGTTTTCCGAAAGCCTGCTGGGAGTTTCCTGGGAGGTTTTCCACAGGCCCGGGGTGTGGCCACGCGAAGTGTCGGTCGTCTCGCCTAGGGTTTTGGCATGAGTGTTGCAGCCGAAGCCGATCCGCATGCGCATCCGCGCGGGGCGTTGTCGCCGTCCCGGGCCGCGGACTTCATGAGCTGCCCGCTCAAGTACCGGTTCCGCGTGATCGACCGATTGCCGGAGAAGCCGTCGGCGGCCGCGGTCCGTGGCACCGTCGTGCACGGTGTGCTGGAGCGTTTGTTCGACCTGCCGCGCGGGCAGCGGACGTTGGCGCACGCGGCCGAGATGCTGGAGCCGCAGTGGCAGCAGGTGCTGGCCGCGGAGCCGGAGGTGGCCGAGCTGTTCGCCGAGGACGCGTCCGGCGAGGAGCTGGCCAAGTGGCTGGCCGAGGCGCACCAACTGCTCGGGAAGTACTTCACCCTCGAGGACCCGAACGCGCTGGAGCCGGCCGAGCGGGAGCTGTACGTCGAGACCGAGCTCGAGTCGGGGTTGGTGCTGCGCGGGTACGTCGACCGGCTCGACGTCGCCCCGACCGGCGAGATCCGGGTGGTCGACTACAAGACCGGCCGTTCACCCTCGGAGTTCTTCGAGGCCAAGGCACTGTTCCAGATGAAGTTCTACGCGCTGGTGCTCTGGCGGCTGCGCGGCGTCGTACCGGCGATGCTGCAACTGGTCTACCTCGGCAACGGCGAGATCGTCCGCTACGTCCCGGACGAAGCTGACTTGCGCGCTTGTGAACGCAAGGTCTCGGCGCTGTGGACGGCGATCACCCGGGCGCTGGACTCCGGCGACTGGCGCCCGAGCCCAGGCCCGCTGTGCGAGTGGTGCGACCACAAGCCGCTCTGCCCCGCCTGGGGTGGCACTCCCCCGCCGCTGCCCACCCGATCGGTCGAAGAGGTGGCCGCCGAGTCGGCCGGAGTAGACCTAGTGGGCGTCGACGGCTGAACGCACCCGCAATCCCCCGCCGCCGCCAACCTCCCCTCCCGCGTTCGAGGGGATATCCGTTCGAATGCAGCCTTCTCCCCTCATAGAGGAGCAGAGAAGGCACAAGAGGCGGGGTTATCCGCAACGCCGTTCGGTTACGGATCGCGCTGGTGGCGCAACTACCGGCGTTGCGGCTGGCGAGATGGGTGCAGCCCTTGTAGGGATGTCCGGTCCTCCAAGACTGGTCTTCCCCAACAAAGGCTGCGATGCCCGATTC
>NZ_JBITJU010000017.1:0-37292 GCF_044460355.1 Kribbella sp. NPDC050124
TTCTGCAGGCCGACGATCGCCGGGTTCGCGCTGTACCCGTTCCAGTCGGTCAGGCTCAGGTAGATCGACAGGCTGACCGGGACCACGAGCATGACCACGAACAGCAGCAGCGCGGGCCCGACCATACTCGCCGTGGTCAGCCGCTCTCTCACGACTTGGATCCCATCCAGGCGTCGATGCGCTTGGCGACGTCGGCGGCGGACTTGCCGGTGTACAGGCTCTGGACCGCCTTGTTCCACTCCCCGTTGAAGCCTTGCGGCAGGGTGTTGGCGCCGTACCCCTCACCCTGCGCGACGTGCTTGGGCGCCTGGTCGAGGATCTCTTGCACCTGCTGGCCGAGCGGCGTCAGCTTGTCGGTGTAGCCCTTGCGGAAGTTGCCGTCCTGCGCGAGCTGGCTCTCGACGGCCGCCTTGTCGGTGGCGAGGAACTGGACCAGCTTGACCGCGAGGTCGCGCTGCTTGGTCGACTTCAGCACCATGTACGGCATCGCCATCGTGACGCCTTGTGGTCCCGGGTACGGCTGGCCGGCCTCGGTCGGGGCGGCGAACACCCCGAGGTCGAAGGTGGGCTTCTGGCTGTCCGCCGTACGGACGAACCAGCTGCCCATGATGTACATCGCGGACTTGCCGGTCAGGAAGGTGGTCTGCGCATTGACGTCGTCCAGGCCGAGCGCGTTCTTGTCGACGTACCCGTTCTTGATCCAGGACTCGTAGCGCTGCAGCAGCGGCAGCATGGACTGGCCGACGCCGAGCTGCTTGGAGTTGACCTGCTGGTACCAGTCCGGGTGCTTGGTCGCGATCGACGGGTCGCTGAGTTGCAGCAGCTGCAACCCGGTCACGTAGTCGCCGGCGGTCTGCAGCGGGAGGTACCCGGCGGCCTTCAGCTTGCCCATCGCGGTGGTCAGCTCGTCGAGGTCCTTCGGCGGGGCGGAGATGCCGGCCTTGGCGAACGCGTCCTTGTTGTAGAACACCAGCGACTGGGCCTGCTGACCGACGCCGACGGTGTAGACCTTGCCGTCCAGCGCGGCCTGCTCCGACAGCGGCGTGTCCTTGGTCCACGCCTGGTCGGTGAGCTCGAGCATCTGCGGGGCGAGGGTCTTGTCGGCCATCAGCGTCTCGACCACGTCCGGGGCGTTGCCGGCCGCGAGCAGTTGCGGCAGCGTGTCCTTCACGCCCTGCCCGGTCGGGGCCTCGATCTTCACGTCGACGCCGGGGTTGGCGTCCTCGAACGGCTTGACCAGCTCCTCCCAGTAGCCCTTGGTCAGGTTGGGAGTGATGTTGACCAGCATCCGCACCTCGCCGGTGCTGCCACCGGCGGAGCCTTCGTCACTGAAACCACCGCCGCAACCGGCCGCGCCCACCAGGATCGCAACCACTGCCAGCGGGACAAGCTTCCGCCGAATCGATCGAGCCATTTCCGGTCCTCTCAGATCGTCCCGGCGTCGGGGGCGGCCGGGCGTCGTTAGCGATCGACGATGCAGAGAGCTACGCTGAAGTGTCAACGTTTAAACGGCAAAGTGGACGGTCTGAGTCGGAAGTCCGTGCCATAAAGGGTTGGCAGATCGTTGTCATCGGGGCCACCATGCAGCCATGCCCGATGCCGGACGTCCCAAGTCGCCGCTGACGCTGTCCGCGGCCGAGCGCGCTGCGCTCAGCCACCTCGCCGCCGGGAACGGCAGCACTCCGGCGATGCGGTTGCGGGCCCGGATCGTGCTCGCCTGCGCCGAGGGGCAGTCGAACAAGGACGTCGCGGACCTGCTCGCGGTCACCCCCGGCACCGTCGGCAAGTGGCGGCGCCGGTTCCTGCGGATGGGGATGGCCGGACTGGACGACGGGATGCGCAGCGGCCGGCCGCGGATGGTCGACCGGGTCCGGCTCGGCGCGATCGGCACCGGATCGATGGCCGATTCCGGACACCCGATGTCGAACCCGGCCTCGACCCGTGAGGTCGCCGCCGCTCACGGAGTGTCGCAGTCGACGGTCGCCCGCCGCCGGCGCGAGGAGATCCACCGGCACCGCACCGGCAGCGGTCTCGCGCTGCGCTCGACGCAACCGGCTCCCCCGCCGTCGACCGAGACCGAGCTGCTCTCCGACCGGGTCTACGAGGCGATCCGCAACTGGATACTGTCCGGCGAGCTGGCGCCTGGGATGCGCGTGGTCGAGTCCGAGATCGCCCGCGTCCTCGGCACCAGCCAGACCCCCGCCCGGGAAGCGGTACGGCGACTGGCCCACGAGGGACTGGTGACGTACCGGCCGCGGCTGGGCAACTTCGTCACCGAGATCTCCCAGGTCGAGGCCCGCGAGGCCCGTGAGGTCCGCGTGCTGCTGGAGACCGCGGCCGCCCGGCGCGCCACCGGCAACGTCCCGCCGGCGGAGCTGGACCTGCTGCGGATCGAGGTGCAGCGGATGACCGACGCGGCCGACCACCACGACATCGGCGCCTTCCGCGAGGCCGACCTGCGGTTCCACCGGCAGGTGCTCGCGACGAGCGGCAACTCGATGCTGCTCAAGGTCTGGCGCACCCTCGAGCCGGCGCTGTGGAACCTGCAGGTCGTCTCGAACGCGATGTACGCCGGCGACTGGGGTCTGATGGCGCGCCGCCACCTCGACCTGGTCGAGGCCCTGGCCGGCACCGACCCCGAGGACGCCGCCCGCCTGTTCTCCGCGCACGCCCGCGGCGAGAGTTCGATCACCAGGCCCGCGAGCCGCCATGACTGAATCCCGTCCGCCCCCGTTGGACACCCACGTCCACCTCTGGAACCTCGCCCGCAGGCAACTCCCCTGGTTACCCGCCCACCACCCACTCCGCCGCGACTTCACCCTCGACGACTTCCACGACGCCGCCGGCGGGCGGCCGGACACCATCCTCGTCCAGGCCGACGCCGATCCACTCGAAGTCACCGACCTGCTCGACCTCGCCGCGACCACACCCTCCGTCCTCGGGGTCGTCGGCTGGTTCGACCTCTACCGCAGCACCTCGTTCCCCGACGACCCGTTGCTCCTCGGCATCCGCTGCCCGCCCGCCGACCAGACCGCCCCGGACGCGTTCACCGACCCGGCGTTCGTTCGCAGTGTGCGAGCCGCCACCGAGGCCGGCCTGGCCATCGACCTGCTGCTCCGCCCGTCCGCCCTGAGCGGTGCCGCTCGACTCGCCGACGCCGTACCCGACGCGCGCCTCGTCCTCGACCACCTCGGCAATCCCACCGGGATCACCGCCGAGTGGTCGGCCGGGATGAAGGCGCTCGCCGACTACCCGAACGTCGCCGTCAAGCTGTCCGGCACCGCCCACCTACCGACCGAGACCCTCGCCGAACTGATCGCCGTCGCCCTCGAGCTGTTCGGCAGCGACCGGGTGATGTTCGGCTCCGACTGGCCTGTGTGCACGCTCTCGAGCACACGCGCCGAGGTCCTCCGCCGTACCGCTGAACTGCTTCCGGCGGCCGCGCACAACGACGTGTTCCGCGGCGCCGCCGAGCGCACCTACCGCCTCTAGGAGACCGCCCCATGACCGAATACACCCGACGCCAGGTCCTGCGGACCGCCGGCGCCGCGGCCGGCACCGCAGTCGTCGCCGGCAGCCTCGCCGATCCCGTGACCGCCACCGCCGCCGACACCGCTGACCAGCAGGTCGGCAGTGACACCAACCCGCTCAGGCTCTGGTACACCCAACCCGCCACCGAATGGCTGCAGGCGCTTGCCGTCGGCAACGGCCGGCTCGGCGCGATGGTGTACGGCGGGACCGCGACCGAGCAACTGCAGCTGAACGAGGACTCGATCTGGGCCGGTGGACCCCACCAGTACGACGACCCGGCCGGCCGCGAGGCACTCCCGGAGATCCGGCGGCTGATCGCCGAGGAGGAGTACCTGGCCGCGCAGATGCTGGCCGACGAGAAGTTCATGGGCCGCCCGACCGAGCAGATGCAGTACCAGCCGGTCGGCGACCTGATGCTGACGTTCCCCGGGATCACGCCGTCCACCGTCACGTCGTACCGCCGGGAGCTGGATCTGACCTCGGCGATCACGTCGGTGAGTTACGTCGCCGATGGTGTCCGGTACTCGCGGGAGGTCTTCGTCAGCCACCCGGCGCAGGTGCTGGTGATGCGGCTGACCGCCGACCGGGGTGGCGCCATCTCGTTCGACGCGACGTACACGACACCGCAGGCGGCGACGGTCGATCGGTACGACGACCGGACGCTGGCGCTCAACGGGATCAGTGGCGACGCCGAGGGCCTGAAGGGGTCGGTGAAGTTCTGCGCGCTGGTCCGGGCGTTCGCCGACGGCGGGTCGACGAAGGTTGCCGACGGCAAACTCACGGTGGCCGGCGCGGACGCGGTGACGCTGGTGCTGTCGATCGGGTCCAGCTACCGGAACTACCTCGACGTGAGCGCCGACCAGGTGGCTCGGGCGTCGGAGCCGTTGCCTGCCGAGCGTCCGCCGTACGGGCTGTTGCGGAAGACGCATGTGGACGACTACCGGCGGCTGTTCGGGCGGCTCGACATCGAGCTCGGGACGTCGGACTCGATCGCGCTGCCGACCGACCAGCGGGTGATCGCATTCCGCAACGGCGGCGACCCGCAACTGGCTGCGCTGTACTACCAGTTCGGGCGCTACCTGCTCATCTCCAGCTCGCGCAGCCCGGGACAGCCGGCGAACCTGCAGGGCATCTGGAGCTACAAGATGCTGCCGGAGTGGCAGTCGAAGTTCACGCTGAACATCAACTGCGAGATGAACTACTGGCCGGCTGGCCCGGCCAACCTCGCGGAGTGCTGGGACCCGCTGTTCCAGATGATCGCCGAGCTGGCCGAGTCCGGTGCGCGGACCGCTGAGGTGATGTACGACGCTCCCGGATGGGTCGCGCATCACAACACCGACGGGTGGCGTGGGACTGCGCCGGTCGACTTCGCGTACTACGGGGTGTGGCCGACCGGTGGGGCGTGGCTGGCGCTGCTGTTCTGGGAGCGGTACGAGTACACCGGCGATCTGGAGATGCTGCGGAAGTACTACCCGGTGCTGCGCGGGTCGGTGGAGTTCTTCCTCGACCAGCTGCAGACGGACGGGCCGACGGGCTATCTGGTGACCAGCCCGTCGCACTCGCCCGAGCTCAAGCACCACGACTACGACAACGAGGGCGTCAGTATCTGCGCCGGTCCGACGATGGACAGCGAAATCCTGCACGACCTGTTCAAGGTGTTCGGGCAGGCAGCTGCGCTGCTGGGCAAGGACACGGAGATGGCCGCGCAGGTCGCCGAGGCGCGGTCGCGGCTGGCGCCGATCCAGGTCGGGTACCTCGGCCAGATCCAGGAGTGGCTGATCGACTGGGAGGAGGCCGCGCTGGAGACGAGCCGCCACGTGTCGCACCTGTGGGCGCTCTTCCCGAGCGACCAGATCACCCCTCGCCGTACGCCGGAACTCGCCGACGCGGCGCGGAAGTCGCTGGAGCTCCGCGGCCCGGCAGCGACGGCCGGGTGGTCGCTCGCCTGGAAGCTCAACATGCGGGCGCGCCTACTCGAGCCGGCCAACGCCTACAAGCACCTGACTCAGTTGCTCGCGCCTGGCCGCACTGCCCCGAACCTCTTCGACCTGCACCCGCCCTTCCAGATCGACGGCAACTTCGGCGGCGTCTCCGGCATCACCGAAATGCTCATGCAAAGCCACTCCGGCGAAGTCGCCCTGCTCCCCTGCCTCCCGCCCGCCTTCCCCACCGGCCGTATCCGAGGCCTTCGCTCCCGCGGCGGCTTCGACATCGACCTCACCTGGACCGCCGGCAACCTCACCCGAGCCCAAATCCACTCCCTCCTGGGCAACCGCCTCCGCCTCCGCACCGGCCTCACAGTCGACGTCAAGTCCACCGAAGGGCCCGTAGCCTTCGCCCGCCCCGAAGAAGGCGTCGTCGAGTTCCGCACCCGCCGCGGAGTCGACTACTTCATCGAGCCCCGCCCATGAGAATGCTCGGCCCGTTGGGGCTGGGCACCGCACCCCTCGCGGGCGTCGAACCTGATGCCGCTCATGCTGCTGTCGAGGCAGCTCTGGATGCCGGCATCAACTACTTCGACACGGCTCCGTTGTATGGCGCTGGAGCTGCTGAGCGGCGGCTTGGGGAGGCGTTGGCTGGAGTCCCGAGGCATTCGTACGTTGTTTCTACGAAGGCTGGGCGGCGGGTTGTGGGCGACGGCGTCGAGTACGACTTCAGTGCGGAGGGGATCAAGGCGTCGGTTGCGGAGAGCTTGTCGCGGCTCGGGGTGGATCGGGTGGATGTGGTGCATCTGCATGATCCGGACGAGCATGTGGAGCAGGCGCTGGATGAGGCCTATCCGGTGCTTGACGAGCTTCGGCGGCAAAGCGTGATCGGCGCGGTCGGGATCGGGATGAACAGTCCGGAGATCCCGGCGCGGTTCGTCCGGGAGACCGATATCGACGTCGTGCTGATCGCCGGGCGGTACACGCTGCTCGACCGGTCCGCCGCCGACGACCTGCTGACCGCAGCCGCCGATCGTGGCGTCGCGGTGATCGCCGGCGGGGTGTTCAACTCCGGCATCCTCGCCGGCGGCTCCACCTACGACTACCGCCCGGCCTCCCCGGCGATCGTCACCGAAGTCGAGCGGCTGACGAAGGTGTGCGCGTCGTACGACGTCCCACTCAAAGCGGCCGCGATGCGCTTCCCCGCTACCCATCCCGCCGTGACCGCGGTCCTGATCGGCTGCGCCACCGCGGCCGAGGTCCGCGAGAACGCCGCGCTCTGGCGGCACCCACTGCCCGCCGAACTCTGGACCGCTCTCTAGCAACACCCCGCCCCGAAAGGCTCACCAGATGCTTCGACTGACCTTGCCCCTACTAGCGACATTACTTGCCGTCGGCACCAGTTCGGTCCCGGTCGCCGTCGGCCAAACCGTCGACCAGCCCACGACAGCGTGGCGGGACGGCGGCCTCCGCACAGATCCAGCGGGCCTCGTCTCGCGGTCGGACCTGGTGCAGGAGGGCCCGGCCTGGCGCGCGTACCAGGCGATGCCACTCGGCAACGGCGTCCTCGGCGCCGGTGTCTGGGCCGAGAAGGGCTTCAGCGCCCAACTCAACCGCGTCGACACCTTCCCGCAACTCAAGTCCGCCGGGCGCCTCGTCGTACCCGGCCTCCAACCACTGATGCGTGCCGCTAACTACACCGGGCGGCTCGCGATGTACGACGGCCAACTCGTGCAACGCGGTGGCGGTATGTCGGCCCGTTCCTACGTCCGCGCCGACGCCGACCAGTTCGTGCTCGAAGTCACCGGCGCCGACCCGACCAAGACACAGACCGCAGACCTCAAGCTGTGGGAGGGACGTACGCCGACCGCCACGGCTAACGGCACAGTCGCCGCGCTCGCGGAGACCTTCCACGACGAAGCCTCGGGCAGTCTGACCGGCGCGGTCGCCGCGTTGACCGCCCGTGGCCGCGATGTCTCGGCCTCCGTGGTCGACCCGCTGACCGTCCGGGTCACCTTCCGCCCCAACGCTGACGGCTCGTTCCGGCTGGTCGTCGGCTTACCGTCGTACAAGGATGGTGACGTCGCGACGGCAGCACGCCGTGCGGTCACCGAATCGCCGAGCAAGCATCTCGACTGGTGGCATGCGTTCTGGGCGAAGGCCGCGCCGATGCGGATCACGTCGTCCGACGGCACCGGTGAGTACGTCGAGAACCTCCGGACCCTGCAGCTGTACACGATGGCCGCGTCGATGCGGTCACCAGTTCCGAGTACGCACGGCGCCGTCGTGCGGATGTTCTCGTCGGCCAAGGACCAGGCCGACTGGGCGCAGGACTCGTACTGGCACTTCAACCTGCGGATGCTGATCTCGTCCAACCTGGGCGCCGGCATCGGCGAGTTCAACGCGCCGTACTTCCGCTTCTACCTCGACCGCGCCGCGCTGATGCGGAAGTGGACGCACGACCACTGGTTCAACGCGCAAGGGACGTGCGTGCCGGAGTTCCTGCGGTACGACGGAACCGGTGACGGCTGCGACAACATGTCGGAGCCCGGTTGGGTGAAACGGATCCTGAGCAGCGGACCGGAGTTGGTGAACAACATCTGGTGGCAGTACCGCTACACCGGCGACCAGGCGTTGCTGGATCGCGCCTACCCGCTGATCAAGGAGATCGCCGAGTTCCACCTGGCAGCGCTGACGCCTGGCGACGACGGCTACCTGCACCTGGAGCACGTCAACGCGCTCGAAGTGCAGTGGGACACCAACGACCCGGCACCGGACCTCGCTGCGATGCGGGTGATCTTCCCGATCGTCGCGGACCTCGCCCAGTCACGTGGTGATGATGCGTTCGCTGGGCAGTTGCGTGCCGCGGCGGCGAAGCTGCCGCCGTTCCGGACCGTGCAGCGTGGTGGCGAGGAGGTGCTGGCGTGGTCCGGCACCGACGAGGAGGCGCACAACACGCAGAACCCGGAGATGGAGGTGCTGTGGCCGTGGGGGCTGTTCGACGAGACCTCCGAGCTGATGCAGGCGACGTACCGGCAACGGGTCTACCCGCAGGACAAGGACTGGGGGATGGACACCACCTGGGCCGCCCGCCTCGGTCTGGCCGACGAGGTGAAGCGGCTGATGCTGAAGGGGATCCAGGACTTCCAGATCTTCCCGAACGGCTTCACCGTGCACCGGACCGGCCGCGAACCAGTCCGTCAGCAAAGTTTCTACAACGAGTGGGGCGGCGTGCTGACGACCGGTCTCCAGGAGGCTCTGGTCCAGTCGTACGACGGTGTCGTGCAGGTCGCCCCGGCTTGGCCGAGTGACTGGGATGTGGCCGGGTCAGTCGAGATCGCGGGTGGTCACCGGATCAGCACTGAGGTCAAGGATGGCGTGGTCAGTCTGGTCGGCATCCAGGCTGGTAGTCGCGAGTCGCTGCGCGTCCGCAACCCGTGGCCGGGTCAGGAGATCCGGGTGATCGACTCCCGCGGACGGGCTGTGGTCGGGGCTACTTCCGACGAGGTCGTCACGGTGCCTGTTCAGGGCAACCACTCCTACGTGGTCGAGCGCGTCGCCGTACCGCTGTCATCGTTCAAGCATGTGCCGCTGACCGGGCAGCCGGCGTCGGCTGTGAAGACGGTTGGCACTCGGATGCTCGGCGTACCTGCCAGTGAGCCGCCGGTGCTGAGCGATCTGGTCAGCGTGCGGACGCCGGAGAAGTTGTCGAACCTCGTCAAGGCGCAGCCGGGTGCGGAGATCTACGTCGATCGCAGCTACAAGATCACCGACCTGCCGGCGCAGCTGACCGGCCAGGCGATGGTCCCCGGCGCCAACGACGACTCCAAGGCGACCGGTCCGGCCGACTACCTCACGCTGGACCTGACCGGACCGGCAACAGTCTACGTCGCCTACGACCCGCGAGGCGAGAACGACTGGTGGCCGTCCTGGCTCAACACCTTCACACGCACCGGAGAAACCGTCGGCACCACCGACCAACGCCTGCTCCTCTTCAAACGCGACGTCCCAGCCGGCCAACTGACGCTGGGCCCGAACTCCGGCGTCACAGGTAAGGGCAACTCTAGCTACGTAACGTTCGTCACCTCCCACTGAACCGACAAGAGCGATGCTGAACGCGCCGGCCAGACCTCCCGGCGACCGTTGTGTCAGAACGGTGGCGGGTCGTCCGGTGGCGGATCGTCGTCCGGATACTGGTTCGTGGGTAGTGCCTGGGCGAGGGGGCCGCGGGCGGGTGGGACGGTGGTGTAGCGGTGCCCGGTCGGGGAAATCAGGTGGTGACGGAGCCGTCGGGATGGTCGGTGGTGGTCCAGCCCCAGGCTCGGTTGTCCTTGATCACGTGGTGGTACTCGCAGTACGGCACCAGCCCTGCCAAGCGTGTGCGCCCGGTCCGGGCGAACGGCGTGGCGTGGTCGCGGTCGCATTCTCGCGAGGTGCGGTTGCAGCCGGGCCAGGCGCAGACCGGGTGCCGGGCGAGGAGGGTCTCGCTGACTATGGCGCCGGGGTCGTGACGGGTGGTCGAGGCCTCCAGCACCATCCCGTTCGTCGGGTCGGTGAGAAGTCGCCGCCAGGTGCCGTCGCCGGCGATCCGGCGTGCCATCTCGGCAGGGATTGGCCCGTAGCCGGTCAGGTCGCACGGGTTCTCGTCGATCCCGACCAGGGTGGTGATCGGGATGAGGACTTCGATGTGGGGGCGGCGGCGGTGCTGGTCGGGTAGTCGGCGGCCGAGCCAGTCCGCGCCGCTGCGCAGGATGTGTTCGAACACGTCGGCCACGACATCAGCGCGTCGCTGCCCCGCCGTCCGCTCATCCTTGGCGCGCTCATTTGTGGCCTGCTCATTTGTGGCCCGCTCATTTGTGGCCCGCGCATTTGTGGCCCGCGCATTTGTGGCCCGCGCATTTGTAGCCCACTCATCTTGGACCCGCTCACCTGGCCCCGAGCCGGCCGCTTCGCTGGTGCGGCTGGTGTTGCTGTCGACGCCGCTGGTTGGGTGGCCGGTGCCGGTGCCGGTGCCGGTCTTGGCGGTGAGGATCTCGTCGGTGGGGGTGGCGCGAGTGGTGGAGTCCGCCGTAGTGGCTGGGGGCGAGGAGTCGGCGGCGGTGCCGCGTTTGGCGAGGTCGGCCATGGCTTGGACGACGACCCACATCTGCTGGATCTTGTCGGCGGTGTGGACGACCCACAGGCCGGCCATGCCGTCAGCAAGGGGAACGATCTTGCAAGTCCGGTCCCGCACCGCATCCCGGTGCCGGTCGGCCTCCTCCTTCGCGGCGTACTTGGCGACCTGGCGGCGCAGCGATTCGCCCAAGTTCTTGTGGGTCTGGCCCGCGGCTCGGCGCAGCACGTGCGCCTCGACCGCCTGCGCAGCGGCCGCGGACAGCGGTCGGGTGGCCTCGGAGATCGCCAACGCCTTCGACCAGGACAGCGCACCACACCGCAGCGCAGTGTGGGTCGCGGCCAGCGGGCCAGTGAGGTGCAGCGCGGTGTCGATGTGCCGCGCCGCGGTCTCCTTGGACAAGTGCAGCGCGGCACCGATCTCGGCCGTCCAGGAGCGCTCCGGATCGACCGGGCGGCCCGAGGAGTCGGTCTCACTTGGCCGCGGCAACTCGGTCGCCTGGGCCTTGCGCTGGCGGTAGAACGACGCCATCGCAGCGGCCTTGATCGATTCCGCCCAGGCCGACATCCGGGCCGCGGCCTTCATCAGCTCGATCAACGCCATCGGCGACTCCCACTGCGGCCGCACTGCCTCCAGCGCCGCGGCCAGCTCAGCACCAGGCCGCAGGAACACCCAGGCCGGCGCCTTCTGCCGCAGCATCAGCCGCTCCACCTCGTCCTGCTCGACGCCTGCCCACAACTCCCGCTCCAGCGCGTCCACCCGCGACATCGGCGGCAACTCGTCGAACAGGTCCTCCTCACGCAACCACACTGGACCATCCGAGCACGCGGGATCATCGGGATCCCACAAGTCACCAGGCGGAACCAAGACACCGGCCGCCTCCAACGCGTCCGACTCCGCCATCAGCTCCGCGTTGAACCGAGCGGCCAGCCCAGGATCGAATGCCGCAGCCTGTTCGGCCGACACAACCGCGGCGAGCGCAGCACCGCGTTCGGCAACGAGAGCTGTGGCCCCTTCGCCGGCAGACGCCACGGCGCGTTCCGCCGCGAACGCTCCGGTGGGCTTTTCCTTACCGGAGAACATGTCGACCGCGGGGAGGTTCATGGAACTATATTAGAACATCTGTTCCCTTAAGCTCAAATTTCCGAAGGCGCTGTGACATGCCGAGCCGGCACTCCTCGGCGTCGACCGCACCAAGCGAAGCAAACATAGGAAGGGTCTACCGACGCGCGGTTCCCGTCGCCCCGTGAGGAGGGAAGCAGCGGGCCCCTCGTACTCGTCGACGGGTCGTGGGGTGACGCACGGAACCGGCGATTCGTCGTCCCCGGGCTGGCCGAGTCCTTCCGCCTGCCCTTGTACGACCGTCGCGGCCACTCCCGCAACGAGCGCCCGCAGACACCGGGCAGCATTGTCGAGGACAGGGACGACCTCGCTACCCTGCCCACGGCACTTGACCTCGCTCCGGCGCATGTGGTCACGAACTCCGCCCAGCAGTTCGTTGACCCGGACCTGACGGTACCGGGGCGTTACGTCGAAGCCACGACCGTCCACGGAGGCCAACGCATGTTCAACCACGAACCCGACGACTACGACTGCCCGTTCTGCCTACTGGCCGCGGGTGGTGAAGACGGCCTGACCAAGCAGCAGGACGTAGTACTACGCACGGAGCGGGCGCTGGCGTTCGTCGCGTCTCGGTGGTGGCCGAACAATCGTGGGCATGTGTTGGTGGTGCCGACTGGGCATCACGGGAACCTGTACGACCTTCCGGCGGAGTATGGGCATGCTGCGCATGACGTCGTTCGGGAGGTGGCGATTGCGATCCGGCACACGTATGACTGTGCTGGGGTGTCGACTCGGCAGCACAACGAGCCGGCTGGGTATCAGGACGCTTGGCACTACCACGTGCACGTGTTTCCGCGGTACGTCGGGGACGAGTTGTACAGCACGCGGCACATTGCGGAGCCCGCTACCGCTGCGGAGCGGGCTCCGTATGTGCGCCGGCTGAAGGAGTACTTCAGCTAGCGGGTTCGGCGACGATGATCCGGGGGTGCTGCCCGGCGACCGCGACGTCGTACACGTCGAGGACTCGCCAGGCGGCATCCCCGGTCAGCATCGCGGCCTGCTCGGGGTTGAGGATCGCCACGACGCGCTCGGCCTGCGTCCGGCGCCACTGGCGCAAGTACGGCGCGAGGTTGCCGATGGCAACGCGGCGGTCCCACGGCGGGTTGGTGATGATCCGGTCGACGGTGGCCCGGAGGTCTCGCGCGTCGGCGATCCGCCACTCCATCTGCGCCCGCCTGGACGCATTGGCTTGGGCGGCGGTGATCGCGGTCGGCTGTCGGTCGGTGCCGACGTACCTCGCTCCCGGCATGAGCTCGTGCGCCTCGAGCAGCAACGTGCCCGCGCCGCAGAACGGGTCGAGCACCCGATGACCGCGTCCGATCCGGGCCAGCCGCGCCATCGCGGCGGCGACCGGTGGATGCAGGCTGCCGGTCACCGTCTGCCGCCGCCAAGGACGGCGATGGAGAGGTACGTCGAACGGCCTGACGCCGATCCACATCGTCGTACCGTCGAGGACGACTCGCCAGTCGGCGCGTTCGACCGGTGGTGTGCCGGTGCGGCGGGAGTGATACGTGCCGCCGGACAACTCATGAACTGCTTCGCCGACGAGGTCTTCGACGTCGTACCGGTTGTAGTTGCGTTGTCCGGTGAAGGAAGCGCTCACCGCGAAGTCGCCGGAGCACGGTTCCAGCAGACGACGTGCAGCGGTCGTTGCGGCAGTGAGCGCCGCTCTCGTCCGACCTGGGTCAGAGACAGCGGCTTGGATCAGGAAGAGGTCGTCGGCCAGGCGGGGCGGGCTGGTGACGATGGTTCCGGCGGTGGGTTCGAGGACGAGTTGCCGTTTGGTCAGGTCGATCACGCGGTGACGGGCCTCGGTCAGTTCGGCGGCGGCCAGGTGTTCCAGGCCGGTGACGGTGCGCACGAGCACCATCGGTTGCTTGCCGAGGCTGAGGGCTCGGGTGATCGACTCTGCCACGCCGAGGCGCGCAGAGCACATGGTGGGGTCTCCCGGTCAGCGGTCGGGAGCGCTCGGCTGAGCTGCTCCCGCATCGCCGGCCTCGGGCAGAGACGCTGAGGCCAGCGGGAGGCTAGCCCAGTCGGAAGAATGTACTCATGGCGCCGATGATGGCACAGCACCATCGCCCTGCCCACCGAATTCCCGGAAGGTCAGCGTGAAGCTGTACTCGGCGACTTCCAGCGTGTGCTGAGCTGTCACCGGCGGTCCGCAGGACGCACTGCCGAGCCCGTTCTGGGCCAGGTCCAGGTTGAGGTACACGTGATCGCGCGGCACGAGGTCCGCACGATGCCGGGCGCGCTCCAGGTCCTCGGTCGTCCACCGGCGAGCCGTCAGCTGGAAGTGCGGCGCGCCTTCGATCCTCAACCCGTTGCCCTCGGCATCGGTCAGCTCCGCCCAGCGGACGTCGGTCCGCGATCCGTTCTCCTGCGGTACGACGTAAGGCGTCTGCAGCTCGTCCACCGTGGATTCGAACCTTCCGACCCGGGCAGCCGCGCGACTGTCGGCGTACGCCTCACCGGGCCCACCACCGAACCACCGCGCGTTCTCGATACGCCCCGGCACCGCCATCCGCACCCCAACCCGCGGCCAACTCCCACACCGCGGCGTGATCGCCGTCCCGTCCCACTCCCCCTCAGGCTTCACGTCCACGGTCAGTTGCAGCCCGTCGGTTACAGCCCTCCACCGGTACGTCGCCCGCACCCCAACCCCAAGCCCGTCCGGCGCAACCCGCGCATGCACGGTGAGCCCCCGCTCCCCCACCTCAACACGATCCACCCGATGCCCCATCCGATCCAACCCAGCCGCCCGCCACTCCGTAACCACCGCATTGGTCCCACCCTGCCCCCGATCGTTATCCGTCGGCGCCCGCCACAAGTCGAGCCGCGGCCCCTCAACCTCAACCCCGAATAGCCGCAGCAGTTGCCCCGACCGCACATCGAACTCCCCACCCCCAACCGCAACCCGATCCCGAGGTGCCGCCTCAGCCGGCTGCTGCTCCTGAACCGACGCAGCGGGTTGGAGGACGGTCGGCGGTTGCTCGTTGCCCGGTAGCTTGAGCTGCGCCCACGCCACCTCGTGCCCGGCGTCGGCCCACGGCTCGTCCTTCGCCAGCACCGCCCGAACCGTCAGCCACCGCTCACCTGGGAGGTCCGTTGTGAGGTCGGGAACGGGCACCTCCACGGAGCAGCCTGGGGCGACCGTCGGCACCTCGAGGCGCCCGGAGCGCACCTCGACCCCGTCGACCTCCTCCGTCCAGACGAACTCCAGGTGGTCCACCGCCCGAAACGTCTGCCGATTGTCGACAATCAACTTGTCGGCCAGAGACAGGTGGACCGGCGCGATCGTCGTCTTGTACTCGAGCAGTCCCGGCGAGGGTGTCCGGTCGGGGAAGAGGAGTCCGTCTATGCAGAAGTTTGCGCCGTGGACGGGCTCGCCGAAGTCGCCGCCGTAGACATAGTCCGTTGCGCCCGGCAACAGGAGGCCGTGGTCGATCCACTCCCAGACGAAGCCGCCCTGCAACCGCGGATAACGTTCGAGCATCCGCTGATAGTCCGCCAGCCCGCCCGGCCCGTTGCCCATCGCATGCGCGTACTCGGCGAGGATGAACGGCAGTCCGCGCCGGCGTTCCTCCAGCGCGGGCTCGTCGATCACCACGTCCTCGGTGCGGGTGCCGATCCGCTCGAGTTCGTCGAGCGGCGTGTACATCAGGCTGTAGAAGTCGGAGAACTCGTAGCTGCGGTCCCGTTCGTAGAACAGCGCCCGTCCGGGATCGCGCTCCCGGGTCCACGCCGCCAGCGTGCCGAAGTTCCGTCCGCGGTGGCTCTCGTTGGCGAGCGACCAGATGATCACGCTCGGATGGTTCTTGTCCCGCTCGACCATCCGCCGCATCCGGTCCAGCATCATCGGCGCCCAGTCCGGGTCGTCGGCCGGGTTCCCGCGCCAGTCGGTGTAGATGAATCCGTGCGTCTCGATGTCGCACTCGTCGATCACCCACAACCCGAGCTCGTCACACAGGTCGAGGAACGCGGGATGTGGCGGGTAGTGCGCCGTACGGACCGCGTTGATGTTGTGCTGCTTCATCAGCACCAGGTCCTGCCGCATGGTCTCGAGGCTGACTGCCCGCCCCCGCCGAGCATCGTGCTCGTGCCGGTTCACACCCCGGAAGAACAGCGGCCGCCCGTTCACCGTCAGCAGGCCGTCGACGACCGCGACCGTCCGGAACCCGATCCGTACGTCGACCGTCTCCCCGCCCGCCACGATCTGGGCGTCGTACAACCGCGGCACCTCAGCCGACCACGGCTCCACTCCCGGGACAGTCACCGTCTCCCCCGCAGCCAACTCCAGCCCCAGCGAAGGTACGACGACGCGCGCGGTCGACGGTTCGACGTCGACCCGCAACGTCCCGGCGCCCGTGACGTGGTCGTAGTCCGCATGCACGAACGCGTCCTCGACCACCGGCTGAGCCAGCAACGTCACGTCCCGGAAGATCCCCGGCAACCACCACATGTCCTGGTCCTCGAGGTAACTCCCCGACGACCACTGATGCACCCGCACCGACAGCTCGTTCCGGCCCGGACGCAGTACGGCGCCGACGTCGAACTCGCTCGGCAGCCGGCTCCCCTTCGCCGTACCGACCTCGACCCCGTTCACCCACACCTTGAAACACGAGTCCACGCCCTCGAACCGCAGGACGCCGCCGGACCAGTCGTCGGGCAGGTCGAAGAAGCGCCGGTAGTCCCCGGTCGGGTTGATGTCCGGCGTCCGCGGCGGGTCGATCGGGAACGGGAAGGCAGTGTTCGTGTACCGCGGCCGGTCGTACCCCTGCAGCACCCAGTGCCCCGGCACCTCCACCTCGTCCCACCCATCGTCCACAAAGGCCGCGGTGGGATCCGTCGAGAACCTGAACTGCCAACGACCGTTGAGACTCAGCCGCGGCCTGGACGACCGCAGCCACGCCCGCGGCGCACGCATCCCGGTCCCAGGCAACAGATCCTCGTAGTACGCCGTCATGCCCGCTCCTCCCGCACGACGCGCACATCACGCGCCGCCAACTCGAACCGATCGCCGGCCACCTCAACGCACGCAGCTGAGCCAGACCAGTTGTGCACAAACCACAGCCGCTCACCCGCCGGATTGACCGCCGACAGAGCCGTCACCGACTCCGGCAGCCCCGGCCACACAGGCTCACCCACGCCCTTGAACACCGCACGAGCCAACGCAGCGTCCGGCACCGTGCCGACCACCGTCACCTGTCCGTCACCGAACGACTTGCGCGTCACAACCGGCCGCTGCCCGCCACCGGGATGCTCGTACGACGCAAGCACCTCGGCGTCGTCCACGATCAACCGCTCGGCCCACCGAGTCGCATGCCCGTCGAGCCCGGTCACCGGCAGGTCATCGAGCAGGTTCTCGTACTCGAAGTAGTGCACCCCGGCCGCCGCACGCAGCCGACCCGGCGCTACCTCCGCCCGTGCCCGCGCCTCCGGATCGGCGTACCCTGTCCGCGGTCCCACGACCAGGTGACCGCCCGCCTGCGCGTACGCAACCAGCAGGTCCAACTGAGCATCGGACGCGATGTACAGAGCAGGCACAACCAGCACCGGCACCCGAGACGCCAGCTCGACCGGGTCGTCCCCAAGCCGCTCCACCGGCAGCACGCCCGGCCGCAGCCCGGCATCGAGTACGCCGGTGTAGAAAGCGGTCACGATCGTCCGGTACGACGACTTGTCCGGCACCCCACCCGGATGCGCGAGCGGCGGCTGGCACTGCAACGCCCAATCGCTTTCCGTCGACCACACGATCGCCACGTCGACATCCGGTCGCAGGTCGACCACCGTGGAGCCGGCCTCGGCCAGCTCGGCTCCGATCGCCGTGATCTCGTCGTACACGCGTCCCGGCTGCAGGCCGTGGCCAAGGATGCCGCCCCAGAAGGTTTCCGCGCCGTGGTGGATCGAGTGCCAGTGCCAGTACTGCACTATCCGGGCGCCGCGGGACACCATCGCCCAGGCGAGCTGCCGGAGCTGGCCGTCGTACGGCGGATGGTTCAGCTGGGAGCCGCCGATCGTGGTCGCGTTGGTCTCGGTGATGAGGAACGGCTCGCCGCGGGAGCCGTACACGCGGTCCGCCGCGAGGTACAGCTCGGCGACGCTGCGCCCGATCCAGCCGACCTCGAACCGCGGCAGCCGAGCCGGCCGCTCGAGCCCGTCCTGGACGTGCACGTAAAGGTTGCCCGCCGCAACATCAAGCCGGGCGCTCAGGTCCACGTCAGCAACAGCGGCGCGGTCGTAGGCCAGGCATGTCGTCACCAACTGGCCGAGTCGCCGAAGCTCGCGGATGAGATCTGCCTGCCAACCGATGAAGTCGGTCGTCCGTGCGGCCTGGAAGCGTCGCCACGCCAGGTCGTACGACGGGGTGCTGTTGCCATCCGGTCGCCACAGCTCAGACCAGTCGCTCAGCCGATGCGACCAGTACGTCAGGCCCCAGGCCTCGTTCAGTGTGTCGACGTCGCCGTACGTCTCCCGCAGGTGCGCGACGAACGCCTGGAAGGTGCTCTCGTTGTGGGGCAGCAGCAGACCGGGCTCGTTGTCGACCTGGTAGCCCATGATGGCAGGGTGGTCGCGGTGATGCTCGACGATCCGCCGGATCACCCGCTCCGCGTGGAACAGGAACGCCGGCTGGTGGTAGTCCACCTCCTGCCGCACTCCCCACGGCACTCGCTCGCCGGTACGACGCTCAGCGGCGATCTCCGGATGCGCCCGCTGCAACCACGGCGGCACGGCGTACGTCGGCGTCCCGAGCACGACCCCGATCCCGCGAGCGGCCGCACCATCCAGCACCGGGCGGATCCACTCGAGGTCGAACACCCCGTCCCGCGGCTCCCAGGTCGACCACACGGACTCGCCGACCCGGATCGCGGTGATCCCCGCCGCAACCATCAGGTCGAGGTCAACCTCAACCCGATCACGCAGTTCCCGCGGCAGATACTCCGGATAGTAGGCCGTCCCCAACACAACCCGCGGCGGCAGCATGCACAAAAACTAACCCACCCGCCGCACCGCGTGCAATCGTTTGCAAACGTACTTTTCAGGTGATCCGGGCACGGCGGCGGGCACGGCCAGTGCTTGCGCGGAGAACCAGCTCCGGCGTCAGGAGGTCGGGTTTCGGCCAGTCCTCGCCGGACAGGCGGGCGGAGAGTTGCTGCCACGCGAGCTCGCCCAGGCGTGCGCGGTCGTTGCGCAACGACGTGAGGGGCGGGCGGGCGTAGGCGGCAATCGGGATGTCGTCGTAGGAGGCAACCGACAACTCAGTGGGGACTTCCACGTCGTTGTCGTGCAGCCAGCTGAGCAATCCGACGCCGACCAGGTCGTTGAACGTGATCACGGCGGTCGCGCGACTCCGCATCACGGTCGGGCCGGCGTCGTACCCGTGGTGTCCGGCCCACCCGCCCTCGATCTCGTCCAGCGTGACGTCCAAGGATCTCGCCGTACGGCGCAATGTCCGCCGGCGCTCGCCGTCCGACCAGGACGTCGCCGGACCCCCGACGTACAGGACCCGCCGGTGGCCTAGACCGGTGAGGTGCTCCAGAAGCAGTCGGCTCGCGGCGCGGTAGTCGATCGCGACCACGCCCGCGTTCTTGACCGTCCGGTTGATGCACACGACCGGCACCGGCAGCCCGAGCGCCTGCTCCAGACCGGCCCGGGTGAGCCGCGAACTGCACAGCACGAGCGCGCCGGAGTGGTCCACGAGCTCCTCGACGAGCCGCAGCTCCTCCGCCGGATCCTCGCTGCTCTCCCCGATCAGCAGCCGGTAGCCCCCGGCGCGAGCGGCGGCCGCAAGCCCCTTCAGCACCTCGGAGAAGAACGGGTTCGCCAGGTCCGGCACAGTCACGCCGACGGTCAGCGGCCGGCCCAGCTTGAACTCCTGCGCCCGCTTGTCGGCGCGGTAGCCGAGCTCGCCGGCCACCGCGCGCACGTGCGCGACCACCTCGGGTGAGATCAGGTCGGAGCCGTTCAGCGCCCGGGACACCGTCGACACCGACGTGCCCGCCTCGCGCGCCACGTCGATCAGCCGAACCCGCTCCGCCACGCTCACCTCGCCCTGTGCTCAGGCGGGGCGCCGTCACCCCACCTGCGTTCCTCCGACCCAGACGTTCCGGATCGTCACGTCGTCGGCGTACTGTACGACAGCTTCCGCCGCGACCGCGTCGAACCGGCTGTTGGTGACCGCGACGAAACGAATCCGCCGGGCCTCCGCTCCTACCATGCGATATGCCCGCTCGGCCCGCGCCACCCGGACCCGGTCGAACCGGATGTCGCGCACGTCGGGGAACAGCGACTGGTTGCCACCTCCCATGTAGCTGAAGGTGATCTCGAGTGGACGATACATCCAGGCCTGCGAGTCGACGTCGTGCACGTTGATGTTCCGGACGTACCCGCCGCGGGTCGAGGTCGACTTCACGCACAGCACCCACTGCATCCAGGCCTCGTCCGCGGCCGGGTCGGGCGGCATGCGCAGCCGCTGGATCCAGACGTCCTCCACGCCGCCGCTCATCTCGCTGCCGACCGCGACCGCGGCGCCGCCGCTGACGAAGGTGCAGTCCTCGACGATGATCCCGCGCGACGGCAGGCCGAGCCGGCGCCCGTCGGCGTCCCGCCCGGACTTGATCGCGATGCAGTCGTCGTGGGTCTTGAAGGTGCAGTCCCGGATCAGCACGTCGGTGCAGGACTCGGGGTTGCAGCCGTCGCCGTTCGGGCCGAGGTTGTCGACGGTGACGCCCTGAACGGTGACGTTGCTGCACTCGACCGGATGGATCGTCCACATCGGCGAGTTCCGCACGGTCACGCCTTCGATCAGCACGTTCGTGCAGCGGAACGGCTGGACGAAGCTCGGCCGCAGGTAGTGGCCGGCGCCGAAGACCCGCTGGTCGACCGGGACCTGCTCGTTGTTCATGCGCTCGAGCTCACCCCAGTCGGCCCGCTGGTTCGGCAGACCGGGACGCCAGCCGTACTGACCACTGCCGATCCAGTACCACCAGTGCTCGTTGTCGCCGGCGCCGTCGAGAGTCCCGCGACCGGTGATCGCGATGTCGGTCTGCCCCTCGGCCCGGATCAGCGACGAGTAGTTGTAGACCTCCACAGCCTGCCAGCGAGTACGGACAACCGGCAGGTAGTCGGCCGGATCCGTGCTGAATCGGAGCGTCGCGCCATCCTTCAGGTGCAGATCCACCTTGCTGAGCAGCTGGATCGCTCCGGTGTTCCAGACGCCGGGCGGTACGATGACATGGCCGCCGCCGGACTCGTGACAGGCACGGATCGCGCCTGCGATGCCGGCGGTCGCGTTGTCCGGGGTGGCGCCGTACTCCGTGATCGGGAACCACGCGTCCCGGAACCGCGGCGGCCGGATCCTGGACCGCACCGACCACTCACGGTCACTGCTCGCCACGGCGGGCAGCTGGGAACTCATGCCTGCGGCAACGACTCCACCGAGACCGAGTCCGAGGATGCGACGACGGCTGTGATGCATGGGCGGGCACCTTCCGGTCGATTAGGTCGTCTCTGGAATCGCCAGAGACGACCTCTTCGGGTAAACCTTTGCACGCAAGTATCCAAGAGATTCCAACGCGGTCAAGACTTCGTGACGCCCAGCCGTTGACACCTCGGGCGGACCCGGGCACGATCGGTTGCAATCGTTTGCACCCGCAGGAGGTCGCCCATGTCCGAACAGCTCCGTCGACGCACCCTGTTGCTGACTGGAGGAGCACTCGCGACAGGAGCGTTGATAGGCGGCGGCACCGCCCCGGCCGCCGCCTCGACCGGTCCCGCAGGCCTGGATGACGCCGCCGCGGACGCGCAGATCCAGCGGATCCTGAGCCGCATCGTCCCGCCACGCTTCCCGGACCGCTGGTTCGACATCACCGAGTTCGGCGCGGTCGGCGACGACGCGACGGACTGCACGGCGGCGATCCGGGCCGCGATCCAGGCGTGTCACCAGGCCGGCGGCGGCCATGTCGTCGTACCGGCGGGGAACTTCCGGACCGGCGCCGTACATCTGCTCAGCAACGTCGACCTGCACCTGCAGGAAGGATCGAGGCTCGCGTTCAGTCAGGACCCGGCTGCGTATCTCCCGGTGGTGCCGACCCGGTACGAAGGCACGGAGTGCTACAACTACTCCCCCTTCGTCTACGCCTATCGGCAGCGCAACATCGCGGTCACGGGTTCCGGCGTCCTTGACGGCCGTGCGGACGCGACGCACTGGTGGGACTGGACCGGCGGACCGCCGCCGAACGAAGGTCCCGACAAGACGTTGCTGCTGACCATGGCCGCGGACGGCGTGCCGGTCGAGCAGCGGGTGTTCGGCGAGGGTCATTACCTGCGGCCGAACCTGCTGCAGTTCAACCGCTGCCAGAACATCCTGCTCGACGGCATCACGGTCAAGGACTCGCCGATGTGGAACATCCACCCGGTGCTGTGCCGCAACGTGACCATCCGCGACGTGACCGTCGACAGCCCGCACGGCCCGAACAACGACGGCATCGACCCGGAGTCCTGCACCGACGTCCTGATCGAGCGGTGCACGATCTCCACCGGTGACGACTGCATCGCGTTCAAGGCGGGCAAGGACGCGGACGGCCGGCGGGTGAACGTCCCGACCCGGTACGCGGTCGTCCGCGACTGCGAGATGGCCGACGGGAACGGCGGCGTGACCGCCGGCAGCGAGACGACCGGTGGCGTGATGGACATCTACGTCCGCGACTGCCGGATGAGCAGCCCGCGGCTGGAACGCGCGATCCGGATCAAGAGCAACCCGCAACGCGGCGGCACCATCGCGAACATCGACGTACGGCGGGTGACCGTCGGACAGGCCGCGGACGCGGTGATCGAGATCGTGCTCAACTACGCGAACGTGATCACCGGCGCCTATCCGCCGGACGTGCACGGCATCACCATCAGCCAGTTGACCGCGGTCGCCGCGCCGCGGGCCCTCAACCTGCTCGGCCTGGTCGACGACCCGCTCCGCGACATCTGGCTGCACGCCTGCCGCTTCGACCAGATGGAGGAGGAGAACTCGATCCAGTACGTCGAGGACCTCCGGCTCGACCAGGTCTGGATCAACGGCGTGCGGGTCGACAACTGATGGGGTGGACAGATCTGATGGGTTGGGAAGGCGCCGACCAGATCCTGGCCGACGTCCGGCCGCCGACCTTCCCGGACGCCGACTTCCCGATCACGGCGTACGGCGCGATCGGTGACGGCTCGACCGATGCGACCAAGGCGATCCGGGCCGCGATCGAGGCGTGCCACGCGGCCGGCGGCGGACGGGTGGTGGTGCCGGAGGGGACGTTCCGCACCGGCGCGGTCCACCTGAAGTCGTACGTCAACCTGCACGTCGCCGGGACCCTGCTGTTCAGCACGGATCCCGCCGACTACCTGCCGGTCGTGCAGACCCGCTACGAGGGTCTGGAGGTGCTCAACTACTCGCCGTTCATCTACGCGCACGGGTGCACCGACATCGCGATCACCGGCTCCGGCACCCTCGACGGCCAGGCGGACTGGGACAACTGGTGGGGCTGGTTCCACGAGTGCGACGAGGACTTCGCGAACCTGCGGGCGCAGAGCGCGTTCGGCGTACCGCTGCAGGAACGCGTCTACGGGCCCGGGTACCACCTGCGGTCGAGCTTCATCCAGCCGTACGAGTGCACGAACGTCCTGATCGAGGGCGTGACGATCGTCCGGTCGCCGTTCTGGGAGGTCCACCCGGTGCTCTGCCGGAACGTGACCGTGCAGGACGTCGTCGTCGACACCCAGGGCCCGAACAACGACGGCGTCGACGTGGAGTCCTGCCGGTCGGTGGTGATCCGCGGCTGCACGTTCGACGCCGGCGACGACTGCATCGCGATCAAGTCGGGCCGCGAGGCGGACGGGCTGATGGTGAACGTGCCGTCGGAGGACATCCTGATCGAGGACTGCGTGATGCGGGTGAAGTACGGCGCGATCACGCTGGGGTCGGACATGACCGGCGGCGTCCGCAACGTGTTCGCCCGCAACTGCACGATCGGCGGACCCGCGCTGTACTTCGGGCTCTACATCAAGACCAACTCGATCCGCGGCGGCTTCGCCGAGAACATCTACCTGCGCGACATCGCCATCTCGAACCTGCTGAAGGAAGTCGTCCAGTGCAACTTCTTCCGCGGTGAGGGCGACACCGGACCGCTGACGCCGGCGGTGCGCAACGTCGAGCTCCGCGACGTCACGGTCCGGCACGCCCGCAACGCGTTGATGCTGCGCGGCTACCGGCGCTCCCCCATCCAGGACTTCCGGCTGGTCGACTGCGACTTCACCGTCGACGCCCCGAGCACCGTGCAGCACGCCGCCCTCACCTTCGACAACGTCACCGTGAACGGGCACCCCATCACCGACGTCCACCAACTCCGCTGAGAGCGGACAGGAAACGGAGACCTCGGACATCTGACCAGGTGTCCGAGGTCCCCGTTTGGTGTCCGCGGACTACGGCAGGTGGGCGCAATTCACGTCGAGGTCCCAGAGGATGACCGACAGGGCGTAGGGACTGATCGTGTGGTCGCCGTGGGTGGCGTCCTCGAGGATCTCCCAGTGCCCGTTGGTCTCGTTGCTGACGGCATCGGTCCCGATCAGGGTGATCCGGTGCCGTACGGCGGCCTCGTACGAGCGATGGCCGACCCCGTTGAAGCAGCAGTCGTCGAACCGGTTGAGGATCTGCAACTGCCGACGGTGCGGTCCGACCGAGCCCAGTGCGTAGATGTCCGGGAAGTCGGCGAGCCCGTAGAACCCGGGCTGCTTGTCCGCCCGCTGCTCCCAGTCGCCGCGCGTCGGGCTCGGCTTCGGCGATCCGGGCCGGACGAAGAACGGCAGCGAGCCGGCGGTCGGGTATGACCGGGTGATCCGGGGATCCAGCGCCGGGTAGATCGTGGTCGCCCAGCCACCGCCGGACAGCCCGACCATCTGCACCGACGACGGCCGGTACGTCGCCTGCACGTGGTTCATCGCCACCGCGAGCGGCTCCAGGAACAGCGCCAGCGGTGAGTACGACGCCGACTCCCACAAGTTCAGGTCGTTGTGCGACGGCTGCTGCTGCACCGTCGGGTCGACCGGGTCCTGCAGCGTCTTCGGGTTCCAGTGGTAGAACGGCATCGCGAACAGCAGGACGACGTACCCGTGGTCCAGCAGGCCCTGCGTGACCCGCTGCAACGTGTCGAGCGGTTCACCGTGCCCGTTGTGGTAGAACGCGACCCGGCGGTGCGTCCGCTGTACCGGCTCCACCACGAAGACGGTCGCGACGTACCCGAACGGCATGGAGACCTCGAGCCGGTCGTAGCGCCGTACGCCGGTCAGCGCAGGCAACTCGGCCGGCGTCTCGACCTCACGCCGTACCGTCGGAAGGCCGGTCGGCAGCACGCCCGTGTCCTTCCACACCTGCGCGACCAGCTGTGGACGCAGGGCGTCCGCGTCGGCGGCCGTGTGGATCTTCATCAGATCCTCGACGTCGACGCCGACGACCACCTGGGGCAGCGTCTTGTACGCCGCGCTGTGCTCGGCGGCAATCGCGGCGTTCACCGGGGCGACCGGCCGCGGCGCCGGATGCGGACGGACGCCGTTGGGATCGTCGGTGGCTGCTGCTGTTGCGGCCTGCCAGCCGGTGGCGGCGGTTGCGGCGAGGGCGCCGCCGAGGACGGTCCTGCGGTTGATCATGAGGGGTTCACCTTTCGGGGCGGGGGACGACCGGCTGCCAGCCGCCGAACACGTTCGACGGGTCGCGCAGCCAGGCCGCCTCGTCGTCACTGAGTTGCCGGGAGCACGCCAGTCGCGCACTGGTGTCGAGCGGCCGTCCGGACAGGTCGGTACTGCGGTACTCCCAGAACCGGACCTGGCCGGCGGCGGCACAGTCGTTGGGGCTGGTGATCTGGAAACCCTGCTTCTTCACATGGGCGTCCATCGCCGAGTCGAGGAACACGACCTGGCTGGTCGGGAACCGGCTGAGCTCCACCCGGCCGAGGAACACGCTGTCGTCGGGCGCGTCCGGACCGCGGGTCAGCCGCACGTTCACGAAGATGTTGCCGGGCCCGTTGTCGGTGTTGCGGACCTGGTTGTAGTAACCCTCGTGCAGCGCTTTCAGCTCGGAGTCCTGGACGAAGACGCCACCGGTCCCCCAGACGAAGTCGACGTCACCCTCGACGTAGCTGTCGGTCACGAAGCCCTTGCCCTGCAGCCGCAGGCTGTCCTGGTACCCGAGGATCCGGACCCGGGCGAGCACGATCCGCTCGCCGTTGCCGCGGAACGCCTCGGCCTGGGACCCGCGGTACGGCGTCAGGTTTTGCACGGTCGCGTCGACCAGAGTGAAATCGTCGGCGTCCACGCCGAACGCGGCCCGCCAGCAGTTGAACCGGTCCGGTTGGGCGAGCACCCGGCGCGGGCAGTACGCCTGCTCGATCGGGACGTTCGCCATCGCGGAGTCGCCGTTCAGCAGGTTGTTGTTCGGGTAGCCGATGACCGTACGGCCGGCGCCCGACCCGACGATCGTGATGCCTGGCTTGGTCTGCGGGACGTAGATCAGCTCGCGGTAGAGGCCCGGCGCCACGTCGATGCGGGACTTGTTGCCCTCCGCCACGAAGTCGATCGCGGCCTGGACCGTGCAGAAGTCGCCATCCGGGCCCACCTGAAGCCTGCTGTCCGAGGCCGGGTCGTGCTGGGTCCGGAACATCCACTTGTCGATTCCGGGGTGCCCGACGACGAATCCGGGATCGACGGTGACGTAGTACACCTGACCCGGCGCCAGCCGCTGATGCGGGTGGATCGAGACCGTCCGGCCGTCGACCGTGACCGCCTGGTAGGTCCAGGTGTGCAGCTGCCCGTAGTCCGAACGGGCGCCGCCGACGAAGCGCTGGTACGACGTGAGGTCCGCGAGATCGATCGTGTCGACAACCTCGCCACCGGACCGGTGGATCCGCAGTTTGCCCTGGACACCGAGTCGCACCGGACCCTGGAAGGTCATGCGGAGCGTGGTGTCCGAGCAGGTGGCGGCCGCCGTACCTTGTGGGGACAGGACGGGACTGCTCAGGCCCTCGGTCCGCCAGCCGGTCAGTCGCTGGACGACCTTGGTCAGCTTGGCGGCGGCGACCTGGTGACCGTTGACGTTGGGGTGAGTGCTGCCGTTGTAGTCGTCCGCACCGAGCCAGCCGGTCGTGTCGACGTACACGATCCTTCGGTCCTTCGCCGCCGCGACGGCTTGCGCGATGTCTGCCGCGTGGGTGCCGTTGAAGGGGCGCATCGCGAGGATCAGGCTGCGTGGGTTCGCGGCGCGGAGCTGCTGGAGGTAGGCGCCGTACTCGGGGGTGAACTCACTGCTCGGGTACGGCGCGTCGTTCGTGCCGAAGTTCACCACGATCGCGCCGGGGTCGGACGGTGTCGCCGGGAAGCCGGCCAGGTTCCAGCCGAACGACTCCGACGCCGTGCCGACGTTGCCGTGCCCGGGCTGGATGATGCCCTGCTTGCCGAAGCCGACCTGGTTCGTGTCGGCGCCGAACGCCTTGCCGACCAGCTGCGGGTAGGCCTTGGTGCCGTCGGCGCAGTCCGCGCCGAGCTCCGGGCAGAGCGCCATCATGCCTTGGGTGATCGAGTCGCCGTAGAACTCGATCCGGTGCTCGGCCGTGGTCGGCAGCGGGATCAGCGTGGCCAGCGGGGCGAGCTCGATCTTCTCGAGGACGACACCGGACTGCAGCGGCACGATCCAGCGGTTCGCGTACTCGTCGACGTCCTTGACCAGGATCTCCGCGGTGTGCGCGACGGCCGGATCGAGGCCCTCGACGAACACCTTGTGGTCCTCGTCGACCTTGACCAGGACGGGCTCGGCGCCGTCGACCGAGACGTAGAGCTGCGCGGGGTTGGTGATCGCCTCGGTGTCGAACCAGGCGCCGAGCCGGTCGCCGGTGAAACGGAACCGCAGCGACGAGCCGGAGTTCACGGTGATCGCCACGTCGTCGTCGCGGCCCCAGTGTCCGTCGAGCTCGATCCGCGGGTCGAACGGGCCGAAGGTGGCCGGGTTCGCGGTCGCTCGGTCGGTCGCGGAGGTCGCCGTACCGACCGGAACGGTCAGCAGGCCGATCCCGGCCGCGATGACGAGGCACAGGCTGATCAAGGGTCTTTTCACGGTGGTCTCCTCGCGCGGACCGCCGTTCGGAAGGCCCGGGGCGGTGGGCGGGTAATCCTTTTCCTCGGCTACCGTCGCAGCGCTCGCGCCCGGCGTCAAGGCCTCGACACGATTTGTCGGGAAAAGGTTTACATGCTTGTGGTGGAAGCGAATCGCGGGCGGACGTGATCCAATGAGCCGGTGAGAAAGTCGACCAGAGATCGCGCCGGCCGGGTGACGATCCACGACGTGGCCAGGCTCGCGGAGGTCTCCACCGCGACTGTGTCCCGGGTGCTCAGCGGCGGCAAGCCGGTCTCGGACCAGGTCGCCTACCGGGTCCGCGCCGCGGCCGCCGAGGTCGGCTACCGGCCGAACCCGGCCGCCCAGACGCTGCTGCGCGGCAGCAGCCAGACGGTCGGAGTGGTCGCTCCCGATCTCGGCAACCCGTACTTCGCCGAGATCCTCAAGGGCATCTCCGCCGAGGCAGCCGCCGACGGGAACCACACGCTGGTCGCCGGGACCGACGAGGACCCGGACCGGGAGTACCGCGCGGCCATCGAGCTGGCCCGCTGGGTCGACGGGCTGCTGCTGTGCGCGCCGCGCATGAGCTCGCCCCGGCTGAAGGAGGTCGCCGCCGCCAGCCGCAAACTGGTGCTGATCAACCGGGTACTGCGTCATCCGTCGGTGGGAGCCGTGGTCGTCGACTACCACCACGGCGTCCGGCTGCTGTGCGAGCACCTCGGATCACTCGGCCACAAGCGGATCGTGTACCTCGAGGGCCCGCCCAACGCCTGGTCGGACCAGCAACGCCAGCGCGGTTTCCGGGTCGCCGAGGCGGCCGGCCAGACCATCATCCGCGTGCCGTGCGGCTCGGCCCTGCGGGACGGCTATGACGCGGTCGACGAGGCGCTCACGCACCGGCCGACCGCATTGATCGCCTTCAACGACCACGTGGCCGTCGGAGTGCTCAGCCGGCTGCGCGAGTTGGGTGTGAGTGTCCCGGACGACGTCTCCGTGGCCGGCGTCGACGACGCGCCCATGAGCGCCCACACCGACCCCGGCCTCACGACGTACGCCGTCTCCACTGTCGAACTGGGCCGCCTGGCCTGGCAACACTTCAGCCCGACGGCCCCGGCCAACACCACTCACCTCGCCGGCGAGCTGGTAGTGCGGGCCTCGACCGCCCGCGCTACACGCCGGCGGCGGTGAAGCTGTAGCTCCCTGACGGGACTCGGCACACCAGCGCCCGGTCGGCCGACTCCAGCACCTCGATCCCGTCCTGCTCGGCAAGCGGCCGCTTCGACTCCTGCACGGACTCGGGGTCGCTCGTCGGCACGTGAACGGTTGCTGTCGTGCCCGGTGGGATCACCACCTCCAGGGCGAACTTGCCGTCGTTGACCTCCCAGCGCGTGGACACCCGCCCGGTGGGTGTGTCGTAGGCACCCTCGGCCCACGTCAACCGGCCACCCGGGCGCGGCCTGATCACCAGCTGACGGAAGGCGACCGAGTCCACGGCCTGGTCGATGCCGGCGACGCCGCCGTACAGCCACTCGCCGACCGATCCGAGGGAGTAGTGGTTGAACGAGTTCATCGCGACCGGTCCGAATCCGCTCTCCTCCGTCCAGCCGTCCCAGCGCTCCCAGATCGTCGTGGCGCCGTGCCGGATCGAGTAACCCCAGGACGGATACCGGTCGTCGTGCAACAGCTCGTATGCGAGCTCGGAGTGCCCGTACTTGGTCAGGATCGGGCACAGCAACGCCACACCCGCGAACCCAGTCGTCAACGACCGGCCACGCTGCTCCAGATCCGCGACCAGGTGCTTCACTGCCGCCTGCTCGTGCTCCTCCGGCAGCAGTCCGAACGCCAGCGGCAACAGGTACCCGGTCTGTGTGTCGCCCCGGACCTTGCCCTCGGCGTCTACGAACTCCCGGACGAACGCAGCCGCGATCCGGTCCCGCAGCTCGCCGTACCTCTTGGCTTCGTCGTCCAGCCCGAGCACGCGCGCCGCGGCGGCGGTGAACTCCGCGCTGCGAGCGAAGTACGCCGTCGCGAGCACGTCACGATCCGTCCGTACGCCGACCTGCAGCCAGTCGCCGTAGTGGCCGCTGGTCCGGTTGCGCCAGATCAGGTCCGGGTTGGCCTGGCGGACGTAGTCGACCCAGCGTCGCATCGTCGGCCAGGCCTGCTTCAGGACGCGTTCGTCGCCGTACGTCCGGTAGAGCGTCCACGGGACGATGGTCGCGGCGTCGGCCCAGGCGGGCGTGCCGTGGCGGCCGGTGATCACGTGCGGGATGACGTCCGGGATCGCGCCTTCGTCGGTCTGCGCGACGGCGAGGTCGCCCATCCAGTTCTCGAAGAAGGTCAGGACGTCGGCCTGGTACGCCGCGGTCGGCAGGAAGATCTGGGCGTCCGCCGTCCAGCCGAGGCGCTCGTCGCGCTGCGGGCAGTCCGTCGGCACGCTGACGAAGTTGCCACGCTGGCCCCAGCGGATGTTGCTCAGCAGCTGGTTGACGCCCGCGTCGGAGCACTCGAACCGCCCGGCGACGGGCGTGTCCGAGTGCAGCGCGCGGCCGGTGACATCGGCCGTCGTGAGCTCACCCGGGTAGCCGTCGATCTCGACGTACCGGAAGCCGTGGACGGTGAAGATCGGCTCGAAGAACTCCCCCTCGCCGCCCGCGCTGACGTAGTAGTCCGTAGCGTCGGCGGTCCGGAGGTTGGCGGTGTAGAGGCTGCCGTCGGACTCGAGCATCTCGCCGTGCCGCAGGCGGATCCGGTCGCCTGCCGCGGCGCCGCGTACACGCAGGCGGACTCGGCCGGCGATGTTCTGCCCGAGGTCGACGATGTAGTGGTCGCCGTTGCGCGTTACTTCGAGGGCCGGCAGGTCCTCGGTGACGCGGACCGGTTCGGTGCTGGCGGCAATCAATGTCGATATGTCCGCACCGACGTCACCGGCCGGCGCCCAGGCGGCGGCGTCGTACCCGGGACTCGACCAGTCGCCCAGCTCGAGGCGGGCGTCGTACGACTCCCCCATCAGCAGATCGGCGAACCGCAGTGGGCCGGTGCGCTCAACCCAGCTGCTGTCGGTCGCGATGACGGTCTGCGAGCCGTCGGTGTGGTCGACGACGAGTTGGGCGAGCAGTTGCGGCTTCTTGCCGTAGTGGTGGGCGTGGCTGCGGGTGTCCCAGCCGACGTACCCGGACCACCAGCCCTCGCCGAGCACTGCTGCGACGACGTTCTCGCCTTCTTGCAGCAGGTCGGTGACGTCGTACGTCTGGTAGGCGAGGCGGTAGCGGTAGTCGGTCCAGCCTGGGGTCAGCTCGTCGTTGCCTACTCGCCGGCCGTTGGCTTGGAGCTGGTAGAGGCCGTGAGCGGTCGCGTAGACGCGTGCTCTGCGGATCGGCTTCGTCAGGTCGAAGGACCGGCGGTAGTAGCGAGGTGCGGCGATTGTGGCCTGGCGGACCGTGCGGGGCTCGTCGCGGTCGACGGGTGGCTCGAAGTACGGGTCGGTCTCGTAGTCGTGCTCGATCCAGCGCGCCTGCCACTCCTCCGGGTGGAAGATGCCAGTGGCGAACGTCGCCGACGCCTCGCACACCTTCCCGGCTGCGTCACGCACTTCCAGCCGCCACATGTAGTCGGTCTGCGAGGTCAGCGGGGCGCCGCCGTGGTCGACGTACGTCCTCTGGTCGGTCCGCCAGCCGCTGTCCCACACCTTGACACCGTCGCGCTCCAAGCGGAGTCGGAACGCGTCCTGCCGGTCGCCACGCACCGGCGAGGCCAGCCGCCAGCTGAACCGCGGCCGGTCGGTACCGATGCCGAGTGGCTCGACCCGGTGCTCACAGCGAAGGTCGTACGGCGTCAGGGCCGGGACGCTGGGCGGATCGGTCAGCGGCCAGCCGGTTGCCTCGCTTGTCACCAGGACCACTCCGTTTCGGGTCGATGGAGCTCGTAGTCACGCAGACCGCCGGCGTGTTCCGGGCGGTCGCCGTACATGGGCCGCGAGTGGCCGTGCGGGTCGATGGCGATCACGTCGTCGCCGCGCCAGGTGGTCCGGAACTCGTTGCCGGCCGCAAGCTCAGTGGTGGTCTGCTCGACAATGGGGAACGTCACCGTGATCCGCTCGCCCTTGTGCGGTTTGGGGATGGACAGGTAGCCGTCGGGCGCCCAGATGCGTTCGGCGCCGGTGCGCTCCTCGTCACCGCGCCGCAGCTTGAGACGTGCGTAGCCTGCCCACTCGGGGACTCTGACGCGTAGCTCGTCCACTGGCTCGTTGACGGTCAGCTCGACCTTGCCTTCGACCGGCAGGTGGCTGACCACGTCGACCGTGTGGTGGGCGCGGGTCAGCAGCAGGTTGACTCTGGTGACGCTGCTGTCGCCGGTGACGATGCTGTTCCACGCCCAGAACAGACCGCGGACGCCGGAACCGACACAGCAGGCCTGGACGTCGTTGGTGTGCCCCCGGCCCAGTGGTACGTCGGAGACGTAGTCGTTGGGAGCGCCGTACCCACAGAACGCACCCAGCACGCGCTCTCCGACGTCCACGTAGGTCCGCCAGCCGGGGATGTCTTGTGCTCGGTCCGGCGCGCACTGCACCCAGCTCACGTCCTGCAGCTGCGACGCGGCCAGGTGGTTGCGGACGTAGCGCTCCACCACCGGCCAGTACGACGTGAGTCCGCTGCCGGCGAGCGTCGTACCCAGGCCGATGAGGTCGACCAGTGAGCAGGTCTCGTGTTCGTAGCGCTGGTCGGCCAGGTCGCCAGGGGTCCAGCCGAACCTGGTGGCCTGCGTGAGCACCCAGTCGTAGCTGCGGCGGGTGAACTCCGTCAGACCGTGGTCACCGGTGTGCCTGGCCAGCCGAGCGAGTCCTTCGAGCGTGCCGACGCGGGTGTGGAAGTGACCGCTGCGGTACGCACGGGCCGAGTTGAAGCTGCCGTCCTCGAGGTAGACACCGCTCTTCTCGACGATCAGGCGGGCGAACCACTCGCAGAGCTCCAGCGCGTCCTGGTTGCCGGTCGCCTGGTGGTGGCGCAGCAGCGGCATGATCAGGCGCCCGGAGAACGACGCGGGGTCCGGTGCGAGGTGCAGGTCGATGGCGTTGGAGGACGGCCAGCCTTCGGTGGTGTACTCCGACGCGGGGTAGAACCAGACGTCGCGTTCCTTGATCGCAATGCGCTTCAGGGCTGCGACCTGGTTGTCGGCTGCCTTCTTGGCTTCCGGATCGCCGGTGGCGACGACGGTCGTGGCCAGGGCGAGCAGGGTCGCGCGCTGGTCGATCAGGTTGGCGTTCGCCTTCCAGTGACCGCGCGGGTGCTCGCGCCGGTACGTCAGGCCGTCCTCGTGCAGCAGGTCGAACAGGGTCTGCCGGTAGCGGTCGGCAATCTTGTCCCACTGCGGGTCCCAGTCCGTGCCGCCGGTCATCTGCTTTGCGAGCAGGTACGCGTCGGTCAGCCGGCCGTGGCTGGAGCCGTAGTCCCAGTCGCCGTGGTCGAGGCGGGCAGGGCGGGCCAGCAGGTTCGCGCTGAAGAACGGGATGCCGTCCAGGTCGTCGTCGGCCAGGCCGGTCACCGCGTTCATCGCCAGCGCGGCCCGCTCTTCGAGCAGCAGGGTCGCCGGGATCGTCACCATGAGGAAAACCTTTACCCTTGGAAGGGGCGATGTCAACGCTCTATCCACAGGCTGGCGAATCGGCCTTGTTTTCTTGACGTTTTCCGGCGGAGACTTGCGGGACCCGATCGAAGGAGGACCATCATGCGGGCAGCCGTTCTCGAGTCAGCGCGGCAGGTTGTCGTGGCCGAGGTGCCGGATCCGGTGCCGGACGGCGACGTGCTGCTCCGGATGCGTGCCGTCGGGTTGTGCGGGTCGGATCTGCATACCTGGCGCGGGCACCACCCGTTCCGGAAACCACCGGTCGTGTTGGGGCATGAGGGTGCGGGTGAGGTGGTTGCCTCGTCCGATCCCGGTTTCGCGGTCGGCGATCGAGTCGCCGTACTGCCTGCCTTGTCGTGCTGGAAGTGTGCGCGGTGCGAGGCCGGGCATCCACATCTCTGCGCTGGGAAGCGTGTACCTGGTGGTGGCTGGCCGGGGATGCTGAGTGAGTACTTCGCTGCGCCTGGACGGGTCCTGGTTCCGTTGGCGGATGGCGTTGGGTACGACGAGGGCGCGTTGGTCGAGCCGTTGGCTGTCGCGTGGCACTGCACGTGGGGTGTCGAGGCGGGTTCATCGGTCGCTGTACTGGGTGGTGGCCCAATCGGGAGCCTGGTTGCGGCGGTCAGCCGGATCCGTGGGGCGTCGACCGTGCTGGTGAGCGATGTGAAGCCCTACAACCGCTCGTTCCTTGCTGGGCAAGGCGTTCCGCACGTGGTCGATCCTTCGGACGTCGACCTGCCAACAGCCGGCGCTGCCATCACCGGCGGTGGCTTCGATGTCGTCGTGATCGCCTCCGGCCATCCGAGTTGTCTGGCTGAGGCGCTTGCCCTGACTCGTCCTCGCGGGCGCGTGGTCCTGCTGCCGATGTTCGCCGGTCCACTGACCGTCGATCTCAATCCAGCTGTGCTGAAGGAGACCACCATTCAGGGCTCGACCATCTACACCCCCGCCGACTTCCACCAGGCGGCTCGTTTGGTGAACGACCGCGTGCTGGATGTCCGTCCCTACCTCACGGAGACATTCGCCTTCGATCGAACACCGGAGGTCCTCGAAGCCATGGATTCCGGGATCGATCACCTCAAGCTGCAGATTGACCCGACCCGATGAACGGCCGGCCCGAGGTAGTGGCGACGTACCTGGTGGAGAGTTACCTCCCGCTGGAGCATGCGGCGGAGGTGATCGCGGGTGAGCAGTCGACGGGGACGTTCGTGGCTGTGGCCCGCGAGACCGCTGAGTTGCGGGAGCAGTTCGCTGCCCGCGTGGTGGCGATCGAGGAGCTTCCACCAACCGATCATGGTGACCTGCCCGGGATCATCCGACCGCCGGGCGCCCAGCGACGAAGCGGTCAGGTGCAGATCGCCTTCGGCCTGGACAACTTCGGTCCTTCCCTTCCAAACCTGCTGGCCGCAGTCGCCGGCAACCTCTTCGAGCTGCGTCAACTAGCCGGGATCCGATTGCTCGACCTCGACCTCCCGCTGGCGTTCGCCGAGCGCTACCCAGGACCGCAGTACGGCGTGACCGGCACGCGCGAACTGCTGCAGCGGCCGGACGGCGTACTGCTCGGGACGATCGTGAAGCCCAGCATCGGGTTGCCAGTCGAGGAGCTGCGAATCCTCGTCCGTGAGCTCGCGGAGGCAGGCATCGACTTCATCAAGGACGACGAGCTGATGGGCAACCCGCCGCACTCACCACTGGCCGATCGGGTCGCAGTCGTCACCGAGGAGCTGGACAAGATCGCGGCCCGCACCGGGCGACGGCCGATGTACGCGTTCAACATCACCGACGACCTCGACCGCATGGCGGCCAACCACGACCTCGTCCGCGACGCCGGCGGTACGTGCGTGCTGGTCTGCGTCAACCTGATCGGCCTCGCCGGCCTCGCCTGGTTGCGACAACGCTGCGAACTCCCCATCCACGGCCACCGCGCAATGACCGGCGTCTTCACCAGAGCCCCCGGCCTGGGCATCGACTTCGTCGCCTGGTCGAAACTGGCCCGCCTGGCCGGCGCCGACCACCTCCACACCAACGGCCTGTCCAACAAGTTCTACGAAACCGACGAGCAAGTCCTCCGCTCGATCACCGCCGTCCAGCAACCCCTGTTCGACCCCGCCGCGCCCGGCTCCGCCTACGAAACCCTCCCCGTCCTCTCCTCCGGCCAGTCCCCCGGTCTAGCCCCGGAAACCTACCGCCGCACCAACACCACCGACCTTCTCGTCCTAGCCGGCGGCGGCATCCACGGCCACCCCGACGGCCCCGCCGCCGGCGTAACCGCCATGCGCACCGCCTGGCACAGCGCCACCACCGGCACTGACCTCCTCACCGCAGCCGCCACCACCCCCGCCCTCCACCAAGCCCTGAAAACCTTCGGAACGCCTCGTGCTTGAAGCTGCCTTCTACGGAGACGACTTCACCGGCTCGACGGATGCCCTACGACAGTTCGAGCGCTGCGGCCTGCGATCAATCCTCCTGGTCGAGCTACCACCCACCGACGAACTCCAAGCTCTCGCAGCCCGCTACGACGTCATCGGCGTGGCCGGAATCGCGCGGTCGCTTGCGCCTGACGAGCAGGAAGCGGAGATCCGCCCGATCCTCACCGCCCTGCGCGATCTCAACCCGCGCGTGGTCCAGTACAAGATCTGCTCGACCGCCGACTCCTCGCCAACCCTGGGCAGCATCGGCCGCGCCCTCGAAGTAGGACACTCCCTCTTCGGCCCCACGGCCGTACCGGTCCTCGCCGCCCAACCTGAACTCGGCCGCTACACCGTCTTCAGCCACCACTTCGCCGCCGAGTCCGGCACCATCCACCGCCTCGACCGCCAGCCCACCATGGCCAGCCACCCCACCACCCCCATGCCCGAATCCGACCTCCGCCGCCACCTAGCAGCCCAGACGTCCTTGAGGATCGACGCCGTCCACCTCACGACGTACGCCGACCTCGCCGACACCTACACCCACTCCCCCGCCGACGCGCTGATCCTCGACGCGCTCACCGACACGGACCTCGACCGGATCGGCAGCACGATCCTTGCGTCAAGCAACAACACCCCGGCGTACACCATCGGCTCGGGCGGCCTGTCCCGAGCCCTCGCCCTGAACCTCAAATCACCTGGTCCCGCACCAAACCGCTCAACCCACAACCGCTCCGGCAACCACCAGGTGCTGGCCGTCTCAGGCAGTCAATCCCCCCGAACCGCCGAGCAAATCAACCAAGCAGCCGCCGCCGGCTGGACCATCCTCCAATTGACCGAGGCAGAACCCACCGCAACCGCAGCCGTACAAAGCCTCCAGTCCGGCGCCCCAGGCGTAGTAGTCCACACCGGCCACGCAAACCGCCCAGCCGCAGAGTCCCTCCCCCACCTGACAACCGCCCTCGCCGAAGTCATCCGCACAGTCACCCAACAAACCGCCGTACGCCGGGTGGCAATAGCCGGCGGCGACACCTCAGGCCGAGTCATCCGCAACCTAGGCATCACCGCCCTCGAGCTGACACCCACCACCCCCCACTACGGCACCGGAGTCGTCGAGTGCCGCTCAATCGCCCCCACCCCCACCACCCACGCCCTCACAATCCTCCTAAAACCCGGCCAACTAGGCCCACCCACCCTCCTCGAAACCTTCCGAACCACCTAGCCCCACACCACACACTCGCCCCCACGCCACACCACGCCGTCTCCTGCAGCACCGCACCACACCCACTCCCGTCGCACCACGCCGTGCCCCACACCCCGCCAGTTCATGCCACGCCGACTCCCCTCGCCCCGCCCACTCCCGCACCACACCCACGCCCCGCACCACGCAGACTCCCGTCGCGCCGCGCCCACTCCCGCCCCACCGCACCACACGG
>NZ_JBITJU010000017.1:37388-195715 GCF_044460355.1 Kribbella sp. NPDC050124
ACGGCACCGCGCCCACTCCCGCCGCACCACGCCGCACCCGCACCCCGCCAGTTCATGCCACGCCGACTCCCGTCGCGCCGCGCCCACTCCCGCCCCACCGCACCACACGGCACCGCGCCCACTCCCGCCGCACCACGCCGCACCCGCACCCCGCCAGTTCATGCCACGCCGACTCCCGTCGCGCCGCGCCCACTCCCGCCCCACTGCACCGCACGGCACCGCGCCCGCTCCGCCGTACAGCGCGACACCCGCACCCGCCGCAGCGCGCCACGATCAAGACGACGGCCTCGCGGTCGGCGACCGACCCTTGGATCAGCGAGCTCTCGCCCCGGCGCAACACTCAAGTCGCGGCGGATCATCGATCACGGTGGGTAGATCTCAACTCCGCGCAGGAGTTGGCGCGAGACTCGGCGGCTCGCTCGCTACACCGTCCCACGGGTCGAGAGAGCTCGTGGCGCCTGCCTCGGCGGCATTCGGGCCACCGGACTGGCGCGCTCCCGCGCTCGCTTCCCGAGCCGGTTCGTCACCCCACATAGCAAACCGGGCCGCCTCCCGCCGAACACCGTCGTCTGCCTCCCACCGCGAGCGAGCCTGACCGCCCCATCCGGCTGGAGCCCGCTGCCCGTCGACCTCGGCTGCACCGAAGCACCCAACGGGATCCGCCCTCCGGTCGAGACAGGTTGACGCGGCGTCCGGACCATCATCCGACGGTACGTCGACGCGCACAGGCACCCCACCTCGTACGACTCCTGACGTCCCCACCGCAGCGGTCACCTGCGTCGCAGCCAGCGACTGACTTTCCGCAGACGACTGAGCTGGTGCAGGTGCCCAACCTGCTGCAGGCGATTGAGCTGCTGCGGGCGACTGTGCGCCAGGCGGCCGAGCTACGGCAGGCGCCTGCACCACAGCCGACGACTGACCTGCTGCACAAGACTGAGCCGGTGCAAGCGGCTGAGCCCGTGCAAGCGGCTGAGCCGGTGCAAGCGGCTGAGCCGGTGCGAGCGACTGAGCTCCTGCGTCTGGCTGAGCTGCGCCAGGCGACTGAGCTGGTGCAAGCGGCTGAGCAGCTGCCGTAGGCGGCTGGGGTGTGGCGGGTGGCGGCGCCGTGGCGGGTGGGCGGGGTTTCGTGCCCGTCTCGGTGATGCCGCTGGCAAGCCCCGGCAATCCCCTGAAACCGTAGAGACTTGAGATTTGGTGTTTCGGTCGTTGGCCGGTCTCCCGCTGGCTGCCCGGCGGGCTCGGCCGGAGTCGGGGTCAGGGCTGGCCGGAGGCCACCCCGGAGGGGCTTGGCCTTGACGTCGGCGAGGACGAGGTCAGACTCGGTGTGCGGGATCGGGTCGTTCACGCTGCCTGGTCGTGGTCTGGTTCGTGGCCGGTGTGGTGGGTGAGTTCGTAGTCGATCGGGGAGCGCATGCCGAGCGCGGAGTGGCGCCGGTCGTGGTTGTACTCCTCGATCCAGGCCGCCACCCGGGTGCGGGCCTGGGTCTTGGTGTGGAAATGCTCGAGCATGCGCAGCTCGAACTCCACGGTGGAGTGCCACGACTCGATGACCGCGTTGTCCAGCGCCGACCCGGCCCGGCCCATGGACTGGGTGATGCCCAGTCGGGCGCAGCCGGCCCGGAAGCTGCCGGCGGTGTACTCGCTGCCCTGATCGGTGTGCATGATCACCCCGGTGACGGCTTCGCGGCCGCCGCGGACCGCGACCGCCATCACCAGCGCGTCGTAGGCGAGCTCGGCATCGTGGTGTTCGCTCAGGCAGAACCCGACGATCCGCCGCGACGCCATGTCCAGCACGCTGGCCAGGTGCAGCTTGCCCTCGTCGGTGACGATCTCGGTCCCGTCGCCGTACCACTTACGGTTCAGCTCGCCGGCACCGAAGTCGCGACCGATCAGGTCTGGTGCCCGCCACTTCCCCCGGCCAGGGCGGGTGGTCTGCTTACGGCGACGTTTCCGCCGCGCCTGCAACCCGAGCTCGGCCATGAGCTTGGCGACGGTGTTCTTGCTGACCCGCCAGCCCTCATCGCGCAGATCGGCGGTGATCCGCGGCGACCCGTACTTGCCCTGGTGCGCTGCGAACCACCGCCCGATCGCCACCTTCAGCTGTTCGCGACGGGCATGCTGCAGTGAGGCGTCGCCATGTCGCCATTTGTAGAACCACGCCTGGCTGACCCCCAGCGCCCGGCAGCTAGTCGCGTGTGGCACGCCGTGTAGCTCCCTCTGGGCGGCGATGAACGCGGCCACGGCTACCGGCCCATCGCGTCCTTGACCCAGAGGGCCACTGAGCGCTTGAGGACATCGCGCTCCATCGACAGCTCGGCGTTCTCCCGACGCAACCGAACCAGCTCTGCCCGCTCATCCGCACTCAAGTGCCCGTCACCACCGCGAGCCCGCCGGTCGGTGGCCACCCAATTCGCCAGCGTGCCCGAGTTGATGCCCAGCTCGCGGGCCACCTGCGCAATCGGTTTACCCGTCTCCCGAACAATCCGGACCGCGCCCTCGCGGAACTCCCGATCAAACTTCCGTCGCGCCTCAGCCATCGCCCTCACCTTCTAAGGGGATGTCTCCACGCTACGAGGGGAAACCCACCCGTCACCGAGCTCGGCCGTTGGTGGATGCGGATGGAGTGGCTTTGGGTGCGAAGGGCGGTGGGGTGGGTCGGCCCAGGTGGGGCGGGTGACGTGGACTGTGCCGTTGGTGATGGTGATTTTCCAGTGGCCGGCGTGGAGGTCGCTGTGGTGGCGACGGCAGACGAGGGCCAGGTTGTTGATGGCGGTGGGGCCGCCGTCGATCCAGGACTTCAGGTGGTGGGCGTCGCACTGGATGGGTGGGGCACCGCAGACGACGCAGCCTTTGTCGCGGGCGTTCAAGGCGCACCGCATTGCGCGAGTGACCAGGCGTTCGGAGCGGCCGACGTCGAGTGGTTCGGAGTTGGAACCCAGTACCAGCGGGATGATCTTGGCGTCGCAGGCCAGGCGGCGGATCGTGGCCGCTGACAGCGCGTCGCCGTACACCATTCGTCCGGTCGCGTTTGCCGTGGCGGCTTTCAGGTCGTTGAAGTCGATGGTCACGGTGATGTTGGCCTTCGCGCCAAATCCGGGCACCCAACCAGCGCCGGCGTCGGCCCCGGCGCGGCCGCTGTCCGCGGTGGGGCCAGTGTCCGCGGTGGGGCCTGCGTTGGCGGTGGAGCGGGCGGCGGCAGGGTCGGTGTCGGCGGTCGGGGCGGTGTCGGCGGTCGGGGCGGTGGTGGCGGTTGGAGTGGAGGCGGTGCTCGAGCGGGTGGTGGAAGTACGTGTGGCGGGGCTGGTGTCGGTGGCTGCGGCGGCGATGGTGAGGGCGGCGGTTAGGGCGTCTGCCTGGCGCTTTTCGCGGGGGCGTGGGTCCAGTTCGCCGTCGAGGGTTTTGTGGGGGCGGGCGCCGGCGTGGGTGAGGGAGCGGAGGAGTTCGGCGTTCTCGTTGGCGAGGTAGCCGCGGAACTTCACGCCGTTGTCGGCGTTGCTCAGGGTCAGGGTCTCGCGTGCGTTGGCCTTGTGCTCGTCGGGTTCGGGGCCGTCGGAGTCGAGGAGGTCGGCGATTTCCTTGCCAGCTTTGCGGAGTTCGGCGGGTGACAGGTGGGCTGCCAACCTGACCAGTTGTTCTTCGGCTACCGACAGGTCGTCTGCTGGGACGCGCTTGGCGACGCGCTCGAGGGTGGAGACGATCGCCTGGGCCTGCGCAGGACGCAGAGGGCGTGCGCAGGCAGAGGCGGCATCTCCCGTCGCTGGCTCGGCGGGGTCGCTGGTGTCGCCGGTGGCGGCAGAGTCGGCGGGGTCGCCGGTGTCCGCGGTGGCGCCGGGGTCGTCGGCGTCGCCCGTGTCCGCGGTGCCGGCAGAGTCGGCGGCGTCACCGGTGTTCGCGGTGCCGGCGGAGTCGGCGGTGTTCGCGGTGCCGGCGGTGTCGCCGGTGGCGGCGGTGTCTGCGATGTCGCCGGTGGGGGCGGCGTCGGCTGTGTTGCCGGGGGCGGCGGGGTGGTTGGGGGATTTGGGGTTGGGGAGGGCTGTGGAGACGGCTGGGTACTTTGGGAGGGTGCGGGCTAGGTGGACGTCTCGGTGGGCTTCGGTGGGGTTGAGGCGGTAGCGGAAGGCTAGCAGGCGGGCGGTGTCGTGGGCGCCTAGTTCTTCGGCGTAGCCGGTGTCGTCCAGGCCGGCGATCAGATGTAGGCGGTAGGTCTGGAGGCTGGCGAGCTCGGCGTCGACCGTGTCGAGAGTCGACAGCATCTCGCTGCCGCTCATCGACCACACCGGTCGCTCACCCAGAGGCTCCATGCAGCAACTCTAGGCAAGCCCACCGACAGATTTCAAAGCGGAAAGCCCTTATTTTCAAGGGATCCTCAGCGACTCAGGTTATCCACAGTCCCGCGCACTTGTGGACAACCACCGGTTCCGAACAGCTAGTTGCCCTCAGCACCATCATGCGCGGCGGTGAGAGCCAGGTTGTGGACTGGGGATTGTGGGGTGTCCCGGACCTCGAGCGTGCTGGGGGCGTCGCGAATGTGCAGGCCGGAGATGGAGATGTCGCGGATGGTTGGGTGGTGAGGGCCGGTGACGTCGGGGTCGGCGTGGTGGGTGTTGATGAAGACGGCGGCGGCGGTGAGGGAGTCGGCTCGGGAGTCGCGGAGGGCGATGTGTTCGATGTGGCCGCCGCGGTGGGAGTTGGTTTTGAGGCGGAGGGCGTGGTCGAGGTTCGGGCCGGTGAAGTGGAGGTCGCGGGCGAGCACGTTGCGGATGCCGCCGCTGGTTTCGCTGCCGATGGTGACGGCGCCGTGGCCGGTGCCGAAGCGGCAGTTCTCGATCACGATGTTCTCGCAGGGTACGGCGACCCGCCGGCCGTCGGCGTCGCGGCCGGACTTGATCGCGATGCAGTCGTCACCGGTGTCGAACGAGCACCCGCTGATCACGACGTCGCGGCAGGAGTCGGGGTTGCAGCCGTCGTTGTTCGGACCGCGGCTGTCGACGGTGATCCCGCGTACGACGATGTCGGAGCTGAGCACCGGGTGGACGACCCACATCGGCGCGTTGATGATCCGGACATCCTCGATCCGGACGCGGCGGCAGCGGTACGGCTGGATGAAGCTGGGGCGGAAGCCGTGGCCGGGTTCGAAGCGACGCTCCCCGACCGGGATGTCGGCGGCGACCAGCTGCAGGAGACGGGTCCAGTCGGCGACCGGCTTGGTGTCGCGCCACCAGTTGTCCATGGAGGCGCCGCCGTCCAGGGTGCCGGGGCCAGTCACGGCGATGTTCACTTCGTCGTAGGCGTAGATCAGTGGCGAGTGGCTGAGCAACTCGATCCCCTGCCAGCGGGTCCGGACGATCGGGTACGACGACGAGTCGGTGAGAAATCGCAGTGTCGCGCCGGCTGTGAGATGCAGCTCGACGTTGCTGGACAATCGAATCGGCCCAGTGAGGAACGTGCCGGCAGGAACCACGACACGACCACCGGTGAGCTCGCAGGCCCGGACCGCGAGGTCGATCGCAGCCGAGCAATCGGAGTCCGTCCGCGCGCCGAACGTGGTGATGAGGTGATCGGTCATCGCACGCGCCTTGCGTGCTCGTGATCGGTCATCGCACGCGCCTCGCATGCTCGTGATCGGTCATCGCGCCGGCCTCGCGTGCTGGTGATCGGTCATTCGGTGGGCTCGCGGAGTTTCAGCGCGTTGGTCAGGGGGACGGCGATGACCCAGGACGGGTTCCAGGTGTTGGCGTGGCCGCGGCGTTGCCAGTGGGTTTGGAAGACGGCTTCGCCCTGCTCGCCGACGATCTCGAAGTCCCAGTCGCCAGGATGGCCGCTGATGGTCTGGGACATCGCGTAGAGGGAGGTCTCGGCCGCCTCGACGTACTGCGGCTGATTGGTGAGGCGGCCGAACTCGTGCAGCTCCGACGTGGGGAAGAAGACGTCCAGGTGGTGGTTCTGGACGCTGACGGTGGGCCAGCCGACGGCGTTGAACTCACGGGCGCGGAGCGGGGCATCGAGGTCCTGTTCGGGGGACCAGACGTAGACCCAGGTGAGGATCCAGTCAGCGGCGACCTCGGCCCACGAGGCGTAGAGGTCGTCGCCGGTGAGGCGGTAGAGCTCGTACGCGGCGAGGAAGTAGTACATCCCCGCTTCCTTGTCCTCGCAGGCCGCGTCCAGCGTGGAGCGGGCGAACGGCCGGTCGAAGGTCCGCGCGTGCTGCCCGTGGTAGCGCGTCAGCCACGTCGTTGCCTCCGACAACAGCCAGGAGTCGTCCAGTACGGCGGACGCCTTCAACGCAGCCAGGACACACGGGATGCCGGCCGCCGAGACCGCGGTCGACGACGGGGTCCCGTCCAGGCGCCAGCCGATCGGGAACGTGCCGTCGGGAAGCAACGCCGCGCGGATGAACTTCAGCGACGCGACCAGCGCATCCGGCCAGGACGGCGGCACCGGTTCGCCCTGGGACCGGAACAGCGCGATGATCTCGGCCAGGTCGGCGATCGTCTCGCCGTACGCGCGGCTGGACACCATCGCTCGGCCACCGGAGCGGAAGCTGGTCCAGCGCCGGCTGCCGACCTGGTAGGCGTTGTGCCGCAGTCCGGGCGTCCGCGTCGAGCTGCCGGCCAGGTAGAACTCCACGGCCGCTCGGCACCGGTCGATGCGGGTGCGGTCCCCCGACTCGAAGCCCAGCCGCGCGTCGCACCAGGCCAGCTTCAGCGCCTGGCCGGTCCAGCCGTAGAGGAAGTGCCGCGCCTTGACCGGTCCATTGCCGGCGACATCGCTGAACTTCGTGTAGCCGGCCACGGTCCCGTCGCGGTACCAGCGGTTGTCGAGCGCAACGGTCTTCCGCGCGATGATCTCGTCCAGGTCGAGTGGCGCAGCACCCGGCGAGTCGAACAGCGACCGACCGGTCTGCACGAGGTGCCGGAACGCGTGCCCGCGGTACACCTGCGGACCCCAGTCGAACACCAACTGCTGGGTGTAGACCTCACCCGGCAGCAGCGTCAGGTAGCCGTCGTCAGTCGACTCGGTCTCGGCCTTGCTGATGTAGCGCACGTCCTGCTTGCCGTCGAACATCAGTACGCCGCTCAGCGCCGCCACCACCGGCCCGTCGCGCCGAATCAGTCCGAGCGAGCCGTACCGCACAAGTCCGTCGGCCGAACGGCGTGCTGCCGGGCGAGTGAAGACGCTCAACCAGCGGCGTTCGCGCCCGTCGCGCCACTCGAGGTTCACGCCCGGGATCGGCAGCCGGTCCTCCTCTGCGATGAACCCACCGCCGGGCGCCGGGCCGATCCGCGGTACGGCGCGGGCCGGGTCGGCGGACGGGTTGTCGTTGTAGAGCAGGCCGGGCAGCGTGATCTGGCTGTCGGTGAGCCGGCCGATGTCGAGCAGCAGGCCGACGGCGAGGTCGCCGAGCCGGCGCTGTCCGGTGTTGCGCCAGCGGAACTCGAGGTTCAAGCGGTCGGCCTCGTCGAACGACAGGCGAACCTCTACCGCGACCGGTCCGGTGCGGCAGCCGGCGCGATGTTCGCCGGGGCGGCGGGAGATCCACCAGCCCTCCGGTTGCATGGCGTTCGGCTGCCACGGTCGGCCCGCCGAGCAGGTCAGCAGCTCCGCAATAGGCCGGTCCACGTAGGTGGTTGCGTTCAGGCCTAGGTGGAGGACTACTCCGGCCGGGGTTCTGCGGAGTTCTGCGGTGCGGTTGCCGGAGACGAGTGCGGGCATCAGGCGGTCCGCCGGATCTGGATGGCCTGGTACTGGGTGCCTGGCAGGCGCACGGTCAGCGACTCGGCGACGGTCTCGACGGTGCGGCGGACGCTGTGGTTCCAGACGTCCAGGACCTCCACCTGGTAGGTGCCGGCGGGGAGGCTGAACGTGCGGTCCGGGAACTGGTGTTCGCCGAGGTACTGCAGGTAGTAGCTCCCCGGTACGGCGAGCGTCGGTGCGTCCCGGTAGTCGTCGATCGGCTCCACGCCGTCCGGCAGCTCATCCAGCACCTCTCGCAGCAACCGCAAGCGCTGCGCGGCCAAACCAGTCGGCCGCACTCCCCCACCCGACCACGGGGCGCCGGCGTGGGCGGCGTACCACTCGCCGTGGGTTACGTGGGCGCCTCGGACGGTTCCCTCCCAGATTCGGGTGAGCATCTCCTGTGGCGTGAGGCTGGTGTCGGGAGTAGGTCCGTTGCCCTCGTAGCCGCAGGCGTCTGCGTGGACTGGTTTGTCGTAGTCGCGGCGCAGTGCAGACACGCCACGGAGGTTCTCCAGTGGCACGCTGAGGTGGGTGAGCCAGGGGACGCCGGGGTCGGTTGCCGCGTAGGCGGAGATGAGGTGACGGCCGGAGTCATGCTCCGCGATCAGCTCGGCCACGGCACGCACATCGGTGGTGTTCTCGATGCACCAGGTGATGTTGCGGTACGCCGCGAGCCGATTGACCACCTCGGGATCGAACGAGTCGACCAGGATCTCAGCGCCCATGTCGATCGCCAACAGGTCCCGCACCTGCACGTCGAGCGGGTCACGAAGGCGGACGCGGTTGAAAGGTGAGGCGGCCAGCGCGCGGCACGCCTCAGGCCAGTTGTCCGGCGTCCCGAACCACGTGGTCGTCAGCGGGTGGTACGGCGTCCCGTCAGCGAAGCGCAACGTGGTCCCGGACCGGCGGATCGGACCGTGTGTCGTCGCAGGGGTGCAAGTGAAGGCGCCCGACACAGCGCCCGTGTAGTGCCAGGTGCCTTCCAGGCTTGGCATGAAGCGGATGAGCCACTGGTCCCCGTCAAGGAACGGCTCGACATAGGCGCCCTCCCCGGAGTCGTGCGAGAACTCGACCGGGCCATCGACCGGCAGTTCGAAGATCGCCCAGCGCTCTACTTCTGTCATCGGGTGCCTCGCAGCGCTAGGTACGGGCGTGCCGGAAGCGGGATCCGGCAGCGCCCGCAGTAGGAATCGATAGGTGTGATGGTCATGGCCAACGTGTCGATCAGCTCGAAGTTGTACGACGCATCCGGTAGGTCGAGCTCGACGTACGACGGTTGCCGATCGCCCAAGTAATGCAGGACGCACCGCGCCGGATCGACGTCGCCGTTCGGCAGCCGCGGTACGCCGGCCATCACGTCCCGCAGGAAGGCGATCCGCGCACTGCTCTCGCCGTACAGCCGACCGCCGATCGAGATCCACGCGCGGGTCGCGCGGTCGACGAACGACTCGCCGTGGCCGACGTACCCGCCCAGCGTCATGCCCTGCCAGAACCGATGCACGAGCTCGGCAGCAGTCAGGTTGCCCCACCGACGGCCCGCGTTGCCCTCGTAGCCGATCTCGTCGATCACCACCGGCTTCGGGCAGGACCGCCACGCAGCGACCTCGGCGCCGTCCCAGTGCTGCACGCTCTGGTGGGTGATCCACGGCTTGCTGAAGTCGTACGGCGTGAAGACCTCGTACATCTTGGTCCCGTTGTGGATCGACCGCAGCCGCTGATACGGGTCGAACCGCTGCACCAACTGCAGCAGCCGGTCCCAATCCGCGATCGTCTTCTCGTGGTTGAAGTCGTACTCGTTCGACAGCGACCACCAGACGTTCCGGTACGCCGCCAGCCGGGCGACCACGTAGCGCAGGTACGCCGCGTCCTGCGCCGGCGTCAGCCGGTCGAAGCCCCAGACGCCGCGGTCGTAGGGGTGGAACAGGATCAGGTCCGCCTGGATCCCCAACGAGAGCAGATCCGCGACCCGGCCCTCGAAGTGCCGGAAGAACTCCGGCTCGAAGCGGTCGACGTCAACGGCGCCAAAGGACCCGGCAAAAGGAATGCGCTCCGGACGCATGCCCTCGGTCGGCAGCAGGCACATCCGCACCTTGTCGAACGGCGCCGACCGCAACGAGGCGAGCGTGAGCTCCTGGATCTCCTTGGACTCGTACGTCCAGTGGTAACAAGTCGTCCCGATGCAGTCGTAGCGGCTGCCGTCGGCGTACGCGAAGTGGTGCGCGCCGTGCGTCCCGACCGGCCCGTGGTTGCCGGGGCCGGGCGGGACGCACTCGAACGAACCGCGCTGTCCGTCGAGCTCGGGGGCTGAGCTGGAGGTGACGTAGTCCCACCGGCCGACCCGGTCCGGCGAGAAGCGGGCCCGGTAGACCCCGTCCCCGTCGTAGAAGCCGTCGACGGTCACCACCCGGTTCCGGTAGCGGTACGACACCCGCAGTACGACGTCCGCGAACGGGTTGCCGTCCGACGGCCCGGAGTAGGTGACCTCGTGCAGCCCCCACTGCTCGACAGAACTCATGGAAGTCGGTCTCCTGCCTGGATCCACTCCGGGGAGAGGATCACGTGCTTGATCGTCTTGCGCAGATAGGAGTACGCCACGTGCAGCCGGCCGTCGCGGGTCTGCAGCAGCGTCGGGTACGAGTACCCGAACTCGTTGTCGCGGTACTCCTCGTCCTGCACCTGCAAGTTCCGCCAGTACGGCCAGGTCGCGCCGTCGTCCTCGGACAGCGCCAAGGTCAACGGAGTCCGCAGGGTCTTCCGCCGTACGCCGCCGTTGCCGTCCGGAACCCACCGGAACTGGTCCCGCTCGGCCGACGAGTCGTTGAAGACCAGCACGAGCCGGCCGTCGGCCAGCCGGAGCAGCTGGATCGCGGAGTTGTTGTTCGGCAGCGCGGTCCGCTCCGGCGCCGACCAGGTGCGACCGTAGTCCTTCGATATCGACCGGTGGATCCGGTCCGCGGCCCGGCTGCGGAAGTACCCGAGCAACTCGCCCGGTGCGACCTCAACAGCACTCAGCTGAACCTGTCCCAACCCTTCCGGTAGGTCGCCCGGTGCCCAGGTACGGCCGCCGTCCGAGCTGAGCTGGACGACCGTGGTCTCGCCGTTCTTGTCGCAGTCGTACGCCGGGAGCAGCCAGTCACCGTTGCTGAGCACAACAACCGGGTTCCGGATGAAGCTGCCGAGCCGGTCGAAGAGCACGTCGCTGGGTCCCCAGGTGAGCCCCCCGTCGCGAGAGATCCGGCGGAGCACCCGCGAACTACTCTGGTCGTGCGGCTCGTTGGATGTGTGCAGGAGCCAGACCTCGCCCGAGGGCAGCACGAACAGCAGTGGGTTCTGCTCGGACCGGTCGGGGTCGGCGGACAGCTGCACCGGTTCGAGCCATCGCGAAGTGCCCGCGGGGAGGCGGGACAGGACGATGTTCGTGTCCCGCTCGCCCTCCCCCGGACCGTTGAACCAGGCACACAGCAGGTCGCCCGCCGGTGTCTCCACGAGTGTTGCGGCGTGACTGTCGCCCGGATGCAGCGTCGGCAGTAGGGCCGAGCCCTCCCTCAGCACACCGTCGAAGCGGGGATCGGTCACCATGTGAGTCCTGCGGCGGCCTGGGCCTTGATGTAGTTCGGGATGTCGACCTGCTCGGCGACCTGCAGCGACGAGTCGACGTCCATGCCGTCGATCAGCACGTGCTGCCGGAACACCTTGTACAGCGGGATGTCCCAGTACTCGGTGTTGTGGTAGTCCTTGACCACCGCGTTGTCACCCCAGTACACGGCCGACGTGTCGATCCCTTGCAGCTCCGGCAGCGCCGTGCCGAAGGCGCCGACGACCGCGGGGGTCTGCAGCACGGCCTTCACGCCGTACGACGAGATCCGGGTCTGGATCTCCTCCGAGACCAGGTACTTGATGATCTCGAGTGACTGATCCTTGTGCGCCGACTGCGGCGGGATGAAGGCGGCGCGGGCGTTCGGCTGGTAGATCGCGGTGGAGCCGCGGGACAGCACCGGCATCGAGGTGACGCCGATCTTCACGCTCTTGGCCCACTCGGCGTAGTCCTCGGCGTCGTCCTCCTCGACGTACAGCGGGTTCAGCGCGTACGCGTTCAGTTTCGACAGCGTGTGCACCGACATGGCCAGGTGACCCGGGAAGCTCATGTCGCCCTTGAAGAAGTCGTCCACCGTCGTGAACGTGTTCCCCGGCAGCTGCAGGAACCGGTTCATGTTGTAGGCGACTTGCTTCCACTCCGCCGTGGTCAGGTTGACCTTGACGTCCTCCGGCGCCGGCTGCTCGCTGCTGCCGGGCACGAACGGGTAGAGACCGAGCTGATTCAGCGCCAGGTAGTTGTCCGGGTGCTGCATGAAGCCCTTGTAGTGGTCGATCCCGTCCTGCCGGGTCAGCGACTTCGCGGTCTTGTAGATGTCGTCGTACGTCGACCCGACCTTGGGGTACCGGACTCCGAACTTGTCGAAGATCAGCTTGTTGTAGAGCAGCACGTGCTCGTCGATGAACACCGGGACGCCGTACAGGCCGCCGTCGGAGCGGGACTTGACCTGCTCGACCGAGCCCAGGTTGAGCGCGGACAGGTCGATGCCGGCCTGCTGCACCAGCGGGGTCATGTCCTGTACCCAGCCGAGCGGCTCGAGGTCGCGGTCGATCCGGGTCCGCGGGTCCTCGATGATCAGGTCCGGCACCCGGCCGGCCCGGGCGAGGTCCTCGTACCGGATCGGGTAGTCCCAGGTGGCGTACTTGAGCTTCACGTTCGGGAACTTGGCCCGGATCGCGTCGCCGAACACGGCGTTGAAGTACCGCGTCGCCTCGCGGCCGGCGTCGTCGCCGCCGAGCTCGAACGGCTTGAAGTTCACCGCGAAGACGAACAGCTCGTCGTCGGCCACCGAGAACGGCTTGCCGTAGCGGTTCGGGATGTCGACCACACCGGCCGCGGAGCGTGCGCCCGCGCGCGGGACGGCGGAGGTCGAGCTGGTCGCCGCGGCGGTGGTGGCGGGCAGCGCGCCGCCGAGGGCGGCGAGGCCGCCGATCAGCGCACTGTTCCGCACGAACCCACGACGGGACATACCTTGCTTGTCGGACATGCTGGGCCTTTCATAAGGGGCGGTGGCGTCACGCCGAGACGGCGGCGGTGACGCCCTTCAGCTCGAGCTGCTCGGCGAAGTGGCAGGCGACACGGCGGCCACCGACCTCGCGCAGCTGAGGGACTTCGGTGCGGCAGCGGTCCTCGGCGTAGCCGCAGCGCGGGCTGAACGGGCAGCCCGGCGGCACCTTGGACGGGTCCGCGATCTCGCCGCGCAGCATGATGCGGGACCGCTTGCCACGCGACGCGGGATCAGGATCGGGTACGGCGCTCAGCAGCGCCTCGGTGTAGGGGTGCAGTGGCTTGCTGTACAGCTCGTCGGTCGACGCGCTCTCCACCAGCTTGCCGACGTACATCACCGCGACGTCGTCGGCGACGTGCTCGACGATGCCGAGGTCGTGGGAGACGAACAGGTAGGTCAGGCCGGATTCCTCCTGCAGGTCCTTCAGCAGGTTGAGGATCTGCGCCCGGACCGACACGTCGAGCGCGCTGACCGCCTCGTCCGCGACCACCAGCCGCGGATCGGTCGCGAGCGCCCGGGCGATGACGACACGCTGCCGTTCGCCACCACTGAAGGCATGCGGGTAGCGATGCGCGTACTCCGCTCGCAGCCCGACTCGCTTCAGCAGCGCCGCAACCTTGTCGTCGATCTCGTCACGTGTGCCGGCCTCCTGCACCCGCAGTGGCTCGGCGATGATGTCGCGCAGCGTCTTGCGCGGGTCGAGTGACGAGTGCGGGTCCTGGAAGATCAGCCGGACCTCGGCGCGGTACGGCTTGAGCTGCTTCTCGGACAGCTTCGCCAGGTCGACGCCGTCGTACAGGATGCTGCCCGACGTCGGCTCGTAGGCCCGCACGATGCAGCGGCCGAGGGTCGTCTTGCCGCAGCCCGACTCCCCCACCAGCCCCAGCGTCCGGCCCGCCTTGATCGACAGGTCGACCCCGTCGACAGCCTTCACCACACCGCGATTCCGCCCGAAGAACCCGCTGTGCAGCGGGAAGTGCATCGTCAAGCCCTCGGTCGTCAGCAGGTCCCTCATCGTTCCTCCTCGCCGTACAGCAGGCAGGCGACGTCGATGTCGTCGGCGCGCACCCGCGCCGGCACGGTCAGATCGCACTTGCCGGCCATGAACGCGTCACACCGCGGGTGGAACCGGCACCCCGACGGGCGCTCGTACGGCGGCGGCACAGTCCCACGTACGGCGGCCAGCCGGCCCCGGCCACGTTGACCGAGCCGAGGGACCGAGCGGACCAGCGCCTGCGTGTAAGGGTGCTTCGGTTCGCTCAGGACGGACGCCGCCGGTCCGTGCTCGACCACCTCGCCGAGGTACATCACGGCCACCTCGTCGGCGACCTGTGCGGCCACGCCGAGGTCGTGGGTGATCAGCATGATCGCCATGCCGAGCTCCTGCTGGAGGTCCTGCAAAAGATCCAGGATCTGCGCCTGCGTGGTGACGTCCAGCGCCGTCGTCGGCTCGTCCGCGATCAGCAGCCGCGGCCGGCAGGACAGCGCCATCGCGATCATCGCTCGTTGCCGCATGCCACCACTGAGCTCGAACGGGTAGGAGTCCACCCGGCGCTTCGGGTCCGGGATGCCGACCCGGCCGAGCATCTCGATCGCCCGCTCCCGGGCCTCGGTCTTGCCGAGGTTCTCATGCAGCCGGATCGCCTCGATCATCTGGTTGCCGACCGTGTGCACCAGGCTGAGCGAGGCCATCGGCTCCTGGAACACCATCGCGATGTCCGACCACCGCACCTCGCGCAGCCGCTTGTCCTTCGCGGCCAGCAGGTCCAGCGGGTCGTCCGACGGCTCGTCGCCGTACAGCAGGATCTGGCCGCCGACGATCCGCGCCGGGCGCTCGACCAGGCGCAGGATGGACCGCGCGGTCACGCTCTTGCCGCACCCGGACTCGCCGACCACGGCCAGTGTGCGGCCGCGCCGTACGGTCAGGCTCACGCCGTCGACGGCCTTGACCACGCCGTCGTCGAGCTCGAAGTGCGTCCGGAGGTCTCGGACTTCCAGGAGAGGTTGCACGAGGTCCTCCTACTTGTAGGGATCCGCGGCGTCGCGGAGGCCGTCGCCGACGAAGCTCATGGCCAGTACGACGACCACGACCGCGAGACCCGGCGTCAGCAGCCAGGGAGCGGTGGCGACCGCGCGGATGTTCTGCGCGCCTTCGAGCAGCACACCCCAACTGACGGCCGGCGCCTGCAGGCCGAGGCCGAGAAAGCTCAGGCTGGTCTCGCCGAGGATCATCCGCGGCACCGCCATCGACACCGACGCGATGATGTGGCTGGCGAACGACGGCACCATGTGGCCGACGATGATCCCGCGCTGGCCGACGCCGTCCAGCCGCGCGGCCATCACGAAGTCCTCCTCGCGCAGGCTGAGGAATCGGCCACGGACGTCGCGGGCCAGCCCGGTCCAGCCGATCAGCGAGAGGATCACCGTGATCGCGAAGTATCTGGTCAGTGGCCCCCAACTGTCCGGCAGCGCCGCCGACAACGCCATCCACAGCGGCAGCGTCGGGATCGACATGATGAACTCGATGACGCGCTGGATCGCGTTGTCGATCGGACCACCGAAGTACCCGGAGATGCCGCCGATCAGGATGCCGAGCACGAAGCTGGCGGCCACCCCGACCAGGCCGATCGACAGCGACACCTTGGCGCCGTGGATCAACCGGGACAGCAGGTCGCGGCCGGACTGGTCGGCGCCGAGCAGGAAGAACGGGTCGCCCTTCGTGGTCGGGCCGATCAGGTGGATGTCGGACGGGATCACGCCGAGCACCTTGTACTCGTCACCGCGGACGAACAGGCCGACGTCGACGATCTTGTTCTTGTCGACGGTGAAGGTCTGCTCGAACGTCTCCTGGTCGCGGGTCGACGAGTACCCGTACACGAACATGCCGTGCTCGGTGGAGATGTGCACCCGTTGCGGCGGCGCGTACGGCAGGGACGTGTGCGCGGAGTCGCTCGCCGCCGGCGCGAAGAAGCCGCTGAAGACCGCGATGAAGTAGATCGGCACCAGCACGATCAGCCCGATCAGCGCCAGCCGGTGCTTGCGGAACTGGCGCCACATCAGCCGCCACTGCGGCAGCGCGCCGTGGTCCCGCAGACTCTTCACCACCTCGGGTTCGACCGGTGGCGGCGGTGCGGGCTGTTCCTGGATTGTCTGAACCATCAGGCCCTATCCCTTCGACAGCCGGTGTCGGATCCGCGGGTCCCACCAGGCCAGCGCGAGGTCGCTGAGCATCGTGCCGATCACCGTCAGCGCGCTGAGGATGAGCACGAAGCTGCCGACCAGGTACATGTCCTGGCTCTTCACCGCGCCGAGCAGCAGCGGGCCGCTGGTCGGCAGGCTCATCACGACCGACACGATCGTCTCGCCGCTGATCAGGCCGGGCAGCAACCAGCCGACCGTGCTGAAGAACGGGCTGAGCGACATCCGGACCGGGTACTTGAGCAGCAGCTTCCACTCCGGCAACCCCTTGGCCCGCGCGGTGGCGACGTACGGCTTGTGCAGCTCGTCGAGCAGGTTGGCCCGGGTGATCCGGATCAGCCCGGCGGTGCCGGCCACGCCGACCACGACGATCGGCACCCACAGGTGCGATATCAGGTCGATCAGCTTGCCCAGGTTCCAGGCGGCGTCGGCGTACTCGGGTGAGAACAGTCCGCCGACGCTCTGGCCGAAGTACCGGAACCCGATCCACATCATCACCAGCGCGAGCATGAACTCCGGCACCGCCATCCCGATGAAGCCCAGGAAGGAGGCGGTGTAGTCACCGGGCGAGTACTGCCGCAGCGCGCTGTAGATGCCGATCGGGAACGCGATCGCCCAGACGAACAGCAGGCTGCCGATCGACAGGAAGATCGAGAGCATCACCCGGTTGCCGATCAGGCTGGACACCGACTGGTTCCAGGCGAACGACTGGCCGAGGTCACCGTGCAGGACCACCCCGGAGATCCAGGTCCAGTACTGCACGATGAACGGCTTGTCGAGGCCGTAGTGCCGTTTCAGCTCCGCGATCTGCGAGTCCGGGATGTCCTGCCCGCGGGCCTCGGCGTTCGCGATGACGGTGGTGGTGTAGTCGCCCGGCGGCAGCTTGATGACGACGAAGGTGACGAACGAGATCGCCGCCAGCGTCACGACCATCCAGACCAGCCGCCGGGCGAGGTAGTGAAGCATCGGCTACTGCCCGATCGCGAACTGCTCGGGGTGGACGATGCCGGGGGCAACGGCCTCGATCATCGTGTCCGGCACGTTGTGGAAGTCGTTCTTGGCGATGCCGTAGGTGTTCGGGACGCTGCTCAGGCCGATGTAGTAGAACTGGTCGGCCGCGATCTGCAGGATCTGCTTGCCCAGGTCCAGCGTCTTGGCCGGGTCCGGCTCCTGCCGGCCCTGGGTGAACAGCTCGAGCTGCTTCTTGACCTCGGCCGGCGGTTCGACACCTTCCTCGCCGTCGGACTGGTACCACTGCGCCCAGCCGATGCCGTACCGCGCGCTGCCGTCGTTGGTGGGCACCCAGTAGTGGTCACCACCGGTGCCGGTCGGCAGCACGAAGGTGCCTCCGGTCCAGGTCCCGGCGTCGTGGTCGTTGGCTTTGACCCGCTCCTTGGCGAGGTCCTCGCTGACCGCCTGGGTCCGCAGCTCGACGCCGACGGCCCGCCAGCGCTTCTTCACGAACTCGATCGCCTCGACGTGGTCCGGGAACGACTCGCTGACCAGCACGGTCACCGACACCGGCTTGCCGTCCGCACCCAGCCGGCGGCCGTCGGCCGCCTTCTTCAGCCCGGCCTTGTCCAGGTGCTCGTTGGCCTTGGCCTCGTCGAACTCCAGGTACTGCGTGGCGAGCTGCTCGTTGTAGTACGGCGAGTCCTTCGGCGGAGCGCAGTTCCACGGCTCCCCCTGGCCGGCGTACACCGCGTCGATGATCTCCTTGCGGTTGATCGCGTACGACAGGCCGATCCGGAAGTCCTTGTTCGCGAACAGCGCCCGCTTCACCGGGTTCTTGTGGGTCTGGTTGATGCCGATGATCATCGTGTTGGTCAGCTGGGTCGGCACCTCGAAGATCCGGTACCCGCCCTTCTCCCGGTTCTGCGCGACGACCGGCTTGTTCTGCGCCGTCCCGAAGTTGCGGTACTGCATGCCGAACTCGCCGTTCATCACCTTGAGCAGCTCGACTTGCGCGTCCTGGACGACCTCGACCCGGCAGGCGTCGATGTAGGGCAGTTGGCGGCCGGCGTCGTCGACCTTCCAGTAGTACGGGTTCCGGGTCAGGGTGACCGCGGAGCCCTTGCCGAGCGGGGTGACGACCTTCCACGGCGCCAGCGTCGGCTGGTCCGGGTTCGTCCACGGGTTCTGCTTCTGCGAGAACAGGTCCGTCCAGCTGCCGACGCCGGCCTTCCTCGCCAGCGCGTTCGCGTTCGGGTTGTACTTGAGGTGGAACTGCTGGAAGTAGTGCTTCGGCAGCAGCATCCCGTACGCGCCCTCGCGCAGGAAGATGCCGTCGGCGATCTGGATGATGAGCGACGGCTGCGGCGCGGTGTAGGTGAGGGTGACGGTCCGCTCGTCGGTCTTCTCGATCTTCGCGATCTTGCCGGTGTCCGGCGAGGCGAAGGCGTCGTAGATGCCGTCCGGGTGCAGACCGGCGTCGCACTGCACCTCGAGCAGCGTGAACAGCAGGTCGTCGGCCGTACAGGGCTTGCCGTCGGACCACTTCAGGCCCTCGCGGAGCTTGAAGGTGATCACCTTGCTCTCGGCATCGACCGTGAACTCGGCGACGTTCGCTTCCATCTCGTCGTACCCGGGCTTGCCGGTCTTGTCCGGCTTCCAGCGGACCAGCGGCTCGTACGCCAGGGCGTTCCACAGCCACTGGGTGTCCTCCTGGGTCAGCATCGCCGAGCGCCAGGTTCCGCCGAACACGGCCTTGCCGGCCAGCGGTTTGATGACCGGCGGGTTCTTCGGCAGCCGCTCGGCCAGCGGGGGCAGCGTGCCCTTGTCGACCAACGCCTTCAGCATCGGCGACTCCAGCTGGTCGGCCGCGGCGGCTTGGGCGCCGGTGCCGGCGGGCTTGGTGTCGAGGAAGCTGCAGCCCGGCACAGTGGCCGCCACCAGCATCCCGAGACCGCCCTGCAGCACCCGTCGCCGGTCGATCTTTCGTAGTTCCTGGGACATCGTCACTTTCCTCACTGCTCGACCGTGATGTTGCTGAACTGCGCGGTCCCGTAGTCGACGAGGCCGTTGTCCTCCTTGCCCCCGTCGACCGCGAAGCCGATGTAGAAGGTCCGGCTCGGCATCGCGATCCGCTCATAGCCGAAGCGGTCCCACTTGACCTTGTCCGTAGAGATGAAGGCCTCGAACTCGACCTCCCGCGCCTGCGGGCGCTCTCGCCGGAGCAGCCGCAGCCAGTACTGCTTGGTGGGATCGAGGTACTCGTCCTCGGTCCACGGCCACGGCCCGACACTGGGCGACGGGCCGTCGGTCTGGATCCGGATCGCCTGCGCCTTCATGCCGCCGTCGTCGGTGACCCCCGATACGCCACCATCGTCGCCGACCGTGCCGGTGCCGCCGGCCACGCCGAACCCGATGCCGCCGTACATGAACGGCGCCGTCTGATCGAGGCTGTCGCGGATCATCAGGCCGGCGGTCAGACCGTTGGCCACCTTGGTGATCTTGTCCAGCCGGGCGGTGATCTGGGCGACCGAGCCGGCGCCGCCGACCTGGAGCTTGCGGTACACGTAGTGGAAGTTGCTGCCGCGCCCGAGGATCCGGCCGGATCCCTTGACCGTCAGGATCCCGCCGTCGAGGCTGCCTGATCCGGGCACCGGCGGCTTGCCGATCGCGGTCGACGTCCAGCCCGGCGTACCGGCCTGCACGTTGACGTGCACCGGCACCTGGGTCGACTGGGTCGCCGTACCGTTGCGGTCGGTGGCCCGCGCGGTCAGCCAGTAGGAGCCGTCCGCAACGTTCTTCCACTCGATCCGGTACGGCGCCATGGTCGCGGCGCCGATCAGCTGGTCGCCGTTGAAGAACTCGACCTTGGCCAGTTCGCCACCCTTGTCCGCGGCGGCCGATGCCTCGATCGTGACGGTCGGCGCGGTCCGGGCCGCGACGACCTCGTTGAACTTCGGGCTGGTGAGCTGCACCGCCGGGTTGCCGACCGGGTCGGGCACGATCGAGTTGAGGTAGTTCTCCAGGTTGGTGTAGCCGTTCGGGGCGATCTTCTGGGCGTCGGACGGGTCGTTGGGGTCGAGGCCGTTCGCCTTCTCCCACCAGTCCGGGATGCCGTCGTGGTCGGAGTCGACCGGCGCCTCGGTCTGGGCCAGCTCCGGGAAGCCGCCGACCTCCTTTTGCGAGTTGATCAGCCGGCCGGTGCCGTTGCGGGCGTCGTTGACGATCCGCGCGTCGGCGGCGTCGCGTCTCGGCAGGATGGCGCCGGCGTTCTTCAGCACGGCGTCGTACGCCTTGGCCGCGGACTGCGTCTCGAGCTCGTCGGCGAACGGCAGCGGCTGGGGCAGCTCGTTGATCCCGCCGATCGGGTACCGGATGCCGCGCCGGTTGTGGGTGGTGACGTCCGGGTGGCCTTCGACCTGGTTGCCCGAGACGTGCCACTGGCCGCCGCGGTTCGCGCTCAGGATGACCGGGGCGACGTCGCCCAGCGTGCTCGGGCCGGGCTTGTAGTAGTTGCCGACGATGTTGATGCCGTTGGCCCACTCACCGCCGTACACCGAGGTGTAGCCGTGGTCGTAGACCACGTTGTTGCGGTGGTCGACCTCGAGGTTGATGTTCTCGGTGTAGCCGAACCGCGGCTGCCGGCCGCCCTGGTGGGCGATCAGGTTGTGGTGGTAGGTGTTGCGCTCACCACCCCAGATGCCGCCGTACCCGTGCCGGTTCTTCGGGTGCGCGGACAGCGCCAGTCCTTCGGCGATGATGCACCACTGGATGGTGACGTCGAAGTTCCCGTACGGCGACAGGCACTCGTCGACCGCCCAGCTGAACGAGCAGTGGTCGATGATCAGGTTCCGGATCTCCGGGCTGACCGAACCGGGCACGTTGGTGTTGAACGCGTCGTCGGCGGCCGCGTTGCGATCGCCGAGCCGGAACCGCAGGTAGCGGATGACGATGTCGTGCGCACCGCCCTTGACGTTGGTGCCGCGGCCGGAGACGCAGATGCCGCCGCCGGGGGCGGTCTGGCCGGCGATGGTCAGGTTGCTGCCGGCGATGGTCAGGCCGGTCTCCAGCACGATCGTGCCGGACACCCGGAAGACCACGGTGCGGTTCGAGCCGGAGACGGCGTCCCGGAGCGAGCCGGGGCCGGAGTCGTTGAGGTTGGTGACCTCGTAGACGGTTCCGCCGCGGCCGCCGGTGGACCACTTGCCGGCGCCCTCGGCGCCGGGGAAGGCCGGGACCCGGTCCTCGGTGGACACGGCCTTCGCGGCGTGCGCCGGAACCGTGATGCCCAGGGAGGCGGCGGCTCCGACGGCGGCGGAGGTGGCGACGAACCCGCGACGGGTCCAGCCGGTGGATGCTTCGGTCATCGTCCATGCCTCACTTTCGGCAGGGGGCGGCTGCTGTGCCAGATTCTGAATATCTAGTCAGCTTCGAATGGAACGACGGCCTCATGGTCACGGAGGTTACGAGGCGATGTCAAGAGCGTGACTCCTGGTTTCCGCAATCGTTTGCAGCCAGAGACTTCCGAGGCGGCAATCGTTTGCACTGAAGTCTTGCCTGCAACTCGTTCGCAGTGGTTGGCTGTCGGCCATGCCTCTGCGACCACTGTCCCTCGGGGACGCGCGCATCACCGGCGGGTTCTGGCGGGAACGTCAGGAGATCAACCGGAACTCGACGATTCCAGCCGCCGCCCGGCGACTGGAGGAGGCCGGCACTTTGCGAAACCTGCGACGGGCCGCCGGGCATGAGCCGATCGGGGATGGGTTCGTCGGGAAGCTCTTCGCCGACACCGACGTCTACAAGTGGCTCGAAGCGGTTGCGTGGGAGCAGACGCGACTGCCGTCTGCCGAGCTCACCAACTGGCAGACCGCGGCCAGCGCGTTGGTCGCGTCGGCGCAGGAGCCGGACGGGTATCTCAACAGCTACGTGCGCCTGGTCCTCGGTGGGGAGCGGTTCGGAGACCTCGAGAAGGGCCACGAGCTGTACTGCGCGGGCCATCTGCTGCAAGCCGCCGTCGCGCAGTCACGCGCGACCGGGGACCGCACCCTACTGGACGTCGCCACCCGCTTCGCCGATCTGCTCTGCAAGACCTTCGGGCCTGGGCGGCTGGAAGGGATCGACGGGCATCCGCTGATCGAGATGGCGTTGGTCGAGCTCTACCGGGAGACCGGCACCACGTCGTACCTGGAGCTGGCGTCGTACTTCGTCGAGGCTCGAGGTCACGGGCTGCTGCAGCCGCCGGGTCACCACGGACCGGCGTACTTCCAGGACCACCTGCCGGTGCGGGAAGTGCGGACGCTGACTGGTCATGCGGTGCGGGCCTTGTACCTCGCCGCCGGCGCCACCGATGTCGCGGTTGAGACCGGCGACACCGAGTTGCTGGAGGCGCTGCAGGCGACCTGGGCGACGATGGTCGAGAGTCAGCTGTACCTGACTGGCGGGGCCGGGTCTCGTTGGTACGGCGAGGCGTTCGGCGACCCGTTCGAGCTGCCGCCGGATGCGGCGTACTGCGAGACGTGCGCGGCGATCGCCAGCGTGCAGTGGAGCTGGCGGCTGCTGCTCGCGACGGGTGAGAGCAAGTACGCCGACCTGATCGAGCGGACGCTCTACAACGCGGTGATCTCGGGCGTCTCGTTGACCGGTGGCGAGTTCTTCTACGTGAACACGTTGAAGGTCCGCCAGCACGCGTTCGCCGACGATCAGCGGTCCGCGGTGGCGGGCCGGCAGCCCTGGTTCGGTACGGCGTGCTGCCCGCCGAACGTGATGCGGACACTCTCGTCCCTCGACCAGCTCGTCGCGACGTCGGACGACGACGGGGTGCAGGTACACCTCTACGCGCCCGCGTCGGTGCGGGCGGACCTTCCCGCTGGACGGGTCGGCTTCGAGGTGCAGACGCAGTATCCGTGGCACGGCAGGGTGTCTATGCGGGTGACCGAGTCACCCGAGGAGCCGTGGACGCTGGGGCTGCGGATCCCGGCCTGGGCCTACGGCGGCACGGTCGCGGTGAACGGCGTGGAGCGTCCGGCGGGACCGGCGGGGCGACAGCTCCCGCTCCGGCGACAGTGGGCCGTTGGTGACGAGGTCGTGCTGCAGTTGCCGGTGGAGGCACGTCGTACGCTGCCGGACGATCGCGTGGACTCGGTGCGGGGTTGTGTGGCGATCGAGCGGGGACCGTTGGTGTACTGCTTCGAGCAGCTCGACCAGGACGTCGTACTGGATGAGACGCCTGTGCTCGCTGGGGAGCTGGTCGAGCAGGAGCGGCCGGAGCTGCTCGGTGGGGTGACTAGAGTCGAGGTGCCGGCGCGGGATGGGACGTTGACCGCGATCCCCTACTACGCGTGGGCCAATCGCGACGTCGGGCCGATGACTGTGTGGATCGATGCCCGTTAGGTCAGTCCGCTGCCAGGCGCTCGGCGACCGTGCGGTCGGTGATGAGGACGTCGACCCAGCGTCCGAGGAGGGCTGCGCGGATGGCGGCGTACTTGCGCATGCCGCCGGCGACACCGACGCTGCGGACGTCGTCGCTGCGCACCTGAGCCGCCGAGAGGCCGAGCACGCGCTGGTCGAACTCGGACCGGATCGGCTTGCCCTCGTCGTCGAAGAACCGCAGGCAGATGTCGCCGACCGCGCCCTGGTCCTGCAACACCTTCTGCTCCTCGGGAGTCATCGCGTTGCCGCTCTCCCGGAGCAGTGGCGACGGCTCCAGGCTGCCGATCCCGACCAGCAGCAGGGTCAGCCTGGACCAAGCCGCCATGACTTCGCTGACCACCGGGTCCTTCACCAGCGTCCGGCGGGCGCTCACGCTGCCGACCAGACCGGGCACCGGCAGCAGGACCGGTGCGGCGCCGGTGAGGTCCGCCAGCCGGCCGATCAGCCGGGCGGCGCGTGCCTGGGCAGCCGGGTTGCCGACGCCGCCGAGCACCTGCACGACCTCCTCGGCGACCTGCGTCGGCCGCGGTGTCATCGACTCGACGGTCGCGAGCAGCGTGGAGCTCCACGACGAGATGCCGATCCGGTCACCGCCGGTGAGCGTGGTCTCCAGGTACACCGCCGCGGCTGCGCCCAGCGCCGGGATGATGTGCGCGTCGTCCTCACCGCTGGCGTCGACCACGATCACCTCGCGCAGTCCGTACCGCTGCTCGACCGCGTCCTCCAGCTCGGTGTGCACGCCGCTCGGCGGGATGACGACCGTACGCACGATGCCCGCGACCACGGCCTGCTTCAGCAGCCGGGACACCCGCGGCTGCGAGATGTGCAGCTGCGCGGCGATCTGCGGCTGGCGGACGCCCTGCTCGTGGTAGAGCTTCGCGACCTTGGTCAGCAGTCGCAGGTGATCCGCCGACGGCTGCCGCCGGCCGACCGGTCGCGGCCCCTGTCCAGCACTCGCCGTCGTCATGCCAAGCATGCTAACCGCATCGGAAGGATGTAATGACGTACTACGAAGACCCCGGACCTGGGTACGGCGTGCTGCCGCCGCGGGCTGCTGTGCGTTCCGACGTACCCGCGATCAGCCTGAACGGGAGCTGGCGGTTCCACTACGCGGAGTCCGTGGGCGAGGCCGGGTTCGAGCGGGTGGATTTCGACGATTCGGACTGGGACTCGATCCCGGTGCCGTCGAGTTGGCCGATGCACGGGTACGGGCGGCCGATCTACACCAACCAGCCGTATCCGTTCCCGGTCGATCCGCCGTACGTGCCGGACGAGAACGGGACCGGGGACTACCGGCTGGAGTTCGACGCGCCGTGGGACGGTCCTGCGGTACTGCGCTTCGACGGCGTCGACTCGTGTGCGCGGGTGTGGCTGAACGGCGTGGAGCTCGGGGTGACGCGCGGGAGCCGGCTGCCGAGCGAGTTCGACGTCAGCTCGGTACTGCGGGTGGGGCGGAACGTGCTGGCCGTCCGGGTGCATCAATGGTCGTCGGGGAGCTACCTCGAGGACCAGGACATGTGGTGGCTGCCGGGGATCTTCCGGGACGTGACGCTGCTGGCGCGCCGGTCCGTGACGGACGTGTTCGTGCACGCGGACTACGACCACCGGACCGGCGCCGGGACGCTGCTCGTCGAGTCCGTGCCGGGCGCAGTCGTGCGGGTGCCGTCGCTGGGGGTCGAGGTTGCTGCGGGTGAGTCGGTGACCGTGGCTGACGTGGAGCCGTGGTCGGCGGAGGTGCCGCGGTTGTACGACGCGGTCGTCGAGACGCCGGACGAGACGGTGTCGCTGCGGATCGGGTTCCGGACGGTGGCGATCGTGGACGGGGTGCTGACGGTCAACGGGCGGCGCCTGCTGTTCCACGGGGTGAATCGGCACGAGCACGATCCCGTGCTGGGTCGCGTCGTACCGGAGCATCGGTTGCGGCAGGAGCTGCTGGTGATGAAGCAGCACAACATCAACGCGATCCGGACCAGTCACTATCCGCCGGACACGCGGTTGCTGGAGTTGTGCGACGAGCTCGGTTTCTGGGTGATGGACGAGTGTGACTACGAGACGCACGGGTTCTTCCTGCTCGGGTGGCGCGGGAATCCGGCCGACGATCCTGCGTTCGAGGCCGCGTCGGTGGATCGGATGCGGCGGCTGGTGGAGCGGGACAAGAACCACCCGTCGGTGATCATGTGGTCGCTCGGGAACGAGGCCGGCGTCGGGCGGAACCTGACCGCGATGGCGTCGTGGACGCGGGAGCGCGATCCGTCGCGGCCGGTGCACTACGAGGGTGATCTCACGTGTGCGGACGTTGATGTGTACAGCCGGATGTACACCTCACACGCGGAGGTGGAGGCGATCGGGAAGCGGGCCGAGAAGCCGCTGGAGGATCCTCGGCTGGATGCGCGGCGGCGGGAGATGCCGTTCGTCCTGTGCGAGTACTCGCATGCCGGGGGCAACGGTCCCGGCGGGCTGCCGGAGTACGAGGAGCTCTTCCACCGCTACGAACGCTGCCAGGGCGGTTTCCTCTGGGAATGGATGGACCACGGCATCCGCCGTCCAGACGGAAGCTACGCGTACGGCGGCGACTTCGGCGAAGAACTCCACGACGGCAACTACGTCCTCGACGGCCTCGTCTTCCCCGACCTGACTCCCAAGCCGGTGTTGCTGGAGGCCCGCAAAGCCTTCGAGCCGGTTCACTTGACGGCGTCCGACGGCGTACTGCTCATCACCAACAGGTACGACGTCGCGGACACCAGCCACCTCACCCTGCTCTGGGAACTGGCCGACGAGGGTGAGCCGATCGCCCGGGGCAACCTGGACATGCCGGTGATCACCCCAGGTGGCGAGGCGACTGTCGTGCTGCCCTCCCTTCCCGCCCAAAACCGCGAACGCTGGCTCACCATCCGAGCCGTCCTACGCGCCGATACCCCATGGGCACCCGCAGGCCACGAAGTGGCCGCCACACAGGCAAAAGTCGCGGCCGACATTGCGTCTTCTCCTCGCGCCGCCGTCCGGCCGGGACGGCCGGACGGCGGCGGGATCTCGTTGGGACCGGGCCTTTTCTGCGAGCGGAGTGGGCGTCTGCTTCGGCTGGGGGCTTGGGAGGTGGAGCATGTGCCATTGGAGCTTTGGCGGGCGCCTACCCAGCACGATGCTCGGACCTGGGATGCGACGTCGCTTGACCGGAAGACTCGGTGGGCCAACGCCGGGTTGGATCGACTCCGGTATCGGACTGTGGCGGTCGATGTCGACGCAGAGGCGGCGGTGGTGCGGACGATGGTGGGGGCCGCGGCGACAGATGCTCGGGTGCTCACCACGTATCGGTGGACGTCTGACGTGGAGCGGCTCACGGCTGAGGTTGAGGTCGAGCCGGTGGGTGAGTGGGAGGTCCCCTGGGCTCGGGTGGGGGTGACGTTGGGCCTGCCGGCGGGGTTCAGAGACATGACCTGGTTTGGGTTGGGGCCCGGGCAGGGGTATCCGGATGCCCGGGCGGCGGCTCGGGTCGGGCGATACACGTCTACGATCGACGACCTGCAGGTGCCGTTCATCTACCCGCAGGAGAACGGCGCCCGCGCCGACGTACGGTGGGCCGAGCTATCCGGGACCGCAGGCACACTGAAGCTGACCGGCGATCCGCACCTGGCCTTGACGGTACGCCGTTGGACCACAGCCGACCTGGCCGCCGCCGGGCACCGCGAAGATCTGGTACCCAGCGACCGCGTGTGGCTGACTCTGGACGCGCTGCAGCACGGCCTCGGCAGTCCGACCAGCGGCGCCCCGATCCTGCCCCCGTACGATTTACAGCCACGCCGACACCGCTTCCGCTTCACCCTGACCTGAACGGCGCTGCGCCAGACTGACAGCGTGTTCCCGTACGCGAAGCTCCCGGCCATCCGCTCCTTCTGTCTTGCGCGTTTGGAGGCCGCTCACCACGCAGGTGAAGCAGAAGCGCCTGAGCTTCGTGCGCGGTTGGAGAACGCCGTCCATGCGCTCCGCGCCCTGGAGCCTGATACCTGGTGGCAGGCCGAGGAGGACATCCGGGACATCGCCGTCCGCTTCGCAACCGACCCCGATTATCCAGCCCTCGGCTTGACCGGCCGAGCGTGAGACCGATTGGTTCAGATCAGGTCGGGTGGCCGGTGGGGTGCCTGGACTCGATAGGTGCCGGTTGGGGTGACGTGGAAGGTGAAGCCGTGCGGTGTGGTCCATTCCAGGGTCTTCGGGTCCAGGCGCTGGACGTTCCAGCCTCGGGCATGGGTCTTGACCCTGTGGGTGAAGCGTCCCAGGGGAGCGAGGTTTTGGGTGTTGGTTTGGCCTGGTGGTCCGAGGGGGTCCTACGGCTGGATGTGGTCGACATCCATGGAGCGATTGGTTTCACGGGTGCCGTACGGGAAGAGTTCGACCGGGTGGGTGAGCTTGATGCATTCACGGATGCGGTGCGGGATTTCGTAGGCGTCGACACTGACCGCGTCGTTGAGATCGATGACGGGCTTGACGACGTAGGGGCCGTGACCGATGAGTTCGGTGAGTTGGGCGGCGAAGAGGGGCCCGATGCCTTCGGCGCGCAGGACTCCGGTGCCGGTGGCGAGGGTGTGGTCGGTGAGGTGGACATAGATCTCGGTCTTGCCAGGGCGTAGTCGCCCGGGCCGGTCGGCACCATCCTGGGTGGTCTGGTTGCAGTGGGCTTGATGCTTGATCTTTGCGAACCGCGCGTTGAGGGCGCGTTGGGCGTCTGGGGTGAGGGTTTCGCCGGGGTCGAGCGTGGCATGGGGCCCGGGCCAGGCGGGATCGACGGGCGCGGTGAAAGGCACGTCGAGGGGATCGGGGTACTCGCTGTCGCTGGGATGGGGTGCGTCGCGGTCGGCCTCGTCCTCTGGACCAGGCTCGCGCCAGGGCCTGGACCAGTCGCTCGGTAGTTCGTCGTCGGCCCAGCTCGTAGAGGCCGGAGCCGTGGCCGGCTTGTCGCCCCAGGTTCCATGGCTGGCTGTCCTGGCGGGCTTGGTCGTCCTGCGGTGGCTGACGCCCGCTCCCGACGCGGCGTCGGCAGCTGGGCCAGTGTCAGGCTGGGCATGTCCGGGCGTGGGATCGTGGAGGTGTTGTTCGCGGGCCTGGAGGAGGAGTTCCTCGGCAAAGCGGGGGTCGGCGATGATGCCGACAGCGTGGGCACGGCGGTAGTTGGTGCTTCTGGTGTCGCCGAAGCTCTGTTGGGCGTCGGCGATGGCGGCGATGGTGGCGTCGAAGCGGATGGCGTCGCCGGGACTGGTGCGGATGTAGATGGTCTTGGTGCCGTGATCGTTGGTCCGGCCGATGAAGACCCCGCGTTCGCGGCTTTTCTCCTCGGCCTCGGCGCGGGCGCCCGCCGGGTCGGCGTGGATCTTGGCGGCCTTGATGATCTTGTCGAGACGGTACGGCGTGGTCGTGTCGAGGATCGGGGCGAGGCGCTGATCGACGTAGTGGGCGGCTTCCTCGGACAAGTTGATGCACGCAGTGGTGAGAAGGCGGGCGCGCCAGGGGGTCGCCTCGCCGGCCAGCACGCGGGCCCAGGTGAACGGAAAGCGGTGCCGCAACGCCAGCGCCTGGCCGAGGTAGTCCGCCGCCACCTTTGGTGAGATGCCGAGCATCACCCCGAACTCGGCCACGGCGAACTCGGCGATCGCCGGACAGCCGTCACCACCGAGCACCACCGATCGTTCGCGGCCTTCCCAGGAACGCCGGCCGGGCCGGGCCAGGCAGGCGTCGGGATGGTGGCGGTCGGCGTAGATCTGGGCGTGTTCGATGAGCCGGGTAGCGGCACGGTATTCCTCGGCGCGGTGCTCGGCGGCCGACTCCAGCAGGCCGGCCGTCGAGAGCGAGGTGAGATCTCCATCGAACATGTGTTCTAATGTACACAGAGAGTCAGCAACCTTCAAATCCCTTACCCACAAGGGAGACCGAACCAGAGAGGTGATCCGATGTCAGTTGAAGTGCAGCCAGGTGCCGGCCATGGGCTGCTGGGAGATGCCCGGCTTGGAGTAGTCGCAGACGCCGCTGCGGAAGATGCTGAGCAGGCGATTCCATTGGACGTCGGTGAAGGTGGAGTAGTCGCTGCGCACTGGCGTGCGCAGCCGGCACTTGATCACGTCCGCGGCGACTCCGGCGCCCGCGACCTCCCGCGGGAACGACGCCGACGGGAACAACTGCTCACACTGCGAGGCAGGATCCCGATCCAACGGCTGCGCGATGAACTCGGACGGCCCCCGGCACCCCTCCACCAGCGACGACGGTCGCGCGTCCACGATCTTGTCCAGCCGCGGACGCGACGAGTCGTCGGCCGCCAGCGTGGTCAGCCACTCGTCCAGCGAGTCGACCGCGTGCTGCAGCAGCGGGCTCGCCGTACTGAACAGCCCGTACCGAACGTCCTCCAGCAGGCTCACCTGGTTGGCCGACGATCCGTTCGCCTTCTCCAGCCGCGCCCGCATCGAGAACGTGTGATACCGGACGTGGATGTCCCCGTAGGCCTGATCGTCGAAGTACGCGCGGTAGTCGATGATCGGTACGTCGGCCAGCCCGCCCCCGCCGCTGGTCAGCCGCCCGGTCCGGTACGCCGTTCGCACCGCCTGCGGATCCGCCACCGTCCGGGCGGGCACGACGTTGGCGTCCGCGTCGAACCCGCCGACATGCTCGTTGAGGTCGAGGAACTGCTCGGCCGTGATCACGCCGGATCGCAGCACGCCGAGCCCGTACTGCACGCCGACGTTGTCCAGCGGTCGCCGTGCGAACCCGGTCGACGGGTCGGCGCCGTACGCGTTGATCGCGTGGTCGAACACATCGCACCGGACCCCGCGGGGATTCGTCTCCGGGTCGTAGCGGTCAGCGGGCGGGACGATGTCGCAGTTCCGGCGCGGGTCGATCCGCCCGGCGCTGATCGCCATACTCGGCAGCGTCGCGTACGTCGCGAACCCGGCCACCTGCCGTTTCTGCTCCTGCGTCCACGACACGTTCGACCGCGAGGTGAAGTAGGAGTCGAGCAGCCACGCGTCGCTGATGAACGTGACGGTCCCGAACCCGACGTCCGGGAACGAGCAGCCGGCGATGATCCCGTCGAAGATGCCGGGGTAGTTGTCGGTGATCTGATGCGCCTGGTACGAGCCGCCCGAGCAGCCGAAGCCGACGGTGTACGCCGGACGCCCGTAGTGCTCGACGAAGAGCTCCTTGGTCATCATCGCCGACTCGGCCGCGGTCAGGTCGTTGCAGTTCTGGCCGAAGACGTTCAGCGACGACGACATCAGCGCGTACCCGCGGCCGAGCAGGAAGGCGTCCGTCACCCCGCCGGTCGTGCTGCCCGAGCGGTACCAACCGCCCGCGCAGCCGCCGCCGAGGGTGAAGATCGCCCGCCCGTTCCATCCCGCCGTACGCCTGGTCGGCCGCGGCTTCGGTTCCCGCAGCGGGTCGTGCAACATACTGGTCTGGACCACAGCCCGGTTCGCGCTGCCCGTCTCCATCCGGACGATGAACGGCGCGTTCGCGTCCGTGCGCGCGAGATCGGCCGGGTACGACGTCGCGCCGGCCGGCCACTTGGCCCACGCGCCCGCGGTCGTCCGGTAGAAGTAGTCCACCCGCGGCTTGACCGTGCAGTCGGCGTCGAGCGGCTCGCCGAGCGTGCCGCCGATCACCGGAATGACGAACTTCGCGGTCTCACAGACGAACGGCTGCTGGTGCGGACCGGAGAACACCGGCCCCTGCCGTGGATAGTTGCGGACGTCGAGAGTGGTCTTCTCGTCACCGGCCTGGGCCCGGAGGGTGTTCAAGCCCAGGCGCATGCCCCCGACCAGACCGGTCAGACCCTGCTCGTCGGCGGTGAACGCCGACGTCACGTCCTTGCCGTTCAGCGTCACCTGCACATGGTCGGCGCCGCGCGGCAGGTCGACGTGCACAAGCGCGTCGCCGCCCGTCACCTTGTCCGGGCGTCCGGAGAGCACCTCCAGCTTCAGCTGCCGGGTCGCGGTGGCCGGAACCGCCGGAACGAGCAGGAGGACGGCGAGCAGACCGGCGATCAGACCGGCTGGTCGGGTGCGATACACGGGTCCTCCAAGGCTCAGTGGGCGGCAACCTCGTAGACGCGGGCAACATCGGGGGTGGTTCCGGACGGATCGGTCACAATCAGGCGAAGCTGGTCGACCGTGGCGGCCGGCCCGGGGACGGAGACGAGCGATCGGGTGTTTCCGGTGACGCTGCCGAGCTGCACCCAGCCGGCGGCCGTGTGCGCCTCGACCCGGAACGCGGACAGGACGGTGCCAGTGGCAACGTTCGGGTACCCGTACCCGCTGTAGACGTCGACCTGGCTCACGTCCCTCAACGTACCCAGATTCAGCGTCAATACCGGCGAGGCGTCGCCGACCGCCGACATCCACCGCCCGGAGTCCACGCAGGAGCCGTCGACCGCCTTCGCCGCCCCGGACGAGGCGTCGTACGTCGACGAGGCCGTCGCCGTGGCGCCTCGAGCCAGGTGGTCCGAGCACGGTGAGACCGCGGGCGCCCCGGCGAGCCAGTCCCGGACGAAGGCGCCCTGGTACTCGCCGCTCAGCAGGTTCCAGTTCTTGTCGAACATCACCGGCGCCCAGAAGTTGTCGAAGATCCACCCCATCCATCCGATCTGCGGCCGCGCGTCCAGGTACTGCCGCAACGGCAGTCCCCAGCCGGACGTGGTCCCCGCGGTCACCTGGTTGGCCGACGGCGACGGGTCCCAGCCGAACTCGGTGAGTACGACGGGCTTCACCTTTCAGTCGCGATGGGTGCGGATCTCCTCCGGCCAAGCGAGCCGGACGCCGAGGCCGTCGGCCAGCAGGCGCTGGTAGTCGGCCAAGTGGGTGGGGTCGTTGCGGACCTTGCGCGGTGCGAGCCCGTTGGTGAGGCAGAAGCTGACCAGGGCGCCGACGGCCTCGCCGATGCTCCACTCGACCGGGTGCAGCCGGTAGCAGCCGTTGGTCACGTGGGTCGAGCCGATGTTCTTGTTGGCCGGGAGCAGGTTGTCCACCCGGACCGGGATCAACGCGCCGAGCGGGATCTGGAACGGGTACGCCTCGATGTCGACATACGTCCGCCCCGCCGTGCTCGGATGCAGGTCGATCCGGTACCGCCCGAGTCCGACCGTGTCCGCGAACACCTCGCTCCCGGCGCCGTCCGGTCGTGCCTCGACGCCGACGTGCTGCTCGAGCACGGTGAACTCGGCCGCGATCCGCCGGGACTCCCGGATGTACGGCGTCTTGGCCAGCCCGTCCGCCGTACCGGTGATGTCCGGCCGCAGCCGCAACCCCGGGTATCCGGCCTCGGTCTGCAGCCAGTACAGGAAGGACAGCGATAGCTCGCGACTCGCGGCCAGCGTCTGCGCGGGGTCGTCCACGCCGATCAGCGGCCGCTCCCAGTAGTCGATCTGCGGCCAGTTGACCACCGTGACGTCCGGGATCGCCTTGTCGATAAAGTTGCTCGCGGCAAGAATCCGGCGGAACTCCCAGAGCGGAAAGGGCGCATGCTCGGCCGGGTTCCGCTCGAACAACCGCCACTCCCGCTCCTGCAGCGTGATCGGTACGACGTCCCGCCACGACAACTGCGGTCCCGGCCAGAACGGCGCGACCGTGTCCCGCCAATGCGCGTATCCGGCAGGGCGGTCGATCGTGTGGTCCTCCCCCGGCCGGTGCTCCAGCGCGAAGCACCACGAGATCGCCTGCTGATCCATCGGGTCGGCGACTGCCGGCGCGTGCAACTCTCCGGTCGCCGCCTGACTCTCCGCTCCGACCACGTGCTCGACCCCGCCCAGTTCCAGCAGGTCACCGAGCTCGGTCGCGTCGACGACGTACGTCGCAGTGATCGTCCGCTCGTCGCCGGTGCGCAGGTCCCGCACCGTCACCGCCTCGATCGAGTCGCCGTTGGCATGCGCCGCGACCAAGGAGTGCTCGAAGTGAACTGTGATGCGACCACTGACCCGCCACGGCGCGAGCATCTCCTCGAGTACGGCGGCGGCGACCCGCGGCTCGTGGCAGAACCGGCTGACGATCCCGCGCCCCGGATCGAGCAACGGATCCGCGGCCACGTCAGGCATCAGCGGGTAGTTGCGCCGGTAGTAGTCCCGGATCCGCCGGCGCAGGTCGGCGTACCCCGGGGCTGCGTACTCCTCGATCCACGGGTGCTCGTCGGGTGGCACCGACTGGCTGGTCAGCTGGCCGCCGAGCCAGTCCGTCGGCTCGGTCAGGACGACGCGCCAACCCAGCCGGGCCGCGGTCAACGCGGCCGCGACACCTCCCAGGCCGCCCCCGACCACCAGTACGTCCGTTGCGAGTTCCACCCGTTCTCCTTCCGGTCACCGTGGGTCGGCGACGGTTTCGCCGGCCACCAGATCGCACTGCACCAACTGACTGACCGGCGGCTCGTCCGGGTTCTCCACCCGGGCGACCAGCGCGTCGATCGCGATCCGGCCGATCTCCTTGCGCGGGATCACCAGGCAGTCCCAGCGATGCCCGGGCTCGTCACCCGATCCCTCGAGGACGGCGACCGACAGGTCCGCCGGGATGCTCCGGCCCCGCGCGGCCAGACCGCGGCGGAGGTCCTCCGCGAGCCGCACGCTCTCGGCGACGACCGCGGTCTCAGGACCGTTGGCGAGCTCGTCGAGCCACGCGTCGGTCAGCCACGGCTCGCCACGGAACCCGGGCGAGCGGTCCTGCAGCCCGAGGCGCTCGACGGCAGCGCGGTAGCCCGTACGGCGGTCGACGTACGACTCCTGCTCGATCCCTTCCCGCAGGTACGCGAGGTTCCGGTGCCCCCGCTCGGCCAGGGATTCGACGATGCGGGCGGCGGCGCTCTCGTAGTCCGGCACGATGCACGGGATGTCCGCGCCGGGCACCTCCCGCCGGCCGATGTGGACGAACAGGTACCCGTCGTGCCACAGCCGGGCGAGTTCCTCGCGGTCGGTCGCGACACCGAGCAGCACGCTGCCGTCGGCGAGGTTGAGCCGGTTCGTGCCGTCGCGGTAGATCCGGCGGCGGCCGTCACTGGTCCCGGTCGAGGTGAACAGCACCAGGTCGTAGCCGACCTCCTCGGCGCGCTCCTCGATCCCGAGCAGGAACTCGAAGTAGAAGTCCTCGCGGGCGTGCGGGAACACCGCCTCGAACGTGTGCACGCCGAGCAGGCGGTTGCGCTTGTTGCGCAGGTTCCGGGCGGCCGCGTTCGGCACGTACCCGAGCTCCTTCACCGCGGCCCGGATCCGCTCCCGGGTCTCCTCCGGGATCCGGTCCACGTCCCCGCTCACCACCCGGGAGACCGCGGACTGCGACACCCCCGCGAGGCGGGCAACATCGGATTGTCTTGGCGCCTTCATTCCTTCTCCTGCAGCCAGCAGTGCGTCCACTGCCCATTGGGTTGTTCGGTACGTCGTGGTGCCTCGGTCCGGCAGATGTCCATCGCGACCGGACATCGTGGGTGGAACCGGCACCCGGCCGGCGGATCGATCAGGCTAGGCGGCTCGCCGAGATCCTCCGCGTCGAACAGGGTGTCCCGGTCGCGGCGACTCCGCTCCGGATCCGGTGACGAGTCGATCAGCAGCTGCGTGTACGGGTGCAGTGGCCGCGCGATCACGTCCTCTTTCGGACCGCCTTCGACCATCTGGCCGGCGTACATCACCACGATGTCGTCGCACAGGTAGCGCGCGCTCGCGATGTCGTGCGTGATGTAGAGCAGCGCCAGCCCGTCCTCGGTCCGCAACCGGTCGAGCAGGTTGAGCATCTCCAGCCGGATCGACACGTCCAGCATCGAGATCGGCTCGTCCCCGAGCAGTACCTTCGGCTCGACCGCCAGCGCCCGCGCGATCACCACCCGCTGCCGCTGTCCACCGGACAATTCGTGCGGGAACTTGTCGATGAACTGCTCCGCCGGCGACAGACTCACCCGCTCGAGCAACTCGACCACCCGCCGCTGCAACTCGTCCTTCGACCGTACGGCGTGATGCAGCTTGACGGCTCGCTCGAGGTTGTACCGCACCCGGTGCAGCGGGTTCAGCGAGCCGAACGGGTCCTGGAAGATCAGCTGGACGTCGCGGTAGTACGCCCGCGCCTCCCCCCTGATCGTCTTCCCTTTGACCGTCGTACCTCGCAGCCGGATCTCCCCCGACGTCGGCGGGTAGAACCGGGCCAGCATCCGGGCCAGCGTGGTCTTCCCGCTCCCACTCTCACCGACCAGCGCGACGATCCGGCCCGCCTGCAGCGCCAGCGTCGCATCCTCGACCGCCCGCACCACCCCGCGCCCGACCGGAAAATGCTTCGAGACCCCACGGGCCTCCAGAACGGGTTGGCTCATGGTCGATCATCTCCCGACGGGTACAGGCGGCAGGCGACGGCGTGGTCCTCGATCGTCAGCAGGCTCGGGCGGTCCTGGTCGCAGCCGGTGAGACGGTCCGGGCAGCGCGGGTGGAACGAGCAGCCGGGTGGTGGGTTGCGCAGGTCCGGCGGGGTGCCGGGGATGCCGGTGAGGCGGCGGACCGGCGAGCGCAGCGGCGGGAACGAGTCGCGCAGACCGCGCGTGTACGGGTGACGCGGCTTGGTGTAGAGCGACTCGGCGGTGCCGATCTCGACGATCCGGCCGGCGTACATGATCGCGATCCGGTCGGCCAGCTCCAGCAGCAGCGACAGGTCGTGGGTGACGAAGACGACGGCGAATCCGAGTTCGCGCCGGAGCCGCAGTACCTGAGCCAGGATCTGACGCTGCATCACCACGTCGACCGCCGTGGTCGGCTCGTCCATCACGACGAGCTCGGGACCACAGGCCAGCGCGAGCGCGATACTGGCGCGCTGGCGCATCCCGCCGGACAGCTCGTGCGGGTAGCTGCGGACCCGATCGGCCGAGATCCCGACCAGACCGAGCAACTCGGCGGCGCGAGCGCAGGCGTCCTTGCGACTCAGGCTCTTGTCGTGCGAGCGCAGTACGTCGACGAACTGCGCGCCGACCCGCATCACCGGGTTGAGCGCGTCCATCGCGGACTGCAGCACGATCGCCAGCGAGGTCCAGCGCAGCGACCGCAGCTCAGCCGGCGACAGCGTGGTCAGGTCGATCTCGGCACCGACACGCGGCTGGAAAGTGATGCTGCCCGCGGTGGTGACGGCCGGCGGCCGCTGCAGCCGGGTCAGCGCGGTGATCAGGGTCGACTTGCCCGAGCCGGACTCCCCCGCGACGCCGAGGATCTCGCCACGGCGCAGCTCGAACGACACGTCGTCACAAGCGCGGACCGGCCGGTCTCCGCTCAGGTAGTCCACGGTGAGACCTTCGACTGCCAGCACCATCAGGCCTCCACCACCTTGCGGGTCCGCACGAGCACCGACCGACGGGCCATCCGCAGCTTGGGGTTCGACACCTCGTCCACGCCGAAGTTGACCAACGTCGCCGCCGTACCGATCAAGGCGATACACAACCCCGGCGGGACGAACCACCACCACAACCCCCGCAGTACGGCGCTCTGCTGCTGAGCGGACTGGATCATCGTGCCCCAGCTGATCGACCCGGAGTCGGAGATGCCGAGGAACGCCAGCCCGGCCTCGGCCATCACGCCGCCGATCATGCCGTGCAGGAACATCGCCGAGATCCACCCGGTCAGGTGCGGCAGGATCTCGCAGAAGATCAGCCGCCGGTGCGGTTCGCCGACCATCCGCATCGCCAGCACGAAGTCCCGGCTGCTCAGGCTCAGCGCCTGCGCCCGGAGCGTGCGGGCGCCGCCGGACCAGCCGAACAGGCCGATGATCAGAGCGATCACCCACGGCCCGGTGCCCTGCACGTAGCCGGCCACGATCAGGATCAACGGCAGCACCGGCATCACCAGGAACAGGTTGGTGAGGAAGTTCAGGCCGTTGTCGACCGCGCCGCCGAAGTACCCGGCCGGGACGCCGACCAGGATCGCGATCAGGGTTCCGATCGCGGCGGCGAGCAGGCCGACCAGCATCGAGCCGCGGGCGCCGGCGATGGTCTGCGCGAGCACGTCCTGGCCGAACTGCGTCGTACCGAACAGGTGGTCCGCGCTCGGTGGCTCGGAGATCGCGGTGATGTCGTTCGCTCGCGGGTCGGCCGAGATCCACGGGCCGAAGACGGCCAGCAGCACGAAGAACACCAGGATCAGCAGGCCGACGCGGACCTTCCAGCTACTGAGCATCTCCTCACCCCCTCGCCCGGATCCGCGGATCGAGCAGCACGTACGCCAGGTCGGCGACCAGGTTGGCCAGCAGCACCGCCAGCGTGATCAGCAGGAAGACGCCCTGCATCATCGGGTAGTCCCGCTTCTGCAACGCCTCGTAGAGCAGGTAGCCGATACCGGGGTAGCTGAAGACGATCTCGGTCAGCAGCGCACCGCCGACGACACCGCCGAGCGCCATCGCGAAGCCGGTGAAGCTGGGCAGCATCGCGTTGCGGGCGGCGTACTTCAGCATCACCCGCTTCGGCGACAAGCCCTTCGCCTGCGCGAGCAGCACGTAGTCCTCGCGGACCGTGGTCACCGTCATGTTGCGCATCCCCAGCAGCCAGCCGCCGAACGCCGAGAACACGATGGTTGCTGCTGGCAACACACCGTGGTGCAGCACGCTGACGGCGTACGCGACGCTGAACCCCTGCGGCAGGTCGGCGTCGTACCCACCGGACAACGGGGTCCAGCCGAGGACGAACCCGAACACCCAGAGCGCGAGCAGGGCGACCCAGAAGTACGGGACGCTGGACAGGAACGTGGTGAACGGGGTCAGGATCGCGTCGAACCGGCTGCCCGCCTTCCAGCCCGCGACGACGCCCAGCAGGGTGCCGATCGCGAACGCGGTGACAGTGGTCGCCCCCACGAGGAGCAGCGTCCACGGCAGCGCCTGCGCGACCAGGTCGGCGACCGGGACCGGGAAGTTGACCACCGAGACGCCGAGGTCGCCGTGCGCTAGCTGGCGCACGTAGTCGACGAACTGCTGGGCCAGGTTGTCGGACGGGTTGCCGAAGATCGCCCGGATCGACATCAGCGTCTCGGCCGGCACCTGCTGGCCGCTGACCCGTTCCAGCTCCTCGACGATCGCCGACGACGGGTCACCCGGCATCAGCCGCGGCAGCAGGAAGTTCAGCCCGATCGCGGCGGCCGCGGCGGCCAGGTAGAACCCCAGCCGCCGGGCCAGGAACGCCAGGCGCATCGTCAGCTCCCCCGGCGCTGCAGGCCGAGCAGGGTCAGGATGGTGTCCGGGCCCATGCCGACGAACGGGATGTGGTCGAAGTTCTCCGGTGTCGGCCAGCCGGTCCACCGGGTCGCGTTGATGTCGACGAAGTAGAAGTTGTTGTAGATCGGGCTGAACGACACCTTGTCGACCACGAGCTTCTGGAGCTGCCGGCCGAGCGTCTTCAGTTGCTCGACGTCGTCGGTGCGCTGCATCGCGGCGATGATCGCGTCCGACTGCGGATCCTTCCAGCGGCCCTGGTTCAAGGTGGCCGACTTCCCGACCGGTACGGCGTACTCACTGCTGAGGAAGCGGTAGACGCCGTACACGCCGGAGCCGCCGGTGGACGCCGCGACCAGGTCGAACTGGCCGAGGTTCTGCTTGTCGTAGTACCCCGCACTGGGCTGGCCCGCGCCCTTCACCTGCAGGCCGAGCGTCTGCTTCCAGGTGTTGATCAGAATGTCGGCGTAGTTGCCCCAGCCCCAGTCCGCGTTGAACAGGATGCTCGGCTGGTACCGCTTGCCGTCCTTCACCAGCGCGCCCTGCTCGACGGTCCAACCACCCGCCGCGAGCTCGGCCTTGGCCGCGGTCGCGTCGACCTTCTGCACTTGGCCCTTGTACGCCGGGTCGAGCCAGTCGGCGAACAGCTGCTCGGACAACCCGGTCGGACCAGCCTCGGTCCCCGGCCGCTGCAGCGTGGTCACGACGGCTGTCCGGTCGATGGTGAGGGCGAGCGCCCGCCGTACGTGCACGTCGTCGAACGGCGCCTTGGCGGTGTTGAAGAGGACGGACATCGCGCCGCCGTTGGAGTAGAGCTGGTAGAGGTGCTTGTCCGGGTCCTTGGCGACGTACTCCTTCTCGCCGTTCGCCCAGCTGGCCGACGCCCAGTCGACCTCACCCTTGAGCAGCTGCGCCTTCAACGCGTCCGCGCTGGTCGGGATGATCTTGTACGTCGACATCGGCAGCTTCCCGCCCCAGTAGTCGGCGCGCGCCTTCAGCGTGATCTGCTGCGGCTTGAAGTCGGCCAGCGTGAACGGACCGGTGCCGACCGGCTCCGGGTTCGTCCAGGTGTTCAGGTTCTGCGACGCCCAGACGTGCTTGGGCACCATCGGCAGCAGGATGTTCGCGAACTGGTTCAGGGTCGCGTACGACGGCGCCGCGAACCGGATCGCGACCGTGCTGTCGTCCACCTTGGCGACCGACTTGTAGGTGATCCCGGCGATGCTGAAGTCCGGCTTCTCGATCGGCAGGCCGAGCGAGTACACCACGTCGTCGGCGGTGAACTTCTTGCCGTCGGAGAAGGTGACGTCCGTGCGCAGCTTCACGGTGAGCAGCTTGCCGTCCTCGCCGAACTGCCAGCTCTGCGCCAGCCACGGCTTCACCACACCGCCGTCGCCGTAGTCGACCCGCATCAGCGGCTCGTAGACGAGCTCCATGTTCGGCGCCTTGTCGGTGGCCGGTCCGAGCACGTTGTAGTTGCGGACGAACGTCGTACCGCCGTCGGTCTTGCCGTGCACGATGGTGGCGTCGGTCCCGGCGCCACCGGACTTCGGCGCCGCCGGACCCGAACAGCCGGCCACCAGGGCTCCCACCAGTAGCCCGATCACCCAGCGCATGACATCACTCCCACCAAGAGGGTTGTCTGTTCATACGTATGAGCACGCGTTCAAAAAAATACTGGTGTGAGTCACCAGGGACCTGCTCTTACGTATGCGCAGGAACCTACGAACCGTAAGTGACCCGTGTCAAGAGGTCACCGGTTCCGGAACTTCTCAGTGGTAGGTCTGGCTGCTCGGGGGCGCGGACTCCATCCACGCGAGCACGCCGGTGAGGGCTTCCTCGGTCATCGCGAAGTGGACCGTACGGTCGTTGAGCTTGGCGTCGACGATGACGTGGCCGGCGTACGTCACGAGGGGCTCGTTGCCCATCGGGCGCCGGGTGGTTATGCCTTCCAGCTGACGGCGGTTGACGACGAGTTTCGGCCACCAGGCGAGGCTGAAGACGCGAAACCACTGCAGGTCGTCTCCGACGTACCGGGCCAGGCCGAGCGCCCAGCCGCGGCCATGGTCCTTCTCGGCCAGCTGCAGGCTGCAATCGAACGTGCCGCCGTCCCTGGACAACCAGCGACGGCGGCACGCGAAGGCGATGATCAGCAGTACGGCGACAAGCAGACAGACCCCGACGACATCGAGGACTGTCCGCATACCTTGCGACCTCATTTCCGGTGCCCGAATTCGGTATTGCCCCGGGCACCCCGGAGAACCGTACTGTCAGTGACGATATTCGATTTGTCCGATTATGGCAGGTGCGTTCAATCCGCCTTCTCGGCGGCCCTCACTCGTGCTTCGGCGAGCCGGACGTCTTCCTGGGCGCCCTCGGTGTCGCTACCGGTGGCCAGGGCCCGCTCCAGGTCTCGGCGGGCCTCCTCCAGGTCGATGTCGTGACCCATCTCGGCGTTCTCGGCCAGGATCGAGACCCGGTCGTTCGCCACCGAGATGAAGCCGTCCGGCGCGGCCGCGACGAAGTACTCGTCGTCGACGGTCCGCACCTGGACGGTGCCGCCCTGCAGCAGGCCCAGCAGCGGCGCGTGGCCGGGCAGGATACCGACGTCACCGTCCGTGGTGCGGGCGATGACGATCTTGGCCTGGCCCTGCCACACCGTCCGCTCGGCCGCGACGAGGGCAACCTCGAGGTGCTTGCCGCTCTCGTCGGCCATCTCAGTTGTCCTTCTGCAGCTCGGCCCACTTGCGCTCGACGTCCTCGAGCGAACCGACGTTGAAGAACGCCTGCTCGGCGATGTGGTCGCACTCGCCTTCGGTGATCTTCTTGAAGGACTCGATGGTGTCCTTCAGCGGCACGGTGGAGCCCGGGATGTTGGTGAACTTCTCCGCCATGTAGGTGTTCTGGGAGAGGAACTGCTCGATCCGACGCGCCCGGGCGACGGTGATCTTGTCCTCTTCCGACAGCTCGTCCACACCGAGGATGGCGATGATGTCCTGCAGTTCCTTGTTCTTCTGCAGGATCTGCTTCACCCGGACGGCCACGTCGTAGTGCTCCTGGCCGATGTACTGCGGGTCGAGGATCCGCGACGTGGAGGTCAGCGGGTCGACGGCCGGGTACAGACCACGCGACGCGATGTCGCGGGAGAGCTCGGTGGTCGCGTCGAGGTGGGCGAAGGTGGTGGCCGGCGCCGGGTCGGTGTAGTCGTCCGCGGGCACGTAGATCGCCTGCATCGAGGTGATCGAGTGACCCCGGGTCGAGGTGATCCGCTCCTGCAGCACACCCATCTCGTCGGCCAGGTTCGGCTGGTAACCGACCGCGCTCGGCATCCGGCCGAGCAGGGTGGAGACCTCGGAACCGGCCTGGGTGAACCGGAAGATGTTGTCGATGAACAGCAGCACGTCCTGCTGCTTGACGTCGCGGAAGTACTCCGCCATCGTCAGCGCCGACAGCGCGACCCGCAGGCGCGTGCCCGGCGGCTCGTCCATCTGGCCGAACACCAGCGCGGTGTCCTTGAAGACGCCGGCCTCTTCCATCTCGTTGATGAGGTCGTTGCCCTCACGGGTCCGCTCCCCCACGCCGGCGAACACCGAGGTGCCACCGAAGTTGTGGGCGATCCGGTAGATCATCTCCTGGATCATGACGGTCTTGCCGACACCCGCACCGCCGAACAGGCCGATCTTGCCGCCCTGCACGTACGGCGTCAGCAGGTCGAGCACCTTGATGCCGGTCTCCAGCATCTCGGTCTTCGACTCGAGCTGGTCGAACGACGGCGCCTTGCGGTGGATCGGCCAGCGCTCGGTGACCTCGAACTCGGACTCGTCCTGGTTCAGGCACTTGCCGGTCACGTTCCAGACCCGGCCCTTGGTGACGTCGCCCACCGGGACGGAGATCGCGGAGCCGGTGTCGCGCACCTCGGCGCCGCGGACCAGGCCGTCGGTCGGCTTCATCGAAATGGCCCGGACGATGTTGTCACCGACGTGCAGGGCCACCTCGAGGGTGATGGTCTGGGTGGCGCCGCCGATGGTCAGGTCGACCTCGAGCGCGTTGTAGATGTCGGGCATCGCGTCAGCCGCGAACTCGACGTCGACGACCGGGCCGATCACCCGGGCGACGCGACCGACACCCGCGGCGCCGGCGGCCTCGTTGTTCTTCTCGGTAACCGTGGCAGTCATCTCTCTCACTCGCTCCCGGCGGTCGCGTCGGCCAGCGCACTCGCGCCACCGACGATCTCGCTGATTTCCTGGGTAATTTGGGCCTGGCGGGCCTGGTTCAGGTCCCGCGTCAGCTTCTCGATCAGGTCCTGCGCGTTGTCCGTCGCCGACTTCATCGCGCGCTGCCGGTTGGCCAGCTCGGAGGCCGCCGCCTGCAGCATGCAGTAGTGGATCCGGCTCGCGACGTACTTGGGCAGCAGCGCGTCCAGCACGTCCTCGGCGGACGGCTCGAACTCGTACAGCGGCAGGACGTCGTCGGCCGCCGGGGCCTCCTGGCCCTCCACGACCTCCAGCGGCAGCAGCCGGATCACGTCCGTGCGCTGGGTCAGCATCGACACGAACCGGGTGAAGACGATGTGGATCTCGTCCACGCCGCCCTCCTCGGTCGGGGTCAGGAAGGCCTCGATCAGCGCGTCGGCGATCTCGCGGGCCCGGGCGAAGCTCGGGTTGTCGGAGTCACCGGTCCACGACTGCGCGATCTCGCGCTGACGGAAGGTGTAGTACGCGAGGCCCTTGCGGCCGCTGATGTACGGGACGATCTGTTTCTCTTCCTCGCGCAGCAGCGTGTTCAGCCGCTCACCCTCGCGGATCACGTTGGACGAGTAGGCGCCGGCCTGGCCGCGGTCGGAGGTGATCAGCAGCACCGCCGCCCGCCGCGGGTTCGGCTTCTCGGTGGTCAGCGGGTGGTCGACGTTCGAGAACGTCGCCACCGCCGACACGGCACGGGTGAGCTCACGCGCGTACGGACCGGCCGCCTGGGCGCGTTGCTGCGCCTTGACGATCCGGGACGCCGCGATGAGCTCCATCGCGCGGGTGAGCTTCTTGATCGTCGAGACCGAGGCCTTACGCTCGCGAAGCTCCCGCAGACTGGCTGGCACGGTTGATCAGCCCCGCTTCTGCCGGACGATCTGCTCCTGCTCGACGTCCTCTTCGTCCATCGCCTCGGCCGGAGCCTCGTTGCCGGCCAGCAGCTGGCCGTCGGAGGTCTGGAAGGTCGGCTTGAACGCGTCCAGCGCCTCGGTCACGGCCGCGGCCGCGTCGTCGTCGAACTGGCCGGACTCACGGACGGAGTCGAGCACCTTGCTCTCCCGCCGCAGGTAGTCGAGGAAGTCACGCTCGAAGCGGAGCACGTCGTTGGTCGGTACGTCGTCGAACTTGCCCGTCGTGCCGGCCCAGATGGAGACCGTCTGCTCCTCCACCGGGTACGGCGAGTACTGCGGCTGACGGAGCAGCTCCACCAGCCGCTGACCGCGGTCGAGCTGGCGGCGCGAGGTGGCGTCGAGGTCGGAGGCGAACATCGCGAACGCCTCCATCGCGCGGAACTGGGCCAGGTCCAGCTTCAGCGAGCCGGAGACCTTCTTCATGCCCTTGACCTGCGCGGCGCCGCCGACCCGGGACACCGAGATGCCGACGTCGATGGCGGGGCGGATGTTGGCGTTGAACAGGTCCGACTGCAGGAAGATCTGGCCGTCGGTGATCGAGATGACGTTGGTCGGGATGAAGGCCGACACGTCGTTCGCCTTGGTCTCGATGACCGGCAGACCCGTCATCGAACCGCCGCCGAGCTCGTCGGACAGCTTCGCGCAGCGCTCCAGCAGGCGGCTGTGCAGGTAGAAGACGTCACCCGGGTACGCCTCGCGGCCCGGCGGGCGGCGCAGCAGCAGCGACATCGCGCGGTACGCCTCGGCCTGCTTGCTCAGGTCGTCGAAGACGATCAGCACGTGCTTGCCCTGGTACATCCAGTGCTGACCGATGGCCGAGCCGGTGTACGGCGCGACGTACTTGAAGCCGGCCGGGTCGGACGCCGGGGAGGCGACGATGGTGGTGTAGTCCATCGCGCCGGCCTCTTCCAGCGCGCCGCGGACGGCGGCGATGGTCGAGCCCTTCTGGCCGATCGCGACGTAGATGCAGCGGACCTGCTTCGTCGGGTCGCCGGAGTCCCAGTTGGCCTTCTGGTTGATGATCGTGTCGATCGCGATCGCGGTCTTGCCGGTCTTGCGGTCGCCGATGATCAGCTGGCGCTGGCCGCGGCCGATCGGGATCATGCCGTCGATCGCCTTGATGCCGGTCTGCAGCGGCTCGCGGACCTCCTGGCGGTCCATCACGCCGGCCGCCTGGAGCTCGAGCGCACGGGTGCCCTCGAGGTCCTTGATCTCGCCGAGGCCGTCGATCGGCTTGCCCATCGGGTCGATGACGCGGCCGAGGTAGCCCTCGCCGACCGGCACCGACAGGACCTGCCCGGTGCGGCGGACCTGCTGGCCCTCCTCGATCCCGTCGAACTCACCGAGCACGACGACACCGATGTCGCGGACGTCGAGGTTCAGCGCGATGCCCTGGGTGCCGTCCTCGAACTCGAGCAGTTCGTTCGTCATCGCCGAGGGCAGGCCCTCGACGTGCGCGATACCGTCGCCGGCGTCGACCACCGTGCCGACCTCTTCCCGGCTGGTTTCGGCCGGTTGGTAGGTGTTGACGAACTGATCCAGGGCGTCCCGGATCTCCTCCGGCCTGATCGTGAGCTCAGCCATTGTGTTTCCTGCTTCCTTTGACCCTTGCTGGCCTGTTGTGGCCCTAAAGGCGTTCCGACCCTTAGCGCCGCTTATGTCGTTAAGAGCCGTCAGCCCGCGATGCGCCGTTGCGCTTCATCGAGCCTGGCCGCGATGGTTCCGTCGATCACTTCGTCGCCGATGTCCACCCGGACGCCGCCGACCACCTCGGGGTCGACGATCACGTTCAGCTGGATCTCCCGGCCGTACTGCCGGCCGAGCGCCTCGGCCAGCCGGGTGCGGTCGGCCTCGGACAGGTCGGTGGCTACCCGCACGGTGGCGATACTGGCGTTGCGCCGGGCCGCCGCGGCGACCTGGTACGAGCGCAGCGAGGCGGCGAAGCTGCGGCCGCGCCCGTCCACCGCCCGCTCGGCCAGCCGCACCGTGGTGGCGTCGGCCTTGGACTGCAGCAGTCCGCGGATCAGCTCCTGCCGCGGCGCCAGCGGGATGTTGCGGTCGCTCAGCTTGTCGCTGAGGGACCGCTCCGCCGCGACCACCCGCTCCAGCCGGAACAGCTCGTCCTCGACGTCGTCCAGCCTGCGCCGGTTGTCGGTGGCGGCCATCTCGGCCTCGACGCTGAGCTGGTCCAGCGCGTCGCCCAGGTCGCGGCTGCCGACCCAGCGGCCGGACACCGCGGCGGTCAGGATCTCCAGCGCCTGGGCGGAGATCTTGCCGCTGAACAGCTGCTGGACCAGGCCGGTCTTCGAGTCGACCGGCCGGGCCGGGTCGGTCAGCGCGCGCCGGAGCGCGCCGTTGCCGTCCAGCACCTTGGCCACCGAGAACAGCTCGGCGCCCAGGCCCTCGGAGACGGTGACACCCGCCAGGGCCTCCTCGGCCCGGGCGAGTGATTCCTGCGACGCGCCGCGCATCAGCCGTCCGTTCCGACGGCCTGACGTGCGGACTCCGACGCCTCCAGGTCGGCCAGGAAGCGCTCGACGGTGCGGCGCTGACGCGCCTCGTCCTCGAGCGACTCACCCACGATCCGGCCGGCCAGCGTGGTGGCCATGTGGCCGACCTCGCTGCGCAGCGAGGCGACCGCCTGGGTCCGCTCGGCGTCGATCTGGGTCCGGGCGTGCGTCACGATGCGCTCGGCCTCGGCGTTGGCCTGCTCACGCATCTCCGCGATGATCTGCGCACCCTGCTCGCGCGCGTCCTCACGGATCTTCGCAGCCTCCTGGCGGGCCTCCGCCAGCTGCGCGTTGTACTTCTCCAGGGCGGCCTTCGCCTCGGCCTGGGCCTGCTTGGCCTCGTTCATCCCGCCTTCGATCGCCTGCGTCCGCTCGGCGTAAGCCTTCTCGAACTTGGGAACGACGACCTTGGCGAAGGCGATGGCCAGCAGGACCAGGAAGACGAAGCCGAAGATGATCTCAGCGGTGTGCGGCATCAGCGGGCTGGGGCCCTCGGCCGCCGCCTCCGTGAGCGGGAGCACTAACGTCGTCATGTCTGGGTCCTGTCAGTCAGGGGGAACGGGTCAGCCGCGGAAGACGAAGGCGAGGGCGATACCGATGATCGCCAGAACCTCGGTCACGCCGAAGCCGATCCAGGCGATCGACTGCAGCTTGCTCTGGGCCTCAGGCTGCCGGGCGGTCCCGTTGATCACAGCGGCGAAGATCAGACCGACGCCGACGCCCGGGCCGATCGCGGCGAGGCCGTAGCCCAGAACTGCGATGTCGCCGGTGATCTCGAGAGCAGTCATTGCAGTGTGTTCCTTTCGGTACGGATAGGGGCTATCCGGGTTTCCGTTACTACGGGTCTGTGGGTACTGCGTTGCGGTGGTGCGGTCAGTGCTCCTCGGCGATCGCGCTGCCGATGTACTGCGCGGTCAGCACGACGAAGATGTAGGCCTGGATGCACTGGACGAACAGCTCCAGCCCGGCGATCGCCAGGCCCATCAGCAACGTGATGACGCCGACACCGGCCAGCGCGATGCTGCCGGAGTGCAGCAGCATGTACTCGCCGCCGAGCACGAACACCAGCAGCAGGATGTGGCCGGCGAACATGTTGGCGAACAACCGCAGGCTCAGCGAGATCGGCCGGACCAGGATGTTCGAGATGAACTCGATCGGGATCATCAGCGGCATCAGCCACATCGGCACCCCGGCCGGCATCGTCTGCAGCTTGAAGTAGCCCAGCACGCCGTGCTTGCGGATACCGGCGGCGTTGTAGATCACCCAAGTCATGATGGCCGCGACGTAGGCCCAGCCGACGTGGCTGAAGGTCGGGAACTGCACGCCCGGCACCGACGCGGCCACGTTGTTCAGCAGGATGAAGAAGAACAGACCGGTCAGGTACGGCACGTACTTCATGTACTCGGCGCTGCCGATGGCGTCCCGGGCGATCGAGTTGCGGACGAAGTTGTACCCGAGCTCACCGGCGAACTGCAGCTTGCTCGGCACCACCGCGGCCTTGCGTGACGCGCCCCAGAAGAACCAGATGATCACGACCACCGTGAGCGCGCCGACCAGCACCGGCTTGGTGAACCACTCGACACCCGAAAAGATGGGCGGAAGGTTGAAGTCTTCTGGACCGGGTGGGTTGAACTCGGTCGAAACGCCGGCGATCACCGGGTCTCCTCTCGCGTCGTGCTCAAGTCGGACGCCTTGTGGCAAAGGGCAGGGCGGCTCAGGGCATGGCGGTCAACAACGTCAGACCCGGCAGGGGTCAGGACCGCGACCCGTACCGGAAGTGCAGCAGCAAAACGGTGAGCCCGGCACCGAGGACGATGCCCACCGGAAGCAAGAACTGGGTGCCGAGCAGGCGATCCAACCCGAACCCGATGCCGCCGTACACCACGACACCGCCGATCAAGTAGGACAGGACCCGCCAGCCGTCGCCCGCGTTCGGGGGTGATGGCTTCGGATCCTGATGCTCGCTCATTGGCACCCGAAAGGTACCAGGAGGCAACAGACCGGGTCACATCGGCACCCGTAACCTGCGCCACAGCAGGGCCGTGCTGGATGATGAACTCGCTCCGCTCGTTCAAGGCCTTACCGAGGGTGCTCATGCGGTCACTTCCCCATCCAGGTCGTAGATCGGGATCCGCAGCCGGGACCAGGCCCAGATCTCGCCGGCCATCCAGCCCATCACGACCACCAGCGCGCTGATGCCGAGCACGGTCAGATTCACGTGCGTGGCCAGGCTTTCGGAGTTCAGGGCGAGGGCCAGCAGGCCACCGAAGATCGCGATCCGGCCCGTGTACGACGCCATCGCGATGGCGAGCTGCGTCGTCGGGGAAGTCCGCCGGGACAGATGCAGCGCGAGCAGACCCGCGCCGGAGAAGACGACCACCATCACCAGACCCAGCAGTGCGCCCCACAGACCCGCGGTGCCGGCGGCGACGGTGGAAACGGCCGTCGCGTTGACGCCGACCACGAGCGCGGCGACGAGAGCGCCACGCAGCATTGCCAGCGCCGGGTGCCTGGTTGCCTGGCCGGCGACTTTCGGACTCTGAGCCGAGGAAGCCATCTGGTGGTTCCGTCCTGCTGGCGACCGGGTCTCGCGGCTCGGTCGTCGGGTGGGCGGGGTCAGGGGTGTCGCTGTTCTTTGCTGGTGCTTGTGAAAACTAGCACAAAGTCTGCACGGTCAGCAAAACGAGTCCCCTGCCGCTGTACAGCCACACCCTATCGCCAGGCCACATGACCAAGTGGTCTGGTCCCGGGTAGAGCGTGCTCAGACCTTGGCGAGGGGTTTGCGGGCGCGGCGGCGCGGGAGGCCGGTGGTGAGGACGACCGCGGTGACGGCGACGGCCAGGACGATGAGGGCGGTCCACCAGAACAGGACCAGGCCGAGTACGACGACGCCGTACGCGATCAACGCGGTCCAGAGGTACATCAGGAGGACGGCTCGGCGGTGGGAGTGGCCGCGTTGCATGAGCCGGTGGTGGAGGTGGAGCTTGTCGGCGGCGAAGGGTGAGCGGCCGGCCTTGGTACGACGTACATAGGCCATCGTCAGGTCGAGCGCCGGGATCGCCAGGACCGCGATCGGAAGGATCAGTGGGAGCAGGGCGGGCAGCAGGCTGGAGCCGCCGACCTCGTAGGGCACCGCGTTCGGGTCCATCTGGCCGGTCAGACTGATCGTCGAGGCGGCCAGCATCAGGCCGATCAGCAGGGCGCCGGAGTCGCCCATGAAGACCCTGGCCGGGAAGAAGTTGTGCGGCAGGAAGCCCAGGCAGGCGCCGGCCAGCGCGACCGTGATCAGGGTCGAGGTGGTCGCCCGGTCGAGGTTCTGCTCGACGTTCAGCAGGTACGAGTACGTGAAGAATGCGGTCGCGCCGATCGCGGTCACACCGGCGGCCAGCCCGTCCAGACCGTCGACGAAGTTCACCGCGTTGCAGGACACCAGCAGGATGCCGGCCGTGAGTACTGCGAGTTGCGCGGGCGGCGGCGAGACGACACCGCCGGGCAACGGCAGCCAGTACAACTGGATGCCCTGGACAACCATCACGCCGACGGCGAGCACCTCGCCGGCCAGCTTGGTGATCGCGTCCAGCTCGTACAGGTCGTCGACCACGCCGACGGCGCAGATCACCACGCCGCCGATCAGGATCGCGCGGGCGTCGTGGGCGACCTGCAGGCTGTCGCCGAGGAACGGCAGGCTGGAGGCGACCGCGAAGCCGGCGATCAGGCCGCCGAGGATGGAGATACCGCCGAAGTACGGGATCGGGACCTTGTGCACGTCCCGGGCCCGGACCTTCGCGACGGCGCCGTACCGCAGTGCGATCTGCCGGGCCACCCCGGTCAGCAGGAACGTCGTGGCCATCGCCACGAACAGAACCAGCAGGTACTCGCGCACTAGTCGGCAGGCCTCACATCAGGATCGTTCGGCTTCTTCTTCTCGTCATCATCATCCTTGACCGCAGCAACCGGCTCATCGTCCTTGGCTGCCACAACCGGTTCTTCGTCCTTGGACGCTTCGAGTGGTTCTTCGGTTGGCTTCTTCTCGTCAGTATCGAGGTCCGAGGTGACTTCAGGTACGACGGCTCGCAGCTGGGCGAGTGACAATGCGCCGAGGCGTACGACGTGGGGTGTGTCGCCGGTGATGTCGACGATGGTCGACGGCTGGCCGCCGGTCGCCGTACCGCCGTCCAGGTAGACCGCGACCGAGTCCTGCAGCTGCTCCTCGGCGTCGTACACGTCCAGCGCGGCCGGCTGACCGCTGAGGTTGGCCGAGCTGACCGCGAGCGGTCCGGTCCGGGACAGCAGCTCGCGCGTGTTCTCGTGGTCCGGCACCCGCAGCGCGACGGTGCCCTGGGTCTCCCCCAGGTCCCACATCAGCGAGGTCTGCGCGTGGCAGATCACCGTCAGCGGCCCGGGCCAGAACTCCTGGCAGAGCTTGCGTCCGGAGTCGGGGACGTCGGTGGCGAGCGCGTCCAGCGACTCGACCACCGAGATCAGGACCGGCGGTGGCATGTCGCGGCCCCGGCCCTTGGCGTCCAGCAGCCGCTGGACCGCGTCCGCCTTGAAGGCGTCCGCGGCGATCCCGTAGACGGTGTCGGTCGGAAGGACGACCAGGTCGCCGGCCTCGATGGCGTCCACGGCCGCGCGGTAGGCCGGTGCCAGCTCGTCGCCGGTGAAGTCGAAGCGCTCACTCACGCACCGAATCGTGCCACTCACCGCCCCACCCGCTCCACTCGGGCTCCCGCAGCGACGACTTGACAAATGATTGTCAGCTTCCCGGCACGTCCACCCAGAACGTCCTTAGGATCCCGGACATGACTGTGTCGCGGGATTTCCTGACCGGCCTGCCGAAGGCCGAGCTGCATGTCCACCACGTCGGATCCGCCTCGCCGCGGATCGTCGCCGAGCTCGCCGCCCGCCACCCCGAGTCGCCGGTGCCGCCGGACCCGGCCGCGCTGGCGGAGTACTTCGAGTTCGACGACTTCGCGAAGTTCATCGAGATCTACCTGACCGTCGTCGACCTGATCAAGACGCCCGACGACGTCCGGCTGCTGACCTACGAGATCGCCCGCGAGATGACCGCGCAGAACCTGCGGTACGCCGAGCTGACGGTGACGCCGTACACCTCGGTGGCCCGCGGGATCGCGGCCGAGGCGTTCTGCGAGGCGATCGAGGACGCCCGGATCGCGGCCGAGAAGGAACTCGGCATCACGCTGCGCTGGATCTTCGACATCGCCGGTGAGGCCGGGCTGCCGGCCGCCGACGAGACGCTGCGGATCGCGACCAAGATCCGGCCCGAGGGGCTGGTCGGGTTCGGTCTCGGCGGTCCGGAGATCGGCGTACCGCGGCCGCAGTTCCAGCCGCACTTCGAGGCCGCCATCGCCGAAGGGCTGCGCAGTGTGCCGCACGCCGGGGAGACGACCGGGCCGGAGACGATCTGGGACGCGGTCCGGGTGCTGAAGGCCGAGCGGATCGGCCACGGTACGTCGACCATGCAGGACCCGGCCCTGGTCGACTACCTGGCCGAGCACCGGATCCCGCTCGAGGTCAGCCCGACGTCGAACATCGCCACCCGCGCGGTCGCGTCGTACGACGTCCACCCGCTGCGCGCGATGGTCGAGGCCGGCCTGGTCGTCACGATCAACTCCGACGACCCGCCGATGTTCGGCACCGACCTCACCAACGAGTACGCCGTCGCCGCGCAACTGCTCGACCTCGACGAGACCGGCGTCGCCGAGCTCGCCAAGACCGCGGTCCGGGAGTCCTTCGCCGACGACTCGGTGAAGAACGCCCTCCTCACCGAGATCGACGAGTACGCCGCGACGACCTAGACAACCGTTTGCCGGTGGCCCCGTCTGCGCGCCAGACTGCGCAGTGTGACCGGATCGCTGCGGATCGAGCTGCTCGGGCCGCTCCGCGTCGAGGTGGACGGACAGGTCGTGGAGGCCTGGCCACTCCGGCAACAGGCTGTGCTGGCGGTCCTTGCACTGCGAGCCAACCGGACCTGTACGGCGGAAGAGCTGTTCGACGCAGTCTGGGCGGACCGGCCACCGGCGAGCGGCTTGAAGGTGTTGCCGCCGTACATCTACCGGATCCGTAAGGCACTCGGAGTGGACGGTCTGCTCGAGCGGACTCGCGACGGCTACCAGCTGCGCCTCCCGACTGGGTCCGTCGACGTCGACGACTTCGAGGCGGCCGCCGAGCAGGCTGAGGCCTCCCGCTCCGATGGTGACGTCGATGCTGCGGCGGCCGCCTACACGCGGGCGCTCGGCCTGTACCGCGGTGAGCCGCTCAGCGGCCTGCCCGGCCAGTACCTCGCGGCCCAGCGGGTCCGGCTGACCGAGCGCCGCTACAAGGTGCTGAGCGACCGGATCGACCTGGACCTCGAGCGCGGTCGCCACACCGCAGTCGTAGCCGAACTGGTGGCCGCAGTGGCCGACCGTCCCCTGGACGAACGGCTTGCCGGTCAGCTGATGCTCGCCCTGTACGCCGGCGGCCGCCAAGCCGAGGCGCTGACTGTCTACGCCCGGACGCGCGACATCCTGGTCGAACAGCTCGGAGTCGAACCAGGCCCGGAGCTGCGAGCCACCCACCAGCGCGTGCTCCGCAACGAGCCGCAGCCCCAGCAGACGCGAGACGAACTCCCCTACCAAGACGCTGCATTCGTAGGCCGGGAAGGAGCGCTGGCGGCAGTCGTCGCGGCGCTGACACCCACTGTCCGGTCCGCTCCGCCAGTCGTCGCCATCGACGGCATGGGCGGCACCGGCAAGACCGCACTGGCTGTCCGCGCCGCCCGCGAGCTCGCCGACGCCTATCCGGACGGGCTGCTCTATCTACCGCTCCACGGACACACACCAGGCCGACAGCCGCTAGCAGTTGCGGCAGCGTTGGATCATCTGCTCGGCAGTCTGGGCGTCCGCCCCGACCGCATCCCCCGCGACCCCGACGAGCAGGCGGCGAAGTGGCGGTCGGAGGTGGCGGGTCGACGCGTGCTCGTCGTACTGGACGACGCACTGAGCAGCGAGGTAGTCGAGCCACTGTTGCCGGGCACGCTCAGCTGTGGCGTGATCGTGACGAGCCGGCGCCAGCTCACCGGGATCGACGCCGGCACTCGGCTCCCCCTCGCCGTACTGGACGAAGTGGATGCCGAGACGCTCCTCGCACAGCCCGTCCCCGGACCGGAGCTGGCCTCGTCACAGCAAGGACTGGCCTGGGGCGACGTTGAGGCCGGCAACGTGCTCGCCGCCGTACAGCGGGCCGCAGCCGACGGCTGGGACGAGCACAGCTGGCTGATCGCCGCCGGCTTCGCGCGGTACTTCCACGAACGCGGCCGGGTCAACGAGCGCGAGACTCTGCTCGCGCTCGGTCTCGAGGCTGCGCGCCGGCTGGGCGATCCGGTGGCCCAGGCGACCGTGCTGCACGTGCTCGGGATCTTCAGCAAGGTGCAGTCCGGGCCGAAGGTCAGCCTGGGGTACCTGCGCGCGGCCGTCGAGCTGTTGCCGGACGACGCCGACCCGGTGCTGCGCATCCAGGTGTTGATTGCCTTCGGCAACACTATCGGCATGATCGACCCAGGGGCGGAGTCGACCGCGGCGCTGACCACCGCGCTGGAACTGGCGCGGTCGATCGGCGACGACCGGATCGCCGGTCACGCCCTGACCGAGCGAGCGATCAAGGAGGCCGCCCGGCACGACTACCGCCAGGCCCTGGAGTCGTACAAGCTGGCGATGGCGATCGCACGGGCGCAGGACGACCAGACCCTGCAGCCGCACATCCACAACGGGACCGCCGAGGTGCTCAATGCGCTCGGTCATCCGGACGAGGCCATAGAGACGGTCCGGCAGGGGCAGGAGATCGCCGACCGGGTCGGCATGCGGCACAGCCAGTCGGACGCGCTGATCCAGCTCGGCAACGCGCACCGTGCATTAGGCCGCCTGGACGAGGCGCTGGACCTGCATGAGCGGGCGCTGAAGGTGGCCATGGAAGTCCGCTCCCGATTCTCCATCGACGAGTCACGCATCGAGCTGGGCTACAGCCTGCTGGCCGTCGGCAGACCGGACGAGAGTCGTGCGATGTTCGACGCGGTCCTGCAGGACTCGCAGGCGGAGCATCAAGCGCTCACCGCCGCGCGAGTGCTCGAAGGACTTGCCTCGGTCGCGGAAGCGGCTGGCTCGTACGAGCAGGCAGGACCCTTGCTGGACGAGGCCCTGCAACGTCTGGGACACCTGACCCCGCTGTACGCCGCCGAGCTGCGACAGCGCCGTACTGCGATCACACGATCGGCCTGACTGGGGTTCTGACGGCGAGCGTGGTTCCCTAGGCGGGGTGCGCAGCGTTCCAGGGGTAGTGGCGGTGTTCGGGTTGTTGCTGGGCGTGGCAGCCTGCAGCGACGAGCCAGGGGCGGCAGCACCGGGTGCAGCCAGTCCCACGCCGTCAGCCAGTCCATCTACGAGCACTCCACTGCCGCCTCCACCGGCCCACGGTGACCTACCGCGCGGTGGGCGCGCGATCTTCCCGAAACACCAGCTCGTCGGGTACGTCGGCATGCCCGGATCTCCCGCGCTCGGCCCGCTCGACAAGGACCTCGACACGAAAGCGGCTCGGCTGGAGAAGCTGTCACGCGCGTACGCCGCCGGCCGCACGCCGCTGCCGGTGATGGAGCTGATCACGGTGGTCGCGAAGGCGTCGCCCGGCAAGGACGGGATGTACCGCGGCCGGATGACCGACGAGACGATCCAGGAGTATCTGACGGTCGCCCGCAAGCACCGGATGCTGCTGCTGCTCGACGTCCAGCCCGGCCGGGCCAAGATCCTGCCCGAGGTGAAGCGGCTCGAACGCTGGCTGAAGGAGCCGGACGTCGGACTGGCCTTCGACCCGGAGTGGGCGGTCGGGCCGAACCAGGTGCCCGGCCGCGTCTTCGGCCGGACAACGGGCGCTGAGCTCGACGGCATCGCGTCGTACCTCTCGGGGCTGGTCCGGACGCACAAGCTGCCGGAGAAGGTGTTCGTCTTCCACCAGCTGTCGCCGCGGATCGTGACCGGTGAGCCGGCGCTGAAGGAACATCCGGGTGTGGTGACGATCAAGTCGGTGGACGGGATCGGGGCCCGCGAGGACAAGCTGAAAACGTGGGTCAAGCTCACCCAGCGGCTACCGGCTGGGGTGCACGCGGGCTTCAAGCTGTTCCGGGTCGAGGACGCCCGGCACGGCCCGGTGATGACACCGGCGCAGGTGCTGGCGTTGAAGCCGCGCCCGGAGCTCGTCGTGTACGAATAGGGGATGCGGATCGCCTTCGCCAACGTCGCCGGTGGCCGGCTGGTCGATGACAACAACCGGTACGTCGACGCCGACCAGACCCACGTGTTCGGGACCGCGCTGGCCGAGCTGCAGCCCGACGTACTGCTCGTGACCGAGCTCGACTGCGACAGCGACCAGCTCGAGCGACTCGCGGCAGCGGCCATGCCCGGCCGGGCCGTGCATCCCCCACTGAGCGAACGCTTCTCCAACTCACACATCCCCGGCGTGGACCGGATCGGTGTCGGGATCGCGTCGTCGTACCCGATCACGGATCTCGGGCGGATCGACCTGCCGGATCCGCCGTTCGAGATGCTGCACTGGCGGACCGGTGAGCCACTCGACTGGCATGCGAAGGGGTTCGTGGTCGCCCGGCTCGATCTTGGCGAGCAAGGCACCGTCGACATCGCCGCCGGCCAGGTCTGCCCCGTCCACATGGCGCGCAGCGTCGACGGGGTCGAGTACACCTACAGCGAGGAGCCGGCCCGAAGCTACGGCAAGGAGATGACCGCGCACCTGGCCCGCGAGCTGGAGGCGCGCGGTGTGCGGCGGCTGATCGTCGCCGGTGACCTCAACATGCAGAACCCGCGCGACTTCTTCACCGAGCAACTCGGCTTGGTCGACGGCTTCAGCGATCCGCTGCCCGCGACCACACCCGACGGGCGGTCGATCGACCGGATCTTCACGTCCCCGAGCCTGGCCGTGGGCGACGTCGAGGTCGTGCGGTTGGCGGGCGCCGACCACTATCCGGTCGGGTGCCAGGTCACTGCACGGCCGTCTCAGGAGCGGGCGATCGGGATGATCCGTGAGCAGGATCTGGCGAGGCCTAAATCCGGCGGCCCGTCGCGAAGCGGTGGCGCCCGGCGAGGTCCAACTGGTCGCGGACCTCGGTGAACAAGCCGGTCGCGGCGAACACAGCCGGGGCCGACTCGCCCTGGACGTCCGCGTGCTCGCAGGCGAACCAGCCGCCGGGCTTCAGCAGCCGCCCGGCGGTGGCCGCGACGACCTTGATCTCGTCGAGGCCGTCGTCACCGGACCACAACGCCAGCGCCGGGTCGTGATCGCGGACCTCCGCGGTCACCGATTCCCAAGCAGTCAAAGGGATGTACGGCGGATTGGAGATCACCGCGTCGACCTGGCCGTCGTACTCGGGCAGGCAGCCGTCGATGTCACCCTCATGCAGGACAGCACCCGTCCCGGCCAGATTGCGCCGCGCCCAGACACACGCCTCCGCGGACAGCTCGACAGCATGTACGACGCTGTCCGGCCGCTCGGTCGCCACCGCGCCGGCGATCGCGCCGGAACCGGTGCACAGATCGACGACCAGCGGCGACTCGACGCCGGCCAGCTTGTCGAGGATCCAGCCGACCATCACCTCGGTCTCCGGACGCGGCACGAAGACACCGGGCCCGACGGCGAGTTCCCGGTAGCGAAAGGCCGCCGTTCCGGTCAGGTGCTGGAGTGGCTCACGGGCGGTCCGGCGGGCGATCAACTCGTCGTACGTCTGTCGCTGAGCGTCGGTCGGCTCCGCGAGGTTGAGGCGGCTGGACCCGGTGACGAAGGCGAGCAACTCGGCGGCGTCGAAGTCGGGTGAAGCGACACCCGCCTCCCGCAACCGAGCCGCCGCCTCGGCGACCAGGGCCTTCACGCTCACTTCGAGTCGACAGCCTCGAGGCGGGCGGCCAGGTCGGCGTCGGTGAGGGCCTGGATCACCGGCGCCAACTCACCGCCGAGGACCTGGTCCAGGTTGTGCGCCTTGTAGCCGACGCGGTGGTCGGAGAACCGGTTCTCCGGGAAGTTGTAGGTGCGGACCCGCTCGGACCGGTCGACGGTCCGGATCTGCGACCGGCGGGCGTCCGACGCCTCCTGGTCGGCGGCCTCCTGCGCGGCCGCGAGCAGCCGGGCCCGCAGCACGCGCATGGCCTGCTCGCGGTTCTGCAGCTGGGACTTCTCGTTCTGCATCGACACCACGATGCCGGTCGGCAGGTGGGTGATCCGGACCGCGGAGTCGGTCGTGTTCACGCTCTGCCCGCCCGGTCCGGACGACCGGAACACGTCGATGCGCAGGTCGTTCGGGTCGATCTCGACGTCGACGTCCTCGGCCTCCGGGAGCACCAGCACACCGGCCGCACTCGTGTGGATCCGGCCCTGCGACTCGGTCACCGGGACGCGCTGGACCCGGTGCACACCGCCTTCGAACTTCAGCTTCGCGTACGGCGCCTCACCCGGCTCCGGCGTGCCTTTCGCCTTCACCGCGACGGTGATCGACTTGTACCCGCCCAGGTCGGACTCGGCCGAGTCGAGCACCTCGGTCTTCCAGTTCTGCGACTCGGCGTACTTCAGGTACATCTTCAGCAGGTCGCCAGCGAACAGCGCGGACTCGTCACCGCCCTCGCCCGCCTTGATCTCGAGGATCGCGTCCTTGTCGTCACTCGGGTCGCGCGGGACCAGCAGCATCTGCAGCTTGTCCGCCAGCTCCTCACGGCGGGCCGCCAGCTTCGTGGCCTCCTCGGCGAACGCCGGGTCCTCGGCCGCGAGCTCCCGCGCCGCCTCGATGTCGTCGCCCGTCTGCAGCCACTCGTCGTACGTGCGGACGACCGGCGCCAGCGCGGCGTACCGCTTGCCGACGCGGCGCGCGTTGGCCTGGTCGGAGTGCAGCTCCGGATCGGACATCTGCCTTTCCAGCTCGGCGTACTCCGCCTTCAGCGTCTGGACCGCCTCGAACATCGCGCACTCCTCCCTTCGGGTCCCCTGGACATACACAAACCGCGCGCCGGTCCCGCACACATGCGGAACCGGCGCGCGGTGAGAAAGCTACTTCTTGGCGTACCGCTTCTCGAAGCGGGCGACCCGACCACCGGTGTCGAGGATCTTCTGCTTGCCGGTGTAGAAGGGGTGGCACTGCGAGCACACGTCGGCGTGGATCACGCCGTTCTCCGCGGTCGAGCGCGTGGTGAACGTGGCGCCACAGGTGCAGGTCACCGTGGTGTCGACGTACGTCGGGTGGATGTCGCTCTTCAAGGGATCTCCTAGGTTCAGGTGCCCCGGGTCGCCCGCGGGCGCGAGCGTGAACCGGAACCGACCAACTATTTTGCCATCCGCGACCGGTTTTCACCGAATCGAGGGGGTACGGCGACCGCCCGCACCCCCTGACCCGGTCAGTTGCCGTCGTCGGTGCTGCGGGCGCCGCCTGCGGACGGTGTGGTCTTGTTCACCTGGAGCAAGAACTCGATGTTCGACTTGCTCTCCTTGAGCTTGCCGATCAGCAGCTCCAGCGCCGCCTGCCCGTCGAGCGCCGACAGCACCCGGCGGAGCTTCCAGACGACCTGCGTCTCGTCCTTGCTCATCAGCAGCTCCTCGCGGCGGGTACCGGAGGCGACCACGTCGATGGCCGGGAAGATGCGCCGGTCGGCGAACTCGCGGCGCAGCCGCAGCTCCATGTTGCCGGTGCCCTTGAACTCCTCGAAGATGACCTCGTCCATCTTGGAACCGGTCTCGATCAGCGCGGTGGCCAGGATGGTCAGCGAGCCGCCGTCCTCGATGTTGCGGGCCGCGCCGAAGAACCGCTTCGGCGGGTACAGCGCCGAGGAGTCGACACCACCGGACAGGATCCGGCCGCTGGCCGGCGCCGCGATGTTGTACGCGCGGCCGAGCCGGGTGATCGAGTCGAGCAGCACGACGACGTCGTGGCCGAGCTCGACCAGGCGCTTGGCCCGCTCGATCGCCAGCTCCGCGACGGTGGTGTGGTCGTCGGCCGGGCGGTCGAAGGTCGAGGCGATGACCTCGCCCTTCACGGTGCGCTGCATGTCGGTGACCTCTTCGGGCCGCTCGTCCACCAGCACGACCATCAGGTGCACTTCGGGGTTGTTCGTGGTGATCGCGTTCGCCAGCGCCTGCAGCACCATCGTCTTGCCGGCCTTCGGCGGCGAGACGATCAGGCCGCGCTGGCCCTTGCCGATCGGGCTGACGATGTCGACGATCCGGGTGGTGAGCACGCCGGGCTCGGTCTCCAGCCGGAGCCGCTCGGTCGCGTACAGCGGGGTCAGCTTGTTGAAGTCCTGCCGCTGCTTGGCGATCTCCGGGTCCGACCCGTTCACGGTGTCGATCCGGACCAGCGGGTTGAACTTCTCCTTGCGCTCACCCTCCTGCGGCTGCTTCACCGCACCGGTGATCGCGTCGCCCTTGCGCAGGCCGTAGCGCTTCACCATCGACAGGGCGACGTACACGTCGTTCGGGCCCGGTAGATAGCCGCTGGTCCGGACGAAGGCGTAGTTGTCGAGCACGTCGAGGATGCCGGCCGCCGGCACGAGGACGTCGTCCTCGCTGATCGTCGGCTCCGGGTCGAACCGCTCGCCGCGGCCGCGGTTGCGGCCACCGTCACGACCGCTGTCGCGGCCGCCGGTCTGGTTGCCGTCGCGGTTACGGTCCCGGTCGCGGCCCCGGCGGCGCCGGCGACGGCCCTCGCCTTCCTCGCCGCGGTCGCTCTGGTCCTGCCGGTTCCGCTGGTCGCCCCGGTTGTCGGCACGGTTGTCGGCCCGGTTGTCGCCACGGCTCTGGTCGCCGCGGTTGCCGTCCCGGTTCTGGTCGCCGCGGTTGTCCCGGTTGCGGTCGCGGTTCTGCTCGCCGCGGTCACCCCGGTTGTCCCGGTTCTGCTCGCCACGGTCACCGCGGCTGTCCCGGTTGCGGTTCCGGTTGTCGCGGTCACCGCGGTCGTCCCGGTCCTCACCGCGGTCGTCGCCACGGTTGTCCGCCCGGCTCTCCGCCCGGTTCTCGGCGCGGTTCTCGGCGCGGTTCTCCGGGGCCTGCTCGGCCTTCGGCTCGGCGACGGCGGTGCCGTTCTGCGTGGCGACCGCGGCGGCCGGCGCCTCGGCGGCGACCACCGGCGCACTGGCAGCCGGTGCACTGGCAGCCGGTGCATCGGCGACCGGCGCAGCAGCGGTGTCCTTCTCGGCCACGCCGTTCTGCGCGGTGTCCTTGGCCGCGGCGCGGGTCCGGCGGCTGCCGCCCTCCCGCTTGGCCGGGGCCTTGGCCGCGGGCGCCTCGTCGGCACCCTCGTCCAGGGTCGGCTGGCTCGTCTTCGGGCGCGATCCGCCCGTCGAGCCACCCGCCTGGGCGGCCTTGATCGCCTCGATCAGCTGGCCCTTGCGCAGTGCGCCGGTGCCCTTGATGCCGAGCGTCCCGGCGAGCTGCTTGAGCTCGGGGAGCAGCATGCCCTCGAGGCCGCCTCCGGCCTTCCGGCGACGCGTCGCGGTGGTGGCCGCAGCGTCGGATCCCGGGGCCGACGAGGTGCCGGCTCCGCTGGAGGCTTCAACAGTTTCTGTCACGTGAGGTCCTTCCCACACGGATCGTCGATGACATGGAAGCCAATCGACCGTTTCATCACCCACGCCCTATGCGGTGTCAGCTGTTCCGACTGCGGCGGTCACGTGGGTACAAGAGGCTCTCGTTCGATCTGAGTCCCCCAGGACAGCTCCGGCGCAGGCGGCGCAAGTTCAAATCCACAGGAGGGTCGCCACACAACACAGGGTGCCGGGAGCACAGCCCGGATCGTGACGAGAGTTCACCGATCACCTGGAGGGGATCGGGTGAGTCGAGACTAGCACCACTACGGGTCTTTCTGCTGACTCGAGGGGTACAACGCGTGTCAGTCCCGACTCATTCCCGCACCGCTCAGCGGACTAGCCCGCTTCCATCGACCAGACCTGTACACCGACTGGATCGATCCCCAGGTCGTACCGCGTCCAGCCGTCCGGCGCCGGCGGCGCACCCCGGAAGAAGCCCTGACCTGCGGGTTTGCCCGTCGAGGCAGAGGTTCCATCAGGGCGGCCCAGTACGACGACGGTCGGCCCGGCGCCGCTCACGATCGCCGGCAGCCCGCTCCCCCGCAGCTTGTGCACCAGCGCCAGGCTCTCCGGCATCGCGGGCTCGCGGTACTCCTGGTGCAGCCGGTCCTCGGTCGCCGTCAGCAGCAACTCCGGCCGCCCGGTCACCGCCGCGACGAGCAAAGCAGCCTTCCCCGCATTGGCCGCCGCATCACTGTGGGAAACAACGCCTGGCAGCAGCCCGCGCGCCTCCTTGGTCAGCACCCGGTTGTCAGGTACATAAGCCACCGCCGCCAGACCGTCGACGGTCTGCAGCCGGACCGCGCGGCCTCCATCCCCTTCGTGCACAGCGCCTTCTGTCCAAGCGATTGTGAACCCACCGAGCGCGGCCGCGGCCACGTTGTCCGGATGCCCTTCGATCTCGTTCGCCAGTACGACGAGACGCTCTCGATCCAGCGGTGCACCGACCAGCCCGTACGCCGCCGCGAGACCGCCGACGATCGCCGCCGACGACGAGCCGAGCCCGCGGCCGTGCGGAATCCGGTTCTCGCACCGCAGCGTGAACCCGGGCACCGAGGCGCCCAGCGCGTCGAGACCGCGACGGATCGCCTGGACCACCAGGTGCGACTCGTCCAGCGGCACCTCGCCCTCGCCCGATCCGGTCACCTCGACCGTGACCCCGGATCCCCCCGGGGTGACGATCAGGTCGTCGTACAGGGTCAGCGCCAAGCCGAACGCGTCGAAACCGGGGCCGAGGTTCGCGCTCGTCGCCGGGACCCGGACCCGCACCTGGTCGCAGGGCCGGCGGTCGCTTGCGGCCTCCACTGCGCTCTCCACCGCCGGCCCGTCAGCTCAGGCCGGCGACGCGGGCGACGGCGTCGGTGTCGGCCGGGGTGACCGGCGACTCCTTCACCTTCGCGTGGTCGAGCGCGGTGTCGATGTCCTTCAAGCCGTGCCCGGTGACGGTGATCACGACGGTCGAGCCGCCGTCCAGCCAGCCTTGCGCCTTCGCGTGCAGCAGCCCGGCGACGCCGGCCGCCGACGCGGGCTCGACGAACACGCCTTCGTGGGCGGCGAGCTCACGCTGCGCGGTCAGGATCTGCTCGTCGGTGACCATCTCGATCCGGCCGCCGGACTCGTCCCGGGCGGCCTCGGCCAGCGTCCAGGAGGCCGGGTTGCCGACCCGGATCGCGGTCGCCGCGGTCTCCGGCTTCTCGACGATCGCCTTCCGGACGATCGGCGCCGCGCCCTCGGCCTGGAATCCCCACATGCGCGGGGTTTTCGAGGCGAGCTTGTCCTTCGCGTACTCCTGGTAGCCCTTCCAGTAGGCCGCGATGTTGCCGGCGTTGCCGACCGGCAGCAGGTGCAGGTCGGGCGCGTCGCCGAGCAGGTCGCAGACCTCGAACGCGGCTGTCTTCTGGCCTTCCAGCCGGACCGGGTTCACCGAGTTCACCAGCGCGACCGGGTAGTTCTTGCCGAGCTCGCGGACGATCCGCAGGCAGTCGTCGAACCCGCCGTCGATGGACACCAACTGGGCGCCGTGCACGATGGCCTGGGCCAGCTTGCCCTTGGCGATCCGGCCCGCCGGGATCAGCACCAGCGGGATCAGACCGGCGCGGACGGCGTACGCGGCTGCCGAGGCCGAGGTGTTGCCGGTCGACGCGCAGACGACGGCCTTGTCACCGGCCTGGGCGGCCAGCGAGATCGCGACCGTCATGCCGCGGTCCTTGAACGAGCCGGTCGGGTTGTTGCCCTCGACCTTGAGCCAGACCTCGCAGTTGGTCTGCTCGCTGAGCCACTGCGCGGCCACCAGCGGCGTCCCGCCCTCGCCGAGCGTGACCACGGGAGTGTCCGCCGACACCGGCAGCCGGTCCCTGTACTCCTCGATCACGCCTTGCCACTGGTGCGCCATTCGCTACTCGCCTTCTACCCGCATCACACTGCTGACTTCCCGAACGATGTCCATGTCACGCAGGGCCTCCACGGTCGCGGACAACGCGGCGTCGGTCGCGGTGTGGGTGACCACCACCAGCTGCGCGTCACTGCCCCGGCCCTCTTGCCGGACGGTCTGGATGGACACGTCGTGTTCGGCGAAGGCATGGGCCACCGCCGCCAGCACACCGGCCTTGTCGGCCACGTCCAGCGACACGTGGTAGCGGGTCACCGCGTCGCCCATCGGCCGCACGGCTCGCTGGGTGTACGACGACTCGCCGACCCCCGGCACTCCCTTGAGCCGGTTGCGCGCGGCGGACACGAGATCCCCGAGGACAGCGCTGGCCGTCGGGGCGCCGCCGGCACCACGACCATAGAACATCAGCTGGCCGGCCGCTTTGGATTCCACGAACACGGCGTTGTACGCGTCGCGAACACTGGCCAACGGATGAGTGGCCGGGATCATCGCCGGGTACACCCGGGCGCTGACCGAGTCGGTCGTCTCGTCGAGCTCGCAGATCGCCAGCGACTTCACCACGCAGCCCATCTCGCGGGCCGAGGCGATGTCGGTGGCGGACACCTCGGTGATGCCCTCGCGGTGCACGTCGGCGATGGAAACCCTGGTGTGGAAGGCCAAACTGGCCAGCAAAGCCGCCTTCGCGGCCGCGTCGAACCCCTCGATGTCCGCGGTCGGGTCGGCCTCGGCGTACCCGAGCGCTTGGGCCTCCTCCAGCGCCTCGTCGAAACCGGCGCCGGTGCTGTCCATCTTGTCGAGGATGTAGTTCGTGGTGCCGTTGACGATGCCCATCACCCGGGTCACGTCGTCACCGGCCAGCGACTCGCGCAGCGGCCGCAGGATCGGGATCGCGCCGGCCACGGCGGCTTCGAAGTACAGGTCGCGCTGGTACTTCTCCGCGGCGGCGAACAGCGTCGGGCCGTCCTCGGCCAGCAGCGCCTTGTTCGCCGTCACCACGGACGCGCCGTGCTCGAGGGCGGACAGGATCAGGCCGCGGGCCGGCTCCAGGCCGCCGATCACCTCGATCACCAGGTCCAGGTCGCCGCGCGACACCAGCGCGTGCGCGTCGGTCGTGATCAGCGACGGGTCGACCGCGATGTCGCGCGCGCGGCCTGGTCGCCGGACCGCGATCCCCGCGATCTCCAGCCGGCCGCCGACGCGGGCGGCGAGATGGTCACCCTGCTCGGTCAGGATCCGCACCACCTCGGTGCCGACCACGCCACAACCGAGCAGGCCTACCTTCAAGGGTTTGTCGTTCACTCCGCCGCCCCCATGTCGAGCAGTAGCAGGTCGTCTTCGGTCTCGCGCCGTACGACGACTCGCGTGTGACCGTCCTTGACCGCGATCACCGGTGGCCGCGGCACGTGGTTGTAGTTGCTCGCCATCGACCGGCAGTACGCACCGGTCCCTGGTACGGCGATGAGGTCGCCGGGGCGCACGTCCGACGGGACGAACTCGTCCTTCACCACGATGTCACCGGCCTCGCAGTGCTTGCCGACGACCCGGGCCAGCGTGGGCTCGGTGTCGGAGTAGCGGTTCGCGAGCGTGCAGGAGTAGTCGGCGTCGTACAGCGCGGCGCGGATGTTGTCGCTCATCCCGCCGTCGACCGACACGTACGTGCGGGACGCGCCGGCGTCGAGCTCGACCTCCTTGACCGTGCCGACCGTGTAGACGGTGCAGACGGCCGGGCCGACGATCGCGCGACCGGGCTCGATCGACACCTTCGGCACGTCGACCTGGAACGCCCGGCACTCGTGCTCGACGATCTTGCCCATCTCGGTGGCCAGCTGCGCGGGGTCGGACGGGTCGTCCTGCGTGGTGTAGGCGATACCGAAGCCACCACCCAGGTCGAGCTCCGGCATGTCCACGCCGAGCTCCTCGGAAACCCTTGCGTGCAAGGCGATCACACGCTTGGCGGCCACCTCGAACCCGGACGAGTCGAAGATCTGGGACCCGATGTGCGAGTGCAGGCCGAGCAGCTCCAGCTCGGCCGCTTCGTTGACTCGGGCAACGGCTTCGAAGGCCGCGCCGGAGGTGATCGAGAAGCCGAACTTCTGGTCCTCGTGCGCGGTCGCGATGTACTCGTGGGTGTGCGCCTCGACTCCGGCGGTGACCCGGACCATCACCGGAGCAGTCGTGTTGCGCTCCCGGGCCAGCTCGATCAGCCGGTCGATCTCGTACAGCGAGTCGACGATGATCCGGCCGACGCCGGCGTCCAGCGCCCGGGCCAGCTCGGACTCGGACTTGTTGTTGCCGTGGAAACCCAGCCTGGCCGGGTCGGCGCCCGCCCGGAGCGCGACCGCGAGTTCTCCGCCGCTGCAGACGTCGAGGTTGAGGCCTTCCTCCATCACCCAGCGGACGACCGTCGTACACAGGAACGCCTTGCCGGCGTAGTAGACGTCGAAGTCCTTGAAGGCGTGCTTGAACGCGCGGGCGCGGGCGCGGAAGTCGTCCTCGTCCAGCACGTACGACGGGCTGCCGTGCTCGGCGACCAGGTCACGGACGTCGACCCCGCCGACGACCAGCGAGCCCTCGCCGGTCTTCTTCGCCGTGGACGACCACAGCTGCGGGACCAGGTCGTTGACGTCGCGGGGCGCACGCAGCCAGGACGGGCCACGGTGACCGATGTCGGCGTGCAGCGCGCCCGCCTCGTGCGCCCTCACATCCGCTCCGGTGCGGAGACGCCGAGCAGGTCCAGCCCGTTGGCGAGCACGGTCCTGGTCGCGGAGACCAGGGTCAGGCGAGCCTTGTGCACCGGCTCCACCTCCTCGTCGCCGCGCGGCAGCACGCGGCAACTGTCGTAGAACTTGTGGAACGCCGACGCCGTGTCCTCCAGGTAGCGAGCGATCCGGTGTGGCTCGCGCAGCTCGGCGGCGGTGGCGACGACGCGCGGGAACTCGGCCAGCGCGCGCAGCAGGTCGCCCTCGCGCTCGTGGCTGAGCAGACCCGGGTCGAACTCGTCCAGCTTGATGCCGAGCTCGTCGGCGTTCCGCAGGATCGAGGCCAGCCGGGCGTGCGCGTACTGCACGTAGTAGACCGGGTTCTCGCTGACCTGGCGGGTCATCTCCTCGATGTCCAGGGTCAGCGGGGAGTCCACCGGGTAGCGGCAGAGCGTGTAGCGCAGCGGGTCGACGCCGCCCTCCTCGACCAGCTCGGCCAGCGTGACGATGGTGCCGGCCCGCTTGGACAGCCGCATCTCCTCGCCGCCCTTGAGGATCTTCACCAGCTGGCCGATCAGGATCTCGATGTTGTGCTCCGGGTCGTCGCCGGCGCAGGCGGCGATCGCCTTCAGCCGGTTCACGTACCCGTGGTGGTCGGCGCCGAGCATGTAGATGCAGACGTCGAAACCACGCTCGCGCTTGTTCACGTAGTACGCCGCGTCCGAGGCGAAGTACGTCGGCTCGCCGTTCGACCGGATCAGCACCCGGTCCTTGTCGTCGGTGAAGTCCGTCGTCCGCATCCACAGCGCGTCGTCGGCGTCGTACAGGTGACCCTGCTCACGCAGCTTGTCGATCGCGTGGCCGACGCCGTCCTGCTCGTGCAGGCTGCGCTCGGAGAACCAGACGTCGAAGTTGGTCCGGAAGTGCTCGAGCTGGGACTGCTGCTCCTTGAGCTGGCGCTCGTACCCGGCCTCGCGGAAGGCGACCGTCTGCTCCGCCTCCGGCAGCTCGGTGATGCCGGGGACCTCGGCGACGATCTGCTTGGCCAGGTCGCCGATGTACTCGCCGTGGTAGCCGTCCTCGGGGATCGGCTGACTGTGCGCAGCCGCCTGCAGGCTGGCGCCGAACTTGTCCATCTGGGCGCCGCGGTCGTTGATGTAGAACTCGCGGGTCACCTTCGCGCCGGCCGCGGCCAGCACCCGGGCCAGCGCGTCGCCGACCGCGGCCCAGCGGGTGTGGCCCAGGTGCAGCGGGCCGGTCGGGTTGGCGGAGATGAACTCCAGGTTCACCGTCTGGCCGTGCAGGCTGTCGGTGTGGCCGTATGCCGACCCGGCGTCGAGGATCGCCTGCGCGATCTTGCCCTGGGCATCGGCCGCGACGCGGAGGTTGATGAAGCCCGGACCGGCGATCTCGACCGCGGTGATCGCGTCGTCGTCCCGCAGCTTGGCGGCCAGCAGCTCGGCGAACTGGCGCGGGTTCAGCCCGGCGCGCTTGCCCAGCTGCATGGCGACGTTGGTGGCGTAGTCCCCGTGCTCGGGGTTCTTGGGTCGCTCGACCTTCAGCTCGCGCGGCAGCCCGCCCTCGACGGTGATGGCGCCGTCGTCGGCGAGCGCGGCCAGGGCCTGCAGGATCTTCTCAGCGAGCTGTTCCGGAGTCACCGCCTCAGCCTAATGGCCCCACGCCCAAACCCTTGACTCACCATCCACAGCCCGGTACGCCGTCAGCCGCGGGCAGTCACCGAGACCTGCGCCTTGGGAGTCAGCGGCGTATCCCAGGGAGCCGGCTGGCCGTCCACGGTGACTGTGAGTGAGCCACACGCGTCGCCCAGGCACTTGGCGTCGTACTTGACTCCCCAGAGGGTGAAGAACTGGGCGAGGGTCGGGCGCTCGGTGGTGGTCTTGGCCTCGACGTACACGAGGCCGTCCGTGGTGTGCGTGTGTACGGCGGCCTGCTCGGCGCGGACGCGGTCGACGCCGATCCCGGCCGGGACCTGCACCGGGGCGCCGTCGACGGTCACCGACAGAGTCAAGGTGTACGGCGACGGGCCGGAGAAGTCGAGCGGGAGACGTTCGAACCCCGCCTTGTCGATGTACGAGACCGCGTCGCGGGGGGCGTCCCACGGCGGCGCCCCGGTCCGGAGCTCGGCCGGACCGGGCGGCGCGGGACCAACCTGGCAGCCGCCGGCCACACTGCTGACGAGGAGCAGAGCGGCTGCCGTCGCACCCGCCCGGCGCCACCTGCCTGCTCTCATCCGTTTGACGGCGTAGAAGTCCCGTTCACGGCGGGGAGAATACGCCACTCGCCCTCTCAGGTTCCGTCGGATCGGTCGGGTACCATCTTCACTGGTTGCGATAGCCAAGTGACCGGCAGTTGCAGGACGATAACAACCGCGGCCGGGTGGGCCGTGGCAGCGCGGGGAGCCTTCTTGCGCAGTAAGGCACGGCTGTGAACCGCGAACCTCAACCCGCAAGGGTTGGAATCCCCTGCCTTCAGGCGGTGGGAGGACGCCAAGGGGAGCAGGTTGTCATCGGGTACTGAGTCGGCGAACCGCCGACTCAGCGCTCCGACGGCATCAGGATCCAGAGCGCGATGTAGATGAGGATCTGCGGGCCGGGCAGCAGGCAGCTGACGACGAAGATGAGCCGCATTGTGTTCGCCGACATACCGAACCGGCGAGCCAGTCCGGCACAGACACCGCCGATCATGCGACCGTGGGACGGGCGGACCAAAGAGCTAGCCATGGGTACCGAATTCCTTTCACTGATGGGCTTACAACCACTATGACGCCGACCTGAGCGGACGTGATCCCGCAGTACCGCGCTTCCAGGGTCCCGTCAGGGTCCCCCCGGCCCCCGGCTCCGGTACCCACCCGACGCACCGGCACCCGATTCGGGAAATCCCGGAATCTCCTGATACTGTTCTGACCGTTCCTGAGCCCCCGTAGCTCAGGGGATAGAGCACCGCCCTCCGGAGGCGGGTGCGCAGGTTCGAATCCTGCCGGGGGCGCGCGGACGATCTGGGCGGTCTTTGCCGGCGGAGTGCGCCGGCGGGGATCGTCCGATGTGTTTTGTGGGGGCGCGGCCCCCACACCCCGCCCGGAGGGGCTTCGCCCCCCGGACCCCCCTTGGCGGTGGTTGCTGTCCGCTGTTTGGTTCCCGTACCACTGGGCTGAGGGCCGCAAGGCTCCCCCGGGTGCTGTGATACGCCGTCGGGCGTAGGTGGGAGGGCGTCTGCTGCGCCAGGTGAGGTAGGGGAAGTCGGGCGGGTGCGCGGACGCCGTGGCGGCTCGGAATCAGAAGACTCTCGTCATGACGATTCCCGGTGTTGTTCTGGCTTTGATTGCTTCCCTACTAGGTCCGCCAACCTCTGGCACGGTGAAGGTGGACGCCGGCTGGCTGCGGGGGACGGTTGCTGCGGACCACGTGAGCTACACGGGTGTGCCGTACGCCGCTCCCCCGGTCGGCGAGAAACGATGGCGTCCACCTGCTCGGGTGAAGCCGTGGTCGGGTGTGCGCGATGCGACGGCGCCGAGCACGCCGTGTGCGCAGCAACTGGGGGCAGTCGGATCGGAGGACTGCCTCTACCTCGACGTCCGAGTGCCCCGTGGTGTGCGGCCGGGTGAGCGGCTGCCGGTGCTGGTGTGGTTGCCGGGCGGCGGGTTCGTCACCGGAGCGGCCAAGGAGTACGACAGCACAGCGCTCGCTACCGATGGCCGACTGATGGTTGTCATGGTCAACTATCGGCTCGGGGCACTCGGCTACCTCTCGTCGCCCGCCCTCGGTGAGGGCAACTACGGTCTGATGGACCAGGCCGCTGCACTGCGCTGGGTACGGCGCAACGCCGCCAGCTTCGGTGGAGACCCCGGCAACGTCACACTGGCCGGTCAGTCCGCGGGAGCGCGCTCGGTGTGCGCCTTGCTCGCCTCACCGCTCGCCCGCGGCCTCTTCGACCGCGCGACCGTGCAGAGCGGCGCGTGTGAGAACAGAGTGCCGACACTGGCCGAGGCACGAGCCTTCGGCGCCCGTGCAACCGAGGAACTCGGCTGCACCACAGCACCCAAGATTGCAGCCTGCCTGCGCGAGCGCCCGGCCGGCAAGGTGCTTGAAGCGCTCTCCAGCATTCCCCTGACGCCACACGGCCGCAGCGGCGACCGCCCTTGGGGCCCGACTGCCGGTACGGCGGTACTGCCGCGACAACCGGGAGACGCAGTACGCGACGGCACGGCTGCCCGGGTACCGCTACTGATCGGTGGGACCGCTCACGAGATGCGTGGGTTCCTCTCGCGTCAGTCGTCGCTGACCGCGGCGCAGTACGAGGCGATGCTGGTGGAAACGTTCGGTGACCGGGCCGACGCCGTACTCGCGAAGTACCCGGTGACTACGACTCCGGTGTTGGCGTTGGCGACTGTGCTGAGTGACTGGGGTGGCTTCATCGGTGCGTGTCCGGTACTGCGCACTGCCCAGGCGGCCGCCAAGCACCAGCCGGTCTACGCCTACGAGTTCGCCGAGGACAGCGGTCGGGTCCTGCCGGACGGCTACCCGCTCGGTGCGTACCACAGCTCAGACCTGCCGTACCTGTGGGCCGTTGACATGCCCCAGAACCCGTTCCCGCCACTCACCCCGGCCCAGGAACGCCTGTCGGACACGATGATCGCCTACTGGTCCGCGTTCGCCCACGCGGGCAACCCGAACGGCCGCGGACGTCCACAGTGGCCGGCCTTCAACGGCTCCGGCACCGTGCTGGGCCTGTCCACAGCCGGCATCGCGCCCACGGCGTACGCGACCAACCACCAGTGCGGCTTCTGGCAGGACCTACCGCGCTGACTGCGTGGTGGTGAAGCGGGCCGCGGGGCTGCCGGTCAGATGGTGTGGAGGCAGCGTGCGACCGCAGAGCACGAGGAGGAGGTCTTGGGCATTGCCGGACAAGGCCTCCCCGGTGCCGTACGTCCAGTCGAGGTCGGTCGCAGACAGCTGGATCCCGGTCAGGTCCACGCCGAAGTACTTGACCTGACGGGGCTTCACGCCGTCTAGGACCCGGCGCAGGCGATCCGCGGGAACACACCGGTCCATGCCTAAGGCAACGGTGATGTCAAGCCCGTGGATAACGTCGTGCGAGAGCGCGCCCTCGTACCCACCGCCCGGCGGTTTCCACGGGTGGTTCACGTTCTGCCGCAGGCACTCCGTCAGCTCGCCGGCCGAGAACTCGACCGCACCCTGCCGCGCCTGGCGATCCGAGAACTTGTTGAAGTTCCCACCCGCCCGGACCATCCCGACCAGAAACCGCGGCAAGGACATCCGGAAGGGCATCGTGACGTGCGCAACCACCTCACGCACCCGCCACCCCTCGCACAGGCTCGCCTTGTCCCAGTCCTGGTCCTGCAACCCGTCCAGCAGGTCAGCAAGCTCGGCCCGCTCCCCCGCCACCATCGTCCTGATATCCGTCATACCCCACCGACGAACGGCCTGCGCTCAGACAGACACCTCATCCAGCCGACGTTGGAGGTACTTGCGTTCGGCGTCCGTGGTGGCGAGGGTCAGGGCCTCGCGGTAAGAGGTTGCGGCCTCGGTGGAGCGGCCTAGGCGGCGGAGGAAGTCAGCGCGGGTGGCTGGGAGGAGGTGGTAGCCGGCTAGAGGGCCGGCTGCTAGGTCGTCGACGAGTTTCAGGCCTACTGCGGGGCCGTCGGCCATGCCGATGGCTACTGCGCGGTTGAGGGCGACCACTGGGGTCTGCTTGAGCTGGCCGTAGAGGGCGGCGATCTGCGGCCAGTCCGTGTCGGCGGCGGTACGCGCGGTGGCGTGACAAGCGGCGATGGCGGCCTGCACTTGGTACGGACCGGGGCTGCGTCGGCGGAGGGCTGCGTCCAGGAGGTCGACACCCTCGGTGATGGCTGTGTGGTCCCACTGGGTGCGGTCCTGGTCCTCCAGCGTCACCAGTACACCGTCCGCGGTCAGCCGCGTGTCACGCCGAGCGTCATGCAGCAGCATCAGTGCGAGCAGGCCAGCGGCCTCTGGCTCGTCCGGCATGAGCTGGACCAGCAGTCTGGCCAGTCGGATCGCCTCACTGGTCAGGTTGCTACGGACGACGTCGGAGTACCCCTCGTTGAACAGCAGGTACAGCACCGCCAGTACGGCGGGCGTCCGCTCGGGCAGCAGGTGTGCGGGCGGGACGCGGTACGGGATGCCGGCGTGCTGGATCTTCTGCTTCGCCCTGGTCAGCCGCTTCGACATGGTCGTCTCCGGGACCAGGAACGCGCGTGCGATGTCCGCCGTACTCAGACCGGCCAGCGTCCGCAGCGTCAGGGCGACGCGTGCCTCCATCGCCAGCGCCGGGTGGCAGCAGGTGAACATCAACCGCAGCCGGTCGTCCGGTACGTCGTACGGCTCGTCGGGCTCGTACTCCACCGCAGCCACCTCCTTCAGCTTCGCAGCGCCGACCGCCTCCCGGCGCAGCCAGTCGATCGCACGGTTGCGTGCCGTGGTGGTCAGCCAGGCACCCGGCTTGTCCGGTACGCCGTCCCGCGGCCACCGCTCCAGGGCGGCCGCGAACGCCTCCTGGGCGCACTCCTCGGAAAGCTCCCAGTCACCGGTCACACGGATCAGGGTGGCGACCACCTGGCCCCACTCCTGCCGGTAGACCTCCTCGAAGGTCACCCGATCCCCGGCGGCGGCTCCAGCACCGGCCGGATCTCGATCGTCCCGTAGGTCGCGAACGGGTGCTTGGCCGCGATCTCGATCGCCTCGTCCAGGTCGGCGCAGTTGATCAGCACGAACCCGCCGATCTGCTCCTTGGTCTCCGCGAACGGGCCGTCGGTGAGCAGCAGCTCGTCGTTGCGCACCCGCACCGTGGTCGCCTCGGTCGGCGGCCGCAGCCCGGCACCGCCCTCGACCACGCCGCGCTGCTCCATCTCCTCCGACCAGCCGCCGCACCCCTCGTTGGCGTGCGCCTCGGCCGTCTCGTCACCGCAGATCATCAGCAAGTACTTCACGGTCCTCCTCCAGACGGTGTCACCCCACCGACGAACGGCTCCGGCGGAAACAGACACCCCCACGGTAAAACGCCGGCGCCCTCGAGTACGTCGTACCGCCGAGGTTCGCCGAACACTCCGCAGTGAACCGGTCGGCGCTTTCCGCCCGGTTTCTGTTCGCTTTCCATCCGGACCGGACTAGCGTCGAAGCTGACGGATCGCCGGTGTCGAAGGGGAGGACTTGCGATGACCGGACGAGTAGTGCATTTCGAGGTTCCGTACGACGACGGGGACCGGGCGCGGGCGTTCTACGCCGAGGTGTTCGGCTGGCAGGTCAACGTGATGCCGGAGCTGCAGTACACCAGCGTGTCGACCGGACCGGTGACCGAGGAGGGGTACCCGCAGGAGCCCGGGTACATCAACGGCGGCATGTTCGAGCGCGCCGGAGCGCCGGCCACGCTCCCGGTGCTCACCGTCGAGGTCGACGACGCCGATGCCGCGCTGGAGTCGATCGAGCAGCACGGCGGCAAGACGGTCGCCGCCAAGTTCGCGGTCGGCGAGATGGGCTTCGCCGCCTACTTCCAGGACTGTGAGGGGAACGTCCTTGGGCTGTGGCAGTCCGCGCCCAGCTGAGTAATTCGGTCGCGGCCGGTCGCCGTACGCGGTCAGAGTGGTGAGCATGGTGACTGCATGGTGACTGCGGCTCAGCGCGACGAGTTCGACCGCACCGGTCTGCTGCGGGTGCCCGGGGCGATCCCGGCGGGTGACGCGGCCGCGATGTGCGACCGGGTCTGGGACCACGTGCGCGCGGAGCACGGGATGGAGCGAGCCGATCCGGCGACCTGGCTGATCGAGCAGCGGCTGTCCGGGCTCCGCAAGGTCGCCCGCGGGACCGAGTTCGAGCGGATCGGCAGCGCGGCGGTCCGGGCGACCCTGGACGGGCTGCTCGGCGCCTGGACCGAGCCGTCGAGGTGGGGCGTGCTGCTGGTCACGTTCCCGAGCCGGGAGCAGGCGGAGTGGAACATTCCGTACGACGTCTGGCACAACGACTTCGTCCCGTATGACACCGGCAGCAGGGCCCGCTCGGTCCAGATGTTCGTGCTGCTGAACGACATCCGGCCGCGTGGCGGGGCAACGCTCGTACTGACCGGATCACACCACCTGGTGACCCGGTACGCCGATCCCGCCGAGGACGGCCCGCATCCGAAGCGGGTGCGGAAGGTGCTCGGCGGTGTCGACCCGTGGTTGCGGGAGCTGTGGGTGGGCGACGATGCCGACGGCAACGACCGGGTACGGCGTTATATGGCCGACGGATCCGAGGTGGACGGCGTACCGCTGCGGGTGGTCGAGCTGACCGGCCAGGCGGGTGACGTGTACTTCATGCATTGCGACACCTTCCACTCGGCCGCGCCGAACTGCGGGGACGCGCCGCGGATGATGGCGACGAACATGATCGGCTGACCGCCGGGTGCCTACACTTCGGGTATGCCCGATCGCATCCAGACCATCGCCTATCCCGCGCCCGGATCGCGTCCGTCCCGACGGGATCCGGAGCCGCTCGCGCCGCATGTGATCGTGCTGTTCGGGGCCACCGGCGACCTGGCCAAGCGCAAGCTGCTGCCGGGGCTGGCCTACCTGCAGCAGTCCAAGTTCGCTCCCGACGTACGCATCATCGGCATGGCGACCGAGCAGCTCAGCTCCGACGAGTTCCGGGACAAGGCCCGGGAGGCGGTGGAGCGGTTCGGGACGCACCGGATGAGCAGCGAGGAACTGGCGCAGTTCACCGACCGGCTCGAGTACGTGCCGGCGACGGCCGGGCCGGACGGGCTCTCGGCCGCGGTGAAGGCGGCCGAGGCACAGCTCGGACCGGACACCTGCCGGCTGCACTACCTGTCCGTGCCGCCGAAGTCCGCGCAGGCGGTGATCGCGATGCTGCGCGACGCCGACCTGGTCGACCGGGCTCGGGTGGTGATGGAGAAGCCGTTCGGCGACGACCTGGCCACCGCGATCCAGCTGAACAACTTCGTGCACGAGACGTTCGACGAGTCGCAGATCTTCCGGATCGACCACTTCCTCGGCAAGGAGGCGGCGCTCAACATCCTCGCCTTCCGGTTCGCCAACGGCCTGTTCGAGCCGATCTGGAACCGCAACTTCATCGACCACGTGCAGATCGACATCCCCGAGTCCCTCGGCCTGGACCAGCGCGCCACCTTCTACGAGCCGACCGGCGCGTTCAAGGACATGGTCGTCACCCACCTCATGCAGGTGATGTCGTTCGTCGCGATGGAGCCGCCGACCGCGCTGGAGCCGCGGGCGATCTCGGAGGAGAAGAACAAGGTCTTCCGGTCCATGCTGCCGATCAACCCGGCCGAGGTGGTCCGCGGCCAGTACAGCGGCTACCGCGGCGAGGAAGGGGTCGCGCCGGACTCCGACACCGAGACGTTCATCGCGCTGAAGGTCGGCATCGACAACTGGCGCTGGGCCGGCGTCCCGTTCTACCTGCGCACCGGCAAGCGGCTGGCCGAAGGCATGCGGATCATCTCGATCGCCTTCAAGGAAGCCCCGAAGACGATGTTCCCGGCCGGCTCCGGGGTCGGCTCCCAGGGCCCCGACCACCTGACCTTCGACCTGGCCGACTCGTCCCGCGTCTCACTGTCCTTCTACGGCAAACGCCCCGGCCCCGGGATGCGGCTGGAGAAGCTGTCCATGCAGTTCTCGACCCAGGAGACCGAGAGCGCGGGCGACGTACTGGAGGCGTACGAGCGCCTGATCCTCGACGCGATGCGTGGCGACCACACCCTCTTCACCACCGCCGAGGGCATCGAGTCCCTCTGGGACCGCTCAGCGTTGCTGCTGGAGGACCCGCCCCCGGTCAAGCCCTACCAACCCGGCACCTGGGGCCCCAACGCCATCCACCAACTCATAGCCCCCCGAGCCTGGCGCCTCCCCTTCGAACGCGAATGGCGCGAATCCAAGTAGATCTCCCCCACGCCGCGGCTGCCTGATGGATCGGGGTTGTCTTGGGGAGTCTGACTGGTCGTTTCTGGTGCGTGATGCTCCCCAGACCGGTGCACCCAGTCGGCCGGCGGCGTGTCAGGGCGGTGGCGGCTTCGTGTCAGTGGGGAGGGCGATGGTTGGTGCCATGAGCGCGAATACACGGCACGAGGGAGATATCACGATGGGAACTGGCGGCACCGGCTTCTCCGCAACCGGGGTGCGCAGACTGCACGACGTACTGCAGCGGCATGTCGACTCCGGGAAGATCCCCGGGCTCGTCGCGCTGGTCAGCCGGGGCGGCGAGACGCACGTCGAGGCGATCGGGACGATGCGGCACGACGGCAGCGCGGACATGCGCCGGGACACGATCTTCCGGATGGCCTCGACGTCCAAGCCGCTCTCGATCGCGGCGGCGATGGTGCTGCTGGACGAGTGCAAGCTGCGGCTGGACGACTCGGTCGAGCAGTGGCTGCCGGAGCTCGCCAACCGGCAGGTGCTGAAGCGGATCGACGGTCCGCTGGACGACACCGAGCCGGCGCGGCGGCCGATCACCGTGCGGGACGTGCTGACCTCGACGTTCGGGCTCGGCATGGACATGACCGTGATCGGCACTCCGATCATGGGCGCGGTGTTCGAGCAGGGACTTACCCCGAACCTGCCGGAGCCGATGCCCGAGCCGGACGAGTGGATGCGCCGCCTGGGCACGCTTCCGCTGATGCACCAGCCCGGCGAGCAGTGGCAGTACCAGATCAGCAGCGACCTGGTCGGCGTACTCGTCGCCAGGGTCAGCGGCCAGTCGTTCGAGGCGTTCCTGCGGGAGCGCATCTTCGAGCCGCTGGGGATGAAGGACACCGGCTTCCACGTGCCCGAGGACAAGATCGACCGGCTGCCGGACCTCTACGCACCGGACCCGCAGACCGGCGAGTTCCTGGTGTGGGACGAGGCCAAGGGCGGACGGTGGAGCCAGCCTCCGGCGTTCCCGGGCGGCGGTGGTGGGCTCGTGTCCACCGCTGACGACTACCAGGCCTACTTCCAGATGCTTCTGAACGGCGGTCTGCACAGGGGCGAACGGATCCTGTCCCGCGCGGCGGTCGAGCTGATGACCACAAACCGCCTCACGCCGGAGCAGACCGCTGCCCGGACTGCGCTGGCTCGCGACAACGTCCACATCTCGTTCGGCCAGGGGCAGCACGGCGGCTGGGGCTTCGGGATGGCGGTGCGTACGTACCGCGGTGACTACGCGCCCGTCGGACAGTTCGGCTGGGACGGCGGCAGCGGCACCTCGACGTACGCCGACCCGACGAACCAGCTCACCGGAATCCTGCTCACCCAGGTCGGTGCGTCCGCGCCCAACTCGATCCACCTCCTGCATGACTTCTGGACCACGCTGTACCAGGCGATCGACGACTGATTGCTCGCGCTGGGGCTGGGGCGCTCCTGGAGCGCCCCAGCCTTTCAGCCGGTGTGGAGGATTCGGAAGCTGTCCGGGTGGGCTGGGTCTCGGTCGACTACCTGGACCGGCGGCCAGGTCCATTGCCAGACGCTGATGCCTGGGGTGCGGGAGAACTGGATCTTTCCGCGAGTGCCTTCGACTGCGACGTCCTGCCAGGCTTTGGATTTGCCGAGCACCTCGGCCAGTACGGCGATCGCGTCGTACCCCTCGTAGGCGACGAAGGACGGGGCTCCTTTGAGGTGGTCGCGGAGTTTCTTCTCGACCTGGGTGCCGAGTGGGGTGAGGTGCTCGGGGAGGTAGCGGAGGAACGGGATCGCGACGCCGTCGCCGCCTAACAGCGCCGCCCATTCTTTGAACTCCGGTTGGCCGGCTGGTGCACCGATCAGGGTCTCCGCGAGGCGCGGGTCACTGCGGACTGCCTTGACGATCGGCACTGCCGGGTCCGGGATGCCAACCAGGAGGAGCAGGGCTGTCGCGCGGTCGGCGATCTCGTCACACACGTCCTCCGGGGTGAGTGCGGTCATGTCGAGCTCTGTGACAGTGCCGCCGTTAGCGGCGAGGTGGTCCCGCAGGATGCGGGTCCCGGTTGCCCAGTAGACGCTCGGCTGGGTGGCTACGGCGATTCGTGTGTGGCCCGCGCTGAGGAGGAAGTCGGCGTAGACCTTCCAGCCACGGGACTGCGGCGGGGACAGCCGCGCGACCCAATCCGTTGGCTCCTCGGTGAGCGCGTCGAGCACCGCCGACGAACAGAGGAACGGCAACCCGACCGCGTCAGCCCGAGCAGCAGCCGCCCGAGCAACAACACTGTGATACTCCCCCACCAACGCAGCCACCCCCAGCCCAGCCAACTCATCCACAGCCGCCACGGCCTTCTGCGGATCAGCCGCGGTATCCCCCACCACCAACTCGAGCGGCCGCCCGCCGATCCCGCCGGCGTCGTTCACTTCCCTCACACCAACCTCAAGCCCAGCAAGCAACTGCTGCCCGGCCTCAACCCAACCCGGCCGAGTGAGCGGCGCGAGAGCACCAACCCGCACCGACGACCCCACCTGAGCACCCATGCCCCACATTGCATCCGCCACCCTCACCCCCAAGCAACCCGATTACCTGCCCTGACCCGAGCTCGGCGTGGGAAAGAAAGCGAGGCATTGCCGGGGGTTGGTTTTCGGGCGCACTATCGAGGTGTGATGTGAGTCACAAACATGTGGGCGGGGTCGGGAGGTGGGCGGATGACCGGGACCAGGACGCACATGACCGCGGAGCGGGCGCCGTGCGGGCGGGTGGGTGACGCGGACCGGAGCCAGGAGGACGACTTCGAGGGGTTCCGGATGGACGATGTGCGGTACGCGTGCGGCTGCCGCCGGATCCGGCACGAGTTTCATGACGGGAGTGTGCGGATCCAGACCGTGCGGCACGACGGCAAGATCCTGATGGACGAGCACAGCGGCGACCACGAAGCCTGACGGGGCGGGCAAAGGACATGACCGAGCGAAGCGAGGGCATCAAACAGCACAGCCATTCTCGCGCCTCATCCGCGCCCGGAGCGAAGCGAGGACGTGGATGAGCTTTCACGACGTCGTGGTGATCGGGGGCGGCGGCGCGGGGTTGCGGGCTGCCATAGCGGTGGCGGAGACGAATCCGGCGTTGCGGGTGGCGGTGGTGTCGAAGGTCTATCCGATGCGCAGTCACACGGTGTCGGCTGAGGGTGGAGCCGCGGCGGTGGCGGCGGACGACGACTCGCTCGACGAGCACGCCTACGACACCGTCTCCGGCAGCGACTGGTTGTGCGACCAGGACGCGGTCGAGGCGTTCGTGCAGGAGGCGCCGCGGGAGCTGCTGCGGCTCGAGCACTGGGGCTGCCCATGGAGCCGGCAGCCGGACGGGCGGATCGCCGTCCGGGCGTTCGGCGGGATGAAGAAGAAGCGCACCTGGTTCGCCGCGGACCGGACCGGCTTCCACCTGTTGCACACGCTGTTCCAGACCGCGCTGTCCTACTCCGACATCGTCCGGTACGACGAGTGGTACGTCACCAAGATCCTGGTCGACGACGGACGCGCGTACGGCGTCGTCGCGATCGAACTGTCGACCGGCCGGATCGAGACCATCACGGCGAGCGCGGTGATCGTGTGCACCGGCGGCTGCGGCCGGGTCTACCCGTTCACCACGAACGCGAACATCAAGACCGGCGACGGGATGGCCCTCGCTCTCCGCGCCGGCGCCGCGCTGAAAGACATGGAGTTCGTCCAGTACCACCCGACCGGCCTGCCGTTCACCGGCATCCTGATCACCGAGGCGGCCCGCGCGGAAGGCGGCTGGCTGCTCAACAAGGACGGCTACCGCTACCTGCAGGACTACGACCTCGGTACGCCGTCCCCGACGCCGGTGCTGCGCAGCATGGAACTCGGGCCACGCGACCGCCTGTCGCAGGCGTTCGTGCACGAGCTCGACAAGGGTCGCACTATCGACACGCCGTACGGGCCGGTCGTGAATCTGGACCTGCGGCACCTGGGCGCGAAGCTGATCGACGCCAAGCTGCCGTTCGTCCGTGAGCTGTGCTCGAAGTACCAGAACATCGACCCTGTGAAAGAGCTCGTGCCGGTTCGCCCGGTCGTGCACTACATGATGGGCGGCATCCACACCGACATCCGCGGCGCGACGAACCTCGAGGGTCTGTACGCCGCCGGCGAGGTGGCCTGTGTCAGCATCAACGGCGCGAACCGGCTGGGATCGAACTCGTTGCCCGAGTGCCTCGTCTTCGGCAACCGGGCCGGCCGGGCCGCGTCGGTCTTCGCCGGCCGCTACGGCACCGCCGTACCGAAGGCGATCGAGGCGCAGGGCCGCGACGAGGTACGGCGCCTCACCGCCGAGCTGACCCGGCACGCCGAGGGACACGAGCGGATCGCGGACATCCGGACCGAGATGCAGACCACGATGGAGACCGGCGCCGGGATCTACCGCGACGGCGACTCGCTGGCGAAGGCGGCCGAGCAACTCGCGGAGCTCCGGTCGCGCTTCACCCACGCCGCGATCGACGACCACAGTACGAGCTTCAACACCGAGCTGATCGCCTTGCTGGAGCTCGACTTCATGCTGGATGTTGCCGAGAGCATCATCGACTGCGCGCTGCGCCGGGAGGAGTCGCGGGGAGCACACCAGCGCGTCGACTTCCCGGCCCGCGACGACGAGCGGTTCCTGGCGCACTCGCTGGTACGGCGGGACCCCGACGGAACCAGCCGCGTCACGTACCTGCCGGTGACCATCACCCGCTGGCCGCCGGGAGAACGGGTGTACGGGAGGTAGGGATGGCGGACGAGATCACCCTGGAGGTAGCGCGGTACCGGCCCGAGCAGGACTCCGAACCGGTGCTGCAGTCCTACCAGGTGCCGCTGCGCGAGCACTGGGCTGTGCTCGACGGCTTGTCGTACATCAAGGACCATCTGGACGGCACGCTGTCGTTCCGGTGGTCGTGCCGGATGGGCATCTGCGGCAGCTGTGGCATGACGGTCAACGGCGAGCCGCAGCTGAGTTGCGCGACCTTCCTCACCGACTACGCGCCCGGTCCGGTGCGGGTGGAACCGTTGCGCAACTTCCCGGTGATCCGCGACCTGGTCATCGACATCGACGACTTCATGACCAAGCTGCCGACGGTGAAGCCGTGGATCGTGCGGGACGTGCACAGTCCGGTCGAGGAGGGCGAGTACCTGCAGACGCCGGAGCAGCTGGACGAGTACCAGCAGTTCAGCATGTGCATCAACTGCATGCTGTGCTACTCGGCCTGCCCGGTGTACAGCCTGGAGCCGGAGTTCATCGGGCCGGCCGCGATCGCGTTGGCCCAGCGGTACAACCTGGACTCCCGCGACGAGGGGGCTGAGGAGCGTCGCGCCGTACTCTCGTCGCCGGAAGGGATCTGGGCCTGCACGTTCGTCGGTGAGTGCAGTGCGGCGTGCCCGAAGGGCGTGGACCCGGCGGGCGCGATCCAGCGGTACAAGCTGACCGCGGCGACGCAGTCGATCAAGGATCTGCTGATGCCGCGGAGCCGGCGATGAGCACGTACCAGCGACCGCTCAACCTGTTCTGGTGGCTCGAGCGCCGGTCGTACCTGCTGTTCGTGCTGCGCGAGTTGAGCAGTGTCTTCGTGGCGTGGTTCGTGGTCTTCCTGCTCCTGCTGGTGAAGGCGGTCAGCGACGGGCCGGCGGCGTACCAGGACTTCCTCGACTGGAGCGGGCGGTGGTGGATGATCGCGATCAACGTGATCGCGATGCTGTTCGTGCTGCTGCACACGATCACCTGGTTCGGGCTGGCGCCGCGGGCGATGGTGATCCGGCTGCGCGGGCAGCGGGTGCCGCCGCCTCAGGTCGTCGTCGGGCATTACGTGCTGTGGTTGGTGTTGTCGGCCGTCGTCGCCTGGCTGGTCCTGCGATGAACCGCCGCCGTCCGTACCCGGAACCCATGCTCTGGATGCTGTTCAGCTCCGGCGGCATGGTCGCCGCATTGATGGTGCCGATCCTGCTGTTCCTGTTCGGCATCGCGTTCCCACTGGACCTGCTGTCGCCGCCGGACCACTCGCACCTGCTCGCCATCCTGCGGAACTGGATCACCCGGCTGGTGCTGTTCGGGCTGTGCGCGCTGTGCCTGTTCCACTGGGCGCATCGCTTCCGCTTCACCCTGTACGACGGGCTCCAGCTCAAGCGGTACGGCGTACCGATCGTGATCATCTGTTACGGCGGAGCCATCGTAGGAACCGTGATCGCCGCCGCGCTCCTGCTGTCGATCTGACTGACGTAGGGTCTGCGGCATGCGGGAGATTGTGGTGATCGGGGTCGGGGCGGGCGATCCGGAGCAGGTGACGATGCAGGCGGTGTCGGCGCTGAACCGGGTCGACGTGTTCTTCGTGCTGGACAAGGGCGAGGTCAAGCAGGAGCTGGTCGACCTGCGCGAGGAGATCCTGCGCCGGTACGCGACGGACAAGGACTACCGGGTCGTGATCGGCCGCGATCCCGAGCGGGACCGGACCACCACCGCGTACGTCGAAGCCGTCGACGACTGGCGTCGGCGCCGGGCCGATGTGTGCGCGGAGCTGATCGCATCGGAACTCGGCGAGGACCAGGTCGGCGCGTTCCTGGTCTGGGGTGACCCGTCGCTGTACGACAGCACGCTGGCGATCCTGGACGACATCCTGGCGCGGGGTGAGCTGGCGTTCGAGGTCGAGGTGATCCCGGGGATCAGCAGCGTGTCGACGCTGGCCGCGCGGCACCGGGTCGGCCTGAACCAGGTGGGCCGGCCGATCCAGATCACCACCGGCCGCCGGCTGGCGAAGGCGTGGCCCGAGGACGTGGACGACGTGGTGGTGATGCTGGACGCGCAGACCGCATTCACCGAACACCTCGACCAGGACGCGCACATCTATTGGGGCGCCTACCTGGGCACGCCCGACGAACTCCTCATCTCAGGTCCACTCAGTGAGGTCGCGGCCGAGATCGAGAAGGTCCGCGCGGAGGCCCGCGACCGCAAGGGCTGGATCATGGACACGTACCTGCTCCGCAGGAAGTAGCCCGAAGATGTAGGTGGGTTGGCTGGTCAGGCATCCGCTGATTGACGGAGCAGCAGTGCGACGGTGAGTACGAGCGCCGCGAGGACGAAGCCAGCGGCCGCAAGCCACGCGGCGCCGTACCCATCCCGAAGAGCCAGTACGTCGCTCGCACCGTCACCCAACCGACTAGCGGTCGTCGACGCTGCCAGCGTGGCCAGTACGGCGGTGCCGACCGCAGCGCCCGCCTGCTGCGCAGTGTTGTTGAGGCCAGAGGCCAGTCCGGCGTCCCCAGGCTCCGCACCGGACATGGCGAGCATGATCGCGGCCGGAATGGCCAGTCCGATGCCGGCACCCATCACTGCGAGCACTGGCGCGACGTTGACGACGTACGAGCCGTCGACAGGTGCCTGGCTGATCCACAGCAGGGCAACGAAGAAGGCGGCGAGGCCGGCAGTCAGCATGACCCGCGGCCCGAAGCGGACTGTCAGGCGCGGCGCGATGGACAACGACATCACAGCGTTCATCAGCGGGGCGGGGAGGAACGCCAGGCCGGTAGTGAGCGAGTCGTAGCCCAGCACTCGCTGCACATAGAGCGCGGTCGTGAACTGGAAGCCGAAGCCGGCCGCGAAGAGCAGCACCACGACAACGTTCGCCACCGTCACCTGCCGCTTGCGGAAGATGTGCAGTGCGAGCAACGGGTTGGCAAGGCGCGCTTGACGCAGTACGAATGCCGCCAGCAACAACACCGAGACCACAGCCAGGACGAGCGTGCGCACCAGCGACGCGTGCGGCTCGGCGGTCTGGACGATGGTGTAGACGCCAAGCGAGAGTCCTGCAGTCACCAGTACGGCGCCCAGCACGTCAGCCCCGTTGCCGAGGCCCATGCCCTTCTCCCCCGCCAGCACGCGTACGGCGAAGACCAGCGAGAGCAGCCCGATCGGCACGTTGATCAGGAACGCCCAGTGCCAGCCGACGGTCTGGGTGATCACGCCACCGAAGATCAGGCCGATGGACGCACCGCTCGCTGCGGTGAAGCTGTAGACGCCCATCGCCCGGGCCTGCTCACCCGGAGCCGGGAAGAGCCCGACGATCATGCCGAGGATGACGGCGGACGCCAGTGCTCCGCCGACGCCTTGCAGGAAGCGCCCGGCGATCAGCACCTCGGCGCTGGTGGCGACGCCGCAGAGCAGCGACGCGGCGGTGAACAGGCCGAGCCCGGCGACGAAGACCCGCTTGCTGCCGAGCAGGTCGCCGATCCGGCCGGCCAGCAGCAGGAGGCCGGCGAAGGCGATCAGGTACGAGTTCATCACCCAGGCCAGACCGGCCTGCGAGAAGCCGAGGTCCTCCTGGATGGTCGGTAGCGCGACGGTCACCACGGTGCCGTCGAGGATGATCATCAGCTGCATCACGCACAGCACGATCAACGCCTTCACGCGGCCGTCGATCGTGGGTGCAGGGGTTGCCGAAGTGGTCGTCATGAAAACGACCATAGCAGATAGTCCCGTAGTAGACGATCTTTTAGTGGATCATGGTGTGCGCTGGCGTGCGCGCCGTACCGGCTGCGCCTCGACCGGGGTGGACAGGTGCCCGTCGACGAGCTCGACCAGGGCGTTCACGAACGGCGTGCGCTGGTCGGCGGCGAGCGCGGCCAGGGCCTCGGCGTGCACCCGGTCGACGATCCGCTGGCCCTCGTGCGCGATCTTGGCGCCGGCGTCGGTGACCGCGATGATCCGGGCCCGGCGGTCGGTGGCCGACGGTTTGCGCTCGGCATACCCGGCCTTCTCGAGCGCGTCGACGGTGACGACCATGGTCGTCTTGTCCAGGTACGCGAGCTCGGCGATCTGGATCTGGGTGCGCTCAGCCTCGAGCGCGTGCCGCAGGACGCACTGCATCCGCAGCGTCAGCCCGACCTCCGCCAGCGCCGCGGACAGCTGCGTCTCGAGCACATGACCGGCATGAGTCAGGTAGCCGGTGAGATCGGGAACGGTACGAGCCGGTGTCGCTGCCATACGTCGAGACTATCCCGCGCCAGATAATCCCGTCCGGATCATTCCCGGCGGGTAAGCGACGTGGTGGTCCGGCGGTATGGCGAGGGCGGGAATCCGCCGGTGTTCGGTCGGTGCGGCGGGTGGGGTGGACGCCATGGCGACTGCGACGACGGTTCGGGCTGGGGTGCGGGAGTGGTTGGGGGTGGGTGCGGTGACGTTCGGGATCTTCTCGATCGTCACGGCGGAGATGCTGCCGGTGGGCCTGCTCGGGCCGATGGGCAGCAGTTTCGGGCTGTCGGCCGGGCGGACGGGGTGGCTGATGACGATGCCGGGGCTGGTCGCCGCGGTAGCGGCGCCCGCGGTCACGGTGGCGACCGCCCGGCTCGATCGGCGGGTGATGCTGTGCGTGCTGATGCTCGTGCTGGCCGTGGCCGACCTTCTCGCCGCCGTCGCGCCGACCTACTGGCTGGAGTTGCTCGCGCGCGTCCTGGTCGGGCTGGTGATCGGCGGGTTCTGGCCCATCGGCGCCGGGCTCGCCGGGCGGCTGGTGCCAGAGCGGTCCGCGGCACGAGCCACCGCTGTGATCTTCTCGGCGGTGCCGCTGGGCTCGGTTCTGGGCGTACCAGCCGGCACCTACCTCGGCGACCTCGCGGGCTGGCGTACGGCGTTCGCCGTACTCGGGCTGCTGACCTTGGCCGTGTTCGGCGGACTCTATGCCTTCGTTCCACGGCTACCGCCGCTGCGGGCGACGCGTCCGGCAGTACTGCAGGCTGCACTGAGGCAGCGCGGCACCGGAGTGGCGCTGGCCCTCACCTGCCTGATCGTGACAGCACACTTCGGCACCTACACCTACGTCACGACGTTCCTGCGAGAGTTCATGCAGCCAGAGCTGCTCAGTGCGTTGCTGCTCGTCTACGGCGTGGCGGGACTGGTCGGCAACCTCATCGCCGGGAGCACCGCCGGACGGCACCTGCACACGACGTTCCTGACCTGCGCCGGCCTCATCGCAGCCGTCACACTGCTGCTACCCGTCCTGGGACGCAGTACGGCGGGAGCGCTAATCCTGCTGGTCGTCTGGGGACTCGGGTACGGCGGAATACCCGTCTGCTCGATGAGCCTGTTCGCCAATGCACTCCCCCAGACCCGTGAGGCAGCGACCGTGTTGTTCACCTCCTCCTTCCAGGCCACATTGTCCGCCGGTGCTCTGCTGGGCGGCCTGGTTGTCGATGCGTGGTCGGTCTCGGTCGCGATGGTTTGCGGCGGTCTGTGTGCTCTGCTCGCCTGCACCGTGCTGCTGAGGGTCAGAAGGGCCACGTAGCATCTCGGGGATGCGTAGGACTGAGGCGGATCGGTGCCCTGGGGTGCTGGCGGTACATGAGGCAGCCGACGGTGGGCTAGCTCGGGTGCGGATCCCGGGCGGCGTGCTGACCGTCGAGCAGCTCGACGTACTGCGGCTGGCCGCGAGCGACCTCGGCGACGGACGACTCGAGCTGACGTCGCGGGGGAACGTGCAGGTCAGAGGCCTGACCGCAGACGGACCGCGCGAGCTGTCGCAGCGGTTGTACGAAACCGGACTGCTCCCCTCCATCACCCACGAGCGTGTCCGCAACATCCTGGCCTCGCCGCTGTCCGGTCTGGACAACCAGAGCGCGTACGACGTGATGCCACTCGTCAGCGCGGTCGACCGAGCGCTGTGCTCGCGTCCGGGCCTGGCGGAGCTGCCCGGGCGCTTCCTGTTCGCGCTGGACGACGGGCGCGGGGATCTGAGCGGGGTGCAGGCGGATGTGCTGGTGCGTGCGGTGGACGAGCGCGAGGCGCTCCTCAGCCTGGGCGCGCTCGGGGTGCGAGTGAGCTGGGCTGAGGTGCCCGAGGTGATGGTCGCGGCGGCGGAGGCGTTCCTGGCGGAGCGCGACGGCCAGGAGTGGCGGATCGCCGAGCTGGACGACGGAGAACACCGGATCCTGCACAGGCTCGGACTGCGGACGACGGACGAATTGCCGACGGCGACCTCGACGATCACCGCCGGGCAGCACGGGGCCGCGATGGTGGTGACGGTTCCGCTGGGCAGCCTCGGGCCAGAGCAGGCCGCCGTCGTCGCCGACGTGGCCGAGGAGATCCGGATCACGCCCTGGCGATCCCTGGTCCTGGTCAACGGCGCGGACCAGAGGGCGCGGCTGGACGAGGTTGGGTTGGTCACAAAGCCGGACTCGCCGTGGAACGGTGTGACAGCGTGTGCTGGTCAGCCCGGGTGCGCGAAGGCGCTCGCGGACGTCCGGGCCGAGGCCTGGCGGGTGACGCCGCGGCTGCCGCGGCACGGGCGGCCGATGCACTGGTCAGGGTGTGAGCGGCGGTGCGGCAAGCCGGCCGGCGAGTTCGTGGATGTGCTTGCACTAGGCAACGGGTATTCGATCGACGGAGAGCGGATGTGAGTGGGTTCGAGTACGTGCGGGACGGCGCGGAGATCTACCGGCGGTCCTTCGCCACGATCCGGACCGAGGCGGCGGACGCGCTCGGCGGTCTCCCGGCCGACCTGGCGCAGGTCGCCGTACGGATGATTCACGCGTGCGGGATGACCGACCTGGTCGCGGACCTCAAAGCCTCGCCCAACGTGGTCAAGAACGCGCGGGCCGCGCTGCAGGACAGGGCGCCGATCCTCTGTGACGCCCAGATGGTCGCCGCCGGCATCACCCGGAAGCGGCTGCCCGCGGACAACCAGGTCATCTGTACGCTCCAGGATCCGCGGACCGCCGAGCTCGCCGAACGCCTGCAGACCACCCGGAGCGCGGCCGCGGCCGACCTCTGGCACGACCACCTCGCCGGTGCGGTTGTTGCCATCGGCAACGCCCCGACCACGCTGTTCCGGCTGCTCGAGCTGATCGCGGACGGCGCACCGCGGCCGGCCGCGATCCTCGGCATCCCGGTCGGGTTCATCGGCGCGGCCGAGTCCAAGGACGCGCTGGCCGCGAACGACCTCGGGCTGGAGTACCTGGTGGTCACCGGGCGCCGGGGCGGCAGCGCGATCACCGCGGCCGCCGTCAACGCGATCGCGAGTGAGGCGGAGTGACCGGGCGGCTCTGGGGTCTCGGGCTCGGCCCGGGCGACCCCGAACTGGTGACGGTGAAGGCGGCCCGGCTGATCGGCGCCGCGGACGTGATCGCGTTCCACAGTGCCCGGCACGGGCGTAGCATCGCCCGCTCGGTGGCGGCGCCGTACCTCACCGACGGGCAGATCGAGGAGCACCTGGTCTACCCGCTGACCACGGAGACGACCGACCACCCGGGCGGCTACCAGGGTGCGATGGACGACTTCTACGCGGACTGCGCTGCCCGGCTCGCCGCGCATCTCGATGCCGGCCGCGATGTCGTCGTACTGGCTGAAGGGGATCCCTTGTTCTACGGGTCCTACATGCACATGCACAAGCGGCTGGCCGACCGGTATCCGTGTGAGGTCGTTCCCGGGGTCACGTCGGTGAGCGCGGCGGCCGCCGTACTCGGTCGGCCGTTGTGTGAGCGGGACGAGATCCTCACGGTGCTGCCCGGCACGCTGCCGCCCGACGTCCTGGCGGACCGGCTGCGCTACACCGACGCAGCCGCGGTGATGAAGCTCGGGCGGACGTTCGCCAACGTGCGCGAGGCCTTCGAGCTCGCCGGACGGGCCGACGAGGCCTGGTACGTCGAGCGCGCGACGACCGACGCGCAGCGGACTGCTCCCCTGGCCGACGTGGACCCGAACGACGTGCCGTACTTCTCGCTCGCGCTGCTGCCCAGCCCGATCAACAACACCTTCGCGGCCCCCACGCCCAAGACCGAGGCGGAAGGCTCGGTGACCGTCGTCGGTCTCGGGCCGGCCGGACCGGAGTGGATGACGCCAGAGGTACGGGCGGCGATCGCGAGCGCCAACGACCTGATCGGCTACGGCCCGTACGTCGACCGCCTGCCGGATCGGGCCCGTCAGCGCAAGCACGGGTCGGACAACCGGGTGGAGTCCGAGCGAGCCGCTTTCGCGCTCGACTTGGCGCGCAAGGGCTCCAGGGTGGTTGTGGTCTCGTCCGGTGACCCGGGTGTGTTCGCGATGGCCAGTGCCGTCACCGAGGTCGCGTCCGAGCCCGAGTACGCCGACATCGCCGTCCGCGTACTGCCCGGGATGACCGCGGCCCAGGCGGTCGCCAGCCGGGTCGGCGCACCACTCGGGCACGACTACTGCGTCCTGTCGCTGTCGGACCGCCTGAAGCCGTGGGAGGTGATCGCCGGGCGGCTGTCCGCCGCAGCCGCGGCCGACCTGGCGATCGCGATCTACAACCCGGCCTCGAAGTCCCGCACCTGGCAGGTCGCCGCCACCCGCGACCTGCTCCTCGAACACCGTTCGCCCAGTACGCCGGTCGTCGTCGGACGCGATGTGGGCGGTCCCGGAGAAGCGATCACCGTCACAACACTCGCCGAACTGGACCCCGAAGCGGTTGACATGCGGTGCCTGCTGGTGGTCGGGTCGTCACAGACCCGCACCGTGCTCCGCCCGGCCGGCCCCCTGGTCTTCACTCCCCGCCGATACCCGGCGACGGTGAGTGAGCCCGCGCCAGAGGCCGGTTAAATCCGCTGTTCCGGCCGTGTAGGAACAGCCTCGGTGGGTAGGACCCGCGCGGAGCTGACCAGTGAGGAGATAGGGAATGGTCCAGCAGTACGGCGAGACCGCCACGATGACGCAGCCCGTCGCCGCGGCGCCGGCGCCTGAGAATGCGGATGCGAACACGACCCAGAAGTACGAGGAGGCACGGGCGGCAGCCCACCGGGCGATGAGCACTGTCACGATCATTCCGGACCGGCCACTGCCCGCCGAGCCTGCCGTGGACCCCGAGATGCTGTCCTACCGCGGCTTCAAGTTCGGCGCGGCGTTCTTCGGCTGGCTGATCGCGATCGCCATGTCGGTGGTGCTCTCGCTGGCCGTGTCAGCAGCTGCCGTGGGTACGGCGGAGGTCCTCGACTACACCCGTGCCGACGCCGAGGCGCAGGCCGGCGCCGCGGGCATCACGGCTGGGGCTGTCGCCGTACTGACGCTGAGCCTGGCCTTCTACTGCGGTGGGTACGTCGCCGGGCGGCTGGCCCGCTTCGACGGTGGCCGGAACGGGTTCGGGGTGTGGATGTTCGCATTCCTGTTCTCCGTGCTGGCGGCCGGCGGGGCTGCGCTGCTGAACAACCAGTACGACCTGGTTTCCGACGTGAACCGGCCGGACGTGGCGATGTCCACCGACACCATGACCACCGGCGGAATCATCGCCGCCGCGGCGCTCGTCGTACTCACGCTGCTGGCCGCGATCCTGGGCGGCAAGACCGGCAAGCGGTACCACGACAAGATCGACCGGCTGCTCGACTAGCAGCCAGTCACCACCTCGCCACGCTTAGCCAGTCCTCCGGCGGGTACCGGGGGTACGACACGGGGCTGTCTGGCGAGGAGAACTGACATGGCCCAGCAGTATCGAGAGGACACGCAAGCAGAGCGGCTCGGCACGGTCGAGCCCTATGACGACGACCGGCAGGTCAGCACGACCGAGCCGATGCACCGGGCGGACGTCCCGGCGACCGAGGTCGACCCCGCGTACCGGGGCTTCAAGGGTGGTGCCGCGTTCTTCGGCTGGCTGGTCGCGGTCGGGCTGATCGCGCTGCTGACCGGGATCGTCAGCGCCGTCGCGGCAGCCGTCGACTACGCGGTGACGATCGACTGGAACGCGGCCGAGGCGGAGGCCGGCACGATCGGCATCGTGTCCGGCGGCGTCCTGCTGCTGATCCTGGCGATCGCCTACTACAACGGCGGATACGTCGCCGGGCGGCTCGCTCGCTTCGACGGTGCCCGGCAGGGCTTCGGCGTCTGGCTGATCGGCGTACTGGTCACGCTGATTGTCGCGGCGATCGCTGCGCTGGCCGGTTCGCAGTACGACGTACTGGACCGGGTGGACCTGCCGTCCGTGCCGCTGGCCGATGACACGATGACGACCGGCGGGCTGATCGCGCTCGGCGCGGCCGTGCTGATCACGCTGTTCGCAGCTGTGATCGGCGGTAAGGCGGGCCAGCGGTACCACCGCCGGATCGACGTGAGTGGCGACTGACCTTCAGCAGGAGACCCGGGCGGCGGATGGGGGGCATCCGCTGTCCGGGTCTTCGTTGTGCTGACCCGGACGGCGGTGCAGGATGCCGGACATGGCTCGGACCGCGCTTGTCATCGGAGGTACGAGCGGTATCGGCGCGGCCACCGCCCTCCGGCTCGTCGTCGACGGCGCTTCCGTGGTCGTCGCCGGACTGAACGTGGCGGAGGCATCTCCCGAGCTGCGGCGCTCCGCGCAGCTGCATGAGCTCGACCTCCGCGAACCGGATGCGTTGGAGGACCTGATCGGGTCGCTCGACCGGCTCGACGTACTCGTCAACGCAGCCGGCATCATCCGGCGCGGCGACGAGCACCGGCCCGACGTGTTCCGGGAGGTCGTCGAGATCAACCTGACCGGCGCGATGCGTGCTGCCGAGGCGGCGCACGACCTGCTCGCCGCGAGCCGCGGCTGCATCGTCAACGTCGCCTCGATGCTGAGCTACTTCGGCGGCCCGCTGGTCCCGGCGTACAGCGCGTCGAAGGGTGGGATCGTGCAGCTCACCAAGTCGCTCGCGGTCGCCTGGGCGGCCGAGGGCATCCGGGTCAACGCGGTCGCACCCGGCTGGATCGCCACCGAGCTGACCGCAGCCCTGCAAGCCGATCCGGATGCGGCCGGCCGGATCATCTCCCGTACGCCGATGGCCCGCTGGGGCGCCCCGGAAGAGGTCGCCGCCGCGATCGCCTTCCTGGCCGGCCCGGACGCGGGATTCGTCACCGGCGCCGTCCTGCCCGTGGACGGCGGCTACCAGAGCATTTGACGCCCTCCCCGCCAGAACCGGTGGGGATTCCAACTACTACGCGGAGGTAGCGTGTTGAGGTTCACGCTTCGGCGAGACCTGTACGGGCGTCTCTCGGCGTGCGCTGACGGCCCGTCCGGCCGCGATGTTGATTGCCGCGTTCACGTCCGCGTGTGCGCGATGTCCACAGGCCGTGCATCGAAAGACCGCTTGGTTCTTGCGGTTGTCCGGTGCGCGGTGCCTGCAGACGCTGCAGGTCTGCGACGTGTACGCAGGGTTGACCTTCTCGACCCGCCCGGGGGCCTTGTGCTCAAGGCGCTGGACCAGCAGTCCCCATCCGTTGGCCAGAATTTCCCGGTTGAGTCCGGCCTTTGCGCGGCGACGGTTCGGCAGGTAGCTACCTGGTCGTGCGGGATCGGGTTTGGGCTTGGGGCGTCTGGTCATCTGTGCGACCCGCAGGTCTTCCACACGGATGACGTCGAACCGTCGAGCGAGGTCGGTGCTGGTCTTCTCTACCCAGTCCTTGCGGCGGTCACGTGCACGTGCGTACAGCCTGGCGATCGCCGCCTTCACCCGATGACGGCGGCGAGACCCGCGACGACAGCGCGACAGGCGACGCTGAAGCTGCATCAGCCGCTCATGCTCACGTTCCGACAGACCGGGACAGGACAGCAGTTCTCCAGTGGACAGGGCCGCGGAGACGGCGACGCCACGGTCCACGCCGACGACCTCCCCCGTCCCCGGTGCGGGAACCGGCGGAGGGATGGCGGCGAAGGCGATGTGCCAGCGCCCCGCGCGATCACGCGTAATCCGATACGACTTCGCGCCAGGTACCGGTCGGGACAGCCGGAACCGCACCCAGCCGACCTTGGGCACGAGCACTCCACCCCACTTCCGGTTGAGCTTCACAATCCGGGACGCTTGGGAGCCGACGATGCGGAACCCCTCATGCAGCCCGGCCTTGCGCCAGGTCGGCCGTCGATGGGTCCCGCCGTAGAAGTTTCTGACCGCCTGGTCGAAATCTCGCAAAGCTTGTTGCTGCACCGTCTGCGACCCAGCCCTCAGCCAATCAAACATCAGTCGCACCGAGGTCAACTGCCGGCACTGTTCAGCAAAGCCCGGCGCCGGCCCTTTGCTGCGGGGCCACATCGACCACTGCTCGAGGGCCAGGTTCCACACGAACCGGGCGTGGCCACAGTGTTCCAGCAATGCTGCCCGCTGAGCGGGGGTCGGGCACAGCCGGAATCGGGACATGCCTTCAACCCAATCAGCCGAGACCGACATTTCTCGACGTCATGGAGGATGGCGCGGTTTCACCTCAGATCAGGCTGGACTCCTGAAAAGCATGTGAAGGAGCGTCGATGATTCCGGTTTCGGCAGGAGTGCCCGCGGAGATCGCCGTACCGGCGGTGCCCGAGGACGACCGGTTGTGGGTGCCGCAGGCGCCGGACGTGTGGTTCCGGCCGCTGATGCTGAACACGATCACCGGGCAGTGGTGCAACCTGCTCAAGGTGACCCGGTCCGGCATCGTGTCCCGGCACCGGCACCCGAGCGCGGTGTTCGGCTACGTGGTCAAGGGCAAGTGGCAGTACGACGAACACGACTGGGTCGCCGAGACCGGGTCGTTCGTGTACGAGCCGCCGGGTGAGATCCACACCCTGCGGGTACCGGAGGACTGCACCGAGATGATCACGTTCTTCAACATCTCCGGCGCGATGATCTACGTCGACGACGCCGGCCACCAGACCGGCTACGAGGACACCTTCACCAAGATCCAGCTCTGCCGGGACCACTACGGGGCGAATGGGCTCGGCGCGGACTACGTGGACCAGTTCATCCGGTGATCGTGCGGATCGCGTCGACGACCTGGATGAGCGCCGGGGATCGGTGGTCCCGCCGCCTGAACAGTGCGACCTGGCGTTCGACGTCGGCGTCGGTGATCGGGACGAGGCGGACGCCGGTCAGGTTGGCGGTGGTGACTGCGAGCTCGTTGGTGACGCCAACGCCCAGGCCGTGGCGGACCAGGGAGAGCAGGGTCTGCGGCTGGTTGGTGCGGAAGGCCGACTCGGGGTTGAGGCCCGCTTTCGCGAAGGCGAGGTGGGACTCGAACTGGCGTGGTCCGCTGCTCTCGCCGATCGAGATGAGTGGCAGGCCGGCCAACTGCTCGAGGGTGACGGACTCGGCTTGGGCGAGCTGGTGGGACTCAGAGAAGACTGCGACGAGGGGCTCGCGCCAGAGGACCTCGTGGTCGAGAGACTCGTCGGCGACGAGCGGGTGGACCGGGCGGACGGCCAGGTCGATGTCTCCACGGACGAGCGCGCTCTCCAGGTCGATGCTCGGCCCTTCTACCAGGTGCAGCGTGATGTTGGCGGGCAAGCGCCGTACGACTTGGGGGAAGAGCCAGGCGGCGGCGCTGGGATAGGCGCCGAAGCGGACCTCTCCCCCGGCGGACGCCAGTGTGCTGAGGCGGTGGAGGATCTCCTCGGCCTGCGGGAGCAGGGCCCGGCCCTCGGGGGTGAGTCGGGCCGGGTGGGCGGTGCGATCGAAGAGCTGGACGCCAAGGGTCTTCTCCAGGTCGGCTACGTGCTCGCTGATCCTGGACTGGCCGCGGAAGACGGCCTTGGCGGCTGCGGAGAACCCGCCGTGGTGGGCGACCGCGACGAAGCTGACGAGCCAATCCATGCGGAAGCCGTACGCCGCAGTCAGGTCCATCTGCCCAGTATTCAAGCCAGGTCCGTACCGCGATTCGCCGCATCCGCGGTGCCGTCGCCGGACTGAATCACTGGCAGTACTCGGTTGACCAGCGCCTCGCGGAAGCGCTCGGGTTGGGTGAAGGCGGCGAAGTGGCTGGCGTCCTCGATCAGCGCGATCTCCTTGTGCGGCGCGTCGATGTGCGCGACGTACTCCTGCGCGAGGTCGGTCAGGGTGAGCACGTCGTCGGCGCCCTGGAAGACGAAGACCGGCAGCTCGTAGCGGGCAGGCAGATCGTAGGCGTTGAAGGACATGTATTCACTGAACATGGCCTTCTGCGTGGCCAGGAAGCCGGCGAGCAGATGCCACGCCTCCCGCTTGCTGTAAACCTCACCCTTGAGCGCCAGCGGGAACAGTAACTTGCTCACGGCATTGGGCGTGACGGGGTCGGTGGCCATCGTCCACTTCATCTTCGTCTGCCACGCCTTGAGGTTCCAGGCGGACGGGTCGGCGCCGATCTTCTCCAGGGCACGGACGGCCTTGGAGTTGCCGGCTGCCGTCACGCGCTCCAGGCAGCGGGCATAGCCGAGGGCCTCGTTGCGGTGCATGTCGGCGTACAGGTCGGTGGTGACCAGCGCCGAGTACAGGTCCGGGCGGCGCTGCGCCAGCGGCAGGCCGATGATCGTGCCCATCGAGCCGGCCATCAGGACGATCTTGTCCTTGTCGAGATGGGTCCGCAGGAACTCGGTGACCTCGATCGCGTCCTCGAGATGCCGCTCGAAGGGGGCCGTCTGCTTGGTGCCGCGGGCGCGGGTCTTGCCGCAGCCGCGCCGATCCCACTGGACGACGGTGAAGTCGCGCTCCCAGGACCGGATCAGCGGCGTGAACACCGCGTACGGCGAGCCCGGGCCGCCGTGCAGGACCAGGAGCACGGGGTTGTCGGCGCTCTCACCGCGGATCTGGATCCACTGCTCGACGCCGCCGATGCGGAGGTAGTGCTGCTCGTTGATCGTCATGCCAAGCATCGTACGCAGGTCTTATACAGTTGTGCAAGACGATCGTCTGAGAATTCTGTATGATGTGGGCATGGGAAACCGGGAAGCCCTGATCCAGGGCGCCAAACAGTGCTTGTTCGAGAAGGGCTTCACGCGGACGACGGCGCGCGACGTCGCGACCGCAGCCGGCGTGAGCCTGGCCGCGATCGGGTACCACTTCGGCTCCACCGAGACGCTGCTCACCCAGGCGCTGTTCGAGGCCGTGGGAGAGTGGGGCGCGCGACTCACTGAGGCCATGGCGGCCGGCGGCGACCCGGCCGCCGTCTGGGACGGCGTCATCGCCTCGGTGCGGTCCGACCGCGCGATGTGGACGGTCCAGTACGAGTTGGTCGGGCAGATCGACCGCTCGGAGCAGCTCCGCACGTTCCTCACGGATTCCCAGCGGTACGCGCGAGACGAGCTGGCCGATCTCTTCGGCTCTCCTGAGGCGGACGAGGAGCGGCGACTGCTGGGCGGGCTCTACCAGGCGATCCTGGGTGGCCTGGTCATGCAGTGGCTCATCGATCCGGACAACGCACCCACCGGCGCCGACATCGTCGCCGCCCTCGAGCTCGCCGCCCAGTCCTCCTAGCCGGCGCCGAACCTGGTGCACCCGGCGGGGACCTCGTACATCCGACCAGATGTCCCAAGTCCCCGGCACCTGTCCGAGGATCTGGCGGGAAGAGGGCGGGGGGCGGGGGTGTTGGGGCGGGGGTGAGGGTTGTGGTGATTGGGGCGGGGCAGGCGGGGTTGTCGGCTGCTTACCACTTGGTGCGGCTTGGGTTCACGCCGTACGACGAGGTCGTCGTACTGGATCGGAATCCGGCGCCGGGTGGGGCTTGGCAGCACCGGTGGGACTCGCTGACCATGCGTGACGTGCACGGGATCGCGAACCTGCCGGGGGTGCCGGTGCCGCCCAGTGCTGATGGGGACCGGGCGAACGCGTTTGTGCCGGCGTACTTCGCGGACTACGAGCAGCGGTTCTCGTTGCCCGTGCTGCGGCCGGTCGTGGTGTCGAGTGTGCGCCGGGTGGGCTCGTTGTTCGAGGTGTCGACTTCTGGTGAGACCTACCTGACCGAGGCGATCGTGAACGCGACCGGGACGTGGAACCGGCCGTTCATTCCCTGGTATCCGGGGATCGAGACCTTTCGCGGGCGGCAGTTGCACACGGCCGACTATCGCGGGGCCTCGGAGTTCGACGGCCAGCACGTGCTCGTGGTCGGTGGGGGCGCGTCGGCGGTGCAGTTGCTGGCGGAGATCTCCGAGGTCGCGACCACGACCTGGGTGACGCGACGGCCGCCGGAGTGGCGCACTGGCGAGGAGTTCGGGCCCGAGCTCGGGCGTCGCGTGGTCGCGAAGGTCGAGGAACGGGTACGCGCGGGACTACCGCCGCGGAGCGTGGTCAGCGTGACCGGGCTGCACCTACGCGAACAGGAGCAGGCCGCGCTGCAGCGCGGGGTCTACGAACGCCAGCCCATCTTCTCCCGCATCACCCCCGATGGCGTCGAATGGCCCGACGGCCGCACCTTGCACGTCGACACCATCCTCTGGGCCACCGGCTTCCGCGCCGACCTCGCCCACCTGGCACCACTCCACCTCCGCGAACCCTCCGGCGGCATCCGCATGAACGGCACCCAAACCGCCCTGGACCCGTACGTCCACCTCATCGGCTACGGCCCCTCCGCCAGCACCATAGGCGCCAACCGAGCCGGCTTCACCGCCGCCCGATCCCTACGCAACCTCCTCCAACCGCTTGCTGCTTGACTCTGTCCAGGTGCGGTGGCGGCGTACCGCGAGGGGGATGAGGGTGCCGGCCGTTAGGAAGAGTAGGGCGGTTAGGAGCCAGCCGGGGTAGCCCAAGGGGATGGCGAGGGTGGTGAGGAGGAGGGGGGCGATCATGTCGCCGGATTGGCGGGACATGGCGTAGGCGCCTTGGTATTGGCCTTGGGCGCCGGGTGGGGCCAGTTCGAAGCTGATGCCCCAGCCGCCGGCGGATTGGAGCATCTCGCCGATGACGTGGACCAAGGCGGCGACCAGGAGCAGGGCGATGGTGACGGCGCCTGAGGTGACGTCGGTCAGGGCCAGGACGGCGCAGGCGGCGGCTAGGAGGAGGCCGGCGCGGCGGCCGGCCCGGGCGGCGCCGGCTAGGTTTTCGGTGCCGCGGGCAACTCGGATCTGCAGGAGTACGACGGCCACGGAGTTGAGGACCAGGAGGACCGCGATCAGCCACCGCGGCGCATCGGTTGCCGTCGCCACCCACAGTGGGATCGCGACCTGCGCCATCGCGGCATGCATGCTGAGTACGCCGTCCAACGCAACGAAAGCCAGGAACGGCCGGTCCCGCAACGCGGCCAGCGCGGACGGACCGGTGGCCGCCGGCACCGGTTCCACCTCCGGCATTCCGAAGCGGACCAGCCCGGCGGTGACCAGGTACGTCGCCGCGTTCGCCAGCAACGCGATCACATAAACGTCCCGCCGATCGACCGCCAGCACGATCCCGGCCAGCCCCATCCCGACGGCCATCCCGACGTTCGTCGCGACCCGCAGGATCGCCCGCGTCCGCACCCGCTGGTCGGCCGGAGCCACGCCGGCGATCAACGCGCCCTTGGCCCCGCGCTGCCCCGAGTCAGCGACCGCAGTGACGGCTGCGATCCCGACGTACAGCGGAAACGAACGCACCTGGGTCAGCGCGGCCATCGTGATCGCCTGCAGCAGCAGGAAACCGACGTACGCACGGTTGGGCCCGAGTCGATCGGCGACGGTTCCGAGTGGGGTGCTGGTCACCAGGCCGACGAGGCCCGCGACGGTCAACCCGACGCCGACCTGGCCGACCGACAGGCCGGCCATCCGGGTCAGGTAGAGCGCGCCGATGGCGAAGTAGAGGCCGTTCCCGAGCGTGTTGACCAGCGTGGCGAAGACCAGGCGACGCACGGCGGGCGGAAGAGAGGCAGTCACAGCTGCCCACTCAACCCCAGCACTCTTCGACTGGCCGTTGGACTGATGGATTTCGTCAGGCCTTCGCCGCCTTGCCCTTGACTGTGTGCCACTTGGTCTGCGGTGGTTCCGGTGGGGCGGGAGAGAGCTGACGGACGATGGTGGCGTCGGGAGCCCAGGCGGCGTCGGGCAGCTTGTCGCCCATCACATCGGCGTACACCGATCGGATCACCTCGGCCTGTGCGGCCCAGGAGAACCGGTGCAGCAGCTGGGCGTCGTCGGCGATGCGCTTGGCGATGCGGTCGCGGTCAGCGAGCACACTCCAGACCGCCTGTACGAGGCTGTCCACGTCGCCCGCGGTGTAGACGGCGCCGAGGTCGAGCTCGTTCACCAAGTCGGCCTGCGCGGGGGTGTCGCTGGTGATGATGGGCAGTCCGGCGGCGATGTACTCGCAGAACTTGTTCGTCACCGCGATGTCGTGGTTGGGCGCGTGCAGCAGCGGGCTGAGGCCGATGCTCGCCGACCGCAGGTACAGCGGCACGACCTCGGCCTCGACGAACGGCGCCAGATGCACGCGATCGCTCACGCCAAGCTCGGCGGCGCGGGCCACCAATTCCGCGGTGACGGAGTTGGCTCGCGCGACGATCGCGAGGTGGACGTCGGGCAGCTGGGGCAGTACCTCGACGACCGTTCCGACACCGCGGGCGCGGTTGACACCGCCGCCGTACACCAGCAGCGGTACGTCCTCGGACAGCTCCAGCAGCTCGCGCAGACCCGTGACCTCGGCGTCCTCGGGTGGTTCGACCGGAGCGTTGAGTACGACGTCGGGCAGGCCGGCCAGCTTGTGGTCGCGCTGCAACCAGTGGGCCAGCGGCTCGGACACCGTGATGACGCGGTCGGCGTCGCGGATGAACTCGCGCTCGAGGTCGCTGTAGGCGGCGACTCGGCGCGGTGCGACCACCGGCACGCCCGGGATGTACTCGTGGGCGTCGTAGATGATCTTGACGGTGCGCCCGTCCAGGGCCGCCCGGTGCGCGGCGCGCGCCGCAATGCCGAGCATGAAGACGTCGTGCACGTGAATGACGTCGATGTGGAGGCGGTCGAGCAGCGGGCCCAGCGTCAGCTCTTGGTCGACCAGCTCCGGCATCACGCGCCGCCAGCGGCCTGTCGGCAGGCGGCGGTGGAGAGCGAGCAGCCGCTCGCGCCGCTTGCCGATGCCCAGGTCGGTGAGGTCGACCTCGCGCTGGCCTCGCCGGACGACGTACGCGCGGGCGTGGAGGATGGCGCGACGCAGCCGGAGGGTCCGCCAGGTCACCGCCCGCCGCAGCCGGTCGAGGACGGACCGCAGAGTCGGCACGGACGAGCCGCCGGTGCGCTGTCGGTCGCGGTGGTCGCGCCCGCGGTCGCCGCGTAGCTCGCGGCTGGCGTACTGCCAGCGACCGTAGGCCAGCTTGTACTCGGCCTCGGTGCTGAACCACGGCTTGAGGTTGGCCTTGATGGCGGCCCACCGCCTGCGCCATCCCGTCACCAGCACCTTCGACTGGATGGGCGGGCACAACACCTGCACCTTGCCGAGCCGGCGGACACCCCTGAGCCTGCGTCCGGGGATGCCGATGCAGGTGACGTCGAGGTCCCAGTTGGCCACGGTCTGCGCGTACTTGAGCACCCGGGCATCGACGACGATCTCGTTGCCGGCCATCATCACGACCTTGGGCCGGACCCACGGCGGCTTCCAATCAGCCGGCACCGTGCTCGGCTGCTCGACGAACGCGGCCAGCGCCTCGGCCGAACGGCGGCCGTCGTGCACCTGCTCGACGTAGGCCGGCCCGCGCGCGGCGATCTCGCGGGCCCGCTCCGGGTGCGCGATGAGGTCGAGCACGACCTGCTCGACGGTGTCGGGCGTCGCGTCGACGATGGGCAACTCGAGCCCGGTGTCGGCGGCCACGCGGTCGCGGACGTGCTGGGCGATGTGGCCCACCACGATCCGGCCCGCCGCCATGGCCTCGCACGCGGCGACGCCGTAGCTGCCGACCCGGAACTGGTCGAGGACGATGTCGGCGTCGCGGTACACGGCCGGCATGTCCGCGGGGTCGACCCCTTCGACCCGGCGATACGTGATCAGGCCGCGCTGAGCCAGGCGCTCCATGATCGGGTCGATGAGCTCCGACCCCTTCATGGCCGACTTGCTGGGCGCATGAGCCACCACCGGCTTGTCGTGCGTGAGCACAGGTACGTCGCTGCGCCAGGTCTCGACGTCGACGACCACAGGACACCACACGGCGTTGGGGACGTAGTCGAGAAGGTCGGGCGTCGAGACATAGACCGGACCCGGGTACGACGTGAACATCTCGACGGCTCGGGTCGCGTTGTGCTCGAGCAGCTCAACGGTCTCGTTCTCGAGGTCAGGGAACGGCGACCACGGCTCGAGCTCGACGTGCTTGCTGGGGATGCGGACGTCGGAGCCGTGCGCCATGAGCCCCAAGCGCAGGCCCTTGGCGAGCAGATACTGGAGGTCGCCGGCCGCGTCCGGTCCGTGCAATGGGCCGAAGATCGGCCGCGCCGCCTCGATCAGCACGTGCGTGTAGTTGCGCACGACGTGGTTGTAGAAGTTCAGCTGCCATCGACGGTGGCCCCGGTACGTGCGCGCCGGGACGCCGTAGTCGACCGGGTAGTCGAGGACTCCCCGGAAGAACGCGAACGAGGTCGCCAACGCGTCGGGCACCCGATCCTCGAGCGCACGTGCCCACCGGGTGCCCTGACCCGCGAAGTTGGCCGGGCCGACCAGCAGCCGGACCGGCGCGTCGAGCCGTGCCGGCATCCCGTCCTGCGTGGCCGGTGCGCTGCCCGGGCGCGCCGGCCGGTCGACTCCGGCCTTGCCTGTCTTTCGATCCACTGTGTTGCCCCCCACGCCCCTGTCAAGATCGCGCTGCGGTCTTGACAATTGCGGCCTATACCGGTATTTGGACAGGCGCTGCCCAAGGACTGTTGCGATTGGTGGCGCCTATCCCCCTCTGTGTCCAGCGAGCCCGAGAGGTTTCCTCGGACTCACTGGGTAGATGCAGCGAATGTCCCGTTTGGTTGCACGGAATCGCAAGTTTGTTACTTCACCTCATGACCAGGTCCAAGAGGTCGGCTCCGAGGTTGCGGAAGGCGTCCTCGTCCAGGCGATAGGCGACGAAGCGGCCTTGGCGTTCGGCGGTGACCAGACCAGCTCGGGTGAGGGCGCGGAGGTGGCGAGTGACCTGCGTCGGATGCAGGCCCCAGAGGGCCGCGATCTCACCAGCAGTCCGCGGTTCGCTGGCCACGGCGCGGCAGACCTGCAGGCGGTCTGGCGCGGCCAGCGCCTCGAGTCGGCTGCGGACCTGCTGAGCAGTTGGTACGGCGGCGCCGCGGCCACCAGCCGGGTAGATGACAGTCAGCGGCTCTCCCGGGATCTCGCCGAGGAAGAGGTGCGGTGCGATGTAGTTGCTCGGGACAAGGAGCAATGAGCGCTCGGACAGGTCGATGCGCTTGTTCTGGACCTTCTGCACGACCACGCTGTCCCGATCCCGCACCTCGATCGACCCATCCAGCGACCGCAGCATCGCAAGCGCACCGTCTCGCACGGCCAGGTCCCGGTCCTGCCGACCACGGGCAGCGAGCGCGTCCCGCGACTCCTCCCACACGTCCCGGAACCACTCCGCCCAGCACGCATCCAGCAGGTCGAGGAAACGCCGTACCGGCTCCTCTGGCTCGGTCAGCAGCGCCTCGACCAGGTCCGCAACCGCTCGGCCCCGGCTGCGGGCCCAGTGGCGTACGGCGTCCGCGTCTGTCGTCCTGCTACTCAGTGGACGACCCCGCAGCGGCCGGACCAGCTCAGCGGCCAACTCCTCCGGCGCACGAGCCTGCAGCGCCTTCAGCTCGTCCTGCCACGTCGGCATACCCGTCGCCGCACTGGTCGCGAAGAAGCGCGCCCTGACGGCTCGCACCGTCCAGGTCCACTGCGCCAGCTCTTCCCGGAGTACGGCGGGCAGCCGTACGGCGGCCGCCCAATCGACGCGATCGTGGTGGCGCGGCTCGGCCAGCACGTGCAGAGCGCAGCCGAGCTCGATCAGGGGTGAGGCGACATGGCGGATCCGCTCAGGGTCGAGCCGGCTCGCGCCGGCGAGAACAGTCGGCACCGAAGCGCCTAGTCCTTCAGCTTGAACTCGAGGTCGGTGTCCCAGTCGTTCATGTCCGGGACCTCGCGCGGGTCGGACCGGTAGATCTCGAGCCGGGCGGTCCAGTTGTTGCCGTTGGCATCCCACTCCAGGCCTTCCGCGGTCGCCCAGTCGAGCAGGTCGCGGGTGGCGCCGAGCAGGCCGTCCGGGTGGCCGTGGTGGGTGGCGCTTACGTAGCGGCCGGCCGGGAGCACTCCGGTGACGATCTCCCCCTCACCGTGCTGCAGGTCGTCGACCGGGAACCCGATCTCCATCACCAGGCCGGCTTCCATGTCCACCACGTCGTACTTGAAGAACGGAGCGTCGTTCGGGGCGATCTCATGCGCGGCCAGCCAGGACACCACCTCGCCCAGTCGCTCGGCGAACGCGCCGATCCCGTCCATCGCGACCTTTCCCCGCAACGCGACGTACGGCCGCTCCTCGCGCTTCACGATCTCCGGCATCCGACAACCTCCCGACTCGACGCTCCTCTCAACTTAACGCCTGCGCAGGACTGGCGCCGAACAGGCTCCCTGGCTTTACTACTGACGTGGGGGTGATCGCGATGGGGCGCGTCAAGGGATTCGCGGTGCTGGGTGCGGCTGTGGCGACGGTGCTGTTCGGGCTGGCGGTGCCGGCATCGGCGGAGCCGACCACGCCGTTGACCTATCCGGCGGGAGGTACGGCGACGCGGTTCACCGGGCTCGCCTTCGACACGTGTACGGCGCCGACGGTCGCCCAGATGACGGCGTGGAGAGCCTCGCCGTACAAGGCGATCGGGATCTACGTCGGCGGCGTCAACCGCAGCTGCGCGCAACCGCAGCTCACCCCCAGCTGGGTCAGCAGCGTGACGCGGATGGGCTTCCGGTTGATCCCGATCTACGTCGGTTACCAGGCCCCGTGCACGTTCCGGACCAACGCCGTGAAGATGACGGCGCCGTCCGCGACCTTCCAGGGCGGCCTGCTCGCGCGGGACGCGATCGCCGCCGCCCGGGCGCTCAACCTACTGGGAGGCAGCGCGATCTACTACGACCTGGAGCACTACGACGCGGCCGACGCGACCTGCAAGCTGACGGTCCTGCGCTTCCTGTCGGCGTGGACGAAGGAGCTGCACCGGCTCGGGTTCCTCTCCGGCGTGTACGCGCACCAGAACTCGGGCGCCCCGCATCTCGCGTCGGCGTACAACTCCTCGTCGTACGCCCGACCGGACGCGCTCTGGATCGCCCGCTGGGACGGCAACAGCTCGCTCACCGGCTGGCCGACCGTGCCCAACTCCTTCTGGGCAGTCGGCCAGCGCGGCAAGCAGTACGTCGGCGACCACAACGAGACGCACGGCGGCGTGACACTCAACATCGACAGCGACCGGTTCGACGCGCCGGTCGCGAGTGTCTGGTACACGTACACGGTCCGAACCACGATCCACTCGTACGCCGGCCCATCGACCGCTTACCCGGTCCGGTCCACGATCGCCGCGAATTCCGGCGTACGGATCGTCTGCCAGACGTTCGGCCCGAAGATCGGCACCACCTCCGTCTGGAACAAACTGATCGACGGCACCTACGTGACCGACTACTACGTGCGGACGCCGAACAAGACCGGCTACTCAGCACCCATCCCCGGCTGCAGCAATCCCTTCCAGACCACGATCAACAACCTGACCCGCCGGCATGGCCCGGGGACGTCGTACGCCGCGTACCCAAGCCCGTTGCCGATCGGGTCCCTGGCCTGGGTGACCTGCCAGCGAGCCGGCTCCAAGGTCGGTACGACGTCCGTCTGGGACCGACTCAGTGACGGCAGTTGGGTGACCGACTACTACGTCGCCACCACGAGCAAGACCACTTACACGGCACCGATCCGGCGTTGTTGAGTCACTGCGCCCACGGCGGCTGGACCGTCGTACCGTCGGCCATCGTCCCGGTGAAACCCGAGGTGATGGCGACGTGGAGCTCGGCCGTGCCGGATCCCAGGTTGGTCAGCCGGATCGGCTCGCCCGCGGTGACCACGACGGCGTCGCCGGGGCCGAGCTTCTCGCCGTCCGGAGTGACCTGCACGGTGCCGTTGAGCACCATGAACACCTCGTCCCGGTCGACCGTGTGCGGCTGATCGCCGCCGGCACCGGGGTCGACGGTGAGCTTCCAGGTGCACAACCCGGCCGACCCGAGGCTCGGCGCCGCCAGCACCGTGAACCGGACGCCGGGCATGTCGAACGTCGGCGCCTCGGCTGCGCGGACTACCTGCATGGTGGTTCCCCCTTCATCGAGATTTAGTCGAGCATCGAGATTTAGTCGAGCATCGAGATTTAGTCGAGCATCGAGATTTAGTCAAGCTGACTTGACCAAGCCAGCTTGACTATCATGGAGCCCATGACACGATCTGGCAAGCCTGATTTCGGGATCCTGCTGGTGCTGGCCGAGCAGGAGTTCGTCCGAGCGCTGCGGGCCGACACGGCCGGGCAGGGGTTCGACGACCAGGGCCGGTCGGACGGGTTCGTGCTGCGCACGCTGGACGCCGGGCCGACGAGCATCAGCGGGCTCGCGGCGCGGCTGGAGATCACCAAGCAGGGCGCGAGCCAGATCGTCGACGACATGGAACGGCGCGGGTACGTCGAACGGCGCCCCGACCCGTCCGACGCCCGCGCGCGGCTGCTGCACCTCACCCCTCGCGGCGAGGCGGCGCTCAAGGCGGCCCGGAAGTTCCACCAGGCCTACGAGCGAAAACTCCGAAGGCAGTACGGCGACGACGCGATCGACACCGTCCGCGCCGTACTGACCTCGATGGCAGGTGAGGCGCAGGTGAGCACCCCACACTTCCGAGCGTTGATGTTTTAGCTGAAGTACTTCGAGAAGTAGTCGTGGGTGGGCCAGGTCTTGACGCCGTTGGCCGCGGTCCACATTGCCGCGTCGATGTCGGCGTACGACTTGCCGCTGGCGTCGTCGCGGCGGTTGAAGATGGCCGCCCAGCTCATCCCGGAGGAGGTCCGGACCAGCAGGCTGTAGGTGCCGGGCAGGCTGCCGGTGTGCCAGGTGTTGCGCCCGGTGCCACCCGACGTCGGCCGCACCTGCCAGCCGAGGCCGTAGTACCAGCCGTTGGCGATCCCGGTCTCCGGCTTCGCCCAGATCGCGTTCAGCGAGGTGGAGTTCAGCACCGAGGACGACGCGTCGAACATCCGCGCCCAGCGGACCAGGTCCGGCGCGCTCGCGATCCAGCCGCCGTTCGCGTCCTGGATCCGCATGCTGAACGTCCCGTACGGCGATGCCACCGTCGCGCCGGTGTTGTCGAGCACGGTCTTGCCGGTGTACTGCGACTCGTACGGCACCTCACCGGTGTGCTTGGCGATGCTCCAGCCGAGCGCCATCCGCGTGATCTTCAACGGGGTCAGCAGCTTCTGCTGGACGTAGGTCGCGTAGCTCATGCCGCTGACCTTCTCGATCACCCGGCCGGCCAGCACGTAGCCGAAGTTCGAGTAGGCGACCTTGGTGCCGGGCGCGTAGTTGATCGGCTGGCCGGCCATGTACTTGATCACGTCGGCGTGCTTGAGCTCCATCGGCACGTTCAGCGCCCTGGAGATGGTGGCGTCCTTGAAGTTCGGGTCACCGGACAGGTCGCGGTCCCAGCCGCCGAGGTGCTGCAGCAGCCGCTTGATCGTCACCGACGACCAGCGCGCGTCCCGGGTCTGGCCGGTCGGCGGGGTGATGGTGAGGATCTTCGTGACCGGCGTGGACAGGCTCAGTTTGCCGTCCTGCACCAGCTTCATGATCGCGGCCGCGGTGATCGACTTCGACACGCTCGCGATCCGGAACAGCGAGGTCGGCTGGACGTCCAGCGTGGTCGACGTACTGTAGCCGCGGGCAAGCACCAGGCGGCCCTTGTAGGTGACCGCGAGCTGGCCGCCGGTGATCCCGCGGGCCTGCATGAAGGTCTTCACCTGGGTGTCGAAGCCGGCCAGCGCGGAGACCGCGGTGCCGGTGGTCTTCCAGGTCGCGGCGGCATCGGCGGAACGACTGAGCAACGTCGTCCCCACGCCGGTGCCGACGGCGGCGGCCGCCCCGGTTGCGACTGCGAACTTCCCGAGGTTGCGGCGCGTCAGCTCCACGAACGTGTTCTCCTTCAGGTGTCACGGCAGGGGGTAGTGCCTGAGGAGTCTCTCACCGCGCGGGTTCGTTCTAGGGCTCGTCGACCATCGACGCGTACGAGATCACACCGCGGCGGATCTGGTCCACGACCGCACGTGCGGTGCTGCGCAGCTCGCTGTCACCGGCGGCGTCGGCGACCTGCTCGGTGAGGTCGATCAGTTGCTTCACCCAACGAACGAAGTCCCCCGCGGCGAGGTCGGACTCGTACAGCACCTCGGCCAGCGAAGCACCCGACGCCCACCGGAACGCCGGCCAGCAGAACCCGAGATCCATCGACCGCAGGAAGTCGACACGCATGTCGCGCTCCAGCGCCGACAGGTCCCGCCAGATCGACCCCATCCGCTCCAGCGCCTGCCGTACGTCGCCACGCGGCAACCGTGGTGACGTCGGCTCGTCCTTGGCCCGCGACTCGTAGACCAGCGCAGCCAGGCACGCGGCCAGCTCGGGCACGGTCAGGTTGTCGAACACGCCTTGGCGCAGGCACTCCGCGGCGACCAGGTCGAGCTCGGTGTAGATCCGCGCCAGCCGGTCGCCGGCCTCCGTGGTCTTGTCGCCGTCCAGGTAGTGCAGGGCGTCCAGGACCTGGCAGACCCGGTCGAACTGGCGGGCGATCGTGTTCGTCCGCTGCTCGATCTTCCGCTGTACGTCGCGGTTCTCCCGGTCGAGCCGGAAGTACCGCTCGGCCCAGCGGGCGTGGTCCTCGCGATCCGAGCAGCCGTGGCACGGATGCGCGCGCAACTGGGCCCGCATCTCCTGCAACTCCGGGTCGTCCGCGTGACTGACCGCGTCACGACCACGGGTGCGCGACGGCGGGCCGTCCTCCCCCAGCATGTCGGTGCGATTCCGCAGCACCTGGGCCAGCTCGCGGCGCTGCTGCGGGTTGCGAGGGTTGAACTTCTTCGGGATCCGCAGGTTCCCGATCGCCTCGACCGGCGTCGGGAAGTCGATCATCGACAGCTTGCGGACCTGACGGTCCAGCGTCAGCACGGTCGGCCGCGGGCCCTCCCGCTCCGAGCGCATCCCCGGGTCGAGCACCAGCGCGAAGCCCGCGCTGCGCCCGGCCGGGATCCGGATGATGTCGCCGATCCGCAGCTTCTCGATCGACTCCTGCGCCTCGATCCGGCGATCCAGCTTGCGCCGCTTCGACCCCGACGCCTCACGCTCACTGATCCGCCGGCGCAGGTCGGCGTACTCGAGGAAGTCGCCGAGGTGGCAGTCGATGGACTCCTTGTACCCCTCGAGCGCCTCGGTGTTGCGGTGCACCTGCCGGGCCAGCCCGACCACAGCCTGGTCGGACTGGAACTGCGCGAACGACAGCTCCAGCATGTCGCGCGCCCTGGTCCGGCCGACTTGGCGGACCAGGTTGACGGCCATGTTGTACGACGGGGAGAACGACGAGCGGAGCGGATACGTACGGGTGCTGGCCAGGCCGGCCACGGCGCGCGGATCGAACCCGGGCTGCCAGAGCACGACCGCGTGCCCCTCGACGTCGATCCCACGCCGTCCGGCCCGGCCGGTCAGCTGGGTGTACTCCCCCGGCGTGATGTCGACGTGCGCCTCGCCGTTCCACTTGGACAGCTTCTCGAGGACGACGGTGCGGGCCGGCATGTTGATGCCCAGGGCAAGCGTCTCGGTGGCGAACACGACCTTGATCAGGCCGCGCGCGAACAGCTCCTCCACGACCTCCTTGAAGGCCGCCAGCATGCCCGCGTGGTGCGCGGCGATCCCGCGGCTGAGCGCCTCGGCGAAGTCGTGGTACCCGAGCACGCCGAGGTCCTCGTCCGGCAGGTCCGCGGTCCGCTCGGCCAGCACCCGCTTGATCTCGTCCCGCTCGTGCGGCTTGGTCAGCCGCAGGCCGGACCGCAGGCACTGGACCATCGCGTCCTCGCAGCCCTTGCGGGAGAAGATGAAGTAGATCGCCGGCAGCAACGCGCCCGCGTCCAGCTCCTCGACCACATCGGACCGGTACGGCGTGAAGTGCGTCCGGCTGGGGCGGTTCTTCGGCAGGTCGCGCCGCCGGCGTGGTTTGCGCGAGTCGTCGCGGAAGACCCGGTTGTCGTCGCGGGCGATCCGGACCAGCTGCGGGTTGACCAGGTCCTTCAGATCGGGCTGCGACGCCTTGGCGGGATTACCCGACTTCGAAGGCTTCGCGGGCGCGCCGACGCGCGCGGTCGGCGCCTCCCCGGCGAACAGGTCGTGCAGCCGCTTGCCCACCATCACGTGCTGGAACAGCGGCACCGGCCGCTTCTCCTCCAGTACGACGACGGTGTTGCCGCGGACGGTCTCCAGCCAGTCGCCGAACTCCTCGGCGTTGCTCACGGTCGCGGACAACGACACCACCGAGACCGAGTCCGGCAGGTGGATCAGCACCTCTTCCCAGACCGCGCCGCGGGACCGGTCGGCGAGGTAGTGCACCTCGTCCATCACGACGTACGACAGGCCGAGCAGGGTGTTGGATCCGGCGTACAGCATGTTCCGCAGCACCTCGGTCGTCATCACGACGATCGGGGCCTCGGAGTTGATCGAGTTGTCACCGGTGAGCAGGCCGACCTTGTCGGCGCCGTACCGGCTGACCAGGTCGGCGTACTTCTGGTTGCTCAGCGCCTTGATCGGGGTGGTGTAGAAGCACTTCTGTCCGCGCTGCAGGGCCAGGTGGACGGCGAACTCGCCGACCAGCGTCTTCCCGGACCCGGTCGGCGCCGCCACCAGCACCTGATGCCCGTCCTCCAGCGCCGCACACGCCCGCAGCTGGAACTCGTCGAGCTCGAAGTCGTAGAGCCGTCTGAACTCCACAACAGCCGGATGCTCCTGGTCCGAGCGAAACACGGCGTACTTCTCGGACGGAGTGCTCATACCCCCAATCTATGCGACAGCACCCCCAAGAAACCGGGCGGCGTGGTCGAGCGCCTCGTCGGCCTCGTCCAACAGGCCTGCCATGAGCTGGTAGACGTGGGGTGCGCCGGCTACTACGTCGAGGCTTACATCGACGTCCTGTTCGGCGGCGTGGGTGGCCAGGCGGAGGGCGTCGTCGAGGAGGACTTCGGCGGTGCCGACCTGGATCAGGAGGGGTGGGAGGCCGGTCAGGTTGGCCAGGAGCGGGCTGGCCAGGTCGTTCTTGGGGTCTTGGCCGGCGAGGTAGTGGTCGGCGTACTCCTGCATGTGGGCGCGACTGAAGAGCGGGTCGAAGTCGCCGCGGCTGTCCATGCTCGCGCCGGACAGCGTCAGGTCTGCCCAGGGCGAGAAGACAGCGGCAGCGGCAGGCAGCCGGAGGTCTTGGCGTCTCGCAGCCAGCATGGTGGCCAGGGCCAGCCCACCACCAGCAGAGTCGGCCGCGATCACGATCGGACGGCCGGTCTCCAGGAGTGCCTTGTACGCCGCCAACGCGTCATTCAGCGCAGCCGGGAAGGGATGCTCCGGCGCGAGGCGGTAGTCCAGAGAGACTGCGTGAAAGCCGGTACGACGGGCCAGCGGGGCCGCAAGGTTGGCGCCGGTCCGGGCCGAGCCGACGACGTACCCGCCGCCGTGCAGGTAGAAGATCACCGCGTCACCGTCTGCCCCGGCGACGTTGACGTCCAGCGCCGGGACGCCGCCGAGAGTGCGCTGCATCAGCGTGACATCGTCGCCCAGCGGCCGGGTCGCGAACAGCTCGTCGAACTCGGCCCGCTGCTGCGCCGCCGTCCGGCCCAGGTCGCCCTTGGTCATCATGGCTCGCGCCGCGGCGCGTTGTTCGTGGGTCATCGTCATCCTCCGATAGATTCCAAGGAATATAGTTCCTCGTAACCAGATTCCTCCGCTGCTCATTCCCTAGGATGCCGAGTGACCGATCTCACAGCACTGTTCACGGACCTGGTCCGGCTGGAGACGCGGCTCTACAACGTGCTCGATGCCCGGCTGAAGGCGGAGCACGACCTGCCGTTGGGCCAGTTCGAGTTCCTCCGGTTCATCGCGGCGCGCGGGTCCGCCCGCGTCTACGACCTGGCCCAAGAGATGGCGATCACCGTCGGCGCGACCAGCAAGGCCGTCGACCGGCTCGAGTCCACCGGGCGCGTCCGCCGTACGGCGAACCCGCACGACCGCCGCTCGTCCCTGGTCACACTCACCCCGGAAGGCGAGCGGATCCTCGCGGCCGCGACCCCCACGGTCGAGTCGGAGCTCCGCATCTGGGTCGGCTCGATCCTCCCCGCCGAGGTCCTGGACAACCTCGCAGTCAGCCTGTCGATGCTCCGCCAGCGGGCGGAGGCGGACGGGCGGACGTCGCGGGTCGAGCCGTCGGTGTGAGTGCCGGACGCCCAGGTCATCACAATCGCGGTCGCAGCACCCGGCTCACGCTCACCGGGGCGCAGGTCGCGCAGTTGTGATGGCCTGGCCGTCCGCCTCAGTCCAGGTGACAGGGTCGTCGAGTCCGGCGGCAGCGCGCGACTCCCGGGGTACGACGGCGACCGCGGGCGATGCCCTGACTCGACAGAGCTGAAGATGAAGGTTGTGTCTCAAGCGAGGACGGTGAGCGCGCCCGGGGCGATCGCGATGTCGACCGGGAGCGGGCCGAGCGGCTCGCCGTCGGCGTACGCGGTGATGCCGGGCGACTCGATCCGGACCGACTTGCCGCGCAGCGTCACCAGCCGGGGGTCGCCGACATGCGTGCCCTTGGCGAGCTTCGGGAACAGCTGAAGCAGGGTCAGCCGGGAGATCGGCGAGATGATCGTGACGTCCAGCAGGCCGTCGTCGATCTCGGCGCCGGCGCAGATCTGCAGTCCCCCGCCGTACGTCGGCCCGGTGCCGACCGCGACCAGCATGGCCTTGGTCTCGATCACCTGGCCGTCGACGGTCACGACGTACTCGAGCGGGGTGAAGGTGCGCAGTTCAGCCAGAGTGGCGACGGTGTAGCGGGAGTTGCCCTTCGGCCAGCTCATCGCGTTGGCCCGCTTGTTCACCAGGGAGTCGAACCCGCCGGCCACGACGGTGGTGATGTACTCGTCCTTGGCCACCGCGAGGTCGACGGCCCGGGTGTTGCCGGCCACGATCAGGTCGGCCGCCGCGGCCGGATCCTTCAGCGGTACGCCGATCCCGCGGGCGAAGTCGTTGCCGGTGCCGGCCGGGATCACGCCGAACGGCATCCCGGACTTGGCCAGCACCTGGGCGCCGAGGTGGACGGTGCCGTCGCCGCCGATCAGCGCGACCGCGTCGGCGCCGGAGGCGATCACGTCCGCGGAGATCCGCCCGACGTCCTCGGCGCAGGTCGTCGAGTACTCGTCGACGGTGAGCCCCGCAGCCTCCAGCCGCCCGCGAACGACCGGCGCCACCCGGGCACCGAGGCCCTTGCCGGAGGTCGGGTTGACCACCAGCGCGATCTTCCTGCTCATCAGTCGGCCAGGAGTTCCTCGGTCTTGCGGGCCCGGCGGCGGTCGTTGAGGCGGGAGATCACCTCGGCGATGAAGAACAGCACGCACATCGGGATCGCCAGCAGGCACATCGTGAACGGGTCGCCGGACGGGGTCGCGACCGCCGCGAACACGAAGATGACCAGCACGATGTACGGCCGGAACCGGCCCAGCGCGGCGCCCGGGACGATGCCCAGGATGTTCAGCAGCACGACGACCAGCGGGATCAGGAACGCGACCCCGAACACGAGCATCGTGCGCAGCACGAAGTCGAGGTAGTCGGGCAGCTCAACCAGGTTCTGGATGTCCAGCGGGGTGAAGCCCAGCAGGATCTCGATGCCCTTCGGCAGCGTCCAGTAGGCCACCCAGATACCGCCGGCGAACAGCGGTGTGGCGAGCGCCGAGAAGACGTAGGCCCACTTCCGCTCGTTGCGGTGCAGGCCGGGCGCGATGAACGCCCACAGCTGGTACAGCCAGACCGGCGCGGCCAGGATCAGGCCGAACAGCGCCGAGATCTTGATCCGGAACGTCAGCGCGTTGCCGACACCGGGGAAGGTCAGCTGTGGGGTCTTCGTGTTGCCCGCGTCCTTGGCCATCTCGGCGACGCTGGTCAGGAACGGCTTGGTCAGGAAGTCGAAGGCCTGGTTGTAGAAGATCCAGCCCACGATCGTCCCGGCCACGATCGCGAGCACACTGATCACCAGCCGGTTGCGCAGCTCGATGATGTGCTCGCGCAGGGTCATTCGACCCTCGTCGTCCTTCGGACGGCGCTCCTTGGGTTCCTTACGCCGTCCGATCTTCACCAATGACACCGGCGGGTGCTCGGCTCAGTTGGCCGTGTGCGTCGGCGGCAGGCCGTCGCCCGGCGCCTGGCCGTTCACCTGGTTCGGCTGCTGGGCCGCCTGCGGCTGGGCCTGGGGGGCCGCCTGCTGGGTCGGCGCCTGGGCCGGCTGGGTGGTGCCCTCGGTCAGCTCCGGCTCCTTCTTCTTCGGGCCGACCTCTTCCTCCCAGATCTTCTTCGACTTGCCGAGCTGCTTCACCAGAGCCGGCAGCTTGGCCGATCCGAACAGCAGCACGACGATGGCGAGGATGATCAGCCACTCCGCGCCCTGGGGCATACCGATGAGTGGTGCCATGTCGATCTCCCTTTCACAAAACGTCTAGGTCGTGGCTCGAGCGTGCGAACGTGGGCCGAATACTACGCCGGTGCTCGCGCATCCTCGCGGGTCTGTCCAGACCCGGACGTGGACATCGCGGCGTCCAGCTTGGACTGGGCGGCGACCAACTCACGCGTCAGCGCCTTGCCCTGGCCCCACAGCCTCTTCGCGAGCAGGGCGAGGACGAGCAGCCACACCGCCACCACACCGAGGAAGAGCAGGAACCAGTACATACCCAGGAGCCTAGCCGGTTCCCGGTGATCGCCCACGTCCCGCGGGGAGTCTCGGTGGACAACGGTGCCGGAACGTGATGGTAAAACCGGGTGTCGCGCAGCCGACGCGGCCAACGGGGCTGCCGGTCGGCCGGTGAGCGGGCAGACTGCTTCCGCGAGCGTGGAAACACGGAAACTTTCGGTACGGCGAGGGGGCTGGATGTTGCGGATCGGGGTCGAGGAGCGGCGGACGCGGATCGGCCGGCGGCACCGGCTCGGGCCGGACGTCCAGGCCGCGGACCCGGTCGAGGCGGCCGCGTCCGTCGTCGCCCTGCACGCCACCGATCCCGCCACCGTCCACCTGTCCATCGCTGCTCGGGTGCCTGGCAGTGAGGTGGCGGGCACGGAGCGTGCACTGTACGACGATCGGACGCTGATCCGGATGCTCGGCATGCGCCGTACGGTGTTCGTCGTACCCACTGCGTTCGCGCCGGTCGTGCAGGCGGCGTGCACGGACGACATCGCGGTCAAGCAGCGGAAGTTGCTGGTCAAGCACCTGACCGAGGCGGGGATCGCGCCGGACTTGGACGCCTCCGGGAAGTGGCTGCGGGCAGTCGAGGAGTCAACCGCTACTGCGCTGACGCTGCGCGGGTCTGCGACCGCCCAGGAGCTGTCTGCGGACGAGCCGCGGCTGCGGAGCCGGCTCAGCATGGCAGAGGGCAAGGCGTACGCCGCTCAGCCGTACGTGACGAGCCGTGTGCTGTTCCAGCTGTCAGCTGAGGGTCGGATCGTACGTGGACGGCCGCTGGGGACGTGGCTGAGCAGCCAGCACCAGTGGTCGCCTGCTGAGGACTGGGTCCCGGGCGGGCTCGGTGACAAGCTCGCGGCCGAGGAGGCGCGGGTGACGCTGGCTCGGGCGTGGCTGTCGTCGTTCGGCCCGGGTACGGCGGCCGATCTGCAGTGGTGGGCTGGTTGGACGGGCGGTCAGACGAAGAAGGCGCTGGCTGCGGTCGAGGCGGTCGAGGTGGACCTGGACGGGCAGGTCGGCTACGTGCTGCCGGGCGACGAGGCGCGTGAGGTGCCGGTGGAGCCGTGGGTGTCGTTCCTGCCTGCTCTCGACCCGACGCCGATGGGCTGGAAGGACCGGGACTGGTACCTCGGCGAGCACAAGGCGAAGCTCTTCGACAACACCGGCAACGTCGGCCCGACCGTCTGGGCCGACGGCCGCATCATCGGCGGCTGGGGCCAGCCAGAGTCCGGCGAAGTCCGCTACCAACTCCTGGAGGACGTCGGCGCGGACACCGTCGCCCTGGTCGAGTCAGAAGCCGCCCGCTGGACCGCCTGGCTCTCCGGCGTCCGCGTGACTCCCCGCTTCCGCGCTCCCCTGGAAAAGCACCTCAGCCAGGGCTAGCCCTACCCACCCGCATTCGAGGGCTGGGTCAGGGCGGGTCGTCGTACGCCGAGAGGGCTTCGCGGGCTGTGGCGGCTATTTGGATCGTCAGGTCGGGTGGGTCCAGGACCGTGGCGGCGCCGCCCAGGCGGAGGACGAGGCGCTGGAGCCAGCCGGTGTCGGCGACGCGGAGCTTGACGATCAGGGAGTTGTCCGGGCCTTCCTCGACCGACTCGTTCGGGTAGTACTCGGCCACCCAGCGGGCCGGCGGCGCGAGCCGGATGGTGGCCAGCAGGTCCCGCTCGGACGGCTGGAACATGCCGTTCGACAGGTCCCGCGGGGTCGCCTCCGGCGGCGGCTCGCTCGGCAGCTCGAGCAGCTTCACGGCGGCGATCCGGTCCAGGCGGAACAGCCGGACGTCCTCGGCCAGCCGGCACCAGGCTTCCAGGTACGTGCGCCCCTCGGACACGACCAGGCGCATCGGGTCCACATCGCGCTCGGTGGTCTCGTCACGCGACGGTACGTCGTACGTCAGATGCAGGCGACGCTTCGCAGCCAGGGCCCGGTTGACCGTCTCGGCGATCTCCGGCGCGGCCGGCTCGACGTGCACATGGGCCGCCGCGCCCTCGCTCGCCGCCGCGGCCTCACCCGCGGCGCGCTCGAGCTTGGCGATCGCCCGGTCGACGGCGTCCCGGTCGCTCCCCGCAGTCACCTCGCGCAGGGTCCGGAGCGCGGTCAGCAGCGCGAGCGCCTCGTCCGCGGCCAGCCGCAGCGGACGGGCCAGGTAGTCGGCGTTGTTGATGTGGATGACGCCGTCGCCCTCGGCCGCCTCGATGTCGATCTCGATCAGGTCGCCCATCTGCGCACCGGGCAGCCCGCAGAACCACAGCACCTTCAGGTCCGCGATGATCTGCTTCGGCCGGACGCCGAACTCCTTGGCGACGTCGTCGACGCGCGCACCGTCGTTCTCGCGCAGGTAAGGCACCAGTGCCAGCAACCGCTGCACCTGGTCACGCGCATTACTCATACCCCAGCCACCGTCCGGAGTCTCCAGAGCACGCCATCCAGTACGTCGCCAGGCCCCTCTACGACCGCGTCGGGCCCGTAGGAGGCAATCTCCTCAGCCAGCACGCCGGAGTCGGCGTACGGGACGTGCAGGAGGTCCCAGCCCTCCTCGTACGGCTCGATCGCGTTCGCTCGGCGCCGCAGGCTGACGCAGGAACCGGTGCGCGCCCGCACCTTCGCCTCCGACGTCGGTCGCGGCGGCGCCAGCTCGGACACCAGCGAGCGCAGGTCGGTGCCCTCCGGCACCGTGAACGCGCCCGGCTCGCCGACCGTCTTCACGTCCCCGCCGATCCGGGACAGCCGGAACATCCGGGTCGCCTGACGGTCGCGGTCGCGGCCCACGACGTACCAGCGGCCGTGCCAGGAGACGATCCCCCACGGCTCCAGGGTCCGCGTGGTCGGCTCCGACGCGCCGCTGCGCAGGTGCTGGAACCGTACGGCGGTCCGGCTGACCACGGCCGACCACAGCGGGTCGAAGGCCGGCTCGGACGCGCCGACGTGCGGCTCGATCGCGCTCAGCGCGGACTGGTCGGTCTGGATCCCGGCCGCCTTCAGCTTGAGCACGGCCGACGTGGTCGCCTCGGCCAGGCTGGCGTGCTGCCAGACCCGGGCGGCGACACCGAGGACGGCGGCCTCGTCCGGCTCCAGGTGGACCTCGGGCAGCTCGAAGACATCCCGGCGGATCCGGTAGCCGACCTCGTCGGAGAAGAACTTGTCGATGGTGCCCATCTCGATCGGGATGCCGAGGTCGCGCAGCTCGTCCTTGTCCCGCTCGAACATCTTCTCGAAGGCGTCGTCGGTCTGGCCCGCGTACCCCTCGACCACCTCGCGGATGCGTTCCTTGGTCACGTAGGTGCGCGCGACCAGCAGGCAGATGACCACGTTGAGCAGTCGCTCACTCTTCCGCGCCGACACCCGACCACCTTACGGCCTGAAAGCGTCAAAACCCGCCCTCCCGCACCGAAATCTTCGAACACACCTTCGAGGCGCTGTACGAGGCACTACAGTCGCCCTGTGATTCGGTGGCGTGACGGTGTGGTGCGTGAGGTCGGGCGGAGCTGGGCGGGCGCTGTCGAGCTGACAGTGACGGTCGGTTCGCAGGCTGTGCGCGCGCTCGCCTACCCGGAACTCGTCGGTACGCCGGTGGCCGGCGACCGGGTGCTGCTGAACGTCGGCGCGCTCGACAAGGGCCTGGGGACGGGCGGGTACGCGTTGGTGGTCGCCGTACCGGACCGGCTGCCCGAGGACCCACCGGAGCACGGGCACCTGGTCAAGGCTCGCTACACGCCGCTGCAGGCGATGGTGCTGGGTGCGGACGAGCAGGACTCCCCCGACCACGATGTGCTGCGCGACGCGGACGACCTGTTCGGTACGCCGGTCGTCGTGGCGGACCTCCACTCGGCGCTCCCCGCCGTACTGGCCGGTGTTTACGAGGCTCGGCCGACCACTCGGGTGGTGTACGTGATGACGGACGGTGGGGCGCTGCCGCTGGCGTTCTCGCGGACCGTGGCGGCCCTGCGGGACAGTGGGTGGCTGGGTGGGACTGTGACCGTCGGACAGGCGTACGGCGGGGACCGGGAGGCTGTCACGGTCCACACCGGGCTGCTGACCGCCGTACACGTGCTGGCGGCGGAGGTCGTCGTACTGACGCAGGGGCCGGGCAACCTGGGGACTGGGACGCGGTGGGGGTTCTCCGGGGTGCAGTCCGGTGAGGCAGTCAACGCGGTGGGCACGCTGGGTGGGCGGGCTGTGGCGTCGCTGCGGATCTCCGAGGCCGACCCGCGTCCGCGACACCGCGGGATCTCGCACCACAGCCTGACCGCGTACGGCCGGGTGGCGTTGCAGCCGGCGGATGTCGTCGTACCCGACCTGCCGGGCGAGTTCGGCGACGCGGTCCGGGACGCCGCCGAGCCACTGAAGGCCCGGCACCGCGTCGTCCGCGTGGGAGTAGACGGCCTGTACGACGCCATGCGCGCAGCACCGGTGAAGCTGTCGACGATGGGCCGCGACCTGGACGCCGACCGCGCCTACTTCGAAGCCGCCGCCGCCTCCGGCCGCCACGCCGCCGGCCTGGTAGACGTGCCGTGATCATCACCGCCGCGAGCTTCCCGACACCCGAGTTCATCAAGACGACGAACAACCCGGCGGTCTGGGACCAGAAAGCGCGGTTCGCCGACTTCCAGGCAGCCGCCGCCAACCAAGCGCTGGAGCGGCTGAGCGGGACGCTCGACCGGCTGTCGACGCCGGGCGAGCGATCAATGGCCTTCGTGCAGCTGTACCGCGACCTCGCGGAGTGGCGGTATCAGCTCGCGCAGACAGCCGAGGGTCAGAGCCCCGGCGCCGAGCTCGAGCAGTACCACAGCCCGATCGGTGGCCATCGCATGCTGGATCGCTTCGGTCCGGGCCGTCGGCGGGAGCTGACGACCGACCCGGCCACCGGTCTGGTGGTCCGGGTCGCCGAGACCCCTGGCAGTCGGACGGCGGCCCGGCTCGGCGCGCTCATCGAGGCACGGTTCCAGGCCGAGCTGCCGCCCCGCGTCGAGATGCTCCAGAACCACGTGCGGTTGCCGGACGGCCGGACGATCCCGGGGAACGTGCTGATGCGCGGGAGCGCCGCCGCCGAGGCGTACGGGATCCCCGTTCCGCCCGAAGGGATCTGGTGCACGATGACCGGGCTGGAAGCCGACCGGCGGGCTCTGCAGCAGGAGGCCTTCACCGTGCTGGGCGACCTGGAGACGCAGCGGGCCGAGGGCCGAGCGGACCTGGTCGCGGACCCGGCCGCGCGGCGGGCGTTCACGGCGGCGGAGTACTACCTGTACCAGGGGCCGGAGTACCAGCGCGGTGGGGACGCGACGATCAGAGTCCTGCTGGCCGCTTCGCACACCCGCATCTTCGGGGCGGCGCCGAAGTTGCCGCAGGACATCGACCTGATGGCGTACGTCGCCGGGCAGCACGAGTTCCACAGGCGTTTGGACAATACTCAGGCGGTGCTGTCGACTCCCGGCTCCCGTGTCCAGGCCGATGCGGGGCATCAGTCGGCAGTACGGCGGCCGCAGCAGCGTGGGGTAGCGCCGGAGCGAGGGTGATCGGTGGGGGTACGTCCACCTCGGGTGTGGTCGCAGTACTCCTGAAGCTCAGGGCTCCGGCGGCGACGCTGGGAGCATGGCAACCATCACTGCAGTTGAAGCCCCGCTGACTGCCCGGTGGGCGACCCTGATGTGGTTGCTCGCCATCGGTGCGGGGGTCGCGGAATCCATCGTGGGCGCGACCCAGGCGGATGCTTCCCTTCCTGCCCTCGCGGCCCAGCTCTCCGTCCGCGCCCTCGTGTACGGCGCCCTCTTCGTCACCATCGACCGCTACTTCCGCCACGGCGTCCCGTGGTCCCGCTACCTGCTGGCCGGCCTCCTGGGCACCGTCGGCCTTGCGTCCCTCATCTACGAACCCATCACCTGGCTCGCCGACCACCACCTCGCCGACCTGAACTGGTCCCCGATGTTCGTCCTGTCGGCCGGTCTCCGCGCAGTCCACCTGAGCGCCCTGGCGGCGGCCCTGGCCCTCACCTTCCACCCAGACACCAACCGCTGGTTCCGCCGCTAGACAGGCCGAAGGCCGGCCTCCCAACGGGAGACCGGCCTTCGCAACGCCTGGAGTTACTGCCCCTGGCCGGGAACTACCTCCACCACCCGGCCGAAGGCCGCTTACTGACCCTGCTGCTTCGGGGCCGGGAAGGCGTTCAGTACGTCGATGACCGCGAAGGCGCTGATGGCCTTGCCGGAGGCGTCCTTGGACGGCGGGAGCTCGACGAGGACGCGGCTGCCGATCGGGATGCCGGCGAGGGCGTCCAGCGGGCCGGTCTGACCGTTCGGGCCGGGGCCCACCTGGAGCTGGTCGGTCGGGGCACCCGGCTGCGCGGGCTGACCCTGCGCCGCGGGCTGGCCGTCCCAGGTGCTGGCCTGCTTCTTGCCGGCGTAGTCGAACACGACGTACCGGCCGATCAGCTGGCTGCCCTTCTCGATCGGCTTGCCCTTGCCGGTGGCGAACACGACCGGCTTGCCCGGCTTCGCCGGCGCCTTGATGCCCGCCGGAACCGTCACCTTCGGCTCCGCGTTCAGCGCGCCGGTGACCTTGATCGCACTCGCCGCCGAGGCCGCCGGAGTGGCGTCCAGCGGGGTGTCGTTGGCGGCCGAGCCGACCAGGTCGACGACGAAGATCAGCGTGTCGTCCTTGGTGATGCCCGCCTTCTCGTTACCGCCGGCCGGACCGTAGCCCTTGTCGGCCGGGATGGACAGCATCACCCGGCTGCCGATCTTCTTGCCGACCAGGGCCTCGTCCCAGCCGGCGATGACGCCGCCGACCCCGATCGGGAACGACGCCGGCGCACCGCGGTCGTAGGAGTTGTCGAAGACCTTGCCGTCGCGCCAGATCTGGCCGAGGTAGTTCGCGGTGAGCAGCTCGCCCTTCTTGACCGCCGGCCCGTCGCCCTCCTTGAGGACCTCGGTCACCAGGGTCTTGTCCGGGTCACCTTCGCGGTGGGTGACGGTCGGCTTCTGGCCGAACTCCGAGGTCACCTTGACCCCACCGGCTCCGAACTCCGGTTCGTCGGAGCCACAGGCGGCCAGCCCGGACCCGAGCGCGACCACCGCGACCAGACTCAACAACTTGCGCACGAAACGAGCACCTCGAAACATCCCGGCGCGATCCGCGCCGCTCGACTCACGGTCAACAACGCGCCCACCCTAGCCTGCACGCGCAACCACACCGCCCGCTGCCCGCGTCACCGTTGAGTCACACCACGCACAGTCACAGCCCTCAGAAGCCGACAGCGTTGTGCGGAGCCCGGTCCTGACGCAGTAGGGCGTCCAGCACGGACACCGCCCCAGCTGTGTGCTCGGCGAGCCGCCCCGCATGCAGGAGCACCACAGGACTGACGCCACCGAGGTACAGGGAGCCCAGCTCCGCCACCGTGAGGCTGATATCCGCTGACGCACCGGACACCGCCGTACAGGTCGCTCCATCGGGACCGGCGTCCAGCCGCCACTTCCTCGCGTTCGACCCGTACAGGTCGTCTGACAGGTCCAGGACCAGCGAACCGGCACCGGCGTACGCGCGAGCTTCCAGAGCTGCCTGTACGTCGAGGAGCCGCAGCCACAGGTTGTCCCGCGCCCGAGTCACCTTTATTGCCCGTGAGTTCTTCAGCATCCAGCGGAGCGGCTCGTCGACGGGACGCTTGGCAGCGACGACCCTGTTTGTCAGGTCGAAGTCGGTCAGCAGCCCCCATAGAGCGCGATAGGCGCCGAGGTTCAGCGTCTCAAAGGCCGAGACCTGCAACGCACCGGCCTGCGCAGGGTCCGCAGACCACGGCAGACGGAACAGGGCCGCGCCGTCTACCTCACCCGACGCGTTGAGGTGCAGGAGATGGTGGGCCGGGCCAGAGCCGTCCGCAGGCAGTCCGGCCGCGCCAAGCCCCTCCCACTTGCCCGGTAGTGTGCTGATCTCACCGACCCGTTCAGCCCGGACCTGCTCATGCAGCGTCGCCCACGCACCCGCAGCGATCGGCGCCTCCACCAGCTGCAGCGAGCCGGGGTCGTCGAACGTGTCGCGGAACGCGGCGTCAGTACGACGTAGCTCCCACCGCTGCTGGAACGTCGCAGGCCCGAACCCGTATCGCCCGTAGATCGTGGCTTCACTCGCACTGAGCCCAGCGAGGAACTCGCCGCGCTCCCGGCAGTCGTCGAGCATCGCGGTCATGATCTTCCGCAGCAACCCGCGTCGCCGGTACGTCGGAAGCACTCCGGTGGAGGTGACACCGCCGAGCGGGACCCGCTGCAGTCCGGGGACGGTGATCTCGACCGACACGATGCCCGAGGCCCCGGCGACCTTGCCGTCGACGAATGCCGCCTGCGGCCGATACCAGTCGCTCTGTATTTCCTCGACATACTGCTCGAGCGCCTCGTCGGTCGCGGGGATCTGCGGTGGCCAAGCGGCCGCACCGGCGTACCAGGCGGACGGTTCGGGCTCCTCCTGGGGCAGGCCGCTCACGAACGGTAGTGCGCGGAGGTACTCCTTCGTCTCGGCTCGGGTCACCGGCCGGATCTCGATCGCCATGCCGCCGTTCTACCTGGAGGGCTCACAGGCCCGCGACCAGTTTTCCCAACCGCTCGCCGTGCACCCCACGACCCCCAGCTTCTACATGCTGGCGATCAGCTTCTCGACCCGCTCGTCGTGCGACTTGAACGGGTCCTTGCAGAGCACGGTCCGCTGGGCCTGGTCGTTCAGCTTCAGGTGCACCCAGTCGACGGTGAAGTCGCGACGGCGCTCCTGCGCGCGCTTGATGAACTCACCGCGCAGCCGCGCCCGGGTCGTCTGCGGCGGCACCGACTTGGCCTCGAAGATGCGCAGGTCGTCGACCACCCGGGTGACCGCGCCCTTGCGCTCGAGCAGGTAGTACAGCCCGCGCGGGCGGTGGATGTCGTGGTACGCCAGGTCGAGCTGGGCGACCCGCGGGCTGGCCAGGCCGAGGTTGTTCTGGTGCCGGTAGCGCTCGATCAGGCGGTACTTGATCACCCAGTCGATCTCGCGCTCGATACCGCTCAGGTCACCGGACTCGATCGCCTTCAGGGTCCGCTCCCACAGCGAGAGCGCCCGCTCGACGGCCGGCGTCCCGAGCTCGCGGCGGTCGACGAAGTCGCGCGCCTTGGTCAGGTACTCGGTCTGGATGTCGAGGGCGCTGGCCTCGCGGCCGTTGGCCAGCCGGACCTCGCGGCGGCCGGTCATGTCGTGGCTGATCTCCCGGATCGCCCGGATCGGGTTGTCCAGGGTCAGGTCGCGCATCACGATGCCGGCCTCGATCATCCGCAGCACCAGATCGGTGCTGGCCACCTTGAGCAGCATCGTGGTCTCGGACATGTTCGAGTCGCCGACGATCACGTGCAGCCGGCGGAAGCGCTCGGCGTCCGCGTGCGGCTCGTCGCGGGTGTTGATGATCGGCCGGGACCGTGTGGTCGCGCTGGAGACGCCCTCCCAGATGTGCTCGGCGCGCTGGCTGACCGAGTACACCGCGCCGCGCGGGGTCTGCAGCACCTTGCCGGCGCCGCAGATCAGCTGCCGGGTGACCAGGAACGGGATCAGCACGTCGGCCAGCTTGGCGAAGTCGCCGTGCCGGCTGACCAGGTAGTTCTCGTGGCAGCCGTAGCTGTTGCCGGCCGAGTCGGTGTTGTTCTTGAACAGGTACACGTCGCCGAAGATGCCCTCGTCGTGCAGCCGCTTCTGCGCGTCCACCAGCAGACCCTCGAGGATCCGCTCACCGGCCTTGTCGTGCGCGATCAGGTCGGTGACCGAGTCACACTCACCGGTCGCGTACTCCGGATGGGAGCCCACGTCGAGGTAGAGCCGGGCCCCGTTGCGGAGGAAGACATTGCTGCTCCGCCCCCAGGACACGACGCGCCGAAACAGGTACCGCGCCACCTCGTCCGGGGTCAGTCGGCGCTGACCGCGAAAGGTACACGTGACGCCGTACTCGTTCTCCAGACCGAAGATTCGCCGGTTCACACACCCACAGTACGTGGCACCTCCGACAACCGGGACATGTCTCAGGCGCGCCGTTTCCCGGCGTTATCCCTTTGATGTCAACCGACTGCGAGTTGAGCGCTCTCCGGACCAGCAGGTGGATCTTCGGGCGGAGGTCCGGCCGACAGTAGTGACGCCACGGGTTGCGACTGCCAGCGTCGGCATCATGAGGAGACGAACCTTCACCGCCGTCCTCACCTCCACGATCCTGACCAGCACGTCGCCCGCCTTCGCTTTTGCTGGTGACCTGACGTGGGCGGCTGGTGTGGTCACGTCGGCCGCACGGGCTCGGCTGATCGGCAGTACGTCTTGCGGCATCACCGCCGTACGCAAGTTGGTGCGGAGCTTCTTCGATCGGGCGCTGTAACTTTCTGGCGACGCAGTGCATCGACGAGGGTATGAGGACACTTCCTGGGTTGGCAGGCACGCTGAGCGCCGTACTGCTGGCGGCGACACTCGTCCCGACGGCAGCGGCCAGCACAACGGCCGCGTGTGGCCTCAGGCTGGGGTCGGTGACGGCATCGGGCGGTCACCGGCTCCAGCAGATCTCCGCGACCACGCCGCCGAGCGTCGTACAGTCGGTCGACGGGCCGAAGGACCTGTTCCCGGACGGGCAGGGGCGGCTGGCCACGTCGGTCGCGTGGGAGCCCGGCGCGAGCGAGGGCGAGCACCGGTTCGGCACTGTGACGATCGGCAACAGCCTGTACGACTTCTACTACCATGTCGGCGACAACCTGACGGACGTCACGCCGGAGACGTACGAGCAGACGCTGATCGGCGGTGGGTGGACGCCGAGCATCAGCTATGTCGAGGAGTCGTTCTACTTCCCGGACGACGGGTCGCACCGGGCCAACAACTACGCGCTGTGGTCCGGGACGATCCACCGGTGGAACCAGGGCTGGGGTCAGGCCAAGGTCTTCAAGGGGTTCGACGCGGTCAAGACGATGACGTTGATCAGCCAGACGGCGACGTACGACACGTTCCTCGCGAACACCCGCGGCGGCGCGCTCTACACGATCCGGATCCCGCTCGGCGCGACCGCCGTACCGATCGTCAAGAAGGTGCGAACCCGGACCTGGCAAGGCTTCGAAACCCTGATCGCCGAGAAGTGCGGCCGCGCAAGCACCCTCCTCCTCGGCATCGACAAAGACACCGGCGCGGGCTACCTGTACGCCGTAAGCCACGCCAACGGCACCGCCACCGTCATCAACCCCCTCGGCAAGGTCCCCACCTCCTTCACCGACCCCACCCACTTCCGCTTCCGCCGCACCATCACCAACCCCACGGGCGCCCTGAACGGCGAGTAGCCCCCCACCACAAGCCGACCTACCCCACCGGCTCGCCCGGTACGACGGGGTCAGCCGGTACGACGGGTCGGGGTGTCTAGAGGTCGACCAGGTCGAGGAGTTGGCCTAGTTCTTTCTGGTCGAGTTCGCGGAGTTCGCCGGTGTGGAGGTTGCCTCGGCGGACCGGGCCGATGGCGGTGCGGGTGAGGCGTTTGACCGGGTGACCGACCGCGTCGAACATGCGGCGGACGATCCGGTTGCGGCCCTCGTGCAGGCTGATCTGGATCAGCGTCCGGCCGCGGATGCTGGAGATCACCTTGACGGTGTCCGCCTGCGCCGGTCCGTCGTCGAGCTCGACGCCGTCGAGGAGGCTGCGCAGTACTCCCGGCTTCACGTTGCCGTCGACTTCGGCGACGTACGTCTTGGAGACCTCGTACGACGGATGCGCCAGACGATGCGCGAACTCGCCATGATTCGTGAGCAGCAGCAGCCCCTCGGTGTCGGTGTCGAGCCGGCCGATGTGGAAGAGCCGCTCCGGCCGCTCCTCAACGAAGTCCGCCAGGCAGCGCCGCCCCTGCGGGTCCGACATCGTGGAGACAACGCCACGCGGCTTGTTCAGCACCAGGTACACATGAGCGCTGGTAGGCGGAATCCGCTCCCCATCAACCCGGATCACCGAAACCGCCGGATCTACCCGCCGCCCGAACTCAGTCACCACCTGCCCGTCGACCTCGACCCTGCCCTGCTCGATCAAGATCTCCGCATTACGCCGGCTAGCCACCCCCGCCTGAGCCAACACCTTCTGCAGCCGAACCCCTTCAACCTCACCCATCCTGCGATCCCCACCCCCGCAACCGCTCCCAAGCCGCACTCCCCGCCACCCCAGCCTCGTCCCCCGTCTCAGCCGCATCAGCTGAGTCCGCCGTATCAGCCTCTCCCGCCGCGTCAGCTGGGGCCGCAGTATCAGGCTGTCCCGCTGTATCAGCCGCGTCCGCCGCGTCACCGTCACCATCGGCGGCAGACTCGCCTTCCACGACGGATGCCTCGCCCGCCCCCGCCTCAGGCGCGCTCGCCTTGTCCTCCGCGCTCGTCTGAGACGGCTTCGCCTTGTCGTCAGCGCTCGCCTCAGCCGTGCTCGCCGTGTCAGCGCTCGCCTCAGCCGTGCTCGCCGTGTCCGCGCTCGCCGCAGGCGTGCTCGCGTCCTCGGCCGGCCCGTCGCCCGGGGCCGACCCGTCAGCGGTCTCGAACTCGTCGGACGGCTCGAGCTCCCCCGGCTCACGTACGACGTCCAGCTCAACGGGCTCACCGGTCGCCAGATCCCCGTCGATCCCAGCGCCACCCTCGCCAGACTCGTCCGCGCGGGCTGTCTCCTCCGGCTCGTCGTCCGCCTCACCGAGCTGATCCACCGACTCGTCGTTCGCGCTCACCTCCGACGCACCCGCCTCGTCGTCCGCAGACGCCTCAGGGGCGCCCGCTTCATCGTCCGCGGTTGTCTCGGAGGTGCTTGCTTCGTCTCCCGCGGTCGGCTCGTCTGCGGTTGAGAACTCTGTGGACGGGTCGAGGTCGAGGTCGCTCGGCTTGTGCTCGACGTCCAGGTCGACGGGCTCGTCGGCTGCCAGGTCTCCGTCGATGCCGGTCTCGTCCGCTGCGACCTCGTCCACCTCGACGGACTCGGCATCCGGCTCGGTGCCAGGCGACGGCGGTTCGGCCGGCTCGGTCGGCGTACCGTCCTCTGACGACACCAGCTCGTCGGTTGCGAGGCCTGCGTCGATGCCGGTCTCGGCTCCGGCAGCCTCGTCCGCCGTGGTGTGCTCCGCGTCTGCCGGGTCCGCCCGAAGTGATCCAGCCGGGTCGGCATCTGCGGCCGGCACCTCGGCTTGCGACGGCTGTTCGTCGGCGGCGTCCGTCGTACTGTCCTCTGAGGACGCTGGGGGAAGGGCTTGGGCGGCTAGTTCTTCCTCTATGTCGTCCATGTCGGGGAGGTAGGGGGCTAGCTCGGGGAGGTCGTCGAGGGACTGCATGCCCATGCGTTCGAGGAAGAAGGACGTGGTGCGGTACAGGGTCGCCTGGGACTCGGTGTCGGCGCCGGCTTCCTCGACGAGGCCGCGGGCTACGAGGGTGCGCATCACGCCGTCGACGTTCACGCCGCGGATCGCGGAGACGCGGGCGCGGCTGACTGGCTGCTTGTACGCGACCACGGCGAGCGTTTCCAGTGCGGCCTGGGTGAGTCGGACCTGCTGGCCGTCGAGGACGAACCTCTCCACGTACGGCGCCGCCTCCACGCGGGTGTAGTAGCGCCAGCCGCCGCCCACCTCACGCAGGTCGAACCCACGCCCCTGCTCGGTGTACTCAGCGGCCAGCGCGCCCAGCGCGGCCGACACGTCGCCCGTCGGTCGCCCGACCGCCCGGGCGAGCGTGAGCACCGGCAACGGCTCGTCCGTCACCATCAGGATCGCCTCGAGCGCCCGCCGCATCGTCTCGTCGTCAACAACAACCTCATCCCCCACCGGCACCGCAGTCTGCCCCGGCTCCAGGTAGTCCTCATCCCCCGGTACGCCGGACCCGTCAGCGTCTACGCGATCCGCGGAGCCGGCGTCCGCGGTCGCCTCGGCGCTCGCCTCCTCCGCCGGGGTCGCCTCGGTGGAGCCGTCGGCGTCGGTGGACGACCGTTCGTCGTCGGACCTAGTGAGATCCGCGGAGGTGGTCGAGTCGTCGGCACCCACTGCGGCGTCGGTCGCCTCCTGGGTCGCGTCGGCGGAGTGGACCTCGCTGGAGTCGGCGCTCGCCTCCTCGATCTGGGTCGCCTCGGTGGACGCGTCGGCGGAGGAGACCTCGTCGTCCGACTCGGCGAGATCCGCGGAGTCTGCGGCGTCGGGTGAAGCGTCGGTCGCCTCTGGGGTCGCGTCGGTGGAGTCTGCCTCGGTGGACTCGGTGGTTGCCTCGCCGGTCGGGCCTGGGTCGGTGGAAGCGTCGGGCGCGGAGGACTCAGGGTCGTCGGGGTCGGTGGGGTCCGCAGAGGAGGGGGCGGGGTCGGGGTCCGCGGAGGGTGTGGTGTTTTCGGGATGGGGGGAGGGGGCGGGGGCTGCGTTGAGGTCGGCGGGGTGCGCTTCGGGGTTGGGGGAGGGCGCGGAGGTGGAGTCCGGGGTTTCGGCGCCTTCGGGTACGAAGCTGGGGTGGGTTGGGGGGTGTTCGGTCACTGGTTCGCCGTCTCGTTCGGGGCGTCGGCCGGGGCGGGCTCGACGTCGTCTTCAACTGTGGCGCTTGCGCCGGGTTCGAGGAAGTCGGTGTCGTCGGAGACCTGTGGGGCCTCGCCGTCCTCGGAGTCGGGGCGCGACACCTCGTCGAACTCGTCGCTGACGTCGATGTCGCCCTCGTCCGACCCGGTCCACCGGATCGTCAACTCCCCCAGCGGCGTCACCTGGTCGAAGGAGACAGCTGCCTCCCGGAACAACTCCAGCAGCGCCAGGAACCGGCACACCGTCGTCACCGTGTCCGGCGAGTCCGCGATCAGCGCGCGGAACGTCGTACTCCGCTGCCGCCGCAACCGATCCACGACGACAGCGGCCTGCTCCCGCACCGTCACCTGCGACCCGTGCAGGTGCGTCAGCGACACACCCTCCGGTACGTCGGTCTTCGGCGCCAGCGCCCGTGCCGCCAACGCAGCAAGACCGGCCGGATCGATCCCCAGCAGCACCTCGGGCAGCAACTCCGCGAACCGCGGCTCCACCCCCACCGCCCGCGGGAACCGCTTGGCCTCGGCGGCCATCCGCTCCTGCATCAGCGCCGCGATCTGCTTGAACGCCCGGTACTGCAGCAGCCGCGCGAACAGCAGGTCGCGCGCCTCCAGCAGGGCCAGGTCCTCGGAGTCCTCGACCTCGCCCTTCGGCAGCAGCCGGGCCGCCTTGAGGTCGAGCAGGGTCGCCGCGATCAGCAGGAACTCCGACGTCTGGTCCAGGTCCCACTCCGACCCGAGCGCCTTGATGTGGGCGATGAAGTCGTCGGTGACCTGGGACAGCGCGATCTCGGTGATGTCGAGCTTGTGCTTGCTGATCAGCTGCAGCAGCAGGTCGAACGGCCCCTCGAAGTTGACCAGGTGAACGCTGAACCCCTTGCCCTCGGCAATGGTCGGCGCGGCGTCGTCCCCAGACAGCTCCAACGGAAGCGAGTCCGCCACGGTCACTCCGAGGCCTTGAGCCGCCGTACCAGCACCGAGTCCGGTCCGTGGTCGACGAAGTCGGCCAGCAGCACGTCGATCGCCTCGCGGACGATCCGGCCGCGGTCGGCCGTCAGGCCGTGGTCGGCGCGCAACGCGAGTCTGGTCTGTTCCAGGCCGAGCAGCTCCTCCTCCGTCACGTACACGGTGATCTTCGTGTCGTGCCGGATCCGACCACTCGACTTGCGGTCGTCGACGACCGCCGTACGGGACCGCACGGTCGACGCCGGCGGTCCGTCAGTGGTGGTGCGCTTCTCGGGTCTGGTCTGCTGCGGTGCCGCACCCCCGAAGAGTTCACTGGCACCTGGCAGGCTCACCCGGCGGGACAACGCGCCAGCACCTCCTTGGCAAGATCGCGGTACTGCGTGGCCGCGGACGAGGACGGGGCGTAGGTCGTGATCGGTTCGCCGACGACCGTGGTCTCGGGGAACTTGACGGTACGCCGGATGACGGTGTGGAAGACGCGTTCGTCGAAGGCCTGGACCACCCGGTCGAGGACCTCCCGGGCGTGCGTCGTCCGCCCGTCGAACATGGTGCCGAGGATCCCGACGATCTCCAGCTTCGGGTTCAGCCGGTCCTGCACCTTGCCGATCGTGTCGGTCAGCATCGCCAGCCCGCGCAGCGCGAAGAACTCGCACTCCAGCGGTACGACGATGCCGTTGGACGCGGTCAGCGCGTTCACGGTGAGCAGACCGAGGGACGGCGCGCAGTCGATCAGGATCACGTCGTAGTTCGGGATGATCGGCTCGAGCACGCGCTGCAGGGTGTACTCGCGGGCGACCTCCTGGACCAGCTGGACCTCGGCCGCGGACAGGTCGATGTTGGCCGGCAGCAGGTCGAGGTTCTCCACCCGGGTCGGCTGGATCACCTCGTCGGCGGTGATGTCGCGCTGCATCAGCAGGTTGTAGACCGAGATATCCAGGTCGTGCGGCTGCACGCCGAGGCCGATCGAGGCCGAGCCCTGCGGATCGAAGTCGATCAGCAGCACCTTGCGGCCGGTCTCGGCGATCGCCGCGCCGAGGTTGATCGTGGTGGTGGTCTTGCCGACGCCACCCTTCTGGTTGCACATCGCGATCACCTGCGCCGGGCCGGTCTTCGTCGGCGGCTTCGGCTCCGGGAGGTCCGGCAGCGGCCGTCCGGTCGGCCCGATCTTGTTCCTCGGGCCGTGCGGGTCGTTCACAGGTGCGATGTCCTCCGCGGTGAGCTTGGCCGTCGGCCGGGGCATCTCCGCATAGTTGTCGGGTGGGGTCAGGTTCCGCTGCGGCTGGGGCGTGGCAGCGGGCTGGGAGACCGTCGGCGCGATCGGTCGGGCCGGCGGCGGGAACTGCTCGGTGCCCGGGAATGTCGACTCGTTCATGACTCGCCAAACCTTTCAACCGATACGGGCGATCCCAGCGACTGTAAGCGTGCATTCAAGCACTCTCAACCAGCCACTCCGCACCGGGGTGGGGTGGTTTGTCGACAAAGCTCCGGACCCGGCCGATCACCGCCTCCGCGTGACCAACCGTGACCAGATGATCGCACACCGTCCCCGAATTCCGTGCACCGCCCCTACCTTTTCACGAGCCTGCCGTACGACGCGAACCAGACGGGAACGACCCTCCACCCGCCAGCAACGCGAACTGGGGTGGCTCAGGACGACAGCGCGCGGGGGTGGGACGTCGCGTAAACCTCGCGGAGTTTGTCGACTGTTACCAGGGTGTAGACCTGGGTGGTGGTGACGGAGGCGTGGCCCAACAACTCCTGGACCACGCGGACGTCGGCGCCGCCATCCAGCAAATGGGTGGCGAAGGAGTGGCGGAGGGTGTGGGGGGAGATCTCCTTGGCGATGCCGGCGCGTTGGGCGGCTCGGCGGAGGACGGTCCAGGCGCTCTGCCGGGACAGGCGGCCACCGCGGGCGTTGAGGAACAGCGCCGGCGTCCCGCGCCCGCGCTGCACCAGGTCGGGACGTCCGCGGACCTGGTACGCCGACAGCGCGTCACGGGCGTACGACCCGACGGGCACGACGCGCTCCTTGCTGCCCTTGCCACGCAGCAGCACCGCCCCGGCGTCGAGGTCGATGTCGTCGACGTCCAGCCCGACCGCCTCTGAGATGCGCGCGCCGGTGCCGTACAAGAACTCCAGCAACGCCGCGTCACGCGTCGCAAGCACCGCCGGCTCCGCTTCGGCCCCGGCGGCCGCGGTCAGGATCCGTGACACCTCGTCCACGGACAGCGCCTTCGGCAACCGTTGCGGCGGCGCCGGCGGCTTCACCGCGGCCGCGGGGTCCACCGCCGTCAGTCCCTCACGCAGACAGAACCGATGAAACCCGCGTACGGCGACCACCGTCCGGCCGGCCGAGGACGCGGTGAGCGGCGGATGGTCCGCGTCGCCCTCCCGCAGCCGCATCAGGAAGTCGCTGACCACGGCCTCGGTGATCCGGCTGAGGTCGTCGATCCCGGCGGCCGCGAGGTAGCCGTCGTACCGGCGCAGGTCACGCCGGTACGACGCCAGGGTGTTCGCGGCCAGGCCACGCTCCACCGTGAGGTGGTCCAGGTACGCGCCGACCGCCCGGCTGATGCTCAGACCAGCACCTCGTCGAGCTTCAGCTGGGACAGGTCGTGGGCCTCGGCAACAGGTCCGTAGGTCACGTGCCCGTCGTGCGTGTTCAGGCCGAGCGCGAGGCTGTGGTCCTGCTTCATCGCCTCCCGCCAGCCCAGGTTCGCCAGCTCGATCGCGTACGGCAGCGTCACGTTCGTGAGCGCGTACGTCGACGTGTTCGGCACCGCACCGGGCATGTTGGCGACGCAGTAGAACAACGAGTTGTGCACCTTGTAGACCGGGTCGGCGTGCGTCGTCGGGCGCGAGTCCTCGAAGCAGCCGCCCTGGTCGATCGCGATGTCGACGAGCACGCTGCCCGGCTTCATCCGGCGGACCATGTCGTTGGTGACGAGCTTCGGCGCCTTCGCACCGGGAACCAGCACCGCGCCGATGACCAGGTCAGCCTCCAGCACCGCCTGCTCGATCTCGAACGAGTTCGCGGCGATCGTCAGCAGGTGTCCCTGGTAGATCTGGTCGGCCTGGCGGAGCCGGGCGATGTTCCGGTCGAACAACTGGACCTGCGCCTGCATGCCGAGCGCGATCGCGGCCGCGTTCATGCCGGAGACACCGGCGCCGATGATCACCACCCGGGCCGGGTGCACACCGGACACGCCGCCGAGCAGAACACCGCGTCCGCCGCCGTTGGCCATCAGGTGGTAGGCGCCGGACTGCGGCGCGAGCCGGCCGGCGACCTCGCTCATCGGGGCCAGCAGCGGCAGCGTGCCGTCCGGAAGCTGAACCGTCTCGTACGCGATACCGGTGGTGCCGGACTTCAGCAGCGCCTCGGTGCAGTCGGTGCTCGCGGCCAGGTGCAGGTAGGTGAACAGGACCTGGTCCCGCCGCATCCGGTGGTACTCCTCGGCCACCGGCTCCTTCACCTTGAGCACCAGCTCAGCATCCGCCCAGACGTCGTCCGCGGTCGGCACGATCCGTGCTCCGGCCGCGACGAACTCGTCATCGGGGATCAGTGAACCGGTCCCCGCGCCCTGCTCGATCAGAACCTCGTGCCCGTTGCGCACGAACTCGTGCACGCCGGACGGGGTGATCGCCACCCGGTACTCGTGGTTCTTGACTTCCTTCGGTACTCCGACCTTCACAACTTGCCCTTCCTTCACGTTCCAGGTGTGCGGCCCACATCGTTGTGTCCGCGGCCCGGCGGTGAGGGGTGAGCTGCCAGGTCGCTGCCGAGTGTAAGCCCGCAAGGTTCATACCACCTGACTGGATGGTCCTATCCGATGGCGACTCGCGGAACCGTTGCCCGGCGGTTCGGTTACACTCCATTGAGACGCCGTGGCACTGTGTGCATGCGGCCCCGCCCCACCTCCCCGGTCAGGGTGACGTTCACACCGGGATCCCTTGCCCGGCAGGCTTTGCGCAATCTTGACGCAACCTCCACTTCTCCCTTTACGCCAGTCTTGCACTGCCCGGAAAAGCGGACTGGTGCGCTCCTCTGTACCCCCGATCGAAACGCAGACAGGAAGGTTCTGACATGGACGAAGAGGTCGCCCTGACGGGTGGCAACGTCGGCGGCGCCGTCCGCGTCGGCGACACCGTCCGCCGCGCCACCGGTCCGTGGACGCCCGCAGTTCATGCCTTGCTCAACTACCTTGCCGACGCAGGGCTGACCGGTCTCCCGCGCGTGCGCGGCTACGACGACCAGGACCGCGAGATCCTCGACTACCTCCCCGGTACGGCGTACGGCCCCGAGGTGCCCGACGACGTCCTGGCAGACGCGATGCGCTGGCTCGCCGAGTACCACCGCGTAGTCACGTCGTACCGGCCCGAAGGCGAGCTCGTCTGGCGCACCAGTCGCGGCGAACTCGCTGCCGGACAGATCATCTGCATGCACGACTACGGGTACTACAACTGGATCGGCACCGAGGCCGGTTTCAGCGGCGTGATCGACTGGGACATGGCCGGTCCGGGCGTCCCGCTCGACGACATCGCCTTCGCCGCCTGGAACACCGCTCCGCTCGCGATCCCGATGGACCCCGCCTTCCAGGCGGACCGCCTGCGCCTGATGGCAACGTCGTACGGCGGCCCCTTCACCGCACTCCAGATCCTCGAAGCCGCCCCGATCCGCGCGCAGCGGTCGGCCCGCGTCATCCGGGCCGGCCAGCAAACAGGTGATTCAGGCATGCTCAACCTGCTCAACGTCGGCGAACCCGACCGCACCGAGCGACGGCTCGTGGACCTGCAGCGACGCATCCCGGAGATCGCCGCGCACCTGTAGGCCGTCCACATGGTGGTTGCGCCGGCAGTCATCGTTGACGTGCCCTGGTGGGGGTCGGGGATGCTTCTCCCAGCACGGAATGGAGCCCGCCCGCTCCCGGTTGCAGCCTGAGAACGGTTCGACGAGAGGAGTACGCGTGGCGGTAGAACTTGGACGCTTCGGGGTCTGGCACGGACCTCAACACTGGGGCCCGGAGCTGGCGGCGGGACTGGAGCAGGCCGGGTACGGCGCGCTCTGGCTGGGCGCCTCCCCGGACGCCGGCCTGCGCGACGCGGAAGTGTTGCTGGCGTCAACGAACACCGTTGCCGTCGGCACCAGCATCGTGAACATGTGGAAATCGCCCGCGGCCGACGTGGCCGCCTCGTACCACCGGCTGGAGGACGAGCACCCGGGCCGGTTCCTGCTCGGGGTCGGCATCGGCCACCCGGAGCGCACCGGCGAGTACAAGTCGCCGTACGACACGATCGTCGGCTACCTGGACGACCTCGACGACGCCAAGGTGCCGGTCGACCGGCGGGCGCTGGCCGCGCTCGGCCCGAAGGTGCTGCAGGTGGCGGGGTCCCGCACGGCGGGCGCGCTGCCCTACCTGACGACTCCCGAGCACACTCGCGAGGCCCGTCGTACGCTCGGGGGCGGTGTGCTGCTTGCGCCGGAGCAGAAGATCGTGCTCGAGACCGACGACGAGATCGCACGGACGACGGCCCGCGACTACCTGGCGTCGTACCTGCAGCTGAGCAACTACCGGTCGAACCTGAAGCGCCTCGGGTTCACCGACGCCGACCTGGACGACGGCGGCAGCGACCGGCTGGTCGACGCGCTGGTGCTGCACGGCACGGCGGTGGAGATCGCAGACGGTCTGAAGGCCCACCTGGAGGCCGGCGCCGACCACGTCGCGGTCCAGCAACTGGGGCGTGAGGGGATCGACCTGCTGCCTGGGTACGAGGCGTTGGCAACCGTTCTCCAGTAGGTGCTGACGAGTCCGTCCGGCGGTGCGCCTGTTCGCCGGACGGGCCCTCTTGACGACCGCCTGAAGCGGAGGAACATCAGCAGTAGACGCACGTCCATTTCGGGTGTGCGCACTGGAGGTGTTCCCCATGACTGAGCGACACGAGTTGCGTTGGGGCGGCGTCGCCGGACTGGCCTTCGTCGTCCTGGCACTCCTGGGCAGGTTCCTGCCCGGCAATCTCCCCACGGTGGACGAGTCGGAAGGCAGCATCACCGCCTTCCTGAACGACGCCCGGACCTCGATGCTGGTCGGGTCGTTGATGTGGGCCGCCGCGGCCGGGTTGATCATCTGGTTCGCCGCCGCCTTCGCCGAGGCGATCCGGGAGCGGGAAGAGCGCAGTGACGTCCACCTCGCAATCCTGGCGGGATCGGTCCTGGTCGGCGGTGCGATCTTCGTGACCGCGGGCCTGTCCGCGGCGACCGCCTACAGCATCGAGGGCCGGGACGCCGCGCTCACCGTCCTGCTGTTCGAGCTGACTGCGGTGATGACGACGATGATCGGCTTCGCCGCCGCGCTGCCGCTGGCCGCGGCCGGGATCGGCGTGCTGCGCACCCGGATGATGCCGAACTGGCTCGGGTGGCTCGCGCTGCTGGCCGCCGTGGTGTCGTTCGCCGGCGCGTTCGGCGTGTTCGCCACCGACGGCGTGTTCGTTGCCGGCGGCACCTTGATGACCACCGTCCCGTTGCTGCTGTCCGCGGTCTGGATCGTCTGCGCCGGCGGCTACATGATCCGTGAGCACCTGCCGGAGGTGACAGCGGGCGAGTCGATCGTTCCGCAGACCTGAGTCCGCCAGTCGTCCCGCCGGGGCCGCGTGCCCCTGACGCGTGTCCCGGCGGGACCTCCCGTCACCGAAGGGTGAAGTCGGCGAAGTCGAACCCCGGCGACACGATGCACGACACCAGCACTGGCTGATCCCCGGCCGGTCGCGCCGCCTGCCACGCCCCCGCCGGTACGACGACCTGCGGCCGCTGACCCGCGCCGACGTCGGGTCCCAGGGTCATCGACTCGTCGCCGTACTCGAGCGTCAACGGACCACCGGAGTGCCACAACCAGATCTCCGCCGACCGCACCCGGTGCAGCCGCGACTCCTCCCCCGGCGCCAGCAGGAAGTAGATCGCAGTCGCACTGGCCCGCGTCCCGTCGTACCCCTCCGGCGCAATCTCCACCTCCGACCGCCACGTCTCCCGATACCACCCACCCTCCGGATGAGGCTCCAGCCCCAACAACCCAGCTAACTCAGGCTTGACCATGAAAGGCATTGTCGGATGGCAGGGCGTTCGGCAGAGTGCGGGGATGGGTGAATTTCCGTCTGAGTATCACCGTCGGTTGCCGTATGGGGAGCAATTGTCTGCGGAGGGGTTGGTGGGGCAGCGGTTCTTTCCGTTCGAGGGGGACGTGCGGGTAGTGCCGTTGGCGGAGCCAGTGGTGCCGGAACCGCCGCGGGGTGGTGAGCCGGGAGGGGCGCCTTGCGTGACGTGTTCCGATCCGAACAAGTTCGTGATCTGGCGAGACGACCAGTGGCAACTGAAGGCCGGCTTCGAGCCGAACGGGCTGCCGTTCGTCGCCGTACTCGAGCCGCGCGAGCACTACCGCCTCGACAACCTGACGCCCGAACTGCTCGCCACGCTCGGCCCGATCATCCAGCGCGTCGCCGGCGCGATCCGCCGGATCGACGGCGTCGGACGCACCCACTTCAACCGCTGGGGCGACGGCTCGGAACACTTCCACATCTGGTTCCTCGCCCGCCCGCTGGGCCAGATGCAGTTCCGCGGCGCCATGATCGCCGCCTGGGACGAGATCCTCCCCAAGGTCCCCGACGAGGAGTTCAAGGCCAACGTCCACACCGTCACCGCCGCCCTCCTCGAAGGCGGCGGCGAGTCGGTGGACTGACCTACCGGGTGCCCAAGGAGCGGGCTACGAGGATGTCGGTCTTGAGTTGCGGTGGGCCGTCGACGGGGGCCGGGTCTTCGGCGGTGGGGGTGACGCCGCCGGCGGCTACCTTGTCGAGGACCTTGAGGCCGAGGCGGTCGACGGTGCCGAAGACGGTGTAGTCGGGGCGGAGGCGGGAGTCGGCGAAGACCAGGAAGAACTGGCTGCCGTTGGTGTTCGGGCCGGCGTTCGCCATCGCCAGGGTGCCGCGGGCGTAGACCTTCCGGGTGCCGGTCGGGTCGCCGGGCCAGTTCGGCAGGTCGGTCGGGAGCTCGTCCTTGTACGAGTAGCCGGGACCGCGTTCACCGGTGCCGGTCGGGTCGCCGCACTGCAGGACCTTCAGGGTCGGGTACAGCGTGAGCCGGTGGCAGGTGGTGAAGTCGTAGAAGCGGCTCTTCGCGAGATGCAGGAAGCTCTGCACGGTGCACGGCGCCTTGGCCCGGTCGAGCGACAGCAGCATCGGGCCCTGGTTCGTCGCGACCACGACCCGCACGATGCCCTTGTTCGGCGTCGGCGTCGGGTCTGGCGGCAGGGTGACCGGGCGCGGCGACGGGTCCTCAGGGGTCGCGGTGTACCCACACGGGCCGCTAGTGGTGACCGGCGCGGCTGACGCCGTACCGGGAACGGTCAGCAGTCCTGCGACGGTCAGAGTCGCCAGTACGGCGACGCGAGTGGCTCTCATCGTTGAGATCTCCTTGGGGCGTTCGGGATCAGCCGGTCAGCAGGGTGATGCTGACCGGAGTCCCGAGCGACGTCAAGGGTGCGGGAGCTCAGCGGTCCTTGGCCGGCCAGGGCGCGTCGGCTGCGCGGAGGTTGTCGAAGCCTGGGCCGTTCAGCGCGGTCCAGGTCGCGAGGGCGCCCATCACGAGGATGGGGTTGTGCAGGTGGCCGGCCAGGACGGCGCCGACCACGTCGATCAGCGGCGCCCAGACGGTTTCCATGTCGGCTTCCTCGTGGAGGCGGTCGTAGGCCTCGTCGGCCGGCGACAGGTCGCGGGCCAGGAAGATCCGGACCGCCTCGTCGGTGAGCCCTGGGGAGGTGAACGCGTCGACGAGGACGCGCCAGTCGGCCGCCTTCGTGCCGGTCTCCTCCCACAGCTCCCGCTCGGCGCCCAGCCGGTACTGCTCGCCCTGTACGTCGAGCAGACCGGCCGGTGGCTCGAGCAGGCGATGCCCGACCGGGTGCCGGTACTGCCGGACCAGCAGCATTCGGTTGGCCGAGTCGAGCGCGACCACACCGACCGCACCCGGATGTACGACGACGTCCCGGACGAACGGTTCGCGACCCGGTGGGGCGAGGTGGTCCCGCCGTACCGAGATCACCCGGCCGGTCTCGTGCACCACCTCCGACGAGGCCACCGGCCACTGCTCCGGCACGTCGGTCAGGCCGGCGCCGAACCGCAGTTCGGGATGGTCCTTCATCGAGCCTTGACCGTGGTCTTGCCGGCCGGCTTCGGCGCCGGCTTCTGGGCCACCGCCGGCTCCTCGACCGGCAGCCGCGACTCGCGCTGCCGGGCCAGGGCGGCGTCGATCAGGCCGGCGAACAGCGGGTGCGGCTTGGTCGGCCGGGACCGCAGCTCGGGGTGCGCCTGGGTGGCCACGAAGTACGGGTGCTGGGCCTTGTCGAGCTCGATGAACTCGACCAGCTCGTTGTCCGGCGACAGCCCGCTGAAGACCAGACCGGCAGTCTCCAGTTTGTCGCGGTAGGCGTTGTTCACCTCATAGCGGTGCCGGTGCCGCTCCTGCACCGACGGGGCGCCGTACAGATCCCGGACGATCGAGCCGTCGGCGAGGTTGGCCGGGTAGAGGCCGAGCCGCATGGTGCCGCCGAGGTCACCGGAGCCGGAGACGATGTGCTTCTGCTCCTCCATGGTCGCGATCACCGGCTGCTCGGCGTCCGGGTCGAACTCGCTGGAGTTGGCCTCGTCCAGCCCGGCCAGGTTGCGGGCGACCTCGATCACCATGCACTGCAGGCCGAGGCACAGCCCGAGGATCGGGATCCGCTGCTCGCGGGCGAAGGTGATCGCGCCGATCTTGCCCTCGATCCCGCGGACGCCGAACCCGCCCGGGATGCAGATCGCGTCGACGTCGCCGAGCAGCCGCGCGGCCGCCTCGGGCGTGGCGCAGTCGTCGGAGGCGATCCAGCGCAGCGTGACCTTGGCGTCGTTGTCGAACCCGCCGGCCCGCAGCGCCTCGGCGACCGACAGGTACGCGTCCGGCAGGTCGATGTACTTGCCGACCAGCGCCACCGTGACCTGGTCCTTCGGGTTGTGCACGACCCGCAGCAGCTCGTCCCACCGGGTCCAGTCGACGTCACGGAACGGCAGGTTCAGCCGCCGTACGACGTATGCGTCGAGGCCCTCGGTGTGCAGCACCTTCGGGATGTCGTAGATGCTCGGCGAGTCGACGGCGGCGACCACGGCCTCGACGTCGACGTCGCACATCAGCGAGATCTTCCGCTTGACGCCGTCCGGGATCGGCCGGTCGGCGCGGCAGACGACCGCGTCCGGGGCGATACCGATCGAGCGCAGCGCGGCGACCGAGTGCTGGGTCGGCTTGGTCTTCAGCTCACCGCTCGGGGCGAGGTACGGGACCAGCGAGATGTGCAGGAAGAAGACGTTGTCCCGGCCGACGTCGTGCCGGACCTGACGGGCCGCCTCCAGGAACGGCAGCGACTCGATGTCCCCGACGGTGCCGCCGATCTCGTGCAGTACGACGTCCACGTCCGGGCCGGCCATCGCCAGCATCCGTTCCTTGATCTCGTTGGTGATGTGCGGGATCACCTGCACGGTGTCGCCGAGGTACTCGCCGCGGCGCTCCTTGGCGATCACGCTGGAGTACACCTGCCCGGTCGTCACGTTCGCGACCGCGGACAGGTCCCGGTCCAGGAAGCGCTCGTAGTGGCCGATGTCCAGGTCGGTCTCGGCGCCGTCGTTGGTGACGAACACCTCGCCGTGCTGGAACGGGTTCATGGTGCCGGGATCCACGTTGAGGTACGGATCCAGCTTCTGCATGGTGACCCGGATGCCCCGTGCCGTCAGCAGACTGCCGAGGCTGGACGCTGTCAGCCCCTTGCCGAGACTGGATGCCACGCCACCGGTGACGAATACGTGCTTGGTCTGCTGGGAATTCGAAGCCCTGTCCACGGGCCTCCAGCCTACCTCTTGTCAACCCCGGGTCGCGACGAGACCCGCATAGATGTCGAGCAGATTCTTCGCCACCGCGTCTTCGTCCGGCCATCTGGCGGCCAACTCCCGGCCCCGCGTCCGCATAGCGTTCGCCGTCTCCGGCTCCGCCAGCACCGCCCGGACCCCGTCCGCGAGCCCGTCGGCGTCCCCGGGAAACGCCAGCACGGCACTGCCGTCCACCAGCTCCGGGACGCCGCCGACTGCCGTCGCCACCACGGGTACGCCGACCTGCAGAGCCTCCTGAATGACCAGGGCGCGCGCCTCCCAGTGCGAGGTGAGCAGGAACACGTCAGCCGCACCCAGGAGGTCCGCGATGTCGTCGCGGTGACCGAGGAGGTGCACTGGGAGGTTCTCCGCGTCGATCCGCGCCTGCAGGCTCTCCCGCAGCGGGCCGTCGCCGACGATCACGAAGACCACGTCCGGATTGGACTCCCGCACCGAGGCGGCCACGGACAGTAGCGTCGGATAGTCCTTCTGCGGCGCCAGTCGACCGACAGTGAGCACCAGCGGCTCCTCGTCGAGCCCGAGCGTCTGCCTGACCTCGTGACGCGGCGTGCGTACCTGTGGCATCGCGGGTGCCGCGACTGGAGCCAGCAGGGCCTGCCGTGCTCCGAGGCTCTTGGCAAGGTCCACGAGGTCGCTAGAGGCTCCTAGAGTCAGGTCCGCTCCCCTGGCGACCAGGCGCTGCCCAAGCCGCATGACAAGCCCGCGTGGGCCCGGAGCGATGACTGCGTTGTGCCAGGTGACCACCAGGGGCCGCAGCCGCGACCTGTCCCGGAGCGCCGTCATGCCGGCCCGGTAGCCGTGCGCGTGGACCACGTCAGCCCCGCGCAACGCGGCCGTCTGGGTCACGACCGTCGCACCGCCGAAGTCGAAGTGCTCAGCGGTGCCGGGAGGCGCGCAGACGACCACCTCGTGCCCGGCGTGCAGGAACCGCGGTACGAGCGAGGCGACGTGCTGCCCGATCCCGCCCCTCGACTCCGCGAGCAGCAGGCCGATCCTCATTGCGTCTCCTCTACAAGTCCACGACGTCGCAGTGCGCGGACGTCCGCGCGATCCAGTACCAGCGCGACGGCGGCGTACACGACAACGACGGTCAGGCCGGACAACACCGCGAACACGCAAGCCTTGCCCACTCCGGCATCGCCCGCCGGCAACGACACCGCCCAGCCAGCTGCACCAGCAAGTACGGCGCCGACCAGTGCAGCCAGTGTGGCCCGCGGCAATCCGGCGAGTACCCCAGCGCCCGCCTCTCGACGCAGTACGACCAACAGCACGATCGCTCCGGAGACCATGCCGATCGACATCGCGGCCGCCAGCGCCGGCACGGCATCCCAGGACGCTGTCAGCACGACACCGGCCACCGCGACCACCACCCAGGCTGCGGCCGTCACCACTGCCACCTCACGACCGCAGTGCCTCGCGTACAGCACCCTGCCCACGTGCATGAGTACGGCGAACCCAATGGCCGCAGGCGCAAACGCCAAGAACGCGTCGACCAGTGACGCCGCCCTCGACTCCTGCACCGCGCCGTCGTCGTACGCGAAGATCCGAGCGACCGGGACCGCGGTACCCACAAGCAGTGCCGCCCCAGCACCGCCCGCCAGCATCACGGCGCGCGTCGACGAGGCAGCGTAGAAGTCGAACCGCTCCCCCGCGTCATACGCCGCCGCGAGCCGCGGGAACACCGCTGTGGTGATCGGCACGGCCAGTACGGCGTACGGCAGCAGATAAACCGCGTTGGCCCAGGTGTAGACCGCGATGCTGCCAGCCACGCCCCTGTGGTTGGCCAGGTAGGTCGTCACGACGAACGTCAACTGCTGCGCGATCAATATGGCGAGACCGGCAAACGCGAGCCTTCGCAGGACCGGACCGACACCCGGGTCGAGGCGCAGCGTCGGCTTGATCGGGATGCGGAGGAACAGCATCGGCACCAGCACAGTCAGCGCCAGCGCGGCGACGCCCGCCGTCGTACCCCAGGCCAGCAGATCAGCCGCTCCACGCGAGGCCGCGTCGGCGTCCGGCGCCGCGGCCGCGAACGCCAGATAGGTGCCCACGACAACAAGACTGGACACGAGCGGCGCCAGCGCACCGGCCGCGAACCGCTTGTGCGACTGCAGTACGGCGGTCGCGATCACCGCGAGCGCATAGCCGAAGACCTGCGGTACGAAGATCGCCAGCATCCGCGTCGCCGTCGCGGTCGAACCACTGCACTCGGCACCCGGATCGAGCATCGCGTCGGTGTAGGTGGACGCGAAAAGCCAAGCCAGCAAGGCGAACGGCGCCAGCAGCACGAACGACCAGGTGATCAGCGCGCCGATGACACGACCCTGCGCGGCACGGTCGCCACGCGCCACCGGACCGGCGAGCACCGGGATGACCGCACCCGCCAGGGCACCACCCGCGACCACCTCGAAGAGGATGTTCGGCAGTTGGTTCGCGGTCGTGTAGGCCTCGGCGAGACAGCCCGCGCCGACGGTTTTCGAGAACACCAGCCAGCGGCCGAATCCGACCACCCGAGCGAGGACTGTGACCGCGGCAACCAGCAGTGCGGCCCGGGCGATCCGACCGCCCGTACTCACCGCGTCATCATCGGGGCCTACGGCCCCACTGGTCGATCTTGTCCAGCACCGGGTTCTCCGCGATCACCTTGGTGAAGCTGACCTTCTCGCTGGCCAGGTTCAGCGCGACGACGGCGCCCAGCGCGAGTGCCTTCAGCGGACGCGGCAGGGAGGCGGCCAGCGCCGTACCGGTGATTGCGCCGAGGCCGTTCGCGCCACAGTCGCCGAGCATCGAGCGCTCACCGAGGTCGGACGGCGCCGCGGCCGCGGCCGCACCGACGACCGCGCCGGCCGGACCGTTCGTCGCCGCCAGCGGCGCGTTCACGGCGGCGACCGCCTTCAGCGCGCGGCCGGGCCGGAGGTCGAGCAGGTTGGTGAGGTTCGCCGTCCCCGCGATCAAGGCGCCGTCGGCAACGACCCCGGCGACGGCCTGCACCCCGGACGACTTCCGCGGCAGCAGCGCGGCAGCGACCAGACCGGCGGCGCCGACCCCGAGGATCTTCACCGCGCCGCTCGTCACCTCGCCCCGCTTCAGCGCGCTGAGGTGCCCGCGGAATCCCTTCGCCTGCGTGGTCCCGCGCAGGTCGTCGTAGGCGCCGACCGCACCCGACACCGACCCGGCGAGCAGCGCCGCCGCCTTCACCTTGCCCGGAGTCTTGGGGGATGCCGCGACCCCTGCCAGCGCACCGAGCACCGCGACCGGTCCCTCGAGCAGGGTGACCGGCTCGCCACGATGGTTGGTCCGCTCGAACGGCTCGCGGTTCTCCTTGGGCAGGTTCGCCGCGGCGCGTTCGAGCGCGGCGGTGGCGGCTGCCGCGACGGCAGCGCTCAGAATTCCCACGTCAGTTGTCCTTCGTCTGTACGTCCGACGGCGCTACGCCGTTCTTCGCGTCGATGGCGCCGTACTGCCCCGCCTTGCCGCTCGCCTGCTCGGCCAGCGAGAAGACGACCGTCGCCTGCCCGGCGGGGATGTCGGCCACGTCCACCGAAGAAACGATCTTGGTCGCGTCGGAGTCACTCCGCAATGCCTTGAGCAGACCGCCGTCCTGCGCGGTCACCGGCGTGCCGGCCACCACGACGCCGTTGCTGCCCTGGTCCAGACCCTCGATGAAGTCCACGGAGTCGTTGTACGACGAGTTGTCCGGCGTCGGCGTCGGCGGCTTCGCGGCGACCACGACGAGCAGGCTGGCCCGGTCCTTGATCTGCGACGGCTTCAGCGACATCAGCTTCGACCCGGTCAGGCCGCTGATGATCTTGGTCGACTCGCCGTCCGCGCCCTTGCCCTCCTCCTTGGCCGCGACGCCACGGGCCAGGATCAGCCCGGCCCGCTGGTACGCCGTACTGTCCGCGGGGAAGTCGACGTCGGGGGTGACCAGCTCGGTGACGATCTGCTCGACCAGCTGGCGCTGACCGGCGTCGAACATCTTGCTGTCCAGCGCGACCCGGGTGGTGACCTGCCCGCCGGCCTTCTCCAGCTCGTCGGTCAGCGTGTTGGCGAGGTCGCCGTCGGCGTTCGGCATCGTGACGACGACGATCTTCTTGCCGCTCAGCTTGCCGTCGGTCAGCCCGGCGGTGACCTTGGCGACGTAGTCGTCGCGGTACTTGTCCAGCGTCTTGGTCTCGTCCAGCTTGGCCCGGGTGTCGGCGAGCTGCTGGCGGTCCTTCTCGGCTTGGCTCGCGACGAGCTCGCTGCCGGTGCCCTTCAGCGGCCCGGCGCCCAGCACCACACCGGCGCCCAGGGCGAAGAAGATCGCCACGATCGAGACGATGTGGTAGCGAAAGTCGATCACGTGAACAGCTCCCGGATCCAGTAGACGAAGTCGCTCCAGCGCGCCCGCAGGATCGACCAGAGCACGTCGTCGGCGCCGATCGCGACCAACGCCATGCCGAGTGCGAACAGGCCGGCCGCGGCCAGCGCGACCACCTGGAAGGTCGAGACCCGGCTGCGGTAGAGCCGGCCGACCCCCTTGGCGTCCACCAGCTTGGCGCCGACGCGCAAGCGGGTGATGAAGGTGCTCGCCATCCCGGGGCGGCCCTTGTCGAGGAACTCCACCAGCGAGTTGTGGGTGCCGACCGCGACGATCAGCGACGCGCCCTTGGAGTCGGCCAGCAGCATCGCGACGTCCTCGCTGGTGCCGGCGGCCGGGAACTCGATCGACTCCACGCCGAGCCGTTCCATCCGCTCCGAGCCCGGGGCGCGGCCGTCGCGGTAGGCGTGCACGACGACCTCGGCGCCGCACTTCAGCGTCTCGTCCTTGACCGAGTCCATGTCGCCGATGATCAGGTCCGGGACGTAGCCCTCCTCGACCAGCGCGTCGGCGCCGCCGTCGACGCCGATCAGCACCGGCCGGTACTCCCGGATGTACGACTTCAGCGCGACCAGGTCCTCGCGGTAGTCGTACCCGCGGACCACGATCAGGACGTGCTTGCCCTCCATCGGCGTGTGGATCTCCGGTACGCCGACGCCGTCGAGCAGCAGGTCGCGTTCGCGGCGCAGGTACTCCAGCGTGTTGGCGGTGAACGCCTCCAGCTGAGTGGACAGCCCGGACCGGGCCTCGTCCATCAGGTCCGCGACGGTCTTGCTGTCCTGCGAGATGCCCTTGGCGACGACCTCCTCGCCCCGGTACAGCGAGCCGTCGTGCAGCCGGACCCGCTCCCCCTCGTGCAGGATCGAGAACACCTCGCGGCCGACCCCGTCGACCAGCGGGACGCCCGCCTCGACGAGGATCTCCGGACCGAGGTTCGGGTAGCGGCCGCTGATCGAGTCGGACACGTTCACCACCGCGGCGACCCGGCAGTCGACCAGCGCCTCGGCGCTGACCCGGTCCAGGTCGACGTGGTCGATGACCGCGATCTCGCCCGGTTTCAGCCGCTTGGTGAGATTCTTGGTACGGCGATCGAGCCGGACCACGCCGGCGATGCCGGGCAGTTCAGCAGGACGTGCTCTCCGCAGGCTGGGCAGTTTCATCGCGCTCTCATCCTGCCATGTCAAGAGCCCCCTCCCGGTTCATTTACCCCGCCGGGCGGGCAACCACGCACGGAAATCGTGGTGACTGTGCGTCAAATCATCCTTTCGAACGACTCTTCCGGCGCGGTGTGTGACGCTCCGCTGCGAGCGCGAGCAACTCCTCTGCGTGCGCCTGCGCGGCGTCGGAGTTCTCCAGACCGGCCATCATCCGGGACAGTTCCTTCAACCGGGCGTCGTCGTCGAGGGCGACCAGGCCACTCGTGGTGACGGATCCGTCGTCACTCTTCAGCACAACGGCATGACGATCCGCGAACGCGGCTACCTGCGGCAGGTGGGTCACCACGATCACCTGTGCCTTCTCGGCCAGCCGGGCGAGTCGCTTGCCGACCTCGACCGCGGCGCGGCCGCCGATGCCGGCGTCGATCTCGTCGAACACCAGCGTCGGCACCGGGTGCGTGTCGCTGAGGATCACCTCGAGCGCGAGCATCACCCGGGACAGCTCACCGCCGGACGCCGCCTTCTGCAGCGGGCGCGCCGGGCTGCCCGGGTTCGCCGCGAAGCAGAACTCGATCTCGTCGATCCCGAACGGACCGGGCGCGGTCTCGTGCACCTCGATCGACAGCTTCGCGTGCGGCATCGCGAGGCCGGTCAGCTCCTCGGACACCGCGACACCGAGCCGCTCGGCTGCCTCTTGGCGCGCCGCCCTGATCTGCCGGCCGAGGTCGGTGAGCTTGGCGTCCAGCTCGGCGAGCTCAGCGGTCAGGAGCTCGACTCGCTCGTCGCTGCCGTCCAGCTCGGCCAGCCGTTGCGCGGATCGCTTCGACCATTCGAGCACCTCGTCCACCGTGCCCTCGTCGGCGCCGTACTTGCGGACCAGGCTGGTCAGCAGCGACCGCCGCTCACTCACGACGGCCAGCCGAGCCGGGTCCGTGTCGACGTCGGCGGCGTACGACGAAAGCTCTTGAGCCAGGTCCGCCGCGAGGTACCCGAGCTCGCCGGCCCGATCGGCCAGCTCCGCCAGCTTGGGATCGTGGTGGCGCTCCGCGTCGAGGACCTGCTTGGCGAGCGCGAGCAGCCCGAGTACGTCGCTCGGCCTGGTGGACTCGAGATCCTCCGAGGCCATCGCGTCGGCTGCTGTCGTGGCCGCCGTACGGAGGCCGTCGGCGTACGCGAGTCGGTCCTCCTCGGCGGCGAGCTCGGTGTCCTCGCCGGGCAGCGGCTCGGCCTTCGCGACCTCGTCGAGCCCGAAGCGCAGCAGGTCCGCCTCGGCGAGCCGATCGCGCTGCCGGGTGGTCAGCTCGGTCAGCTCGGCCTCGACCTCACGGTGCCGTTTGTAGGCGGCGGCGTACTCCTGCAGGGGCACGAGCACGGCCTTGCCGGCGAAGGTGTCGAGGGTCTCGCGCTGCCGAGACGGCTGCAGCAACCGCCACTGCTCGGCCTGCCCGTGGATCGCGACCAGGTCGCCGGACACCTCGCCCAGGACGGACACCGGCACGGACGCACCACCGAGGAACGCCCGCGAGCGTCCCTCGGAGGACAGCTCACGGGCGATCAGCAACTCGTCGTCGTCCAGCTCGCCGCCACGGTCCTCGGCCTGCTGCACGATCGCCTTCGGTACGGCGCTGGCCCGGCCCTCGACCCTGGCCCGGCGGGTCCCGTGCCGCACCAGGCCGCTGTCCGCGCGGCCACCGAGCAGCATGTTGACCCCGGTCACGACCATCGTCTTGCCGGCCCCGGTCTCGCCGGTGACCGCGGTGAACCCCGGATCGAGGTCCAGCGTGGCGTCCTCGATCACGCCCAACCCGGTGATGCGAATCTCCGAGAGCACTTAGGTCTCCTGTTGTCCGTTGCCGTTGCGCTTTCGCTCGGCGGCTCCGCGCCACCCGAGCACGGGTAGATCGAACTTGGCTACGAGTCGGTCCGTGAACGGGGCCTCGTGCGCCCGCGCCAGCCGGACCGGCCGGTTGCCGCGGCGGACCTGGATCTCGGCGCCCGGCGGCACCTCGACCATCCGGCGGCCGTCGCACCACAGCACCCCGCGACCGTGCCACGACGGCACCAGCTCGATCGACAGCTGCGACGTCGGCGCGACCACGATCGGCCGGGAGAACAACGCGTGCGCGCTCAGCGGCACCATCAGGATCGCCTCGACCTCGGGCCACACGATCGGACCACCGGCCGAGAAGGAGTACGCCGTACTGCCCGTCGGCGTGGCCACCACGACGCCGTCACAGCCCCAGCGGGACAGCGGCCTGTCGTCCACCTCGACCATCACCTCGAGCATCCGCTCGCGGGCCGCCTTCTCCACACTCGCCTCGTTCAGCGCCCAGGTGTCGAAGATCTGCTCGCCGTCCAGCCGTACGTCGACCGCGAGCGTCATCCGCTCCTCGACTGTGTAGCTGCGATCCACCACCACCTGGACGATCCGCTCGAGGTCGTCCACCTCGGCCTCGGCCAGGAAGCCGACGTGACCGAGGTTGACCCCGAGCACTGGAGTCCCGTGCGGGCGGGCCAGCTCGGCGCCGCGCAGGATCGAGCCGTCGCCACCGAGCACCATGATCAGCTCGACGTCCAGCGCCGCCTTCTCGTGGTCGTCGACGAGCTCCGCGGGGTCGAGTTTCAGCGCTTCGGCCTCGTCCGCGAGCAGCCGGACCAGCAGACCGGAGTCGGTCAGTAGCCGGTGCGCGTCCCGCGCCACCTCGACCGCCTGCTCCCGCCCGGTGTGCGTCACCAGCAGCACGCGCCGCGGCTCGTGCTCACCCACTCGCGTCCCCACCTTTCACTGTGCCTTTTCCTTCCCCGCCCCACCGCCCCGGACAGGGGGACCGTTCTCGACCGCGGTCTGGAGCATCGTCTCATCGAGAGGCGGCGCGGACCGGCGTATCCACAGGAAGTATTCGACATTTCCTGACGGACCAGGCAACGGGCTCGCGGCGACGCCCTCCACTCCCCAGCCCAGCTCCGCAGCCTTGGCCGCCACCCCGCGCACCGCGTCGGCGCGCAACTCGGGATCTCGGACCACCCCGCCCTTGCCGAGCCGCTCCTTGCCGACCTCGAACTGCGGCTTCACCATCAGCACCAGGTCGCCGTCCGGTTTCACCACCCCGATCAGGGCCGGGAGGACGAGCGTGAGCGAGATGAAGCTGAGGTCGGAGACGACGAGATCAACCGGTTCGCCGCCGATGTCGTCGAGGGTGAGCGTGCGGACGTTCGTCCGGTCCATCACCGTGACGCGGTCGTCGGTCTGCAGCGACCACACCAACTGGCCGTACCCGACGTCGACCGCGATCACGTGCGCCGCGTCCTTGCGCAGCAGTACGTCGGTGAATCCGCCGGTGGACGCGCCCGCGTCGAGGGTCCGGCGACCCTTCACCAGCACGCCGCTGAAGGCTTCGAGCGCGCCGACCAGCTTGTACGCGCCGCGGCTGGCGTAGTTCGGGTCGTCGATGTCCGACGTGTCGACGACGATCGGGGCATCGGCTCCGACACCGGTCGCGGGTTTGGTGGCAACGGTGCCGGAGACCTTCACCTTGCCCGCGGCGATCAGCTCGCTCGCGTGCTCACGGGACCGTGCGAGGTTCCGTCGTACCAGCTCGGCGTCGAGCCGCGATCGCTTGATTCCTTTGGCCACAGCCGTCTAACTGCGGTCACCGGTCTCGGCGTCCGCCTCCACCAGTGCGGTCTGCAGGCGCTCGTGCAGGTCGGCGTACACGTCGGCATGCTCAGCGACCGGCCGGTCCCGCAACTCGTCGAGCCGGGACATCGTCTCCTCGACCAGCGGGTGCGCGTCGTCGTCTTCTGGGCTGTCATCCTCGGGTTCGGCGGCGGAGTCCGCGACGAACGGGTGCTGGTGCTCGTCCTCGGGCGCCCGCGCGAACTCCGGCCCGAACTCCACCTCGGCCGGATCGACGTGCGGCGCCGGCTCGTCCTCGCGGTTGGCGGGGGCGTCCACGGATGCCTCGAAAGCTGCTTCGGTGTCCTGCTCGCCGTCCTCGCCGTACTGGCCCATCTCGGGCTGGACGTCGCCGTACGAGAAGTTCTGTGGCGCCGGCTCGGCGTCGTAGTCGGGGGCCTCCGGGGTGTCCTCCGACGGGTAGGGGTCGAAACCCGGCTCGACGTCGGGGTCGACGCCCGGCGGGAACTGCTCGCCAGGATGCTCGGTCACGTCACGCCTTCTTCGCCGTCTTCTTGGCCGGCGCCTTCTTGGCCGCCTTCTTCGCCGGGGCCTTCTTCGCGGCCTTCTTGACCGCCGCGTGCGCCGAAGCCGGTGCCGCGGCCCGCGCCGCCTTCAGTTCGGTCTCCAGCGTCTGGACCCGGCGGGTCAGCGCGTCGACCTCCTCGGACCGGACGAACCCGAGCCGCGCGACCGCGCCCTCGACCTCGTTGGTCACGATCGCCTGCAGCAACTGACGGTTGCTCTTGCTGGTGGCAACGATCTCGTCGGCCAGGTCACTCACCTTGGCGGTCAGCCCGGACGTCAGCTTGTCGGCGCCGGTCTGCTGCAGCAGCGCCTTGGCCGCCGCCTCAGCCCGTTGCTTCGTGACCTCGGTCAGCCCGCTCGCCAGTTGTACGTAGCCGCGCAGTGCATCCAGCACCATGACTGCCTCCTTGCTTCGTTCCAGCAACGGTATCGCCTCACTCCCGCAATACCACCCACCCCACTGGCCGTGGGGCTACTTGTCCAGCCCCACGCGATGCAGGGCGGCGTCGATGGCGATCGAGCCCGGCACCGGGGCCGGCTTGGGCAGTGGGCGGCGACCGCGTGCCGTGCTCTTCTTCACGGCCGGTTTCGCCGGGGTGTCCACGGCGGTCCACACCGCGGACAGGATCGCCCGCAGGCCGTCGTACGGCGCGCCCTCGCCCTTGACGCTCACGGCGTTGTCCACGACCTCGGCGGTCCAGCCCGCACACGTGTGCCGCCCGCCCTCGACCGTGACTCCGGGCTGCTTCTCCGCAAGCGCTCCCAGGTCGGCCGCGACGTACGTCGGCCGCTGGTGCTTCGGCGCCCGGGCCAGATCGTGCGCGTCGTGGACGCCGGTCGCCACCCACAGGCTGGCGATCCCGACCTTGTTCGCACCCTCGATGTCGGAGTCGAGCCGGTCGCCGATCATCAACGGCCGCTCGGCGTTCAGCCGCTCGATACTCGTCTCCAGCAACGGCCGCTCCGGCTTGCCGGCCACGATCGGGTCCACGTCGACCGCGGCCCGGATCGCCTGCACCAGCGTCCCGTTCCCGGGTGCCATGCCCGCGGCGGTGGGGATCGTGAGGTCCAGGTTGGTCGCGTACCACTTCGCGCCCTCATGGATCGCGTGCGCGCCGTCGGCAAGCATCACCCAGTTCACGTCCGGGTGGAACCCTTGTACGACGGCCACCGGGTGCGCGTCGCTGCTGCGGACCGGGCGCAGCCCGTACTCCTCCAGCGCCGACGTGAGTCCCTCACCGCCGACCACGAGCACCGGCGACCCCTCGGGGTACTCAGTCGCGATCAGCTTCGCGGCAGCCTGCGCGGACGTCACCACGTCGTCGGCGATCACATCCAGCCCGAACGACGCGAGGTGCTCGGCGACCACCCGGGCCGGCCGGCTCGCGTTGTTGGTGATGTAGCCGATCCGCAGGCCTTCTTTGGCCGCCTTGCGCAGGTTCTCCGGCGCGTCGGGGACCGGGTCGGGGCCGACGTACACGACACCGTCGAGGTCGAGCAGCGCGACGTCGTACCGACTGGCGAGCGGTTCGTCACATGCCGACAGCGGCGCGGGCGAAGTTCGTTCCGTGCTCATGCTTCCCCCCGTACGATTCCGCCCATGCCAGCAAGCGGACCGGACTCGAGCGAGAGCGTGCTGCGGCTCGAGCCGTTGCGCGCCTGGCGGTTCGTGGCCGGCAAGGTGAGCGCGCTCGGCGCCGTCACGTCACCGCCGTACGACGTACTGGAACCCGCCATCGTCCGGCGGCTGACTGACTCTGATCTGCACAACATGGTGAGGCTCATCCTTCCACGCGATCCGGACCTCGGCCCCGGCCGGTACGACGAGCCGGCCCGACGGCTCGCGGGATGGCAGCGCGACGGCGTGGTGGTTCAGGACGAACGGCCCGCGTTGTATGTCTACGAGCAGCGACTGGGCAACGCCGTACTGTGCGGACTGGTCGGCTCACTCGGCCTGGATCCGGCCCGGCGAGTGGTGCTGCCGCACGAGAACGTCATGCCGCACTGGGTCGACGACCGGCTCGAGCTGATGGAGGCCACGCACGCCGATCTGGAGCCCATCCTGCTCGCCTACGGCGACGGGGGCGTGGCCAGTGACGCAGTAGACGCCGCGCGGTCCGGCGAGCCGTGGCTGGAGGCCGAGACCCTCGGCGCAGAGCACCGCATCTGGCGCATTGAGGACCCGATCGTGCTCGCTGCCATCGCTGCGGAGCTGGCGACGCACGAGGCCCTGATTGCCGACGGCCACCACCGCTACGCGGCCTACCTGGAACGGCGTAGGCGTGAGCCGTCACACGTGAGTACAGACGTCGGTCTGGCGATGCTGGTCGACTACAACCGCCACCCGCTGACGCTGGACCCGATCCACCGCGTCATACCTGGCTTGGACCTGGCCACCGTCTCCTCGCGTACGCCGGACGGCTGGCGGGTGCTGCAGGGCCGCGTTGAGGGCGTGCCGGACCGGATTGGTGTCACTGACGGCTCGGAGTGGCTGACGCTGCACTCGACGGAAGGCCAGGAGGCTCCGACGGTGTCCATGCTGCACGACCTGCTGCTGCCGGCCTGGGGCGTGGTGGAGGACGACATCAGCTTCCACCACACGCTTGCTGACGCACTGGCCCTGGCTGGCCCTCAGCAGGCCGTTGTGGAGCTCACTGCGCCCCGTATGGACCAGGTACTGCGTTCGGCCGTGCGGGGCGTCGTACTGCCGCAGAAGGCGACGTCGTTCGGGCCCAAGCCGCGGGTGGGGTTGCTGTTCCGGACGCTGTGAAGCCTCAGGGCCGGTGGTAGAGGCTGAGGAACTCCTCGCGGAGCGGCTTGCGAGCCGCACGGTGGCGCTCGGTGAGCCGGCCCAGGGTGAACGACAGCTCCGGGTCGTCCTGCGCGGCTGCCTCCCTGGCCATCGCGGTCAGGTTGTCCGCGGCAGCGCAGTGGTCCTGGTGCTGACCTAGTAGCTCCTGGTACTTGGCTGCGTGGGTGGCGACCTCCTTGGCGTCGTCACCGAGCACGGCGGCGCTGGTGTCGGCGGCGTACCGGAGGCGCTTGGCGAGTAGGCGTACCTCATGCCAGTCGTCGTCCTGGGTCCAGGGCTTGAGCTTGTCGGCTTGCTCGGTGAACGTGCGGTCGGCGGCCTTCAGCAGCTGAGGCAGCACCTCACTGCACGGCTTGCTGGCCTTCGGCTTGAGGAGTGGGGACGCCGCGACCGCGTCCAGGGTCTGCAGCAACTCCGCCGTACCCTCGCCGGTCACCACCTCGTTGGACCGGGCAGCGGCACGATCCAGGCCCAGGGTGAGGGTCGTGAGGATCGTCTCCACGTGCTCCGGGTCGTCCTCGCTGTTGGCGGTCTCGCGGACGAGCGCCGCGATCACCTCGAGGTCGCGAGCCTCCCCGCAGGCGTTGGCGAGCGCAGCGAGGTCGGTGCGAAGGTCCTGCGCCCAGTCGCCGGCCAGCAGCTTGCGGAACAGCTTGAGGTCGCTCCGCAACCGGCGGCACGAGACCCGCACCTGGTGGATGGCGTCGTCCTCACCCTTCTCGACCATGAGGATTGCGCGCTGCAGCCGCGTCGTCCCCTTGGCGAGAGCCTTGACCACCAAGGCCCCGACCGGGGCTTCCGCCGACAACTCACCGCTCCAACCCACCACACTGTCCACCATCGAGTCATTCTCCCCGCTCGAGGTGAACACGGCGCCATGGCAAGCGCGCCGTCCTACTCCGTGGGCTTCTCCGGCCCCTCGATTTCCCCGTCCAGGGCATCGTCAACCACCCCGTCCAGGTCCACCTCGTCGGCCTCGTCCACCTCGTCGGCCTCGTCCACCTCGTCCTCGAGCTCGGCGTCGTCGTCCTCGGCGTCGTCGTCGAGCTCCTCGTCGTCGTCCTCGGCCTCGAGGGCGTCCGCCTGGTCCTCGAGCTCGGCGTCGTACGCGTCGTCCTCGGGCTTGTCGTCGTACTCCTCGTCGTCCTCGTCCTCGTCGTCTTCGTCGAGGTCGGTGAACTGGAGGCCTTCGAGCTGGGCGGCGCGTTCGGCGGCACCCGTGGAGCCGTCAGCGTCGACGCCGGCCGCCCGGTGGAACCAGATCAGCGCGTCGTCCTCACGGCCGGCCTCCTCGAGCGCGTCGGCGTACGCGTACCGCAGTCGCGGCAGCCAGTCGGCCTTTGTGCGCTTGGTCAGCTCCGGCACCTGCAGCGTCTGGATCGCCGCCGCTGTCTGACCCATGTCACGCCGCGCGCCGGCCGCCACGATCAGCAACTCGACCTGCGTCGCCTCGGTCAGGTCCCGTACGTGCTTGTCCCGCGACAGCGTCAGCGCCTTCTCCGGCCGCCCGAGCGCCCGCTCGCAATCCGCCATCATCGCGAGAACCTCATGGTTCCCGGTCATCCGCCGTACTGCCCGGAACTCGGTCAGCGCCTCGTCGTAGTGCTCAGCCAGGTACGCCGTGATCGCCACAGCCTCCCGTACGCCGCCAAGCCGCGCAGCGAGCCGCCGCGCGGTCCGCGCATGCTGGTACGCCCGCTCCGGATCGTCGTCGATGAACCGGCCCGACGCGACGAGGTGCTGCGCGACCAGATCCGCGAGGCCACGCGGCAACGACCGCAGCTCAGCCTTCACCGACCGGTCCAGCTCAGCCCCGGTGATCCCCTCCGGAATCACCGGATCATCCCGCCGCGGCCCAGCCTTCTCCTCTACCGGCCGATCCCCGCGCCGCCCGGCGCCACGGTCGTCCCGCCGGGTGCCACCACGCTCATCCCGCCGGAAAGCTCCACGCTCCCCCCGAGCCGGCCCACTCCCACGAGCCGCACCACGCCCACGCTCATCCCGCCCCGACCGCTCATCCCGCCGGTACCCACCACGCTCGTCCCGCCCACCGCGCTCATCCCGCCGGAACCCAGTCCCCGACCGCTCCTCGCGCCGGTACTCCCCACGCCCCCCACGCTCATCCCGGCCACCACGCTCATCCCGCCGGTATCCACCACGGTCATCCCGCCCACCGCGCTCATCCCGCCGGTGACTGCCACGGTCATCGCGCCCACCCCGGTCATCCCGCCGAAAGTCTCCACGTCCCCCGCGATCGTCGCGCCCACCGCGGTCATCCCGCCGGTAGTCACCGCGTCCGCCACGCTCATCGCGGCGGTAGTCCCCACGCCCACCACGCTCGTCCCGGCCCGAGCTCTCGTCCCGCCGGTAGCCACCCCGGCCACCGGATCGGTCGTCACGACCGTCAGTACGCCGATACCCGCCGGACCTCTCGTCCCGCCCCGCTCCACGCCCACCGCGGTCGTCCCGGTCGCCCCGCCCGGACATCTGCCCACCGAACGGATCCCGCTCACCCTTGTCATCCCGCCGAGACCCGGCATACCCTCGCTGGCTCTCGAACCGCCGGTCCTCCCGGTCCTGTCCGTCCCGATACCCACCGGACCGCGAACCACCCCGCGGCCCGGCCGACCGCGGCCCGTCACCCCGGCTGGAAGCCCCTCGAGGCCCGCCCCCGGACCCGCCAGAACCCCGACCACCGGCACCACCCGAACGCCCAGAACCGAACCCTCCGGAACCGCCCGACCGCCCAGCGCCAGAGCCACCCGACCAGCCGCTGCCAGAACCACCGGACCGCCCGCTGCCGGAGCCACCCGACCGCCCAGCGCCGGACCCCCCGGATCCACCGGAGCGCCCGCCACCCGAGCCGCCCGCCCCCGAGCCGGACCGTCCACTACCGAAGCCCGAACGACCGGAGCCCGAGCGCCCACCACCGTCGCGACCGTCCCGGCCGCTACCTCCGGAGGAACCGCGAGGGTCCCCAGAACCGGAGCGAGGATTGCGAGGTGGCGTCGCCACGTTGACTCCTAATTGCTGTAGCTCGATCGAGCACCTGCGCTGCAGCCAGCTGCAGCAAACGGACAAAGTACAAAGGTACCGCCGCCAGCCCCACAACAAGACATCCGGTACACCCACCCCTCAAACCGAGAGGTTGCATCGGTGCAGGAGGTACCACGGCCGCCTCGACTGCGACATGGCGACACCCGTGCCCTGAAGCAGCCGCGGGCAGCAAAGAAGTCCGGGGTCGTGGCTGCCGGGGGATCGTGCGATTGTGAGGTGGGGGGAGGGCGAATGAGCAGTGATGTGATCGTGGTGGGAGGTGGCAGCGCAGGGTGCGTGCTGGCGGCTCGGTTGACCGAGGACGCGGGGTGCTCGGTGTTGCTGATCGAGTCCGGGCCGGACTATCCGGCCCTGGACGACCTGCCGGCCGACGTTGCCGATGCTTCCGAGCCGACAGTGGCTCACGACTGGGGCTACTACGCCGAGGCTGACCCCCTGGACCGGCGTATCCCGCTGCCGCGAGCGCGGCTGATCGGCGGCTGTTCAGCCACCAACGGCTGCTTCGCGCTGCGCGGTGCACCGGCCGATTACGACCGCTGGCAGGCTCTTGGCAATCCTGGGTGGAGCTTCGCTGAAGTCCTGCCGTTCTTTCGGCGATTGGAATCCGATCTCGATTTCACCGACAGCTGGCATGGAAACGACGGCCCGGTCCCGATCCGCCGTCATCCGGTCGACGAGCTCAACCCGATCCAGCAAGCGTTCATCGATGCCGCCGTTCAGGCCGGGCACAGCTATGTCGCCGACCACAACCGACCAGGCGCACTCGGTATTGGACCGACTCCACGCAACGTCCGAGACGGCCTGCGGATGAGTACCGCCGTCACTTACCTCGCCGCCGCCAGGGACCGGCCGAACCTCGCCATCCGCGCCGACACGACGATCGGACGGGTAGAGATCGCACACGGCCGCGCGGTCGGCGTACGGTCCACAACCGGCGAGCTGCTCGAGGCGGACCGCGTCGTCCTGGCGGCCGGCACGTACGGCAGTCCAGCGATCCTCGCTCGCTCGGGCGTCGGCTCCGCAGCTCGCCTGTCACGTCTTGGCATCGACGTCGTCGCGGACCTGCCAGCTGTCGGCGAGCATCTGCTCGACCATCCGATCGTTGCCGTCGACCTACCCACCAGGCCGGCCGCGGGACCGAGATTCCAGGCGATTGCCACGCTCTCCTCGACGTCGAACGGAACGCCAGACCTGCACCTCTTCACGGCCGGACCGTTCCCCGTCAACCGTGAGATCAGCGAGTCCGGCGCGATCTTCGGCATCGTCGCCGGGCTGATGGCGCCGCAATCGGAAGGATCAGTGCGACTCAGGTCGGCCGACCCCAACGATCCGCCGCGCATCGACGTCGCACACCTTCGTCACCCCGACGACCTCGCCCGCATGGTCGACGCCACGATCGAAGCCCGCAGAATCGCCCGCACCGAACCGCTCGCCACCCTCATCACCGGCCCCGAGCTCGCACCAGGACCCGCTGTCCCGGACGACGCCCGCACCGCGATCGCCGACTCCATCCGCGCTCGCGTCGCCTCCTACCACCATCCCGTAGGCACCTGCCGAATGGGCCCCGACCCCGACCAAGACGCAGTCGTAGACGCCCAAGGCCGCGTCTACGGCGTAGACCACCTCTGGATCGCCGACGCATCAGTAATGCCAACAATCCCCTCCGCCAACACCAACCTCCCAACCATCATGCTCGCCGAACACATCTCCACCCGCCTAACCGCCCCTTAACCAGAAACGCCACCCCACTGTCACCGCCCGTGAACCGCCCAACATGCGCACCAGAAGAAGACGCGTGCGGGGGAGCCGCACGGGAGGAGACGCATGGGGCGAGGGCACCCCGGGAGAACACTCCAGGCGACGCACTCGAGGTAGGCGTCGGGGGTGAAGAGCCCGCGGTGAGGCGGCCCCGGGGTGAGGCGGCCCCTGGGGAACTCTCCAGGCGACGCCCGAGGTCGGGCGTCGCGGGTGAGGCGTCCGGGCGTGCGACGCCCCGGACGGAGACCTTCAGACAGGTTGGGTACGCGGGTTGGGTACGCGCCTGGGGGTGAGACGCCGTGAGGTGAGACGCGGGGTGAGACGCGCAGGGTGAGACGGCCCGGGGTGAGGCGGCGCGGGCAGAACCCTCCAGGTGATGCGCTCGAGGTGGGTGTCGGGGTGAAGCGCCCGGGGTGAGCCGCCTGAGGGGAGGCGAAGCGGCCCCGGGAGAACACTCCAGGCAACGCGCCCAAGGTCGGGCGTCGGGGGGTGCGGCGCCCCTGGGTGAAGCCCTGCAGGCGGGTTGGGTGCGCGGGTTGGGCACGCGCGTCGGGCGAGACGCGTGAGGTGAGGCACCCCGGTAGAGCACCTCGGGTGAAGCGCCTGAGGTAGAGCCTTCGCGCGGGTTGGGTAGGCGCGCGGCGAGGAGTCGTAAGCGTCGAGAGCCGCACAGTGGAGCTCACCGCTTCGCAAACCACCAGCTGAGCGAGCCGGCAGCAGTCTTCGGCGGTTTCTCACCGAGCAGGTGAGTTCCGGCGCACCCCGACCATGGGCGGCACCGATGCCCCGGAGCTGCCGATCAGGCAGCGCCCGCCCGGCTGGTGTGGCGCCTGGGCGGTGCACGTGCCGGGTGTCGGGTGTCGGCGTCAGGTGATTGTTGCCGGCCGTGCGGGGCCGGCTGTCCCCTCACGCGGCGCCGCGGGCCTGAGACGTCGGGGGAAATGTTAAGGGCCACCCCAAATCGGGGTGGCCCTTAACAGTGTGAATGTCCGGCGGCGTCCTACTCTCCCACGACCTCCCGGTCGCAGTACCA
>NZ_JBITJU010000018.1:0-195711 GCF_044460355.1 Kribbella sp. NPDC050124
CAAACATCAACACCAACACCTGCGCCCAGCCGTCGTCAGCAACCTCAACGACGTACGCCGACCACCAGGTCGTCATCCAGAACGACGGTCAACACCCGTGGGGCGACCGGAGAAACTCCAGATACGGCCCGGTCCCTTTGGCGGAACGCAGCAACGCACGATCATCACTCACCGCGTGCAAGGTCCACCCCATCGCCCCACCCCAGAACCCAGCCATGGTCCGCGGCTCCGCACAGTCCACAACCACCGCGGCAATCGGCCCGGTGTCCCGGTAGATGTCCCGAGGCTCCAACACACAAAACAGATTCCCCTCCGGATCACCCAAAACCGTCCACGGCACCTCCCGCTGGCTTTCGGCAACCGTCGCCCCAAGCTCCTTCAACCGCGCAACCAACTCCTCGTGATGCGCCGCGGAACTGGTCGCAAGCTCAAGATGCGCGCGATTCTTCACCGCCTCCGGCTCCGGAACCCGGATCACATCAATACACACCACACCATCCACCGGCCACTTGGCCCCCACCGGCATGACCCCGGTAGCACCAGGCTCCGAACTGAAATCCCCCCACCCCAACGCCTCAGCCCAAAACCGCCCGACAGCCGAGTCATCCCCCGCCTTGAAATTAACCTGCACAAGCCCCAAAGCCATGCAATCACCCTATGCCCCAACCGCAGGTAGCCCGGTCCGTCCCAACGACAGCTGATTCACGCAGTGACCGCACCCACGGACACCCCCGGGGCCACCCACTACCTCGTCGTACAGCACCTGCTGGACTCAAATGCAACTGACGGGCCGCTCGACCACCGCAGGCCGGCCGGCTGGCAGGTTGTTTCACCGCTGACGTGCTGCAACCTGCCAGCGACCACGAAAGCCGCCACCGCCCTCCTCGTGGCGTAGGAAGGAGTCAGCTGGCGAGGATGACGGGGAAGGACTTGAGGACTGAGTCGAAGTGGTGGTCGGCTGCTGGGGTATTCAGGGTGTGGTGGTGGCCTATGCGGATGGTTTTGAGGCCGGCGTTGAGGCCGCCGGCTATGTCGTACGACGGGTGGTCGCCGACCATCCAGCCGTCTGTGAGGGTGGTGCCGGTCTGGGATGCGGCGAGTTCGAAGATGCGGCGGTCGGGTTTGCGTACGCCGGCGGCCTGGGAGATGCAGCAGTAGTCGACGGCCGCGGCAATGCCGGTGTGCTCGAGTTTGCCGGTCTGTTGTACGACGTTCCCGTTCGTCACCACGGCCACCCGCCATCCCGCCGTACGCAACGAAGCCAGCCCGTCGAGCACCGACTGCTCGACCCACGTGAACGGCGGATGCTCCCGGTCGTACGCCTCCACCAACTCCCCAACCGAAGCCCTCAACCCGAACGCCGACCGCAACCCCGCGAACAGCTGCTCCCGCGGCGTGAACCCACCGTTGTCATGGGCAAGCAACCACTCGACCGCGTCGTCCCCCAACCCGCCCCGGTCCACGAACCACCGAGCCCAGGCCAGGAACGCGCCATCGCGATCGATCAGCGTGTTGTCCAGGTCGAAGCAAGCCAGCCGAGCCATCAGACGTCGATGCGGTTTTCGTCCAGTTCGTAGGCGCCTTGGACGAGGAACTCCTTGCGGGGGGCGACATCGTTGCCCATCAGGAGGTCGAAGACCTGGGCGGCGGCCTCGCCGTCGTCGACGGTGATGCGGCGCAGCGTGCGGTGTCGCGGGTCCATGGTGGTCTCCGCCAGTTGGTCGGCGTCCATCTCACCGAGACCCTTGTAGCGCTGCGGCGGCTCCTTCCAGCGCACGTTCTTCTTCATCAGCTCGGCCGTCTTCCGCTGGTACTCGGCGTCGCTGTAGGTGTACAGGTACTTCTCCTGGCCCTTCTTCGGGTTCGTCAGCTCGAACCGGTGCAGCGGCGGTACGGCGGTGTAGACCCGGCCCGCCTCGACCAGCGGCCGCATGTACCGGAAGAACAGCGTGGCCAGCAGGCAGCGGATGTGCGCGCCGTCGGAGTCGGCGTCGGCCATGAAGATGATCTTGCCGTAGCGGACCTGCTCGAGGTCGAAGCTGCGACCGGACCCGGCGCCGACGACCTGGATGATCGAGGCGCACTCGGCGTTCTTCAGCATGTCGCCGACCGACGCCTTCTGCACGTTCAGGATCTTGCCCCGGATCGGCAGCAGGGCCTGGAACTCCGAGCTCCGGGCCAGCTTCGCCGTACCGAGCGCCGAATCACCCTCGACGATGAAGAGCTCGGAGCGGTCGACGTCGTTGCTGCGGCAGTCGGCCAGCTTCGCCGGCAGCGCCGACGACTCCAGCGCTGTCTTGCGTCGTTGCAGCTCGCGGTGCTGACGCGCGGCCACCCTGGTCCGGGAGGCGGCGACGATCTTCTCCAGTACGGCGCGGGCCTGCGCCTTGTACTCGCGCTTCGTCGAGGTGAGGAACGACTCCAGCTCGCCCTGCACGACCTTCGCGACGATCCGCGAGGCAGCCGGTGTGCCGAGGACCTCCTTGGTCTGGCCGTCGAACTGCGGCTCGGCCAGCCGGACCGTGACGACCGCGGTCAGGCCCTCGAGGACGTCGTCCTTGATGATCTCCTCGCCGCTCTTCAGCAACCGGGTGCCGTCGAGGGCGTTGGTGAAGCTCTTCGACAGGGCTCGCTCGAAGCCGGCCACGTGGGTGCCGCCCTTCGGCGTGGCCACGATGTTGACGAACGAGCGGAGCTCGGTCTCGTACCCGTCGCCCCAGCGGACCGCGACGTCGACGTCCAGGTCGCGCTCGACGTCGGTCGGGGTCATGTGCCCGGCGTCGTCGAGCATCGGCACGGTCTCGGTGAAGTGGCCGGTTCCGGTCAGCCGGATCACCTCGGTGACCTTCTGGTCGGTGGCCAGGAACTCGCAGAACTCGCTGATCCCGCCGTCGTGCTTGAAGGTCTCCTCGGTGACCTCGTCGCCGCGCTCGTCGCGGATCACCAGCTCGAGCCCGGGGACCAGGAACGACGTCTGCCGCGCCCGGGTGACCAGCTCGTCGTAGTTGAAGGTCGCGTCCCGGGTGAAGATCTGCCGGTCCGCCCAGTACCGGATCCGGGTCCCGGTGACGCCCTTCTTCGCGCGGCCGGCCTTGCGCAGACCCTTGGCCGGCGTGAACCCGGCCGCAGCGCCCTCGCCGTCGAACTCACCGGCAACACCGCGCCGGAACGAGGTGGTCCAGACCGTTCCGCCGCGGTCCACCTCGACGTCGAGCCGCGCGGACAGCGCGTTCACCACCGAGGCGCCGACACCGTGCAGACCGCCGGAGGCGTTGTAGGAGCCGCCGCCGAACTTGCCGCCGGCGTGCAGCTTGGTGAACACGACCTCGACCCCGCTGAGCTTGGTCTTCGGCTCGATGTCGACCGGGATGCCGCGGGCGCGGTCGATCACCTCGACCGAGCCGTCCTTGTAGAGGACGACGTCGATCCGCTCGCCGTGCCCGGCCAGGGCCTCGTCGACGGCGTTGTCGATGATCTCCCACAGGCAGTGCATCAGGCCGCGGCTGTCGGTGGACCCGATGTACATACCCGGCCGCTTGCGCACCGCCTCGAGTCCTTCGAGGACGAGGAGGTGACGGGCGTTGTACGTCGGGTCTAGCTCGGTACTGCGAGGCGTCGGGGCGGCCACTGGGCTCCTTCACTGGTTCACAAACTCACTGCCACGCATCCGGACCCGGCCGGGGTCCGAACACCTGTTCACAGACTATGCGGCCCGACCCCCAAAACCCTGCAGGCGGGGCTGTGGCGGGCGTGCGACCGGGTACCGGGGTCGCAGCGGATCGCCCGACGAGAAAGGTGTTTTGGCAGGTATCGATCCGGACTCGATCCGGAGTGGTGTACGACACTCCGAACATCAGCACACGGTGACGGCACCATGGCGCACAGTGAGAGAAGACACGCCCGACACCCGCTGGAAACATGAATTCGCCCGCTTCCGAAACGATTCCTCGTCAAGATGCGTCATACGGGAACAGGTGGTTCGTCTCACATACGGACACGCTGCCCCTACCGGGAAGTGATCCGCATGTCAGGATGTTGCTATCTGGTGAGTACGGAACTAGATGAGATGAGGCCTCAAGTGACTACAGCACTCGCCCCGAGTTCGACCCTGTCGGCTGCGGACCGTTGTGACCGCTGCGGCGCGCAGGCCTACGTCCGTGTCACCCTGACCTCCGGTGGGGAGCTGCTGTTCTGCGCCCACCACAGCCGGGAGCACGCGGAGAAGCTGCGCAACATCGCGATCACCATCCACGACGAGACGGGCCGGCTCGAAGCCACCCCGAGCGTCGCCGCGGACGACGAGCGGTAAGCCCAAGCTTCACAAACGCGCCAACGACGGCGCCAAAGTCATAGAGGCTGTGATGGCGGTCACCCCAAGGGGGTGGCCGCCATCCTTCATTCTCAGATCAGTGGTACGTCGGGAGGCGGCCCGTGGCGGCGGAGTTCCTGCCAAGCCCGGGCGAGCCTCGCCACCGCGTCATCCAGGACAGGTTCCGGGTAGGCGAATGGGACTCGGAGGTGGTCGTCGTGCTGGCCGGTGGGATCCATCGCGCGGCCCGCGACCACCTCGACGCCATGGCGCAGCGCCACCTGCGCGAACACCCGGGCGTCGGTGTCCGGCAGCCGGATCCACAACGCCGACCCACCTTCCGGCTCAGACCACTCCCAGTCCGGTAGCCGCTCGGTCAGCAACTGCCCCATCAACTTCCGCCGAGCCGTCGCGACCCGCGCCCGCGCCGACGTCAGCTCCCCCAGCCGCGGCAGCAACCGCGCCGTGAGCGCCTGGTCGATCACCGGACTGCCGAGATCGGCCAGCGCCTTGTGCCGCGCCAGCCGTTCGGCGAGCGGCCGCGACGCGCGGATCCAGCCGATCCGCAGTCCACCCCACACCGCCTTCGACACCGATCCGATCGTCAGCACCTCGCTGCCGTCCGGCGCGTACGCCGCCAGCGGTGGCGGGATCGCCGGTCCGGCCGGATCCCACGCCGAGTACGCGTTGTCCTCGACCACCACGACGCCGTGGTTCGCGGCCAACTCGGCCACCTGCCGCCGCCGGTTCGCCGACATCAGCCGCCCGGTCGGGTTGTGGAACGTCGGCATCACGAAAAGCATCGCCGGCTGGTGCTCGGCGAACGCAGCCGTCAGCAGATCAGGCCGGACCCCGGCATCATCCAGCGGTACGCCGACTACCCTGCCACCAGCCGCCCCGAACAGATCGAAACAACCGGGCCAACTGGGCTGCTCGATGACCACAGCCGCCCCGGTCCGCAAGTACATCTGGGTCACCAACGCGATCGCCTGATGCGCACCCGTGGTCACCACGATCTCGTCCGGTGCCGTCGGCAGCCCCGACTCCTCGAAGTGCTCGGCGATCCGCTCACGCAACACCCGCAGACCACGCGGGTGGTAGCCGACGTCGTCCAGCAGTGTCGGCAAGTCGCTGCTCGCCAGATCGATCAGCTCCGCGGCCAACTCAGGCATCCCTGGGTCGACGGCATACGTCAGCGAGATGACCTCGCCCGGACCGACCGCGATCCGGTGGAACAACGACTCGCCGTACCCGACCGGCATCCGTTTGTCCGCTCGTGAACGACCACGGCTCGCGGCCCGGGCGATCGTCGTACCGCTCCCCCGGCGGCTCTCGACCAGGCCGCGGGCGCGGAGCTCGTCGTACGCCGCGACGACTGTCGAGCGACTGACTGCGAGGGCCTCGGCGAGGCGGCGTTCGGCGGGCAGGCGGGCGCCGACCGGTAGCTCGGCCGAGCCGATCAGGCCGGCGATCGCGTCGGCCAGCCGGCGATACAGGCCGCCGCCCGGTCCGGTCAGCCGGCCGCCGATCAGGTCCGCCAGTGCGGCAGCATCTCCAGAACGGTCCACTTCTCCCCTTATTGGCTCGGGTGGACTGCTTCTCCCGCGGCCAGGCTAGTACCACAAGCCAGTCCAGTTCGAGAGGGAGAAGGATCATGGGGATCGCGCAGCTGCTGGGGTTCGCCGGCACGACGGTGGTGCTGGTCGGGATGCCGGGGCCGAACAATCTCTACATCTCGCTCCGCTCCCTCACCCAGGGACGCCGCGCCGGAGTGGTGTCCGCGCTCGCGATCGAGACCGGCACCCTCGTCTACATCGTCGTCGCCGCGCTCGGGCTCGCGACGCTGGTCAAGGCCTCGCCGATGTTGTTCACGGCGATCACAATCGCCGGTGCGCTGTACCTGGCGTACCTCGGCGTCAAGATGCTGAGGATGCCGGCGACCGAGACCGCCGGTGGTGTCCCGCCCGCGCCGCTGGGCCGCGTCTTCCGCGACGGCGTCGTGGTGAACCTGCTCAACCCGAAGGCAGCCCTGTTCTTCCTGGCCTTTCTCCCTCAGTTCACCAGCCGCGGCGCCGGACCCGACCAGCTGCGGACCGAGATGCTGCTGCTCGGTGTCGGCGCGCTCGTCATCGGCCTCACCCTCGACCTCTGCTACGCCGTCGGCGCCGACGCGATCGGCCGCCGGGTCCGGTCGGCGCGGACCTCCAGCCGGTGGCGCAACCGCATCGTCGCCGCGGTCTACCTCGCCCTCGCGACCGCCGCCGTCCTGACCGTCTGAGCTGACTCAGTGCTGGAGGCCCTCCGGGGCCTCCAGCACCGTCAGCTCGCCGGACTGCCAGTGCAGGGACAGCCTGTCGCTTCCCAGCCGCAGACCAGAGACCCTCAGCGACTCCCATGGCATCGAGTCCGCCGGGTTCAGCACCAGCGTGCCGCCCGGGACGTCGGGCTCGATCCCCAGTGCCGCGACGACCACCGCGACGGCGGAGGCAGCCGCCCACGCCTGCGGGAAGCATGACAACGGGTACGGCGTCGGCGTCGACTCGTCCGCCAGTCCGCGGCCGCCGTACAGCTCCGGCAGCCGGTAGTCGAACGCCTCCGCGGCCCGGATCAGGCCCTCGACGTACGACGACGCGCGTGCGCCGTGACCGGTCGCGTACAGGCCTTGGACGGCCATCGCGGTGTCGTGCGGCCAGACGCTGCCGGTGTGGTAGCCGAGTGGGTTGAACCGGGTCATTGCCGTGGTCAACGTTCGCAGCCCGAAGCCGCTGTCCAGGTCGGCGCCGGCCAGGACCTCGGCGACCGTCAGCTCCTCATCGGCATCGAGCAGTCCGGTGCCGAGCAGGTGGCCCATGTTCGAGGCGCGGCCGGCGACCGGGTTCTTCTCGCCGTCGAGGGCGATGGCCGGATAGCCGTCGACCCAGAAGGCGCTGCGGAACCGCTCCTGCAGTGCGGCGGCCCACACGCGCCACTCGTCACCGGACTCGCCGTGGGCCTCGAGCAACTCGGCTCCGCGGACGGCTGCGGCGTACGCGTAGCCCTGGACCTCGCACAGTGCGATCGGCGCGGAGGCGATCGTGCCGTCCGGCCACTGCACTGCGTCGACCGAGTCTTTCCAGCCCTGGTTGGCGAGGCCGTGGCCGGACTCGTCGATGTACTCGAGGAAGCCGTCGCCGTCCGGGTCGGAGTACTCCTTCAGCCAGGTCAGAGCGTTGCGGAGGTTGGGCAGCAGGTCCCGGACCTGGTCGGCGGGCATGCCCCAGCGCCACGCCTTGTGCAGGGTCATGATCCAGAGCTGGGTCGCGTCGTGCGTGCCGTAGTACGCCGCGGGCAGGACCAAGCCGCCGCCGTGGTCGGCGACCTCCGCGCGGAGCTCGTGCGGGATCTTGCCGGGCTGCTCGGCGGAGTCGGGGTCGACCTTGGTGCCCTGCCAGGCAGCTAGTGCTCGGAGTGTGCCGGCGGCCAGCTCGGGGTCGACCGGGATCAGCATGCCGGAGGAGATCAGCGAGTCGCGGCCGAAGAGCGTGAGGTACCAGGGCGGTCCGGCGCCGAGGTAGCGGTCGTCGCCGGCTGCGAGCTGCAGGGCCTGCACGTCTGCGAGTGACCGGCTCACCCAGCGGTCCACACGCTTGTCGTTGCAGTCGACGGCGAAGGTGTAGGGCTGCCGGTCGGCCGGTGGGTCGATGCTGAAGCCGGTGGTCGGCTTCGGGAAGTCGGCGCTGACCTGGAGAGTCACGGTGAACTCCTCCCCCGGTTCCAGCCGCGGGGTCGCGGTCACGCCGGGGTCGAGGTGCACGGTGACCCGGGTGCCGGAGTTGTCCCAGTGCAGGCGGGCCGGGCCGTCGTACGCGGGACTGAGCTCGGGCAGGTCCGCGGCGGCGCCGCTGCGGACGGCCGCCGTACCCGCCAGGTCGGTGCCCAGGGCAACGTCCAGGCGGCACTCGACCGTCGCGCGGGAGCGGTTCACCAGGCGGATGCGCTCGGTCAGACCGTCGGAGCCGACCTCACGGGTGCGGTACAGCATCACGGTCGGGTCGTGCCGGTTGGAGTCGCCCAGTCCCTCGACCACGGCGACGTACTCGTGGACCGCGGCCGAGCGCTCGTCGGCGTGGATCGGGACCGGCGGTTCACCGTTGATGGTGACGCTCAGCCGGGACAGGATGCGCCGGTCCCGGGCATAGACGCCCTCCGAGCCGGTGCCGGTGAGCTGACCGGAGCGGGGCGAGAGAACCACCCAGGGAGCAGCGAGTGCGATGACCAGTTCGTGCAGCTGGGGCATGTGCCCCACCCTACGGGCCCCACCGTGCGGCAGAGTGGGGACCGTGAACAGTGTTGCGACGTTCCTCGTCGGTGTGGCGATCTTCGTCGGGATCGCGGGCATCGTCATCCCGGTGCTGCCGGGCGCCCTGCTCAGCCTGGCGGCGATCCTGATCTGGGCGCTGGCGGAGCAGAGCCCGACCGGCTGGATCGTGCTCGCCGCCGCCATCGTGCTGATCGGGGCGAGCCAGGTGGTGAAGTACGTCGTACCGGAGCGACGGCTCCGGGAGTCCGGGGTGCCGCGGCGGTCGATGTTCGTCGGCGTCGTGCTCGGCATCGTGGGGTTCTTCGTGATCCCTGTGGTCGGTATGTTCGTCGGCTTCCCGCTCGGCGTGTACCTGTCCGAGCGGCAGCGGCTCGGTCGCCACGCCGACGCCTGGGGGTCGACGAAGCACGCGCTGCGGGCGACCGGGCTGTCGATCCTGATCGAGTTCATCGGCACGTCGCTCGCGGCCGCCGTCTGGCTGGGCGCCGTACTGTTCGTGGTCTAGTCACCGTCCGCAACGCCCCGATTGCCAGCGTTCTCGCAGTACCGTCCAACGGCCGTACCAAGCGTTATCTGATTGCCAGGGTGTTCTTAGGTGCACCGGAGGTTGGTGGGTCAGGCTGAGGCATGGTGTCGTATCAGAAGGTTTTCGAGAATCGTTGGCGGGTGGCCGGCACGGCGGCTGCGGTTGCGGTCCTGAGCGTGGCCGGCGGCGTCGCCTGGGCGGCGGGTAGCGCGGACCCGACTCCTACACCGTCCCCCTCGGCCTCGCCGTCCACGACCCCGGACAAGCCGGGTGAGCCGGGCAAGGGGCCGCACCGGGGTGGGCAGTTCGGGCTCGGCGGCGCGCTGCATGGTGAGTTTGTGGTGAAGAAGGACGACGGGAGCTACCAGACCGTCGCCACCCAGCGCGGCGAGGTGACCGCGGTCAGCAAGGAGTCGATCACGGTGAAGAGCGAGGACGGCTACAGCCGGACCTACACGCTCACCGAGGACACCTTGGTGAACGCAGCCCGGGACGGCATCGACGACGTGAAGACCGGGAACACGGTGTCCGTCTTCGCCGTGGTCGCGGACGGCAAGGCCACCGCCACCTCGGTCAACGACGGCACCGTCCGCGACGCCGCCCGCGACCGCTGGGGCTTCGGCCGCGGCCCCCGCTGACCCGCATTTTGGCTGGTTGACCTACGAGGTGAGGGGTTTGCCACCCAGGTTCCGGGTAGCAAACCCCGCATTCGGTTGGTCAGCCAGTCAAATGCGGCCGGGCGGACGGGTGACTCACAGGTGATTGCCAGGAAGCTTGCAGGGTTCGCACGGGTTGCGGCGGCAGACTGAGGGCATGAGCCCGCATCTGCTGGTGGTCGACGACGAGCCGAACATCGTCGAGTTGCTGTCCGCGAGTCTGCGTTTCGCCGGGTACGAGGTGACCACGGCGACCCACGGCGCGGAGGCGCTGCGCAAGGCCCGGGAGGTGGAGCCGGACCTGGTCGTGCTGGACGTCATGATGCCCGGCCTGGACGGCTTCGAGGTGGTACGGCGGCTCCGTAGCGAAGACCGGCACGTGCCAGTGCTGTTCCTCACCGCCCGGGACGCGGTCGAGGACAAGGTGCTCGGTCTGCACACCGGCGGCGACGACTACGTGACCAAGCCGTTCAGCCTGGACGAGTTGGTCGCCCGGGTCCGCGCCTTGCTCCGCCGATCCGGTCACCGCGAGCAGACCACGACCGAGGCCGCCGTACTGCGCTATGCCGACCTCGAGCTCAACGAGGACAGCTACGAGGTGTTCAAGGCCGGCCATGCGGTCCAGCTGTCGCTCACCGAGTTCAAGCTGCTGCGCTGCCTGCTGGAGAACGCCGAGCGGGTGATGTCGAAGGGCCAGATCCTGTCCGCGGTCTGGAACTACGACTTCGCCGGGGACGCCGGCGTGGTCGAGTCGTACATGTCCTACCTGCGCCGTAAGGTCGACACCGGCGACCAGAAGCTGCTCCACACCGTCCGCGGGGTCGGCTACGTCCTCCGCACCCCACGAGGCCCCAACTGATGCAGCTGACCCACCGGCGGTTCACCGACCGGTACCCGCTTCGCGTCACCATCGTCGTCGTCCTGCTGACGCTGGTGGCAGTAGCGCTTGTCGCGTCCGGCGTCCTGGCGACCACGATCATGCGCGGCTACCTGGTCGACCGGGTGGACACTCAGCTGACCAAGACCGCCGCCGCCTTCCAGCAGGACAACAGCGCCACCAACCGTCCCCTCCGGCCTGGTCCGGGGCGGAACCGGCCGCTGCCGAGCCTCATCGTCGTACAGTTCAACGACTCCGAGGGCGACCCCGACGACTCGCCGTTCCGGGCGCCGCTGGCCGAGACCGACCCGCTGCCGGACCTTCCGAAGCTGAACCTGAACCAGGTCCGCGCCCTCGACGGCAAGGCGTTCAACACCGATGCGATCTCAGGCGACGCGACCTGGCGAGTCGTGGCGGTGCCGCTGAACAACGGCCAAGGCTCGGTGATGGTGGCGCAGAGCCTCGGCGACCTGGATCGGACCATCCAGCGACTGATCGGAGTCCAGGCGGCCGCCGGACTCATCCTCCTGGTGTTGCTGGCCGGCGTCGGGACCTTCGTCGTACGGCGAAGTCTGCGCGGGCTCGAGGACGTCGAGCACACCGCCGTCGCGATCGCAGGTGGAGACCTGGGCCGGCGCGTTCCGCAGCGGGACCCACGCACCGAGGTCGGCCGGCTGTCGGTCGCGTTGAACCAGATGCTCGGCCAGATCGAGAACGCCTTCGCGCAGCGGACCGCGTCGGAGTTCGCTGCGCGGCGATCCGAGGACGCAGCACGTCGTTCGGAGGAGGCGGCCCGGCAGTCGGAGGATCGGATGCGGCGGTTCGTGGCCGACGCCTCGCACGAGTTGCGCACGCCGCTGACGTCGATCCGTGGGTTTGCTGAGCTCAGCCGGCAGCGCGGTGACTCGACCGATCCGGAGATCATGCGGCGGATCGAGGACGAGGCGAAGCGGATGGGCCTGCTCGTCGACGACCTGCTCCTGCTGGCGCGCCTCGATCAGCAGCGGCCGCTTCGGATGGAGCCGGTCGACCTGCTCCCGATCGCCGCGGACGCGTTGCACAACGCCCAGGCGGTCCAGCCGGACCGGAACATCTCGCTGAAGATCCTGCCGGACTCCGAGGCGCCGGTGGTCGAGGGCGACGAGGCCCGGCTGCGCCAAGTGCTCGGCAACCTGGTCAGCAACGCGTTGCACCACACCCCTGTCGACGCACCGATCACCGTCTCGATCGGCACCCGGGGCGGCGACGCGATCCTCGAGGTGAGCGACACCGGCCCCGGCCTGACCGACGAGCAGAAAGCACGCGTCTTCGAGCGGTTCTACCGAGCCGACTCGGCCCGCACCCGCGCAACCGGCGGCTCCGGCCTCGGCCTCTCGATCGTCGCCGCCCTCGTCGCCGCCCACCACGGCCGAGTCACCGTCGCCGACACGTCCCCGCACGGCGCAACCTTCACCGTCCACCTACCGCTGAACGGCTGAGGTCGCTCTCAGGAGGTCATCTGAGCGGTCTGCTCCGCGGCCCAGCGGGCGGCCGCATCGACGACCGGGATCGTCGGATCCACCAACCACGCCGCCTCGAGCCCGTAGCAGAAGGCGATGATCTCCATCGCCTTGAGCCGCGGCTCGATGTCGGTGCGCATCTCACCGCGATCCTGCGCGGCGTGCAGCGTAGCCGTCACCCGGTCGATCGTCGTCTGGTAGCCCTCGACCAAACGCGGGTGGAGATCGGTGTCAGGGCTGACGTTCTCGCCGAGGACGACGGTGTTCATCCCGAGCAGGCTGGCCACCTTGTCGTCGTGCTGGCTCGGCCAGCTCGCCATGTGCCGGGCGATGATGTCCACGATCTTGACGCCCGGGTCGGGCCCGTCACCCCACAGCCACTCCTCGGTGAAGGCCAGGTGGCGGTCCAGGACCGCGTTCAGCAGTGCCTCCTTGCTGCGGAAGTGATACAGCAGGCCGGTCTGTGACACCCCGGCCTCGGCGGCGATGTCCGCGAGGCTCGTGCCGCGCGCCCCGTTCCGTGCGATGAAGCGTACGGCGACGTCGACGATCCGCTCCCGGGTCTCCAGGCCCTTGGCCGAGGTCTTGGGCTGCTGAGCAGCGGGCACGGTCGATCTCCTCGCGGTGGTCGGGACGGTCGCCGCCAAGCATAGACAACCGACTGAGTACTCGGTAGCTTTTGCAAAACAGACCGAGTACTCAGTCTGTAATGAGGAGGGACCGATCCGAATGAACTCAGCGTCCTGGCCGGAAGTGCCGGTCGTCGGCGATGCGGACACTCAGCCCCGCCCGCACGAGCAGGTCCAGGCCTTCCTGGACAGTGTCGACCCGTCGCCCGACCCGTGGAGCGCCGACATCGCGAGCGTGCGCGCGGACGCCCGCGAGAAGGTCTTGGCGGTGTCCGGCGAGCCCACGCCGGTGGCGTTCGTCGAGTCGATCGACGTGGACGGCGTACCGGGCCGGCTGTACCGTCCCAGCGGAGCGGAACGAGACCTGCTGGTCTGGGCGCACGGCGGCGGTTGGATCCACGGCGACCTCGACACCGCCGACGGTGTTGCCCGCGCACTGGCGTACCGGGCCGGGTGCGCTGTCCTGTCGGTCGACTACCGGCTCGCGCCCGAACATCCCTTTCCGGCCGGCTTCGACGACCTGTGGACCGCTGTCACCTGGGCTCGGCGATCCTTCGACAGCGTGGCCGTCGGCGGTGACAGTTCCGGTGGGAATCTCGCTGCTGCGACTGCGCTCAAGGCCCGTGACGAAGGTGTCGAGCTGGCGACCCAACTGCTGGTCTACCCGGCCCTCGACAGCATCGAAGACACCGCCTACAAGGTCGACTTTCGCCGGCGGTACGCGACCTTCGCGGGCCGGACGGGCTTCGGCGCCAACAGCTACCGGCGGCTGCAGCACATCTGGGCGACCTACGTTCCCGACCCGGCGGCTCGCAAGGCGCCGTACGTGTCCCCGCTCCATGCTGAGTCCGTGTACGGCGTCGCCCCCGCGACGATCGTGATCGCCGAGCACGACTTCCTCCGCGGCGAGGCCGAGGACTATGCCCGGCGGCTGCGGGCAACCGATGTACCGGTCGAGGTGCACGAGTACGCGGGCCAGATCCACGGGTTCTTCGAGATGTTCGCCGTCATGACCGATGCCCATCATGCCGTGGCTGCGGCCGGTGACGCCGTTCGCCGGGCCTTCCAGACCAGCCACCCGATCGAGACTTCCAAGGAGCTGTCGTGCGATCGCTGACGCGGTACCGCAGAATCGTCCAGGCGGCCGCGGCCGCCCTGACGTCCGTCCTGATCTTCGCCGCCTGCGCACCGGGTGGAAACTCCGACGCCGGCCCGGCGCCGTCCAAGCCGGTGACCACCGGTGTCGGCAGTGCGCCGGTGACGCTGAAGCTGCTCGTCAACAGTGGCGTCGACGTCGCGTTCTACACCGCGCTCGGCGAGCAGTTCCACGCCAAGTACGGCAACGTCACCGTCAAGGTGGAGAACCAGGACTACGCCACGCTCACCACGAACATCGCGCACATTCTTGCTGGGAGCAACGTTCCCGACCTGGTCCGGGTCTCCCAGCTGGGCAACCTGACCGGGGACCACCTGCTGGCGAACCTCGACCCGTACGCCGCGGCGTACGGGTGGGACAAGTGGCCGCAGTCGCAGTTCGCCTCGACCCGCGTCGCCCCGGACGGCAAGCAGCGCGGGACGGGATCGCTCTATGCTGCCGGTCCCGGCTTCGGGCTCACCGGCGTGTACTACAACCGGGCGCTCGCCCAGCGGATCGGCATGACGCAACCGCCGGCGACGGTCGCCGAGTTCGAGCAACTGCTCGCAAAGGCGAAGGACGCCGGCCTGCAGCCGATCATGATCAACGGCAAGGACGGCGGCAGCGTCTACCCACTGCAGAACCTGGTGATGTCGGCAGCGGGCGACGCACAGGCCGTTCAGGACTGGAACTACGCCAAGCCCGGCGCGAGCATCGACAACGAGTCGACCGTGAAGGGCGCGACGACGCTGCAGCGCTGGGGGCAGGCGGGCTACCTGCCGGCTGACGTCAACGACATCGACCAGACCCGGGCACCGGCCGAGTTCCTCGAGGGCAAGGGCGTCTTCTTCCCGAGCGGCAACTGGCAGGCACCCGGACTGGACAAGGCCGGGGCCGGACAGTTCGGCTTCTTCCTCTTCCCGCCCGGCGAGGCAGGCGGACCGTCGTACGCGATGACCGCCGCTGCCAATCTGGGGATCCCGGCGAAGTCGCCCAACGCCGACGTCGCGGCCGCGTTCCTGGACTTCGTGCAGACCGATGCGCAGGCACGGCAGAACACCGTGACGCTCGGCGGCCTCGTGCCCGCCGGACCATCGGACGCGTCCGCTCCGACCGCGCCCGAGGGATCGGCGGTCGCCGCCACCGTCGCCGCGTTCCAGGAGTTGCTGAAGAGCAACGGGCTGGTCGGCTTCATGGCCGATGCGACCGCTTCGATCCACGTCAACAGCCTGATCCCACAGACGCAGTTGCTGCTGGCCGGCAAGACAACGCCGGAAGCGTTCGCGGCGAAGGTGCAGGCCGACTACGAACGCGATCTAGGCCAATGAGTCCATCGGTGCTGGAACAGACTCCACCTGTGACGGAGCTGCCGAGAGAGCCGGCGGCCAGACGACCTGCCGTACGGCGCCGTCGGCGTCGCTGGAGCGCATTGCTCTGGGTCGCACCGGCGTTCGGCATGTACGCCGTGTTCGTGCTGTTCCCGATGGCGCAATCCGTGCAGTACTCGTTCTACGACTGGGACGGCATCGGCCCGGCGACACCGGCCGGACTGGACAACTGGAAGGCGATCTTCACCCGGCCGGAGCTGCTGCAATCCCTCGTGCACGCGTTCATCCTGGTCTTCTTCTACACGGTCCTGCCGGTTGGGCTCGGGCTGATCGCGGCCTCGCTCATCCGCGAGCTCCGGCCCGGCGCGTTCAGCACAACAGCCCGGGTGATGCTGTTCATCCCGCAGGTGCTGCCGCTGGTCGCGGCCGGCATCGCGTGGACCTGGATGTACTCCTCGGACGGCCTGGTCAACCAGGTGATGCGCGCGGTCGGCCTCGATCGGTACACCCGGGCGTGGCTGGGTGACTTCACCTTCGCCCTACCGGCGGTCGGCGTGATCGGGGTCTGGGTCATGCTCGGCTTCTGCACGGTGCTGCTGCTCGCGGGCATCGGGAAGATCGACCCGGCGCTCTACGAGGCGGCTCGTCTGGACGGCGCTGGCCGGATCAGCGAGTTCTTCGCCGTGACGCTCCCGGGACTGCGGCGGGAGCTCGTCGTGTGTACGACGTTCACGATGATCGCGGCGCTGGCCAGTTTCGACGTCGTCCAGATCGCGACGCAGGGCGGTCCCGGCTACCAGACGATGGTGCCCGGCGTGCAGATCTACCGGCTGACGTTCCTCCAGCAGCACGTCGGCCAGGCCTCTGCGCTCGCGGTGCTGCTGGCCGTCCTCGTGCTCGTGGTCATCTGGCCGATCCAGCGGCTCGGGAGGGAGAGATGATCGCCCAGCGGGTCACCCGGACCGGGATTCTGCTCGCGCTGATGCTGTTCGCGGTCGTACCGCTGCTGAGCATGTTCACCACGGCGCTGGCCGCGCCGGGCAGCACACCGCAGGGCCTCAGCTGGCCGAGCGACCCGCACTGGAGCAACTTCGTGGACGCGTGGAGCGCGGCGAACTTTCTCGCCCTGTTCCGCTCCAGCACGCTCATCGTGCTGGGTGTCGTCCCGGCCACAGTCGCAATGGCCACCGCGGCGGGCTACGCCCTCGCTCAGCTCGACGTGCCGTTCGGCAAGGTGATCTACGGTCTCCTGCTCGTCGGTCTCACCCTGCCGTTCGAGGCACTGATCACCCCGCTGTACTACGACCTCCGGAGCATGGGACTGCTCGGGACGCGGCTTGCGATCGTGCTGCCGCTGATCGGGCTGCTCATGCCGTTCGGCGTGTTCTGGATGCGGGCGCACTTCCTCGGCGCCGAGCCGGCCCTCACCGAGGCAGCGAAGGTCGACGGCGCCGGCACCTGGCAGACGTTCCGCCGGATCCACCTGCCACTGGCCACGTCGGCGTGGTCCGCGCTGGCGGTGCTCTTCTTCCTCGCCAGCTGGAACCAGTACCTGCTGCCGCTCGTCCTCGTCGACGATCCGGCGAAGCGAACGGTGGCCGGTGGGCTCGGCGCCTTCCAGGGGCAGTACGGCACCGACATCGTCCTGCTGTGTGCCGGTTCGCTGCTGATCATCCTGCCCTCGCTGGTGATCTTCCTGATCTTCCAGCGCAACTTCGTCAAGGCGCTCATGCAAGGAGCCGTGAAGTGAACGACGCCCAGCTTGCCCGCCGCAGCGTCCTGGTCGCACCGGCGACCTCGAAACTCGAGGACACCGAGGTCCGGCCACCCGAACACGTTGACGGGTTCGTCAAGGCACTGGTCAGGATGGACTGACCTCGGACGAGCGCCGGCTAGAGCACGGGGAAGAAGCGGTTGGCGGATTCGCCGTGTTCGAGGACTTCGGCGGCGGGGCCGAGGATTTTGTGGTCCGGGCGGCCGACCAGGTCGTGGTCCTTGTTCGGGTAGTCGTGCAGGCTCAGGACGTGCCGCATCGCCTCCAGGCGGGCGCGCTTCTTGTCATTGCTCTTGACAACGGTCCACGGCGCGTGCGGCGTGTCGGTGTAGTGGAACATGGCTTCCTTGGCCTCGGTGTAGGCAGCCCACTTGTCCAGCGACGCCAGGTCGGTCGGCGACAGCTTCCACTGCCGGACCGGGTCGATCTGGCGGATCGTGAACCGGGTCTGCTGCTCGGCCCGCGACACCGAGAACCACAGCTTGACCAGCTTGATACCGGACCGGACCAGCATCCGCTCGAACTCCGGCGCCTGGCGCATGAACTCCTCGTACTCGTCCTGCGAGCAGAAGCCCATCACCCGCTCGACGCACGCGCGGTTGTACCAGGACCGGTCGAACAGCACCATCTCCCCCGCGGCCGGCAGGTGCTCGACGTAGCGCTGGAAATACCACTGCGTCTGCTCGCGCTCGGTCGGCTTCTCCAGCGCGACGATGCGCGCGCCGCGCGGGTTCAGGTGCTCCATGAAGCGCTTGATCGTGCCGCCCTTTCCGGCCGCGTCGCGTCCCTCGAACACGATCACCAGCTTCTGCTGCGTCCGCTTCACCCAGTACTGCAACTTGAGCAACTCGATCTGCAGCAGCCGCTTGTCCCGGTCGTACACCTCGCGTGGCAGCCGTTCGCCGTACGGGTAGCCCTCCCGCCAGGTGTCGACCGGTGTCCCGTCGGCACGTATCAGGACCGGGTCGTCGTCCTCTTCATCCAGAACCCGGAAACCCAACTCGTGAACCAGATCGGGGGTGCTCATGGCGCTCAGAGTCGCCGCCTGCGATGAACCGTGAGCGGATCCCAGATGAACAAAACTCCGGTACCGTTGACCAGGGGTAGGGAGACGCGTGACCGGGGTGACCGGTCGCTCTTCGGGGGGATCCGGCTGGCCCGGATCTTGCAGGGAATGGGACAACGGCCGGATCAGCAGGAAGGTCAGCCCATGACCGCATCCTTGATACCGGTGGCCGATCAGCGTGGCCGCGTCGGTCCCGGGCAGGTGGTAGTCGACCAGCTCGCGCTGCTCGCCACGCACCGCGGCACTCCCCCGGCGTTGCTGCTGCGGTGGAGTGCGATGCCGACGCAGGCGACCGTGGACGTCGTCGTACACCTGCACGGGTTCTCGCGCCGCGGCCGATCGATGCATCTGGTCCGCGACATCGCGCCGGTCAGCGGCCTCGACCTGGCCGACCCGCGCCATCCGTCGACCCCGGGGCGCACCAGACCGACGCTGCTGGTGCTGCCCCGCGGTCACTTCCACGGTGGCAAGACCGGGCGTGGTTACAGCTTCCCGGCGCTCACCCGGCCGGGTGCCGTGACCAAGCTGGTCGACGAGGCGCTCCGCCGGTTGCGCGCCGCAACCGGAGTCCAGGCGACCCGCGGACGGCTGATCCTGACCGCCCACTCGGGTGGCGGCGCCGCGCTGATGGCGATCCTGCGGCACCTCGACCCGGACGAGGTGCACACCTTCGACGCGCTCTACACCGATCCAGGCCCGTTGATCGCGTGGGCCCGCCGACACCAGGCGGCCGGCTCCGGCGCGCTGCGCGTGCTGTTCCGGCCGGGTGAACCGACCGCACGCAACAGCCTTCGCGTCGCCGCCGAGCTGGGCGCCGGCTCCGCGCGGTTCCGGGTCGAGCAGACAGGGGTATCTCACATGGCCATCCCGCAGACCTACGGCTGGCGGCTGCTGGCCGACCCAGGTGCAGACCTACCGGGCGCGACCCGGCCGCGTACCGCCGTACTGGAGAAGGAGGCGGCAGCGGGTCCGTCGTTGTGTGCCGCCATCGCGCGCGTCGCGCGGGAGCAGTTCCGGCGCTGGCGACCCGGGGGCGGACCGGCGCTGACCGAGACGTCGCCGGCCGCGAGCCCGATCCTTCGGGAGTATTACCGCGTCGGGGTCGGGGTGACGGTCACCGACGCGCAGTTGCAGAGTACGGCGTACCAGGCCGGGCATCCGTGGTCGGCGGTGTTCATCTCGTACGTGATGCGCACCGCGGGCGCCGGATCGGGATTCCGGTACTCGGCCGCACACCAGACCTACGTCTCCGCGGCGCGCAAGAACCGGCTCGCGAACGACACGTCGAAACCCTTCTGGGCCTATCGCGCGACCGAGCTCGCGCCGCGGATCGGCGACCTGGTCTGCGCGTCCAGGAGCAACAGCGGGGCGACGTACGACAACATCTCCGACCCGCAGACCCGGGCCACCCACTGCGACGTGGTGACCGAGGTCCAGCCGGGCCGGATCCGGGTGATCGGCGGCAACGTCGGCCAGACCGTCGGCGAGAAGTGGCTGCGCACCCGTCCCGACGGCCGACTCGACCTCACCGGCAACCAGAGCCGCTTCTTCGCCGTGGTCCGCTGCCGCTCCGATCAGGCCGCCACCCCCGCTCCGGCCCCAGCGCCCGGCTCAGTCCCGGCGACGACGGAAGGCCGGATCGCTCGCGTGATGGAACTCCTGGTACGGCGCTATGGCTATCCCGTCAACGGTGCCGCCGGGCTGGTCGGCAACCTGATCGCCGAGTCAGGCGTCCAGCCGAACCGGATCGAAGGCAGCAACTCGGCCACGCCGATGCGGGCGCGCGACTTCAGCGGCCGGATTCGCGACTTCACGCCCGACCAGGTCCGCACCCGCAGCTACAGCCGCCGTACCGGTCCCCGCCATCCCGGGATCGGGCTCGCGCAGTGGACCAGCCGTGACCGGCGCGAAGGCCTGTTCCGGCACGTCTACCGCGGCCGCCAACTGGGGTCGGCGATCCTGACCGACCTCGACGCACAGGTCGACTACCTGGTCACCGAGTTGCGCGGGAGCTACCGGGGTGTCAACGCGGTCCTGCGGTCGCCCGGCGTCACCCTCGACCAAGCGTCCGACGCCGTCCTGCTCCGGTTCGAACGACCGGCTGCAGTCCTCAACCGGCCGGTGAGCGATCCCGGCGTCCAGCAGGTCCTGATCCGGCGCCGCAAGGCGGGGCAACAGGCATTGCGGACCTACCGCGCCTCGCGACCGAACTGACATCCGAAAGGACAGCCATCGTGACCACGTTCTCGTTCAAGATCATCCTCCTCAACAACGGGCGCTACGCGTGGATGTTCGTGCAGCGGAGGAAGGGCGGAAATCTCCGGATCCTTGCCCGCAGCGGACGCGACTACAGCACCCGGAAGAAGGCACGTGTCGCCGTCAAGCTCCTCAAGAAGGCCATCAAGGGCGCCAAGATCGAGGACGACACGTCGTTGTTCTCGGTGACCCACACCGAGTTCGTCATCCGGGACACGGTGCCGTTGCACTTCGGAGGCCGCAGCAACGGGTCCCGATCCGTGGCGGCGAGGACCTGACGGCTTCGGCAGCAGCTGACGCAATCCAGTGGATGCCTGGATCAAGGTCATCGGAGCGCCGGACGCGGCAGTCCGGACGGTGCAGCACGGTCTCGAGGCGCTGGACGTCAAGCTGACCGAGCCCGAACCTGGAACCGCGGACAACGGGCTGGTGGTCTTCGGCGCCGCCACCCCGGATGTTGCCGCCGGCATCAATGAGCTGGCGGCAACGCTGCCGGGACGGGTGCTCGCCCTCTCCACCGCCGGTGGACTGCGGGGCGACGACAGCTGGGGGCTGCTGCGGGCGGGCGCCTCCGACGTGTTCACCTGGCGCGATCCGGCCGAGTCGGCGCAGCACGTCGCGGACCGGCTGCGCCGCTGGCAGACCATCGACGAACTGGTCATGTGCAGCCATGTGCAGCAGTTCCTGGTCGGCGACAGCGCGGTCTGGCAAGCGGTACTGCGCGAGGCCGTCGAGATCGCGCGCTTCACGTCGGCCGCGGTGCTGATCACCGGCGAGAGCGGGACCGGGAAAGAACGCGTCGCGGAGTTCATCCACGAGCTCGACCCGCGCCCGGGCAAGGGGCAGTTGGTCGTCCTCGACTGCAGTACGGTCGTTCCGTCGTTGTCGGGCAGCGAGTTCTTCGGCCACGAGAAGGGCGCGTTCACCGGAGCCGCCAGTGCCCGGGCGGGCGCGTTCGAACTGGCTGACGGTGGAACCCTGTTCCTCGACGAGGTGGGCGAGCTTCCGGTCCCGCTGCAGGCCGAGTTGCTGCGCGTCATCCAGGAGGGCACGTACAAGCGGGTCGGCAGCAACCTGTGGCGCAAGAGCACCTTCCGGCTCGTCTGCGCGACGAACCGGGACCTGAGCGCCGCCCGGGCGGACGGCAGCTTCCGCAACGACTTCTACTACCGGATCGCCGGCAGCACCCTGCACCTGCCCAGCCTGCGCGAACGCCCCGAGGACATCGTCCCGCTGTTCCGGCACTTCTTCCGCCAGGTGTACCCGGACCGTGAGCCGCCCGAGATCGAGGACGCCGTCCGCGACCTGCTCCTCACCAGGGCCTATCCCGGCAACGTGCGCGACCTGCGCAGCCTCGCCCTGCAGATCGTCCACCGCCACCTCACCGACGGCTTCGTCACGGTCGGGGACATCCCGGAGCACGAACGCCCGGCCCGGCCGGACGGACCGGCCTGGAAGGACCGCGGCCTGGACGACAGCGTGCGCAGATCGCTGGTCCGGGGCGCCACCCTCGACGAGATCACCTCGGCGGTGGCTTGGGCGGCCATGCGGTTCGCCCTCGCCGACAGCGGTGACGACGTCCAGGCGGCAGCCGGGCTGCTAGGCGTGCCGGCTCGCCGCGTCTGGCTCTGGCAGCTCCAGCGGGCGAAGCGATCGATCGCCCGTCGACAGCCGGGCGCGGCGCGCGGGCCCGGTCAGGCGGAGGAAGTTGCCGGACAGGACGAGTGACTCCGCCTCCGGCGACAGGCCGAGCAGCCGGATCTTCTCCAGCTCGAGCCCGGGATGCAGCCACGGGCCGTCCGATCCGAACAACACCTTGGCCGGTCCGGCGCGCCGGACCGCGGTCACCAACAGGTCGAAGCGCCGTACGCCGGAGGTGTCGGTGAACAGGTTCGGGTGCTCGGCGAGCATGCCGGTCAAGGCCAGCTGCGCACTCCAGTCGTCCGCGAAACTCCCCAGGTGCGGGACGATGAAGTTCACGTCGGGGAACTCGGCGGCCAGCAGTCCCGCTGAGGCCACCTCACCGACCACGTCGTACATGACCGGCAGCCGGAGCAACCTGGCGACCTCGCAGATCTCCCGGGTGATCCGGGCATCGTGGCGGTGCACCTTGATTCCGCAGAAGCCGAGACCCCTGACGGCGCGACGAACCAGCGGGAGGATCCGGCCACGGTCTCGCTCGGCATGCACGAAGGCGAACGCGTAGAACCGTTGCGGGTCGGACGCGACGATCCTCCCGACCTCCTCGTTCGCGAGGCCGTAGTCCGAGTGAAACGCGGCCAGCAAGTTCGTCTTGCTGATCCCCGCGGCGTCGCAGCGGCGCAGGTACGACGTGAGCGGCGCCGAGCTGTCCCACGGCCCGGTGAAGCCGTCGCCGGGGCCGGCGTGGCAGTGCGCGTCGATGATCGGCACTGCCGGCCGGCCCCGGGACGGACCTCGCCCGCGGCGCATCACGATCAGCCGCGGTAAGCGCCGTACCGCCTGCGGAGGTGGTACGCCGGCATCGAACCGTCGACGCCTTGGGTCAGGTCGACACCGGTCACCGCTCGGTAGGAGTGGATGTAGCCCTGGACCTCGGCCCGCCAGTAGCGTGCCCAGTTCGCCGCCTTGTCCGGCTCGATCACCTTGGTCCACGCGCCGAACCGGATGCCGAGCAGGAGCTGCTCGCCGAACACGGCCAGGTCGCGGAAGTGCAGCACCGACGCGTCCGAGCCGCCCTGCAGCTTGTTCATCGCCTCGACCCGGTCCATCCAGGCCTCGGGGTAGGCGACCATGGTCCGGGTCGGCAGGAAGTCGCGCATCTCCGGCCTGGCCAGGATCCACTGGTTCATCAGCATCTCGTGCCGGGCTGTCCAGGGCAGGTCGCCGTACTGGTTGTGCTGGCCCTGGGTGAGCAGCAGGTGGGTCTCCTTCAGTGCGTTCAGCACGCTGAAGCCGTCCGCGATCCGGGTGGTGTCGTCGTCGTAGTGGTAGAAGATCGCGCACAGCCGCAGCAGGTTGTGCAGCGCCTCGACGAACCGGGACCGCGAGTCGGCGCCGCGGACCGGCGGGCCCTGCCGGGAGGCCAGCACCAGCCCGTAGTGGTGGTCGTACTCGTAGGCCCGGCGGGTCGTGGTGAGCCGGTGCTGCGCGTCCTGGATCCAGCCCCAGAGCAGGTTGTTCAGCGGCCGCAACGGATCGATCTCCAGGCCGGCCAGCGGATCCCGGCCGGGCCCGCCGTGCCGGCGGTTCTGGAATCGCCAGGTGATCGCGTTGATGGTCTGGACCAGCCCGGACTCGTCGTTCCAGTACGACCACAGCAGCTCGAGGAAGCACGGGTTCGAGAGCTTGTCGGCGAGAATGCCGAAGCACACCTCGGCCTCGTCGTTGCGCCGGCCGAACCCGACCACGTCGACGTCGCGCAACTTCGCCCGGATCAGCTCCAGATACGGCAGGATCTCCAGCGCGGAATCGTCACCGGTGGCGACCCGGACCAGGTACTCGCGCCACTGCGCCTCGATGTCACCCGGCCGGACCGTGCGCTGCAGCCGCCGGCTCTCCTCGTTCAGGTCCAGCTTCAACCGGCTGAACCCGTCCGCGTCGACACCACAGTGCAGCATCAGGAAGACCTCGGTCGCCGCCTTCAGCAGCCGGTAGCGATCCACGTTGGGGAACGGCAACGCCGTACGGCGCTTGACCTTGTGCAGCGTCTCCTTGACCTCCCCGCCCGGGCCGTCACCGCACATCACCCGATCCAGGAACTTGCTGTAGTTGTCGAAGCCGAGAGCGTTGGTGCTGTTCCGGACGGCCACCCACAGCGACTGGTCCTCGGTCGCAGCCACCGCGGTCCGCTTCATCGTCACCGAGACGTCGTCCCCGGCGGCGAACGGCCGCTGCGACACCTCGATCGGGCCTGCCTCGTCGCCGTAGTAGTTCGCACTGCTCCTGCCCACTGACGGCTTACTGCCTTCCGGCGTCAGCTCGATTCCGACCGTCCAGGCGCCCACGTCCAGCGAACCGGTGTGCAGAGTCGCCTCGATGACGGTCGGCCCCGGGGACGGCAGATCGATCTCACCGTGGACGATGGCCGTGCCGAGTACCGTGATCGGCAGGTCCTGATCAGCCAGCACAGCTGGGCCGGTGACGGTCCAGCGCGCCTTGTGCTTGCCGGTGAGGGCCACGGTGGCGGTCAGCCTGACCACGCCGCCTTGGGTGATCCGCATCGGGCTCGCGGTCAAGTCGACCTCGCCGGTGTTGAGGTTCTGGCCTGGTAGTACTGCGGTTCTAGGCATCGGGATTCCTTCAGTTGGTTGCGTCGGACCAGATGATTGGCTGGCCCAGGTACATGCCGGCGTCGGCCCGTCCGCCGGCCCGCGCGGTCGCGAGTGCGCTGTTGACGGCCCACGCGATGATCAGCCGCCGCAGCAGGCTGCTCTCGCGCTCAGGTGAGAGCAGGCCGCTCGCGCGGGCCTGGCCCAGCACCGCGAAGGCGAGCGTCGGCGGCGCCAGCGCCATCCGGTCCGGCTCGGTTCGCCAGTCCAGGAAGCGGTCCAGCAACGCCTCGCGCTGCACCTGGGGATTGCGCAGTACGGCGCCCAGCGTGCGACCGCGGAGTCGCTGCGGCCGGACGCCGACCAGGATCGAGATGAAGTCGGGCATGGTCGCGCGCAGCTCGTCGATCAGTGCGCGGATCTCCGGCCGGATCCCGGCGATCGGGTACATCGACTGCCACACCGCGGCCAGCCGGTTCCATTGCGGGTCCGGGTAGAGCCGGTCGCCGATCGCGCAGCTCAGCAGCACCCGCAACCACGGGATCGGATGCGGATCCTCGTCGGGCGGCCGGAAGACGAACCCGCGGGGCAGGCTGACCAGACCGACCAGGCCGAGCGTGGAACCGATGCCGATCCTCGCGATACTCCACAGGTCGGCGACGATCTCGGGCACCCACTGTGCCCACAGCGCCCACGAGCGGCGCTTCGCCGGGCGCCGGCCCCCGAGCCGCTCCCGCACGCATTCGGTCAGGCAGAGCAACGCCGCGGCCTGATGACCGACCTCGTGCACCAGCGACGACGCGATGCCGTAACCGATCATGCGTTCCCGAGGGATCCGGATGAGTGCGACCGGGTTGTCACCGCCGCCGGGCAGCCTGGTGCGCGCCCGGCGAATCGCACCGCCGAGCCCGCGGTGCAGTGAGCAGACCACGGGTGGCGAGTCGAAGTACCTGACCGGCAAGCGCAAGGCCTCGGCCGCTGCCACGTCCAGTCCGGCCAACAGGACGCCGTTGTCGCGTTCGCTTCGCTGGGTGACCACTTCGGAGAACAGGTCGAACTGGCCGAGCGCGTCCTGGAAGGCCAGCCGCAAGGTCCAGAACCGCCGCTGCTGCTCGGCCGGTGTGGCCGCCGCGCCTGGGCCACGCAACCAGGCGATGAGCTCGAGCGCGCGGTTGCGTACGTCGTGCCGCCCGGCGATCAGGTGTTGCTCGATCCCGGACAGGGCCGCCGGCGAGAGCGCGGCAGCCGCGACACAGGTCTCTTGGAGCACGAACGGTTCGACCAGCGCGAGCCTGGTCAGCATGGCTCGGGTCTCCTGCTCCAGGAGCCAGGGCGCGGGCTGGTCGATGGTCATGACTCAGACGTCCATCAGGATGATCCGGCCGCCGCGGCGAACCCACCGTCCGCTGCTGCCCCCGTCGCCGTCGTCGCTGCTGCTCCCGCCACCCCAGTAGCCGCCACGGTAGCCGCCGTACCCGCCGTACCCGCCGCGCCGACGTCGGCCGTAGCCGCCGCGGTACCGGCCGAACTCGCTCTGACCGGCGGTAGGCGCGGACCCCTCGGGCGCGGCACCCTCTGGTGGTCCGGCCGGCGGGGCAGGTTCGGGCGATGGGGGTGGTGGTGCCGGCTCACCAATCGGTACGGCCACCCAGCGGAAGCCTGGCTGCGGTGGCGGTTCGGGAGCAGCGGGCTCGGGTGCCGGCTCGGGGGCGCCGTACGTCGGCGCAGGGTAACCGTAGGAGCGGTAGCGCGGCCCGTAGCGGCGGTAGCCGTAGCCGTAGCCGTAGCGCGGGTAGCCGCGGTAGCGCGGGCCGAAGCGGCGGTAGCCGTACCCGTAGCGACGACCGTAGGGGCGCCGGTATCCGTAGCCGCCGCGGAAGATGCTGCGTGCCAACGGCGAGATGGATCGCAGGCCACGGCGGTACAGCGACGGCGCGAACCTGCGCGCAGCGCGGAAGATGCTCAGCTCGCCGACCAGCTCGGCGGGCGCGCCAGGCGGTGCGGTTGCCACGTCCTGCGCAGCCGACGCGGCCATCCGGACGAACCTGCGCGCGACCTCGAAATCCTGCTGCTCCGGGTTCATCCCCGAGCTCTCGGTCTCGAACAAGGAGCTCGCCGCTGAACCGATCGTGCGCCCGATCTGTCCGCCGATGCCCGGTGCGACGAAGGTGCCGATCGCGCCACCGACGGCCGGAAGCGCGGCCTTGGCCAGCGGTTTGATCGAGCGGATCAGCGCTTGTCCCTGCGGTGAGCTCGCGGCCCGGCTGACGCCCTGAACGACCTTGCCGATGGTGTTGACGAGGCCGCCGAGGAACTGGTCGAGCTCTTGGTCGTTCTGCACCTCGAGCAAGCGCGCGGCGAACTCCATCTCCTGCGCCTCGGACAACGGCGAGGCGCCGGCTTCCATCTCGCCGCCGAGCACCTTGCCGAGGATCTTGTGCAGGAACTGCTCCTCGGCCTCGCCGGCTTCGCCCTGAGCGCCGTACTCCTCCTCGCCCTCGCTCTCGCCTTCCTTCAGCAGGCCGCCGAGCAGCCCGCCGAGGACCTTGCCGGCGATCGGGATCAACGGCAGGAACTGCTCCTCGCCCTCGCCCTCGTCCTCGCCTTCGCCTTCGTACGGCCCCTCTTCCTCGCCTTCGTACGGCCCCTCGTCCTCGCCCTCGTACATGCCTTCGCTCTCGTACGAGCCCTCGTAGGCGCCCTCCCCTTCGTACATCCCTTCGCCCTCGTACGGGCCTTCGTAGGCACCCTCGCCCTCGTACATGCCTTCGCCTTCGTACATGCCCTCGCCCTCGTACATGCCTTCGCCTTCGTACGGGCCCTCGCCGTACGGCGCCTCTCCGTACGGCGCCTCTCCGTACGGCGCCTCTCCGTACGAGGTCTCTCCGTACGACGCCTCGCCGTACGCGCCCCCGCCGTACTCCGCCGTCGGTGCACTCGTCTCGAACATCTGGAGCCCCTTCCGCCCTCTCGTCCGCCTGTCACGTGGTCCGGCGCGGCCGGTTCCCGGCCGCCGCGGCGATCTCCGCCTGGGCGAGGCGGACGAACTGCCGCGCGATCTCGTAGTCCCGGTCCTCCGCGCTCATGCCTTCCAGCTCGAGCCCGTACCAGCGGGCCGCGGCCGTCGCGTCGACCGCCCGGCCGCTTCCGACCAGCGCGGCGACGGTCGGCACGGTGTCGGCCACCGTCCGCTGGAGTTGCTGCACCAGCCGGTGCCGTGTGCCGGGCGGCAACTCGCCCAGTCGCCAGGCCGTCTCGGTCACGAGTCCGCCGAGGAACTCGGTCAGCTCGCGATCACTGGCGACGCCGAGCAGCTCCGAGGCCAGCTCCGTCTGCCGCACGGTCAGGTGGCTGCTCACTGGCTCCACACCTCCAGGGACGGCCGGCCCTCGGCCACACCCTGGATCTCTGCAAGAACCGTGCCATCCGGCTCAGCGCAGCGAGACCGCCGCGAATCCGAGCCGAGCGCGGTGCTTGGCGACGGTACGGCGGGCGATCGGATAACCCCTCGCCTGCAGCCGGTCCGCCAGGTGCTGGTCGGTGAGCGGACCATCCGCGGACTCGAGCAGCTCCCGCAACACGTAGTCGATCCCACCGCTTGCACCGAAGAACCGCGACAGCGCCACCAGCCGCTGGTCCGGCAGCAGCACGTACTTCCCCGCCACCGCCCGGCTCACCGTCGACTCATGCACGTCGAGCGCCACCGCGACCTCCGCCCGAGTCAACGACTCCAAGGCACCGTCACCCTCCAGCAGGAAACCGCGCTGCCGATGTACGGCGTACTCCGCGACCCGCTGCAACGTGTCCCACCGGTCACGCAACTGCGACACGAACGACCGGGCCGACGACACACCATCACGACCGTCCCGGATCCGCAGCCTGGTCAACTCCGGCTCAACCAACTCGACCACGAATTGCCCGTCCTCGGACCGCACCACGATGTCCGGTACGACGTACGCCGTACGCACCGCTGTGTTGCCGTGGAACGCCGGATACGGGCGCAGGCGATCCCTGATCAGGTCGAGCACCCGCTTCACCTCCTGCCGCGAGACGCCAAGCGCGGTCGCGATCGAGGCGAAGTGACCACGGGCCAGCCCCTCCAGGTGATCTGCGATGACCGCTCGGGCCAGCTGGGTGCACTCGTCGTCCAGGTCCAGAGCGTCCAACTGCAGGAGCAGGCACTCGTTGACGCTCGTCGCTCCGACACCGGGCGGCGCGCACCGCCGGATCACGTCCAGGACCCGGCTCACCACCGGCTCCGGGACGCCGAACTCGGCGGCGAACTGTGCGACCGAGCAGTCCAGCAGACCGTGCTGATCGAGACAGTCGATCAGGCACTCCGCGACCAGGCAGTCGCCGGGCGCCAACTCGAGCCGGACCGCTCGCAGCAACGCGACCGTGTCCGGCTCGTCGACCGCTGCATCGGCCGCAAGTCCGACCGGGCCCGACGCGCTGCGTGTCGGCGGCGAGCACGCGGGACATCTGCTCAGCCAGCTCGTGCGGCAGACCGGGCAGCCAGTGGCGTCGACTCGCTCCAGTGCGTCGTTCGTACTCACTTCGTCGGCGACCACCGACTGCATCGCGGCGTACGGCAGCATCAGCAGCTCACCGAACGTCACCAGCGCCGGCGACACCTCGAGCCCGAACCTGGGCGTCATGGCGAGTTCGAACGACAGAGTCATGCGCGACCACTCCCCCCGAGGACAAGCGCTCCCCCACTGTCCCCTGCAAGAAGCGTGCCAGCCGCCGCCCCGCCCCGCCAAGCCCTCGGTCAGAACCTGTCTATTGCCTCAGGCAACGGTCCAGGTAATTCAGTGACGGTCCTATGAACGCGAGTCCTAAGATCAGGAACCGCGTGCGGCTGGCTCCAGGTAGCTCGCGACACATGTCAAGACAAATCGTTGGCTCTGTGGAATGGAGGATCGTGCAGATCTGGACCGAGGACGGCGACGAGATTCCCCTGGTCGGCGGCGACGTGACCGAGGGCCTGGTCCGCGTCGGCGACACCGTACGGCGACCGCCCGGTGAGCGCGCCGAGATGGTCAGGGCGCTGCTGAAGCACCTGGAGTCGGTCGGGTTCGAGGGGGCGCCGCGCTTCCTCGGAGTGGATCCGGCCGATCGCGAGGTGCTGACGTACGTCGACGGCGAGGTCGCCGGGCGGCCACGACCGGACTGGATCGCGGACGAGGACCGGATGATCTCGGTCGCCGAACTGGTTCGCGCGTACCACGACGCCGTCGTGAGCTTCGGCATCCCCAGCGACCTCCCGCCGGCGGTCGAGCCGTCCGGCCTGCCCGCGATCGACGACGCCCCGGAGCTCGTCGGCCATCAGGACATCACGCCGGAGAACGTCGTCTTCCGCGACGGCAGGGCGTTCGCCCTGATCGACTTCGACATGGCCCGTCCGGTCAGCCGGGTGCGCGACCTGGTCAACCTGATGCTGTGGTGGGCGCCGTTCGGGGCCGATGCGGATCTCGACCCCGAACTGCGCGGTCTGGACCACCGGCGCCGCTGCCGCCTGATCGCCGACACCTACGGCATGTCCGGATCCGATCGGCTCCGGCTGATGGAGTTGGCCATCGCTCTCAACGCACGGGCGTGGCATCTGATGAAGTACCGGGCCGAGACCCTCGGCGGCGGCTGGCAGCGGATGTGGGACGAAGGCGTCGGCGACAAGATCACGTCCCGTCAGTCCTGGCTCGAGTCCGAGGCCGACGCCATCACCACAGCCCTGACCGCACCCCACTAGACAGTTCTTGCCGATGGCAACTGTCAGAGGGTGGAGACGAGGATTTCGGTGGTCGTGTCCGCGGGCTTCTTCTTGTCGCGGATCAGAGCGAAGGCGATGACCGAGGCGCCGAGGACGGCGATCGCGCTGGCGACGAAGGTGCCGGACATCGCGTTGGCGAAGGTGGTCTTGGCAAGCTCCGCGAGCGCGTTGTCGCCAGTGCTTGCGGCCACGGCCAGCGCCTCACCGATCGATCCGCGAGCGGCTTCCGGCGTCCCCTCGGGCATCCGGCCGGTGAAGTTGCTCGCCAGGGCGGAGCCGAGGATTGCGATGCCGAGTGCGGCACCGGCCTGCTGGACGGTGTCGTTCAGCGCAGAGCCGACGCCGGCGTGCTCGTGCGGGACCGAGCCCATCAACGCAGCGGTCGCCGCCGGTTGGGCCAGTCCGGCGCCGACGCCGAAGACCGCCAGCGCGATCGTCACCATGCCGAAGCCGTCGTCCGCGGACAGCGTCGACATCACCCAGAACCCACCGGCGAGCCCGATCAGGCCGACGACGGTCATCGGACGGTTGCCGATCTTCTGCCCGAGCGTGGCCCCGATGCCGTTGACGAAGATGACCGCGATCGCCATCGGCGCCAGCGCCAGACCGGCCTTGGTCGGCGAGTAGCCCAGCACGAACTGCAGGTACTGCGTGAGCGCCAGGATCAGGCCGCCGTTCGCGATCTGCACCAGCACGAGCGACAGGCTGCCGCCGCTGAAGTTGCGGTCCCGGAACAGCTCCAGCGGAACCATCGGCACCGCCGTCCGCAGCTCCCACACCACGAACGCGGTCAGACCGGCCACGGCAACCGCCAGCATCGGCCAGTGGATCCCGTGCTCGGGCAGCCGGCGAACAACGTCGTCCCCGACTCGGCCTGCAGCTTGGCGACCTCCCGCTGCAGTCGCTCCGGGTTGTCCCGATGGCGATCGGTGATCGCTTTCAGTTGCGGCATCAGTGCGGCCCGTGCGCGCATGCCGCGATGCGCCCGGAGGCTGAGTGGCAGGAGCAGCAGGCGCACGGCGAGGGTGCACAAGACGATCGCGACCACGGCGGCGTAGGCGCCGGCCAGCGGTTCGATGGCGGTGACGAGAGACGAGATCAGGTGATAGGCACCGGCGACCGGTGCCTCCAGAAAGGAAGGCACAGCAAGACTCCACGAGGTGAGTAGGAACAGGTAGCGGAACTGCTCGCTACCGTCCTGGTGCTCGTGGGCGTGGACGACCGGCCGCGTCCGGGTCGCGGAGCCGCAGGAACGCAGTCTCCTCCGCGCGGTGCCGGACCGACACCGCGATCGCCCGCAGCGGAGCCGTCGCCGGCGCGGACGCGCGGGCGACCAGCAGCAACGTGAACAGCAAGGCCGCCGCCATCAGCACGGCGGCGGCCAGAGAAGCCGTATCGAAGACAGGGATCGCCAGCGCAACCACGCCGGCGACCACGTGAGTCATCGATCAGTCCAGGTAGTCCCGGAGGACCTGGGAGCGGGACGGGTGGCGCAGCTTGGACATCGTCTTGGACTCGATCTGGCGGATCCGCTCGCGGGTCACGCCGTACACCTTGCCGATCTCGTCCAGGGTCTTCGGCTGGCCGTCGGTGAGGCCGAAGCGCATCGAGACCACACCGGCCTCGCGCTCGGACAGCGTGTCCAGGACGGCGTGCAGCTGCTCCTGCAGCAGCGTGAACGAGACCGCCTCGGCCGGCACGATCGCCTCGGAGTCCTCGATCAGGTCGCCGAACTCGGAGTCGCCGTCCTCACCGAGCGGGGTGTGCAGCGAGATCGGCTCGCGGCCGTACTTCTGCACCTCGATGACCTTCTCCGGGGTCATGTCGAGCTCCTTGGCGAGCTCTTCCGGAGTGGGTTCGCGACCGAGGTCCTGCAGCATCTGCCGCTGCACGCGGGCGAGCTTGTTGATGACCTCGACCATGTGCACCGGGATCCGGATGGTCCGGGCCTGGTCGGCCATCGCGCGGGTGATCGCCTGCCGGATCCACCAGGTGGCGTACGTCGAGAACTTGTAGCCCTTGGTGTAGTCGAACTTCTCCACCGCGCGGATCAGGCCCAGGTTGCCCTCCTGGATCAGGTCCAGGAACAGCATGCCGCGACCGGTGTAGCGCTTGGCCAACGACACCACCAGGCGCAGGTTGGCCTCGAGCAGGTGGTTCTTGGCCCGCCGGCCGTCCTCGGAGATCCAGTCGTACTCGTCGCGGACCTTGTCCTTGAGCTTGGCGGCCTCGTCACCGAGCTGCTCCTCGGCGAACAGGCCGGCCTCGATCCGCTTGGCGAGCTCGACCTCCTGCTCGGCGTTCAGCAGCGGGACCTTGCCGATCTGCTTCAGGTAGTCCTTGACCGGGTCCGCGGTGGCCCCGGCGACCATCACCTGCTGCTCGGGCTCGTCGGTCTCGTCGGCCTCGGAGACGACGAAACCCTCGTCCTCGGTCAGCTCCTTCTCCAGCCCCTGCACCGCGTCGGGCTTGAAGTCGGACTCGTCCACGTCGTCGAGCGAGCGCGGCTTGCCGGTCTTGGGATCGATCGACAAACCAGCCTCAGTGACTTTGCCAGGGACGGCTTTCTTCGCCGGCGACTTCTTGGCGGCGGCGGCCTTCTTCGCGGGGATACCGTCCTCCTTGGTGCCGGCGGGCTGAGCCGCGGCCTTCTTCACTGCCGCCTTCTTGGCAGCAGGGTCGGTCACTCGGGCGCTGGTCCTCGGAGCCGTGCTGCGGGCGGTGGCGGCCACTGCCCGGGCTGACTCGGCGGGAAGATTCTCGGACGAGCTGGACGACACGAATTACCTCTCGTCTGACGCAGGGTTTGTAATACGGCGTTACGGCGGTGATGCGAGTGCTTCGGGGTACGACGGTGTGCGGCTGCTCGCTGGTCAGGCGGCGGCAACACTACATTGTAATCCGCGAGCCAAGTCCAAGCGCGCCGCGACCCCCCGAACGACATGCTCAGGCCCCTCCCGGACGGTCCTTCCCGCCCGGTCGGGGCCTGAGCACTTCAACGTTCAAAGGTGCCGTTCTCAGCCGCCTAGCCGTTGCGGGTCCGCCGCAGCGGACGCGCCACCACCCGCTGCTGAACCAGCTGCTGCTCCTGCTTGAACTGCCTCACCTTCACCAGCGACGCCACGTCGATCACGTCCGCGACGGACTTGAACGCGCCGTCCTCGCCGTACGGCTCGGATGCCTCGCGCCAGCCCCGCGGCCGGACCTTCAGTTGCTTGCCGAGCAGCGCGACGAAGATCTTCGCCTTCTGCGCGCCGAAGCCCGGCAGGGCCGACAGCCTGGCCAGCAGGTCGTCCCCGGACTTCACATCGGACCACAGGGACGAGGCGTTACCGCCGTACTCCTCGTCGAGGTGCTTGGCCAGGGTCTGGATCCGGGCCGCCATCGCGGTCGGGAACCGGTGCACGGCCGGCGGGCCGGCCACCACTTCGACAAACGCGTCCGGGTCGTAGTGCGCGACCGTGGACGGGTCGAACGGTCCGGCCATCCGCTTCGCGATCGCGACCGGGCCCGCGAACGCCCGCTCCATCGGAATCTGCTGGTCGAGCAGCATGCCCACCAGGAGTGCGAACGGATCTCTGCTCAGCATCTCGTCGGCGTCGGGCTGCTGTGCGAGGCACAGCTTCTTGCTGCGTGTCGAAGTCACCTCAGTCCTCCCCTTCGTCGGCCTTCACGGCCAGCACCGGACACGGAGCGTCGAGCAGCACCCGCTGGGCGTTGCTGCCGAGGATGAGCTTGCCGACCGGGGACCGGCGGCGCAGGCCGATCACGATGAACTCGGCGTGCACCTGCTCGGCGACGGCCACCAGGTCCTCCGCCGGATCGAGTCCACGCACCAGCTGCCGCACCTCGTAGGGCACGCCGGTCGAGTCGAGCTGCTCCCGCACTTCCGCCAACGCGGCATCGCTCGCCGCGGCCTCGTCGCTGTCGAAGCTACGTCCGCCCCGGTGCGAGTTCACCACCACGAGCTTGGCTTCACGAAGCGTTGCCTCTTCGGCCGCTCGCCGAAGGGCTGCACGGCCCTCGGCCTTCGGCACGTAACCCACGACGATGGTCGTCATCGCCCTGCCTCACCTCCGGGTGTCGTGTCGACCCGTTCCGAACGATACTGCTCCCGACCGTGGTCGGCATCCGCTGCATTTGCACCTGTTGTGTCGCGACGGTGACGGAGGGCTGATCGTCGTGCGGGTAGTACTCCACCACCGGCCCGGCCACCGTTGTGGCAGCCACGCCGGTGCCCGAGTACTACCCGCGTCGGCACTCTCTAACCTTCCGGTGGCCACACCTTTGCAGGGCTGTCACCCAACGCGCCACCCCTGTAGTCCGGGTCGTTATCGAACTCCCCACCCAGTTGCCTTGGGCACCCGACGCAGCGTGACCGTCGCTGTCCTACGTTGTCCCGGATCTACTAACCGGTTCAGTCGATCGGCCACGCGTGCACAGGCGTGTTTTCGTGCATGTGCTCGGAGTACCGGCGGAGCATGCCGCGCAACGCGTCCCGGCGACCGTGCGGACCCCTTGTATACAGTCGGTGAAACTCGTCGGCCTGCCAGGCGGCGCCGTTGCGGTTGGTGAGGCAGCGCTGCTCGATGATGCCGAGCAGCCGATCGCGTACGGCGGCGTCCACACCCCACGCGTCCAAACCACGAGAGGCCAACGGCAGCAGGCGTCTTAGCACAAGCTCGGTCGCGCGCGCGGTACCGACACCCGGCCAGAAGACCTCGGCGTCGATGCCGTGCCGAGCCGCCTCGTGGAAGTTCTCCTCGGCCGCGCTGAACGACATCTGCGACCAGATCGGCCGCTCGTCGTCGGCCAGCGCCCGGACCAGGCCGAAGTAGAAGGCGCCGTTGGCCATCGTGTCGACGACCGTCGGGCCGGCCGGCAGCACCCGGTTCTCCACCCGCAGATGCGGCTTCTCCCGGACAACGTCGTACACGGGGCGGTTCCAGCGATAGATCGTCCCGTTGTGCAGCCGCAACTCCGAAAGAGCTGGGGTGTCACCGCGGTCCAGGACCGCGATCGGATCCTCGTCGGAGGTGACCGGCAGCAGCGCCGGGTAGTAGCGCGAGTTCTCCTCGAACAGGTCGAAGATCGAGGTGATCCAGCGTTCACCGAACCACACCCGCGGCCGCACGCCCTGGGTCTTCAGCTCGTGCGTGCGGGTGTCGGCAGCCTGCTCGAACAACGCGATCCGGGTCTCGCGCATCAACTCCTTGCCGAACAGGAACGGCGAGTTCGCGCCGACCGCGAGCTGGACACCGGAGATCGCCTGGGCCGCGTTCCAGTACCGCGGGAAGGCTTCCGGCGTGACCTGCAGGTGGAACTGCGTCGACGTGCAGGCCGCCTCCGGCACGATCGTGTCGGCGGTGACCGCGAGCCGCTCGATGCCGTCGATCGCGATGTGCACGTCCTCGCCGCGGGCGGCGAAGATCTGGTCGTTCAGCAACGCGTAGCGCGGGTTCGTGCTGAGCGCCTCGCGGTGGATGTGCTCGGTGAGCAGGGTCGGCAGGATGCCGACGATGACCATCGACGAGCCGGTCCGCACCGCCTTCTCCTCGGCCGCGTTCAGGCTGTCGCGGATGTTCGCCTCCATCGTGTCCAGCCCGATGCCGTCGATCTGCCCGGGCGGCACGTTGATCTCGATGTTGAACTGACCGAGCTCGGTCTGGAACGCGTCGTCCTCGATCGCGCTCAGCACCTCGGAGTTCTTGAACGCCGGGTCGCACTTCTCGTCGACCAGGTTCAGCTCGATCTCGATCCCGGTCATCGGCCGCTCCGGGGCGAACCGGGCCTCGCGCAACATCCGTGCGAACGCGTCCAGATTGCGATGGACCTGGCCGCGGAACGCGGTCCGGTCCGCCCGGGTGAACTCCACCCGGTCGACTTCCTCACCCATCTGCGCCTCCCTGTCGGAGTGTGCGGGGTACGACGTAACTTCAGTCTGCCTGACCGGTACCCGGTTTTGTCGGCGCAACCGGCGAGACTGGTGCCGTGCGTGGTGAACCCTCGGTGCTGCATGTCGACCTGGACGCGTTCTTCGCGGCCGTCGAGCAGCGCGACAAACCGTCGTTGCGAGGCAAGCCGGTCGTGGTCGGCGGTGTCGGTCTGCGCGGCGTGGTGTCGACGGCGTCGTACGAGGCCCGCAAGTACGGCGTCCGGTCCGCGATGTCGACCGCGGAGGCGCGGTCCCGGTGCCCGCACGCCGCGTACCTCGGCCCCCGCTTCGAGGTGTACCGGCGGACCAGTCAGGCGGTGATGGCCGAGATGCGGGCCTTGTCACCGCTGGTCGAGCCGCTGTCGCTGGACGAGGCGTTCATCGACCTGGCCGCGTCCGGGTTGACCGGGCTCACGGTCGACGACGTGCAGGCGATCGCGCAGGACCTGAAGGACGCGATCCGCAAGGCCAGTGGCGGCCTGACCGCGTCGGTCGGCGCCGGGACGTCGAAGCTGATCGCGAAGATCGCCAGCGATCTCGACAAGCCGGACGGCGTGGTCGTCGTACCGGCAGGGACCGAGGCGGAGTTCCTCGCGCCGATGCAGGTGACGGTGATCCCGGGTGTCGGCCCCGCGACCGCACAGCGGCTCAGCATGGCCGGCGTACGGACCGTTGCGGATCTGCAGCAGCTGGACGAGGACGAGCTGATCCGCCAGGTCGGGTCGGCGCACGGCTCGAGCCTGCACCGGTTGGCGATCGCCGCCGACGACCGCCCGGTGGTGAGCGACCGGGAGACCAAGTCGGTCAGTGTCGAGGACACCTTCGAGACCGACATCGTCGACCGCTCGCTGCTGTCGGCCATCGCGGACCGGATGGCGCACCGCGTCGCCGAGCGGCTGCAGAAGGCCCAGCTGTCCGGCCGGACCGTGACGGTGAAGACCCGGATGCACGACTTCACCACGCACACCCGGTCGTCCACTCTCGCCGGGCCGACCGACGACGCGCGGGTGGTGGCCCGGGTCGCACGCCGACTGCTCGAGGAGAGCGATATCTCCGGCGGCATCCGGTTGCTCGGTGTAGGCGTGTCGTCACTGGCCGACTGGATCCAGGACGACCTCTTCACCGACAGCGAGGACGACGGCAAGGCACCCGAAGTGGTCGTGCTCCCCGACCGCGCGCGCGACCTGAGCGGCTACTACCCCGGCCAGGACGTCGTCCACCCGGACTACGGCCGCGGGTGGGTCTGGGGCTCCGGCCTCGGCCGGGTGACGGTACGGTTCGAGACCGCGGACACGCCGCCAGGCCCGGTGCGAACCTTCGCCGTCGACGATCCCGCCCTCGCCAAAGCAGCAACCATCGGAGCCGATGAGGACGACGAACCCGAAGATGACGACAATAGGCCGAATGAATGAGGAACGGCGGGGGGTCTACCCGTTCTGTGCAGCTTGTACGGCGTCGTCGACCGCGTGGCGCGTGCCTGCCGGCACCGGTCCGACCGGGACGCGTTTCGTAGGGCACCGTGACGTCTGCGAGAGCTGCGGGTCGTCGGTCCGCACGCTGTACGCGACGGTCCTGTGGATCCCGGTGTCGAAGAAGGGCCGGTTCCGGATCATCCCGACCGGCGGCCGCAACTACATCGGCCGCAAGGTCGTCGACCAGCCGGTGCAAGGCGTCGTACGGCGTTCCCCGAGCACGGAGCACTCCGAGTTCGACAGCGACCCGTCGTACCGGCAGGCCGAGGCGTACTGGGCGGACAGCGAGCCCGGTCAGGCGTTGCCGTTCTACCAGTCGGCGCTGGTCGAGCGGGAGAAGGCGTTGCCGGCTGACGACCCCGCCACGCTGCGCGTGCGACTGCGGGTCGCCCAAGGGCTGCTGGCAACTGCGAACTACGGCCGGGCGATCGCGTGGTTCGAGTTGGTGACACCTCAACTGGTGGAGGTGTTCGGGCCGAACCACGAGCTGACCCGAGCCGCGACCGAGGCGGTGACCGGTGCACGGTTGATGGTCGGCGGGCCACGGTCCGAGGCGAAGCTGCTCGCGGACATCGTCGCCGTCGACGAGCAGGACCTCGACCCGCACGATCCCCAGCTCCTTCGCGATCGCGCGGCTCTGGGCCGGGCGCTGCTGGCCGGCGGCGAGATCGCGCCGGCCATCGAGGCGCTGGCCCAGACCGTCGGCGAGGCCGACAAGGCACTCGGCCCCTCGCACCCGGACACTGCGGTCTATCGCACGGCGCTGGTGGAGGCGTGCGACGTCGCCGAGGCCCGGGGCAAGAAGCGGGATGTGCAGGCGGCCGAGGCTGCCCGTCCGTTGCTCAACCGCGCAGACGCACCGACAAGCAGGTGACGCACCCCTCGAGCTTCTCGAACTCGCTGATGTCGACGACGACCGGCGTGTAACCGATCGACTCGAAGAGCGCCGCAGACTTCGGCGCCGAGGCTGCCATCAGCAACCGGTCCTCCCCCACCAGTACGACGTGCGACCCGGACTCCTCGGGGACGGGCTTGAAGATGTCGAACGCCTGCGGATCGTCGACCAGCGGCTCGTATCCGATGACCGTGCCGTCCGGGAGTGCGGTCACCGCGGACTTGAGGTGCAGCACCTTGCGCACCGGCACGGCTCGCACAGTCGCACCGAGCGGGCCGAAGGCCTCGGCCAGTTGGCGGATGCCTTCCTCGTTGGTCCGGCCGCCGAGTCCGACGTAGATGGTGGAGCCGATCTTGAGGACGTCGCCGCCGTCGAGGGTTCCCGGTTCGGTGATGTGCGCGATCCGGTAGCCCTGCGCGGCCACGGTCTGCTCGGCGGCTGCGGCTTCCGGGCGGCGCTGGTCGGCGCCGGACCGGGCGATCAGCGCGAGGTCGCCGTACACGACCATCGTGTCCTCGATGAAGACACCGTCCGGGCACTCGTCGATGGCCGGCACCTCGACCGGCGTCCACCCGGTCGCCCGGAGCGCGTCGACGTACTGGTGCCATTGGCGTACGGCGAGGTCGGCGTCGACCGGTTTGCGTTCGATGTGGGTGATGAGACCGTCGGCGAGGCGTGGGCTGGGCTGTCTGACCAGGGCTGTCGGCATGCGTGCAGGTTATCCGGGGTACCGGCGCGGCAGACGTTTCGAGAACGGAGGGCAACGAATGCCGAAGATCCTGCCGGCGACGGGTGGCGACGTGGTGGAGATCATCCTCGCGGACCACCGGTGGTTCGAAGAGGCGCTGCGTGAGCTGCGCGACGTGCAGAGCGACCGGTCCGCCGTACTGGCCGATCTGGCCACGGTGCTGATCGCGCACGCGGAGGCCGAGGAGTCGAAGGTGTACCCGAGCCTGCGGCGCAAGGACGCGATCGATGCCGAGGAGGTCGAGCACTCCGAGCACGAGCACGACGAGGGGAACCAGGCCTTGCTCGAGCTGATGGAGGTCGAGGACACCGGCAGCGAGGAGTTCAGCGAGAAGCTGCACGAGCTCTCCGAGGCGCTCTTGCACCACCTCGACGAGGAGGAGCGCGATGTCCTCAACCCGGCTCGGACCGACGTGACCGAAGAGGTCCGCCGGCAACTCGGTGACGCGTTCGCCGAGGAACGGGCCCGGTTGATCGACTCCGGCTGCGGCGACATCGCCAACGTCCGCAAGATCGTCGAATCGGCCTGACCCGGTTCACAACGGGATCGTGAGGCCTTCCTCGGCTGCGATGACCTTGCCGTCGAACTCCTGGCGGGCTTCGGCGAGCGAGATCGCGCGGTCGGAGCCCGGCCAGAAATGCGTCAGCAACAGGCGGTTCGCTTCGCAGGCGCCGCGGGCTGCTTCGGTTGCGGTCATCACGTAGCGGGGTGTGGTCTGTGGTGACGGGCCTTGCAGGGTCGCGTCGGAGATGAACAGGTCGGTGCCCTGGGCAAGCTTCGCGAGGTCCTCTGAGGGTCCGCTGTCGCCGGTGTAGGCGACGGACAGGCCCGGCGCCGTCAGCCGCACGCCCAGGTTGGTGACGTAGTGCGGGAGGAGCACGGTCTCCACCGTGAACGGCCCGACCTGGGTGGTCGTCGCGAGGTCGTGGATGTCGAAGACGGTGGCCGGATCCGGGTTCGGCTCGAGGGCTCGCAGTACGTCGACAACGCCCGGCGGGCAGTGCAGCGGGATCGGGGGCGCCTCGCGTGCTTCGTAGTACCGGACTCGGGCGAGGGCGCTCACGTCGACGCAGTGGTCGGGGTGTTGATGCGTGACGATGATCGCGTCGATGTCGCCGGTCGGGTGGTGGCGGAGTAGCTGTGGCAGGGCGGCGTACCCGAGATCCAGGACGACCTTGAAGCCGTCGTAGTCCAGGAGGAAGCCCGCGCAGGCGCGACCGGGTTCAGGCCAGGCGCCGCACGACCCCAGGACGGTGAGCGACCTCGCGGGTCTGCTCACCGGACGGCGAACGGCTGGTCGCTCGGAACGATGTCCTTGCCCAGCGGCAGCAGCGAGATCGGGATCAGCTTGAAGTTCGCCAGGCCGAGCGGGATGCCGATGATCGTGACGCACAGCGCGATCCCGGTGACGAGGTGGCCGAGCGCCAGCCACCAGCCGGCGAAGATCAGCCAGATGATGTTCCCGAGCACCGCGCCGGCGCCGGCCGACGGCTTGTCGACGATCGTCCGCCCGAACGGCCAGAGCGTGTACCCGGCGATCCGGAACGCCGCGATGCCGAACGGGATCGTCACGATCAGCACGCAGCAGATGATGCCGGCGACCGCATACCCCACCGCCAGCCAGAACCCGGCCAGCACCAGCCAGATCACATTGAGAAGCGTCCTCATACCCTCCAGCCTGCCACCCCCCGGGGTGCTCTTCAGCCCCACCCGCCCCAACTCCGGGCCCACTCCGGGCCCACTCCGGGTCAACCACCGCACACCCCTGACCCCCTGTGCCAACTGTGGTGTCCAGACCCGCGAGCCGGAGCCCTCGAACAAGCAATAACGTGTTCAAGGCCCCGCCACGCCGCCACGGTCCCGATTCTCAACCGGCCGATTGCAGCGCAGACGCACGCCGCCCCGACTAGCACGATCCCGCAGCGGAGCCCGCTCAAGCGGCTCGCCGAAGGCGCAAGGAACAGCCGCCGCCGAAGGCGCGGGGAGCAGCCGCCGCCGGAGGCGGTGTGCGTGTGTCGACGGTCTGCTAGTAGTCGTCTTGGCTGAGGGTGGCGAAGGTCAGGCCTGCTTTGACGAGGCGGTTGCGGAGGGTGGGGCCCATGGCGGCGGCTGTGGTGGTCTGGCCGGCTGTTTTGGGGAGGTCGTCGAGGGCCAAGCAGAGGGCGCTTTCGCCGAGCATCTTGGCGGTCTCGCCGTACCCGGGGTCGCCGCCCGCGACCTCGGTGATCACCTGCTTGCCGCCGCCGCGACCGACGAAGCGGACGTTGAACCACGACTTGGCGCGGCGCTCCGGACTCGGGCCGTCGCCGGGCTTGAGACGGTTGAGGAGTGCGTTGCGGGCCGGCGGGAGCTGCGCGGCGGCGAACAGGAGCGCGACCCCACCGATGCCTCCGGCAACCACCGGTAAGTGTCTGACCGCGGCGTAGTGCGAGTAGCGGAAGTCGGGGCCGTAGCGGTCGAGCAGACGGGCTGAGTAGCCGACGATCTGCGGGTCGATGGTCGGCAGCGGTACCGCCCAGAAGCCTTGCTCGCGGTGGAGCTTGCCCGGCACCGCCTTCGCCGATCGGTCCTCCGGACGCGGCTCGACGCGGCGCCGGGCGCGATGGGCCTCGAGGTTCTGCTTCGGCCGGGAGAACCCCGTGATCAGAGTGTGGAAGGTGCCGCCGGAGGGCCGCCCGCCGCCGCGGAGCAGGCCGTTGACCTGGATCGGCACGCGCTCGGGCAACTGCTCGACGGTGAACTGTACGCCGAGGTCGTACGGGATCGAGTCGAAGCCGCAGGCGTGGATGATCCGCGCACCGGTCTGTACGGCGCGCTCGTGGTAGCGGACGTACATCCGGTCGACGAACTCGGGCTCGCCGGTCAGGTCGAGGTAGTCCGTCCCAGCGTCCGCACACGCGGCCACGAGCGCCTCGCCGTACTGGACGTAGGGGCCGACGGTGGTGACCACGATCCGTGTGGACTCGGCGAGGGCGCGGAGCGACTGCGGGTCGGTGACGTCGGCGTGCAGGACGTCCTTGCCGGAGCGCTCCAGCTTCGCTTTGTTGCGGCCGGCAACTGCCCAGGTCAGGTTCGGTGGCGCGTGCTCGGCGAGGTACTCCGCGGTCAGCGCCCCCGTGAACCCGCTGGCTCCGAGCAGCACCACGTCGTACTGGCGGCTCATCGTCCCGCGGCCTTCTCGGTGTCGGCGAGTCCACCGGCGCCGGATGCCCGGGTCGACTCGGCGGCGCCGCGAGCCTGGATGTCGGCCAGCGCGGCCCGGTCGGCCTTCGGCACGCTGAATCGGGAGCCGGCCTCGATCACGTGCGGGATCAGCCAGCGGAACACCTTCATCGCACCGATCCACCCCGGCACGTGCACCGTCCGCGACCGCTTCCGGATGCCCTGGGTGAACTTCTCCACCGCGAACTCCAGCGGATACACCTTGCCGGCCAGCGGCACCCCGGTCCGCACCTTGCCGAACACCGGGTGCTCGTCCACCCCGCGCACCATGTCGGTGTCCACGAACGTCATGTGCGCCACCCCGACCCGGACGCCGAGATGCTTGAGTTCGACCCGCAGCGTGTCACCCATCGCCTCGACGCCGGCCTTGGCGACGTTGTACGACGCGAGTCCGGGGATGTGCACGATCGCCGCGAGAGAGGACACGAGCAACAGGTACCCCTTGCTCTCCAGCAGATGCGGCAGCGTCAGGTGGACCGTGCGCCAGACGCCGTACAAGTCGACGTCGAGCACTCGCTCCCAGACCTTCGGGTCCATGCTCCGGCTGAAACCGGGCGCTGCGATCCCGGCGTTGGCCATCACCACGTCGATCCGGCCGTACCGCTCGACCACGCCCTCGATCGCGGTCCGCAGCGACTCGGTGTCGGTGACGTCGGCCTCCCACCAGCCGGCGTCCGGGCCGCAGTCCTCGGCGACCTTCTTCAGCTCGTCCGGCTCCAGGCCGATCAGCGCCAGCTTCGCGCCGTTCTGCGCAAGCCTGCGGGCCACGGCAGCCCCGATCCCACGGGACGCTCCGGTGATGAGGACGACCTGACCGGGCAACGGACGCATCGGGGGACCTCCAGCTTTGTTGAGTAGGTACTCAACAGTAATCGCGTATTGACCATTTACTCAATAGACTGGCCGAATGACCCAGACCTCGTCCGCCCGGCTGCGCCCCGACCAGCGGCGTGCGCAGATCCTCGAGGCCGCTCGCCGGGTATTGGTCGCGGACCCGCACCGCGAGTTGACCGTCGAGCTGGTCGCGACCGAGGCCGGCGTCTCCCCCGCCCTGCTGTTCCACTACTTCGGCTCGAAGAAGAAGTTCCAGTACGCCGTCATCGAGGAAGCGGCCGCGGAAGTCATGCTGCGGACCGCCCCCGATCCGTCGCTGCAGCCCGAGGAGCAACTCCGCTCCGGCATCCGCGCGTTCGTCCGCGCCGTCCTCGAGGCACCACAGCTGTACCGGGCGACCCTGCTGATGTCAGCCGCCGGCGATCCCGCCGTACGGGCGTTGCACTCGGAGATCCGGCAGGTGTTCAGCACCTGGGTCGTCGGCGCCGTCGGCCAGCGCGGCATCGAGATCACACCGGCTGTCGAACTCGTCTGCCACGGCTGGCAGGGGTACGTCGAGCAGACCTTGATGACCTGGATCGACAACCCCACGCTCCCGGCCGAAACGCTCGAAGACCTCTGCGAGCGCTCGCTCGACGCGCTTCTCGCTACGACTCACTGAAGGCGGTCAGGGCCTCGAGAGTCGCCATCGCCATCCGATCCGCCATGTCCGCGCCGACAGCCTCGCGGAGGCTCTTGTCGACGTCGTTCAGCACGGCTCGACAGCGGTTGAGGAGCTCGTGACCTGACGCCGTCACCTGGAGGTCGGCGGTGCGGCCGCGACCAGGGGCGGTACGGCGTTCCACGGCTCCCATCTCCTGGAGTTGGAGAAGAGTGGACTGCATGCTCTGGGCGGTGATGCCGTCGCGGCGGGCCAGCTCGCTGTAGGAGAGACCGGGTTGGTGGGCGAGGTGGCCGAGGGCCGAGAAGTGCCGCATGGTCAGGCCCTGCCGGCGGAGCTCGGCGTCGGCCCGGTCGCGGAGCTGGCGACCGAGCATCATCAGCAGCAGCGCGGGGCTGATCGGCGGCTGACCGGTCCCATCCGTCGGCAGAGTCATCGGCACATCATGGCAGGCGGGTCGAGTTTCAGCTTGACTGATAGATGAGTTACAGTCTGCCTGAAACTCGCCCACCCGAGATCGGATCCCGGATGAACAAGGTCCTGCTCAGCGTGCATGTGATCGCCGCCATCATCTTCGTCGGACCGGTGACCGTCGCGGCCAGCATGTTCCCACCGCTGGCCCGGCGCGTGCTGGCGTCCGACCAGCCGGAGACCGGGGTGCTGAAGGTGCTGCACCGGATCAGTCGCGGGTACGCAATCGGCGGCCTGACGGTGCCGGTGTTCGGCATAGCGGTCGCGGTGGGCCTTGGGGTGCTGACGGACTACTGGCTGATCATCTCGATGGTGCTCACCGCGATCGCCGCCGCAGTTCTCGCCTTCGCGGTGCTTCCGGCGCAGGCGCGAGTCCTCGATGCAGCCGGCTCCGCCCCCGAACTGCGCGCGCAGTCGATGCCCCAGGCAAAGGCTTTGTCCATGACCACCGGTGTCTTCGCCCTGTTGTGGACGGTCGTCGTGGTGCTGATGATCGTCCGGCCCGGCTCGACGACGGGGGTCTGATGATTCGCCTGCTGAAGGTCGCCGCTGCTATCGAGGCGGTCAGCGTGTGTCTGCTCTTTCTCAACCTGTTCACGGTGCACTGGCCGGCCGTCTCGTCCGCGCTCGGGCCGACGCACGGGACGGCGTACCTGGTGACGATCGTGACGGCGCTGTCCACGGCGGGTGCGTCGCGGCGGGCGAAGCTGCTCGCGTTCGTGCCGGCGATCGGCGGGTACCTGGCGTTGCGCAGACTGTCGGTGGTCGCACGTTAGGGTTTGGGCGTGCTGACGGTCGCCACGGTGAATGTGAACGGGATCAGGGCTGCTTACCGGAGAGGGATGGCGCCCTGGCTGGAGCAGACCGATCCGGATCTGCTGCTGATGCAGGAAGTCCGGGCGACCGACGACGTACTGCGGGAGCACCTCGGCGGCGACTGGCACATCGCGCACGCCGAGCCGACGATCGACGGGCACAAGGGCCGCGCCGGAGTGGCCATCGCGTCCCGGCGGCCGATCAAGGACGAGCGCGACGACATCGGTCCGGCTCGCTTCGCCGGGTGCGGGCGGTGGATCGAGGCCGACGTCGTACTGGACGACGGGTCGACGTTGACGGCGGTGAGCACGTACGTCTTCACCGGTGAGTTCGAGACGCCGCCGCGGCAGGAGGAGAAGTACGCGTTCCTGGACGCGATCACCGCACGGCTCGCCGAGCTGCGGGCCGACGGGCGGCACGTGCTGATGTGCGGCGACCTGAACATCGCGCACCGCGAGGTCGACCTGAAGGCCTGGAAGGCCAACCGCAAGAAGAGCGGCTTCCTGCCCGAGGAACGCGCCTGGATGGATCGCTTGTTCGACTCCGGCTGGGTCGACCTCGGCCGGCGCTTCGGCGGCGAAGGCCCCGGTCCGTACTCCTGGTGGTCCTGGCGCGGCAAGGCCTTCGACAACGACGCCGGCTGGCGCATCGACTACCAGATCGCCTCCCCCGACCTCGCCACCGCGGCGACCACCTGCACCATCCGCCGAGCCCCCACCTACGCCGAACGCTGGAGCGACCACGCCCCGGTCGTAGCGACGTACGACGCCTAGGCAGGCTGCCGCCGACGCAAGTCGACAGGTACGACGGCTTCACCGAACAGGTCGTCCAGCTGCTGCCAGGTCAGCGGCCCGAGCTCCTGCCGGATGATGGCGCGGACGACTCCCGGGAAGGGTGCCCCGAGCCGACCGAGCCGATGCAGGTCCGCGAGCCCCTCGCTGTCCTCGGGCAGCACACCTGCCGCGAGTTCCTTGCGGGTCTGCTGCACCGCTCCGAAGGCAGAGGTGGTGCTGAAGTTGCGTTCCTGCACCAGCGCGAGGCGGCCAAGTCCACACGTCCGGATCGTCTCCCGGCCGAAGTCACTTTGGTCCAGCGGTTCGACCGAGCCGTCGATGCCGAAGCGTAGATGCCGGGCTGGATCCCGCCGTCCGAACGGGTTCAGCAGCAGCGGCGTCTCGTGTTGTGCTTCGTCGGGGTTGCCGCGCACCGGCGGCTGCTTCACCGGGTAGAGGTTGCCCTTCCAGACCGAGTTGCAGACCGCGCAGGCCAGCAGGTAGTTGGTCCAGTCGTACGCCAGCCACCAGTAGCCGGCCGGCAACCGCTTCGACGGGCTCCGGCCGGTCAGCTTCGCCAGGTCGGCGGTCTCCCGGCCCCGCTCGGCCTCCCAGTTCACGAACTCCGTCACCGCCGCCTTCGGCGCGAAGTGCTCGACATCCCCGTGCTGGCCGGCGACGACCGGAAGCTCGCAGTACCCGCAGCGGCCATGCTGGGCAGCGCTGAAGGCGGCTTTGAAATCCTGCCAGATCGCCTTGGTGATCTTGGGCTCCTCGCCTCGCTCGTGCGCCGCGCGCAGAGCTGCGATCTCGGCGGCGACCTTGGTCACGAAGGCGTCCGGACGAGCCGGGCGCTTGTGCAGCATCATCGGCGACCACCCTCTCTGGCGCGCCGGCGTTGGACCGCGGCGGCGACGCTGGCGGCGATCCGGGCGCGTTCGAGCTCGTCGGCCTGACCGAGGTCGACCGCCTCCTGACGGATCACCTGCGCGGCCACACTCTGGGCGAGACGCTCCACGGACGTCTCCGCGAACGTCCCGACCCGGGCGCGAAGCTGTTCCTCGAGATCCGCCCGGCGGCGGCGCTGCGCCGGCGTCGGGTCCCGGGTGAGCAAGATCCTGCTGTGCTCGTCCACGAGCTCTGCGGTGTCCCGGTCGGTGGTCGTGCTCATGCCGAACCAGTCGCCGGTGAGCAATTGATCCGCACGCAGTCCCTTCGGCACGTCACGCGGCACTGCCTCCACTCCGGTGTTGCCGGTACGGCGCAGCAGCACGACCTCGCCCGGCTCCGTTTGCTGGAGGCACAGGGGGTCGTGCGTTGTCGCGATCACTCGGACTCGCGGGAAGACCGTGCGCAGCAGCGAGACGATGGCCATTCGCCACGTGGGATGCAGGTGGACCTCGAGCTCGTCGATGAGGAGGAGGCCTTCCGCGGAGGACATGCTCGGCCAGTAGGTGGCCAGGTGCTGGATCGCGTCTGCGGCGAGCGCGATCACCGAGCGGAAGCCGTCGCTGAGATCGGCCAGTGGCGCCGAACGCCCGTACGACGTCGCGTGCAGCCGACCGCTGCGTCGCAGCAGCCGGTCATCCGGCTCCATCGGCAACAGGGCCTTGAGGTCGGTCGCATGCAGGTTGAACAACTGCGCAGGGACGGCCTTGGTGTCGGCGAGCCAGGCCTCCGCGTCACTCAGGGTCGACCACGGATCGAAGAGGTTGTCCACGTCGACCCGGCGGGGGGAACGCATCGGAGTGCCGGCCGGCGGCAGCAGGCGGGTCGGCCCGTACCCGAGCACCATCACCTCCGGTACGTCGCCCTCGAAGGTGAAACCTGGTCGTCCCCGGCGGAACCCCAGCACGATCTCGCGCCCGTCGGTGAACGCCAACCGGATCTCACCGGTCTTTGCACCGTGCCGGACGACCGCGGCGGCATCCGGCTCCCGTAGCTGTCGCTCCCGCTCGTCCACCAGCGCCAGTGCGACGGCCTTCAACAAACTGCTCTTGCCCACGCCGTTCTCGCCCAGCAGCAGTAGCCACGGTTCGTTGTCGGGCAACGGGTCCCGGAACTCCAGAACCACCTCCCGGATCGCCCGGAAGTTCCGGACCTCGATCCGTTCCAGCTTCACGTTCGCCAGCAGTTCGTCGCCACCCGACGTCGGCGGCGGCGTCACGAGGACGGTCGGCCGCGGCCCGGCCGCCTCGTCCGGCAGCCTGCCTCGCACCAGGTCGTACGCCACCTCGTCGTCCAAGCCGTACGCGCGCCGCGTCGCCACACTGGCGTTCCGCTGCAGGAGGATCGTCCGCAGGGTCCAGCGCCGGATCCCGGCGAACGGCTGGTCGTCGGCGGTCAGCGCCTTGAGCGCCGCGCTGATCGAGGTGTATCCCTCCGGCAGGCCGAAGGGTTCCATCGCTCTCCGGATCTGCTGCGCCGCGGCCGACCGATCCTTGAGCAGCTTCGGCCGATTCAGTCCGAGGATCTGGATCGTCTGGAGTGCGCGGCCGCCCATGCCGGTGACAGTGCCGTCCTCCTCGTACTGAAAGTGGTGCTCGGGGTTGTCGTAGCAGGGATCGAGCAGCATCGGTCCCTCGACCAGCAGCTGCTGTCCTCTCGCCTCCGGCTCGGCCCGCGGCGCGGTCACCGGGAACCACTGGGCCTTGTTGCTGCGGCACGCCGTACAGATCGGGTAGAGGTTGTCCCAGTCGTAGGCCAGCCACCAGTAGTGGTCGCGCGACACCTCCCGGTCCTCGCCCATCGCCTCCTGCGGCGGGCGATGCCACTCGACCAACCCCTTGGCCGCCGGTGATTCGCAGTACGCGCACTTCTCGTCGAACATCGTCGACAACGCTGCGACGACTGCCTGATGCCGTACGAGCTTCAGGTCGAGCGGGTAGCGGCTCTGCCTCGTGTCGCCTTGGTGATAGCTGCGCAGGCGGTCCAGTGCACGTTTTCGCTGGCTGACCAGGACCGGCGGCGCCGGCGTCCGTTCCCGGCGGATCATTGCCTCGGCACCAATCGGAAGGCAGGCCGTGGATGCGGCACCGTGCCTGCGCCGGCCGGATGCGATTGCGACGCAGCCGAGTGCGCGTGCTTCATCAAGGCGTCGGTCAGGGCCAGTTCGGCGCCGGTCACTGCCTTGCCCCCGACCGGGTAGTTCTCGGTCGTGACGCCATACTCCTTCAGGAAGTCCTGGTATCCCTTCAGGTAGGCGTCGTTGAGGGTCGTGAGGACCTCGTCGAACTCCGACATCGCCACCCGGTAGCGGACCCACTTGTGCAGCTCGAAGTCGAAGTCGTCGAACAGCGCGGCGGCCTCGGCGCCCCGGTCCGCCACGTCCTCGATCACCTCCGGCTTCATCTTCAGGTTCATCCCACCTTCGCCGGGCTGCTCGCGAACCACGGCGACCCGGCCCCGGAACCCGGGCAGGGTGAGCTGCGTGGTGTCCACCCAGTTCTGCATGGTGCGCACGATCGCGGTCAGGAAGGACGAGGCCGAGCCGATCGGGTGCACCGGTGGCAATACCCCACTCGCGCCTTGCGATGCCCGCCAGACCAGGCCGGGCAGATCCGGGTGCGGCGACCCGAGATTGATCCCGAAGGTCGGCCGGCTCGGCCACGCGGCGTCGAAGAAGTGCATCGGGAAGTTGCTGGAGATCCCGCCGTCGGAGAACCACACCTCGACCAGCCCGCGCCGGCCGAAGGCCCGCGACCAGTCCACACAGAACATCGGCACGGCGCTGATCAGGCCGGGGAAGCTCAGGCTGATCCTGGCCGCCACCACGACCGGCAGGTCCCAGGCCGCAGGCAGGCGGCGGACCTGCTGGTCGTGACACGGACACTTCATCGAGACCGTCGCGGTCGCGCCGTCCCGGCTGTCGGTCTTGTCGTCGACCGGTGTCGAGTGCTCGACCAGGTGCGCGACCACCCGGTCGGGGAAGTAGTCGCGCAGCCGCCGCTCGCAGAAGAAGAAGATCCGCTCGCTGAACGGGAAGCGATAGGGCCGCCGCAGGGTCAGGTTGGTCGTCATCACCTCGAGCTCGATCAGTCGTGCCGACCGTGCGGCGAGCCGCTCCTCCGGCATCACCCGCCCGTTCTTCTTGTCGGCGATCGCCTGCTCGAGCTCGACCGCGTGGTCGCCCCACAGATCGCCGATGGTCAGCGGATGGCGGTCGGCCGGCAGGCCGGCGATCTCGTCGAGCTTGGCGGCCAGCCAGTCCGTGAGTGGTGGTTTGCCGACCGCCGGATCCTGGGTGTGGCCGTCGCACAGCCCGTACCCGTTCGCCTGCAGGCCCGCGAGACTCCGGCGAGCGAAGACCACCACGGACACCGCAGTCGCCAGGATCAGCGCGAGCGGACTCCAGACCAGCCCGGTCAGCACCACTCCCAGCCAGCCGCCCAGGTCGCTCGGCAGACCTCTGCTGATCAGCGTGATCAGGAGTGCCGGGACGAGCAGCGCGACCAGCGTCCCGGTGAAGACCCACGCCGTACAGCGGACGACTGTTTGCCAGGCCGCGCGGAGCTTCCGCCGGATCGGCCAGTCCGGCTCGAGCCACGAGCTCAGTACGGCGAACGCCGAGCTCGTGCCGCGTGAGGGCTGGAACAGGTCGGCCAGCGTGCTGCCGAGCTCGGTCGGCACAGCATGCAGCTTCTGGTAGCCGCCACGGTCGCGGCCGTACTCGGCGGCGGCTGCGATCGCGGCCGCGATCGCCCCGGCCGACGCTCCTCCGAGGCGGCGGAGCTTGTACTTCTCGGCCAGTGTGCAGACGGCGCGCGGGTAGACGATCCCGCTGCTGATGCCGCCTTTCATGATCACGTCGCACTCAGGCAGCGACCGGCCGGATTCCCCCTGTGTGGTCATGCTGTTACCCCCGGGATCAGCGTCTCGCCGCGTGCGGACGCGGTCAACAGGCCGGTCCGGGGAAACTCGCGTACGCCGGAGGGGGGTGTGCCGGGTAGTCTCGCGGCATGTCCGAGATTGAGTCTTTGAAGCCGCCGGTTGCGGCCCGCAAGCCGGTGGAGCGGCGTCACCACGGTGACGTGTTCGTCGACGAGTACGAGTGGTTGCGGGACAAGTCCGACGACGAGGTGCTGGGGTACCTGCGCGCGGAGAACTCCTACACCGAGGCGCGCACCGAGCACCTGGAATCGTTGCGTGAGGCAATCTTCAAGGAGATCTCGGACCGGACGCTGCAGACCGACCTGAGCGTGCCGGCCCGGCACGGCGGGTACTGGTACTACTCGCGCACGATCGAGGGCAAGCAGTACGCGATCCACTGCCGGGTGAAGGCCGACGACCACGAGCCGCCGGCGACCGACGGCGACATCCCGGGCGAAGAGGTGATGCTCGACGGCAACGAGGTGGCCGGCGACCACGAGTTCTTCTCGCTCGGCACGGTCGACGTCTCCCCCGACGGCCGCCTGCTCGCCTACTCGGTCGACCTCAAGGGCGACGAGCGGTTCACGCTGCGGATCAAGGACCTGGCGACCGGTGAGCTGCTGCCGGACGAGCTGCCCGAGGTGCACTACGGCTCGGCCTGGTCCGCGGACGGGTCCACGATCTTCTACACCAAGGTCGACGACGCCTGGCGGCCGTACCAGGTCTGGCGGCACACCCTCGGCGGGACCGACGACGTCCTGGTGATGGAGGAGCCCGACGAGCGGTTCTGGGTCGGCGTCGACCTGACCCGCAACGAGCAGGCGATCATGATCGGCCTCGGCAGCAAGCTGACCAGCGAGGTCTGGCTCCTCGACGCCAACGACCCGGCCGGTCAGCCGGTGGTGGTCGCGCCCCGCCGCGAGGGCGTCGAGTACGACGTCGAGCACGCCGGCGACCAGTTGCTGATCACGCACAACGCGGACGCCGCCAACTTCTCCCTCGCGACCGCGCCGCTCGACTCCCCCGCCTCCTGGACCACGCTGATCCAGGGCGACGAGACCAGCCGGCTGCTCGGCGTCGACGCGTTCGCCGATCACGTCATCCTCTACCGCCGCCGCGACGCACTCACCGAGCTCGCGATCATGCGCCGTACGGCGGACGGCTTCAGCGAGCCGGAGGCGCTGGAGTTCGACGAGCCGATCCACACCGTCTCCCCCGGTCGCAACGACGAGTGGCACGACACCCGCTACCGGTTCGGCTACACGTCGCTGGTGACCCCGGGTTCGACGTACGACGTGAATCTCGCGACCGGCGAGCGGCGACTGCTCAAGCAGCAGCCGGTGCTCGGTGGCGTCGACCTCGGCGCGTACACGCAGTACCGGGAGTGGGCGACGGCGGCGGACGGGACGTCGGTGCCGATCTCGCTGGTTGCCCGCAAGGACGTCATCAAGGACGGGAACGCGCCGGTCGTGCTCTACGGGTACGGCTCGTACGAGAGCTCGATGGATCCGTGGTTCTCGATCCCGCGGTTGTCGCTGCTGGACCGCGGTGTCGTGTTCGCGATCGCGCACGTGCGCGGTGGCGGCGAGCTCGGTCGGCAGTGGTACGACAACGGCAAGATGCTGACCAAGCGGAACACTTTCACCGACTTCGTCGCGGCGGGCGAGCACCTGGTCAAGGAGGGCTGGACGCGGCCGGAGCGGATCGTCGCCCAGGGTGGCAGCGCGGGCGGCCTGCTGATGGGCGCGGTGGCGAACCTGGCGCCGCACGCCTTCGGCGGGATCGTCGCCGAGGTGCCGTTCGTGGACGCGCTGACCACGATCCTCGACCCGTCGCTGCCGCTGACCGTGATCGAGTGGGAGGAGTGGGGCAACCCGCTCGAGGACGCCGCGGTGTACGAGTACATGAAGTCCTACTCGCCGTACGAGAACGTCACCGCGCAGCAGTATCCGCGGATCCTGGCGATCACCAGCCTGAACGACACCCGGGTGTTCTTCGTCGAGCCGGCCAAGTGGGTCGCGAAGCTGCGCGCCACCGCGACCGGAGCCGTCGACGTCCTGCTCAAGACCGAGATGGAAGCCGGCCACGGCGGCCGCTCCGGACGGTACGACGCCTGGCGCGAACTGGCCTTCACCCTCTCCTGGGAGCTCGACACTCTCGGCCTGACCTAACGCTTTGGTGGGGCCTGCCGATCCCCCCGGCAGTCCCCACCAAAGGGAGCCACCCGATGTCGGCGAGTGACGGTTTCGCGCGGGAACACGGCGGGTACTTGCGGCGTTGCTGTACTACGGAGAGATCAACCGTGTGTCGTGCAACACATTGTGCGGTCGGAAATACCCGGATTCTGGCCAGATTCTCAGGTTCGGGACCGGTGCGCCGCTGGACTCCGCCGGCGGAATTCCGGTGCAACCACCGCAGAAGTTGCGTGATCACGCCGAAATGCGCGCACGTTCGGGCCGCGGCGTCCGGCAAGCGGCCGCGAACGGGCAGGCAGACCCTGGTTTCCGCACCTGATCGGTGCCGGGAACTCTCAGGGAACGTTCAGGCTGTTTACACACTCGTCGTGGAATCTTGAACCTCACTCGAGCGTTGCTCTCCATGTAACGACGAAGGGAGTTTCGGTGGCTCGCACGACTCGTGTCCGCACCGCGGACGACGGTATCGACGGCAAGGACAGCGTCGGTCTCTACCTCGAAGAGATCGCGCGCACGCCCCTGCTGACGGCTGAGGAAGAGGTCGAGCTCGCTGAGACGGTCGAGGCAGGTCTCCTCGCGGAGCAGCTGCTGGCCGAGGGGCGGGTTGGACGCAAGAAGGGCGGAGCGCCCAAATATGCGACGGAGGAAGAGCTGCAGTGGCTGGCCGACGAGGGCCAGCGCGCGCAGCAGCGGTTCGTGACCGCGAACCTCCGGCTGGTGGTGTCGATCGCGCGCCGCTACGGACGATCCCAGATGCCGCTGCTGGACTTGGTCCAGGAGGGCAACACGGGTCTGATCCGGGCGGTGGAGAAGTTCGACTACCGCAAGGGATTCAAGTTCTCGACGTACGCGACCTGGTGGGTGCGGCAGGCCATCACCCGCGGTATCGCGCAGCAGGCCCGCGTGGTCCGGCTGCCGGTGCACGTGGTGGAGCAGCTGAACCAGATCGGGTCGGCCCGGCGCACGCTGGAGCGCAAGCTCGGGCGGGAGCCGGAGATCGACGAGATCGCGGCGGAGCTGGACCTGGACGAGGAGCGGGTCACCGAGCTGATCCGGATCGGCCGGGACCACATCAGCCTGGACAACCCGATCGACGACGAGGGCGAGACCTCGCTGGGTGACCTGATCGCGGCCGAGACCGCGCCGGGTCCGGACCAACTGGTCGCGGACGCGTCGGACCGCTCGGGCCTGTTCAGCCTGGTCGACCAGCTCGACCCGCGGTCCGCGGACGTGATCCGGCGCCGCTACGGCCTGCACGACGGCCGCCAGGCGAAGCTCGCCGACATCGGCGCCGTGCACGGCATCTCCGCCGAGCGCGTCCGCCAGATCGAACGCGAGGCCCTGGGCCGGCTGCGCCTGCTCGCCGACCCGACCCTGGCCGCGTAAGCCACACCCCGAAACCCCCAGCAAGGACCCCCGAGCCGCAATCGCGGCCGGGGGTCCTTTCACATGCCTAGGACCAGTGGATCCAGGACTCGACCGGCAGGTGGTCGCTGGGGAACTGGCCGTCCTTGCTGAAGGTGTTGATCGACGCCTCCGAGACGCGCAGTCCCGGCGTGGTCAGGATCCAGTCGATCCGGGCGCCGTTCGGGGTGAGCGGCCGGTAGCCGTGGAAGGTGGCGTACAGGGCGCTGCGGCGCTCGGCCGTCACCCAGCTGTCGGCGAGCTTGCCGCTGGTCACGAGCTTGTCGTAGACGGTCACTCCCGCGGCCGCGGCCTCGTTGAAGTCACCGGTCATGATCACCGGGAGCGCCGGGTTCAGCGCGGCCATCCGCTGCAGGATGAGGTCGGCCGACTTGGACCGCGCGGTCGCGTCGAATGCCTCCAGGTGCGTGTTGATCGCGTAGAACTCCTTCGACGTCGCCTTGTCCTTGAACCGGACCCACGTCACCATCCGCGCGCAGCAGCCACCCCAGGTCTTCGAGCCGATCACCTCGGGGGTGTCGGACAGCCAGTAGTGGTCGTACTCGAGCGGCTGCAGGCGGCGCGTGTCGAAGAAGATCATCATGAACTCGCCCTTGCTGCCGCCCTCGCGGCCCAGCCCGATCGAGTCGTACGACGGCCCCAGGTCGGCGGAGATGTCCTGCAGTTGGCCGTACAACCCCTCCTGGGTGCCGATCAACTGGGGCCGCGCCTCGCGCAACTGCTCCCGCATCACGGGCCGGCGGGCGCTCCACTCGTTGGGCGGGGTGTCGCTGGCGTACCGCAGGTTGTACGACATCACGTGCAGCGGCTGCGCCGAGCCACCACCGGCAGGCGCGAGGGCGCCGTACTGGTTGGTGGTGGCTTGGGAGACGCCACTGGTCAGGGTCAGGCCGGCGACAGCCGCCGCGACGAGCGCGGCGAATCTACGACGGGTGCTGAACATGGTTGGAAACCTCCATGGGCGGGGAGTTCGGAGGTTGGACGTTAACCAGAGTCGGTGTCCGGCGGCTAGCCGTAGCGCGTCGAGCACGTGACGGGACGGTTCAGGCGGCGGCCGCGTTCCATCGGTCGATCAGCGCCGGCAGCTCGGCGAGGCGGCGCACGGTCGCGTCCGGAGTGCCCTCGGTGTGGCCGACTTGCTCGACCGGGATTGCGCTGTGCGGGATGTGGGCGGCGCGCATGCCGACGTTCTGCGCGCCCCAGACGTCGTCGAACAGCCGGTCGCCGACGAACAGGCAGCGCGCCGGGTCGGTCTCGCCGACCGCCTTCATCGCGGCCAGGAACGCCTCCGGGTGCGGCTTGGTGTACGCGATCTCGCTGGTGTAGACGGCACCGTCCAGCAGCTCCAGTACGGCGTCGCGCGCGAAGATCTCCTCGTGGTGCCGGCGCGGCCAGATCGTGTTCGACAGCACGCCGATCTTCAGCCCGCGCGCCCGCAGGTCCCGCAGCGTCTGGACGGCGTCCGGCTCGAGCTCGGTGTGTGGGTGCCACTGCCGCTCGTACTCCGCCAGCGCTGCCGGGGTCATCACCACCTCGGCCAGGAGGCAGACCTCCTCGAGCGTGCTGCTCAGGTGCTCGTCGCGGGACCGCAACCAGATCGACCGCTCCGCCTCGACCAGCCGCGCCGCCAACTCGTCCGCCCGGGCGTCGTCGATCAGCTCCGTCACCGACCGCCAGACGGCGTACAGATCGATGTCGTGCCAGGTGGCCAGCGTGCCGCCCCAGTCGAACAGGACGGCTTCGATCTTCGTGTTCGTCACAGCCGACACCCTGCCAGACCGCGCCGACAGTCTCCTCCGGTTTCAGCTGAACCGGGCGATCTCGTGCCGCTTGGCCAGCCAGACGACGGCGGCGGCGTACAGCGCGAGCGCGGGCACGTCCACGACCAGCAGCGTCCACGGCGCCCCGCCCTGCTCGTCCCAGCCGTCCAGCTGACCCATTGCCGCAGGCAACAAGAAGGCGAACAGGTTGTTCAGCGCGTGCACCGTGATGGCCGCCTCCAGACCACCGGTCCGGACGGTCAGCCAGCCGATCGTCATCGCGAACACGAAGATGTCGGCCATCGCCCAGCCGGTGTACCCGTGCGCCGACACGAACGCCAGGCTGCTGATCACGATCCCCGGCCACGGCGTGCGCAGCAAGGCCTTGACCCGCTCCGCGCGGCCCGCCACCTGGTCCGGTCCGTAGGCGCCGACCGCCTGGATCAGCCAGCCGCGGAACACGAACTCCTCCGCCGCGGACTGGAACGGCACCAGGAAGACGATCACCAGCGCCGGCACGATGAACGCGCCCCAACCCACCCACGAGCCTTCGTCCACCGCGACCGGGTCCTGACTCGGGAAGAGCTGGTCGACGAGGAGGCCGAGCGCGTAGGAGACCACGATGTACCCGAGGCCGGGCAGGCAGGACAGCAGCAGCCAGCGCCAGCGGATCCGGTTCAGCACCGAAGCCACGCTGAACCATGGCCGCCGCTGCACGAGCCAGGCACTCAGCAGCACCACGGGAGTCAGGATCGCGAGCGAGATCAGGGTGGCTGCCAGGTTCTCGATGTCGCTCGGGAAGAGGTTGTTGCCCTGCGGATCGGGGAGCTCGCCGGCGAGCAGACCGTGGATGATCGTCCATCCGAGGAACACTGCCGCTGTGAGTATGACCGCGCCGGCGCCGAGGAACAGCGTGCCGACGATCGGCCGCCACCACGCGTGCTTCGGAGTACGGGCCAGCCGGTGGTACGGCGTACCGGACGGCGCCGGGATGACGCGGGGCTCGCGGTAGCCGAACTGGCCTGGGTACGGCTGCGGTGCGCCCCACTGCTGGGGGTAGGGCGGCGGATACTGGCCGGGTTGCGGGTACGGCGGCGGGTAGGCCCCCGGTGGTGGGTAAGCGCCCGGTGGTGGGTAGGCCCCCGGGGGTGGTTGCTGATATGGACCGGCAGGCGGATACGGCCCCTGCTGCGGGTGGGGCGGCGGTGGCGGGTACTGCCCCGGCTGCGAGGATTGCCCGGGTTGTTGCGGGTCCATGACTGGACTCTAGAAGATCGGGACAAGTAGCAGGTGGAGGAGAGCCCAGTGGTGACTGATCCGACTCCAGGACCGACCGCGTCCACGCGAGTACTGCCGCAGTCCGTGCTGATGCCCCTCACCGGCTCGGCGATCTTCCTGGTGGTCCGGATCGAGCCCGGCGGCGAGGAGAAAGCCCGCGACCTGCTCGAGCGGGTCAGCGGCCTGACCCGATCGGTCGGCTTCCGGGTGCCGGCCGGGAACCTGTCCTGTGTGACCAGCATCGGCTCGGATGTCTGGGACCGGCTGTTCAGCGGCCCGCGACCGGCCGAGCTGCACCCGTTCGTCGAGCTGCGGGGCGCCAACCACCACGCAGTCGCCACCCCCGGCGATCTGCTGTTCCACATCCGCGCCGCGCACACCGACCAGTGCTTCGAGCTCGCGAACCAGATCATGTCCGTGCTCGACGGCGCCGCGACGGTCGTCGACGAAGTGCACGGGTTCAAGTACTTCGAGATGCGCGACCTGCTCGGGTTCGTCGACGGCACCGAGAACCCGACCGGCTCCGAGGCCGAGGACGCCGTCCTGGTCGGGGCCGAGGACCCGGACTTCGCCGGCGGCAGCTACGTGATTGTGCAGAAGTACCTGCACGACATGAAGGCGTGGAACTCGCTGTCCGTCGAGCAGCAGGAGCACGTGGTCGGCCGGACCAAGCTGGACGACATCGAGCTCGACGACGACGTGAAGCCGTCCAACGCGCACATCGCGCTGAACGTGATCGAGGACGCGGACGGCAACGAGCTGCAGATCCTGCGCGACAACATGCCGTTCGGGACGATCGGCACGCGGGAGTTCGGCACCTACTTCATCGGCTACGCGAAGTCGCCCGCGGTCACCGAGCTGATGCTGCGGCGGATGTTCATCGGCGAGCCCGAGGGCAACCACGACCGCATCCTCGACTTCTCCACCGCGGTCACCGGCACGTTGTTCTTCACCCCGTCGGCAGCCTTCCTCGACGACCTCCCGCCGGCTCCCTGACCCACCCAGAAGGGGCAGGGAGCCGGGGGAAGACTCACTCCCCGAACAGCGGCTCGTCGACGGCGTTGTTGACCAGCCGGAAGTCCATGGGGCGCTCGAAGGTGCCCGGCACCTTGCCGAGGCTCTGGATGACGGTGGCGATGCCGTTGGCGTGCCCAACGGCGTACAGGTAACCGGATTTGGTGTCCTTGTCGATGCCGAGCAGCAGCGTCCCGTTGCGGCCGCACCGGCCGGCCATCAGCGTCTCGAAGCCCTGCCAGGTCGCGGCCCGGACCTTCTTGACGACCGGAGTCGCCGGCTGGCTGTGCGGGATCCGCACCGTGTACAGCGCTCCCCCACGCGTGGTCACGAGCAGCGTGTCGTAGGTCGCCGTACGGCTGAACAGGGCCATGGTCTTGACCGCGGCGAAACCGCTGAAGAGCCCGTTGCGCGTCCAGACCGGCTTGTCGTTCACGTACCGCACCACCCAGCGGTACAGCGTGCCGTCGGAGTGCAGCCCGTAGTGCCGTTCGCCAGGCTCCGCATCCGACCCCAGCGGCTGCGACGTCACCAGTGCGCGGAACCCGGTCCAGCCACCGCCGATCCGGATCAGCCGGCTGTCGTTGGGCACCTCCGACCGGCTGTCCACCCAGTAGCTGAAGTCGTAGAGCACGTCACCGGCGACCAAGTAGCCGCCGAAGCCACGGGTGTCGAAGTCGGCGTCCGGGTTCACGAACCAGTCGGAGTAGAAGCGGACCGGCAGGTTGAGCACGCCGCGGCCACTGAGGTTGTCGGTGCGCCTGATCGGCTTGGTCGCCTCCAGGTAGCTGCTGAAGTGGTCGCCAGCCGTCGCTGACGCGGCCGTGACGGTGCACGGGACCGTCGCAGTGGGTGCTGCTGAGGCCGGTGTGGTCATCAGCGCCCCGGTGACTGCCAGACCGGTGGCCGCGGCGAGCGTACGTCGCATGAGGTCCCTTCCCAGAACAAGCCGTTGTTACCAGCGATGCGCGGGCGGCCGGGAAAGTTGCAGGGCCGGAAGTGTCGGTGCGAAGGGTGAGACTGTGGTCATGTTGCTCACCGAGGTGGTCGAGACGTCGGCCGCGCTGACCGGGACCCGGTCGCGGCTGAAGAAGGCGGAGTTCATCGCCGGGTTGCTGACGTCCGCGACCGACCCTCTGGAGACCGAGATCGCGGTGACTTACCTGTCCGGCGAGCTGCGCCAGCGCCGGACCGGGGTCGGCTGGCGGACCCTCATGAACGCGCCGGATCCGGCCGAGACGCCGTCGCTGAGTGTCGAGGAGGTCGATCGCGCGTTCGCTGAGCTCTCCGAGATGGCCGGCGCCGGCTCGCAGGCACGGCGGCGGGAGGCAGTGGACGCGCTGTTCGGGCGGGCGACCGAGGCGGAGCAGCGGTTCCTCCGGTTGCTGGTCGGCGGTGAGCTGCGGCAAGGCGCGCTGGACGGCGTGATGGCCGACGCGGTTGCGCGTGCGACCGGGATCCCGCTGGAGAAGATCCGGGCGGCGACCATGCTGCGCGGTGCGGCCGCTCCGGTGGCCGTCGCCGTGCTGACCGAGGGCGAGGCAGGGCTCGCGCAGTTCGGGCTGGAGGTCGGGCGTGGGGTGCAGCCGATGCTGGCGCAGTCCGCGACCAGCGTCGCCGAAGCGCTCGCCAAGACAGGTACGCCGGCCGCCCTCGAGTGGAAGCTGGACGGGATCCGGATCCAGGCGCACCGCGATGGGTCGAACGTCGTCGTCTACACGCGGACGCTCGACGACATCACCACGCGAGTGCCTGAGGTCGTGGACGCCGTACTGGCCCTGGACGCCGAGCAGGTGGTCCTCGACGGCGAGCTGATCGCGCTGCGGGCGGACAGGCGACCGGAGCCGTTCCAGGTGACCGGCTCCCGGACGGCGACGCGATCGGCGACCGGTCCCGAGTCGGTGCCGCTGACGCCGTACTTCTTCGACATCCTGCACCAGGACGGGCAGGACCTGCTCGGGCTCGACGGCGCCGCGCGACACGAGTGGCTGAGCAAGCTGATCCCGGAGGAGCAACGGATCCCCCGGCTCGTGACCGACGACGCGGACGCGGGTCACGACTTCTTCGTGGACGCGGTGAAGCGCGGGCACGAGGGCGTGATGGTGAAGTCCCTGACAGTGCCGTACGAAGCCGGTCGGCGCGGGTCGGGCTGGGTGAAGGTGAAGCAGACGCACACGCTCGACCTGCTCGTGCTGGCGGCCGAGTGGGGTCATGGGCGTCGGACCGGCTGGCTGTCGAACCTTCATCTGGGCGCCCGGGACTCGGAGACCGGCGAGTTCGTGATGCTCGGGAAGACGTTCAAGGGCCTGACGGACGAGCTGCTGCGCTGGCAGACCGAGCGCTTCCAGGAGCTTGCGGTACGGCGGGACGACTACGCCGTCTACCTCCGTCCGCAGATCGTCGTGGAGATCGCCTTCGACGGGGTGCAGACCTCGCCGCGGTATCCGGCGGGGATGGCGTTGCGGTTCGCACGGGTCGTGCGTTACCGCGACGACAAGACGCCGGATCAGGTGGATACAGTGCAGACCGTGCGAGCAATTCACGAAGGCGGTGCGGATGAGTGAGCCGGTGGAGGATCCAGATATCGTGTCGCGGCGGATCGCCCGCGAGTCGCTGGACCGGGACGACCCGACCGGCTGGTTCGAGCGGCTCTACTCGGCCGCATCGGAGGGCGCGGCAGTCGTGCCGTGGGATCGCGGAACGGCGCACGCGCAGCTGACGGAGTGGGCCGAGGAGTCGCAGCCGTCCGGCGCCGGCAAGTCGGCGCTGGTCGTCGGAGCCGGGACCGGGTGGGACGCGGAGCTGGTCGCCGACCTCGGGTACGACACGACCGCCTTCGACATCTCCCCCAGCGCGGTCGCGGCCGCACAGCGCAACCACCCGGACTCGGCCGTGCACTACCTCACCGCCGATCTGCTGGCGCCGCCACCCGAGTGGAACCGCGCCTTCGACCTCGTGGTCGAGATCTATACCGTCCAGGCACTGCCGATCGAGCTCCAGCCGGCAGCGATCAAGCAGGTCGGTGAACAAGTCGCCCCTGGCGGCGCTCTGCTCGTCATCGCGGCCGCCCGCCCGGACGACCAACCCGATGAAGACGTCGAGGGCCCGCCGTGGCCGCTCACGCGCACCACGATCGAGTCGTTCGCCACTTCCGATCTGCACCTCATCCAGCTCGCCCAGGCTCCCAGCCCCACGGATCCCACGATCCTGCGCTGGCGGGCCGAGTACCTCCGCGACTAGACAAACCGTTCGACACGCTCAGCCGCTCGCCAGCAGACTTGCAGTCTTTGGGATGAGGAGCTGAATGAGTTCGCCGTGGGGTCGGGTCGAGCGACTGGATGCTGATCGGGTCGCCGATCAGGTGGCTGAGGCGACCGGCATCCGGCTGCGCGTGGACGGGCTGTGTGCCGGCGGTGAGGTCGGCGCCGCGTTCGTGCGGTGGCCGGACGGACGGCGGGCAGTGCTCAAGTGGCGGCCGGGTACCCGACTCGAAGATCTGCAGGCGGGACCGATCGCGGTCTCCGAAGCCGTTCGAGCCGCGGGCGCTCCGGTCCCGGAGACTCAGCTGGCAGTGCAGCTGGGGCCTGCGATCGCCACCGTCCAGGAACTGTTGCCCGGAGCACCGATCGCCCGGCTCGACGAGGCCGGCTTGGACCAGGCGCTGGCGTTCAACGAGCTTCAGGCCGGGCTCTTGCAGAGTCGCCCGGACATCGCGCCGCTCGAGCTGTTCCTGCGCAGCGACGGGCCGGGCTTCTGTCTGCACGGTCCCCTGCGCGCACATGGTCGCCGTACGGCGCGCCTCGACGACTGGATCACCGCGGTCGGTGCCGCGCATCTCGGCCCGTTGGACGGTCCCGACGCGGTGCACGTCGACTTCCATCCCGGCAATCTGCTGGCCGTCGACGGCAAGATCACCGGGATCATCGACTGGGACGGCGCCGGTCGTGGTGACTGCCGGCTGGACCTGGTCACGCTCCGATTCGGCATCCACGCTAACGCTCCGGATCCCGCGGTTGTCGCGCGACTGGACGCCGTACTCGACACCTTCGGGGATGACGCGCTGCGGCCGTTGTGGGCGCATATGAGTCTGCGGATGGTCGACTGGGCGATCCGGCACTTCACGCCGGCTGCCGTCGACCACTGGGTGGAACTCGCGGAGTCCCGAACGGACTAGGGCCACGCCTCGTCGACTGGCGGAGCTCCCACCTGCCGTGTGCGCCACATGTCTTTGCGGCAGGCGGAAGCCCGACTCGCCGGATACCCTCCGCTGCCGGAAGTGGAGAGGAGCCACGTCCGGCAATCCGGCGCCCTGCATGCCGCCGTGCTACCGGCGGCAGCCATCGTTACCAGTCGACGCCTGACACATTCGCCTCCCCCAGTCGCGTACAGCTGTCTTGGTCCGCCACCAGCCCCGGTCAGGGGTGCCTGGCGACGACCCGGCGCAGAACAAGGCAGAACCAATGGATTCGGGACCTGCTTCACCGGGTCCGAGACCGCGGTGGTCCTCCGGTTCCAGAGTCCGGACGACCAGGTCCGAGCAGCACCAAACTCCTCCCCAAGCCGAAGTAGCTTCGGCCGCCGGGGTCTGGGGCATGCCTCGATAGGTGACAAACGCTACCGCTCCACGCGCAGCGGCACCACACGACAGCACCACTTTCGCACCTGCTGCTGGAGCGGCCGGCAGTTCGAACCGAGTAGAACATATGTTCGAGAATCGTGTAGAGTGTGGTCATGGCGGGGCACGGTGAGGTTGGGCCGACAGCGCTGCGGATGATGCTCGGGACACATCTGCGGCGCCTGCGGGAGCGAGCGGGGGTGAGCCGGTCGGATGCCGGCTGGGCGATCCGGGCGTCGGAGTCGAAGATCAGCCGGCTGGAGCTCGGCCGGGTCGGGTTCAAGCAGCGCGACGTGGAGGACCTGCTCACCTTGTACGGCGTCACCGAGCCGCGCGAGCGTGATCGGCTCCTGCAACTGGCCCACGAGGCGAACAACCGCGGCTGGTGGCATCGGTACGGCGACGTCACGCCGGACTGGTTCGACGCCTACCTCGGGCTCGAGGCGGCCGCCGAGCTGATCCGGACGTATGAGATCCAGTTCGTGCCAGGGCTGCTGCAGACCGCCGACTACGCGCGTGCGGTCGCGCGGCTGACCCCGCAGGGCGCCCGCTCGGAGGACGAGGTGGAACGCGTCGTCGACTTGCGGACCCGGCGGCAGCGGGTGCTCGATCGTGAACCACCGTTGAAGCTGTGGGCGGTCATCGAGGAAGCTGTCCTGCTCCGCCCGATCGGCGGCCGGCAGGTGCTCCGCGACCAGCTCGACGCGCTCCGAACCGCGGTCGAGCGCCCGAACATCACCGTCCAGATCATCCCGATCGACACCCCCGGCCACCCCGCCGGCGGCGGCGCCTTCACCATCCTGCGCTTCCCCCGGCGCGACCTCCCCGACGTCGTCTACCTGGAGCACCTCACCAGCGCCCTCTACCTGGACAAACGCGAAGACGTCGACACCTACACGCAGACCCTCAATCTGCTGGCCTCCACCGGTCCCCCACCCCAGCAGACCGCCGACCGCCTGACCTCTCTGCTGAACCAGCTGCCCGCCTGAGCTGCCCGGGCGGCAGGTTCAGGACTCGTCAGGCTGGTTCCGCGACTGCGACTTGAGGTGGTCGACTCGGCCTTGGTCTTCGGGGGCGTCCAGAAGGTTGTCGGCCGGAGCCCGGTTGTCCGGGTACTCGGCCAAGGCGATATCAGCGTGGTGGTAGTCGAAGGCCGGGCTCTCGGACCGGATTCTGGGGAGTTGGTCGAAGTTGTGCCGTGGGGGCGGGCAACTGGTCGCCCACTCCAGCGATCGGCCCCAGCCCCACGGGTCGTCCACGGTGACAAGGGGCGAGCGGCGGGACTTCCAGACGTTGTAGAGGAACGGCAGCGTCGAGGCGCCGAGGATGAACGCGCCGACACTCGACACCTGCTGCAAGGCCGTGAATCCTTCGTTGGCGCCGTACGTCGCGTAGCGCCGCGGCATGCCCTCGACACCGAGCCAGTGCTGCACCAGGAACGTGGTGTGGAAGCCGATGAACAGCAGCCAGAAGTGCAGCTTGCCGAGCCGCTCGTCCAGCATCCGGCCGGTCATCTTCGGCCACCAGAAGTAGAACCCGGCGAACATCGCGAACACCACCGTGCCGAACACGACGTAGTGGAAGTGCGCGACCACGAAGTACGAGTCGTTCAACTGGTAGTCCAGCGCGGGTGAAGCCAGGATGATGCCGGTCAGGCCGCCGAACAGGAACGTCACCAGGAAGCCCACCGACCAGAGCATCGGCGTGTCGAATGACAAAGACCCGCCCCACATCGTGCCGATCCAGTTGAAGAACTTCACCCCCGTCGGCACCGCTATCAAGAACGTCATGAACGAGAAGAACGGCAGGCTCACTCCCCCGGTGGTGAACATGTGGTGGGCCCACACCGCGATCGACAGCAGGCCGATCGCGAGCGTCGCGGCGACAAGACCGTAGTACCCGAAGATCGGTTTGCGGCTGAAGACCGGCAGGATCTCGGTGATGATGCCGAAGAACGGCAGCGCGATGATGTACACCTCGGGATGCCCGAAGAACCAGAACAGGTGCTGCCACAGCAGTGCGCCGCCGTTGGCCGCGTTGTAGACCTGGGCTCCGAGCAATCGATCCGCCTCCAGCATCAGCAGGGCGGCGGCCAGGATCGGGAACGCGATCAGTACCAGGATCGACGTGATCAGCACGTTCCAGCAGAAGATCGGCATCCGGAACATCGTCATGCCGGGCGCGCGCATGGTGATGATCGTGGTGACGAAGTTGACGCCGCCGAGGATGGTGCCCAGACCGGCCATCCACAGCCCCATCACCCACAGGTCGCCGCCGACGCCCGGTGACCGTTCGGACGTTGAGAGCGGTGCGTACGCCGTCCAGCCGAAGTCGGCCGCGCCTTCAGGGGTGAAGAACGCACCCGACGCGATCAGCCCGCCGAACAGGAACAACCAGTAGCTGAACATGTTGAGCCGCGGGAACGCGACGTCGGGGGCACCGATCTGGACCGGCATGATCACGTTCGCGAATCCGACGAACAGGGGCGTCGCGAACAGCAGCAGCATGATCGTGCCGTGCATCGTGAAGAGCTGGTTGTAGACCTCCTCGTTCACGATCTGCAGGCCCGGTTCGGCGAGCTCGGCGCGGATGACCAGCGCCATCACACCGCCGACCAGGAAGAACGCGAACGACGTGACCAGGTACAGCTGGCCGATGACCTTGTGGTCGGTGGTCGACAGCAGTTTGCCGATCACCTGCCCGACCGGCCGCCGCACCGTCCCCGGTGCGATCGGCGGGCCGGTGCGTTCGGTGATCCCGGTCCGTTCGCTGACGCTCGCCATGCGACCTCCCGTCCCCCACTCCGCGCCCGGAGTACCCACACTTGTTCCGATTAGACACCCGTCCGCGCCCAGGCAACAGACGTCACTCCCCGTGACGGCACCCACACCTCCACTAGCGCGGTGGGCCGGCCTTCACGACGGCTTGTACGTCGGCCAGCCGCGACTCGGGGTCGAAGTCGGTCAGGCACCAGGTCGCGCCCGCCTCGGCGTACGGGCGGACGTCGGTCGTCGGCGACAGCGCGATGACGACGTCGAACCCGTCGAGGGAGCCGCGTTCGGCGGAGACCGCTTCGACAGCCGAAGCAACCTGGTCCGGCGACGTCAGGTTGACCGGGAAGTAGCCGTCGTACCGGGCTGCCCGGCGGATCGGCTTGGGCTTGCCGGGGAAGCCGGCGCACCAGATCGGGATCCGCCCCGAAACCGGCCGCGGCTCGAAGCGGACCGAGTCGACGACGTAGTGCTTGCCACGGTGTACGACGGTCTCCTCCGACCACCCGGCGGTGAGGATCTGCAGGCACTCGTCCAGCTGCTCGGCGCGGATCCGGTCGTCCAGCTCCTCACCGGACCGCGAGAACTCCCCCGCGAACCGGTCGCTGCCCAGCCCGACCCCGAGCGTCAGCCGCCCGTGGCTCAGCACGTCCAAAGTCGTTGTTTCACGCAACAGCTTCACCGGCCGCCGGCGAGGGACCGGCGTGACCATCGGCCCGAACCGCAGCCGCTCGGTGGCCACGGCGACCGCGGTCAGCGTGATCCACGGGTCCGCCACCGCGGACACCGGCGGCTGCCACCACAGCTGGTCCCAGACGAAGAACCCTTCCCATCCCGCTTCCTCCGCCGACGCCGCCAACCGCGCGACCGCCCGCGGATCGGCCAACTCGTCGAACAACGGAATCCACACTGCGTGCCGCATCATCGCTCCCCTGTGTGCTGGACGACCTCATCGACGAACGTGTCCCACAACGGTTCGGGTACCCCGTGTCCCGCGCCCTTCAACACCACCAGCGACGCACCGGGTACGGCGTCCCGCACGGCCTCCCCATGCGCCAACGGCAGCAGCGGATCCAGCTCACCGTGGATCACCAGCACCGGCATCGCGAGATCGGCGAATCCGCCGTGCTCCGGCCCGTCGAAGTCCATCGCGTAGTGGTTCGTGAGCGACGCCTCGAAATCACGGGCCCGCGCCACGTCCCGCCGTACCAGGTCTCGCATCGTCTCCAGGTCGGCGAGCGGACCCATCTCGGCGACTGCCATCTGCGCGACGTACTCCTCCACAGCGGCGAAGTCGGGTCGGCTGAATCGGGGCATGTCGGCGGAAGGCGCCGGCAGGTCGTCCGCGCCCGTCGTCGTCGACACGAACGTCACCGACGCGACCCGCTCCGGGTGGTCGACCCCGAGCACCAGCCCGACCCCGCCCGACATCGAGACCGCGACGACATGCGCCCGTTCGATGCCCAGGGCATCCATCAGCCCGACTGCATCGGCTGCCAGGTCCCGCATCGAGTACCCGGGCTTCCCCACCGGGTACGACGTCGATCGCCCGGTGTCCCGCTGGTCGTACCGGACCACGTATCGCCCCCGCGCCGCCAACGCGCGACACAGCTCCTCCGGCCACCACAGCATCGACGCCGACGCACCGTGGATCAGCAGCACCGCCGGATCGGCCGGATCACCGAAGGTCTCCGCGCACAACTCCACGCCGTTCACCGCATAAACGTTCTCCATACCGACGACGCTAAGCGGCCAGGCTCATCACGAAAAGCGATTGTTATCGATCAAGACGATCGTGAAACGAGATGGCCGGCCTGCCGCGGCAGGCCGGCCATCGTGCAGCCTCAGCTGACCGTCAGGACCTTGGACGCCGTCTGCGTCCCCTGGTGGTCGGCGTCAGCCAGCCACACCACGCGGTAGGTGTAGGTGCCACGCGCCGTCGGCTTGATGCTGAACGCGTACTTCCCGTTCGTGGCCAGCTTGCCCGTGGTCACCGCGACCCAGCTCGTCCCGGACCGCCGCTGCAGGTAGACGGTCATCCCGGCGTGCGGCGGGTTCAGGTACCCGTACAACGCCGCCGCCTGACCCAGCGTCACCGCACCCGGCACCAGGTACGCCGACATCGCCGGCTGCACCTGGACGAGCAGCGCGGTACTGCGCGTCCCCAGTAGTCCGGTCGAGCCGTTGTAGCCCCACATGTAGTACGTCGACACCGACGGCTTCTGCGCCGTACTCACGACACCGTTCGCGTCCGAGGTGAACGTGCCGGCCACCGACCACTTGGACGCCGTCTTGGCCTTCGCGTACAGGACGACCGGTACGCCGGCCAGCTTGGCGCCGTCGTTGATCCGCGTCACCGTGGTGCTCAGCGTGGACGTGCGGGTGTACATGATCGACGCCGCACTGGCGGTGATCGTGGCCTTGGTCCCGACCAGCCGGGTGTCGACGCCCGGACCGATCTTGCCGGTGCTGTCCTTCACGAACACCCGGTATGCGTAGCTGGCCGAGTTCGGCAGGCCGGTCACGGAGAAGGAACTCGCCAGACCGTTGTAGATCGCCGCACCCGAGGTCGGCAGCGCCGGCGGGGTGTTGCCCGAGGCTGCCCGAACGATGATCTGGCCGATCGCGGTGTTGGCCGGCTGCGTCCACCGCAGCGTCGCCGTGCCCACGCCGCCGGTCACGCTGAAGCTGCTCACGGGCGGCGGCGGCGCAGTGAGATCGACCCAGTTCTTGTCGATGTTGACGGTCACTCCGCCGTTGGTCTCGCTGACGTTGCCCTGGTACTGGTGCACCTTCTGGTGGTTGGGCCAGTACGTCGACGGGATGAACCGGCTGGTCCCGACCGGCGACGAACCCCAGTGCGCGAACCACAGGTTGTCCGGCTTCGTGTACGCCGTACTCGTGTAAGCGCTGACCAGGTCGGCGCCGCCCGAGCCGGCTGCGACGTATGCGCCGCCGACGTAGCCACGGGCGTTGAGCTCCTGGGTCCAGCCACTCAGGTAGGACAGCACCGAGGCCTTGCATTCAGCCGTGGACGGGTAGCCCTCGATGTCGCTGTAGATCGCACTGCGCTGCGCGAAGCCGAGCGCCTGCGCGGACGCGACGGCGTTGGCGGCGGCCGCCTTGCCCTGAGCCAGCGCGGTCGCCGGGACGGTCGACATCTTGCTGCTGTAGTTCGTGCAGGGGGCCTGCATGCCGACGTCGATCAGCAGGAACTGCCAGCCCTTGCCGGCGTTCGTGGAGACCCAGTTGGCGGTCAGGTTCGGCTGCTGGCAGGCCCGCAGACCACCACTGATGTAGATGCCGACCATCTTGTACGTCGGCAGCCAGGCGTCCATGGTGGCCTGGCTCGGCGCCGCGCAGGTGTCGAAGGCGTTCCCCTTGTAGGTGCCCGAAGCAACGATCGACTGGGCGACCGCCGCCGGCTCCTGGACGGTCTGGGCGGACTTGCTCTTCGTCACGACCCGCCCGGTGGCCAGTACGTCGTTCGCCGCCTGCTCGTCACCAGGTGCGTAGTACGCGGTCGCCAGTACGCCGGCATCCTTGACGACGCGGCGCTCGAGACCCGGCGTGGACGGCTCGGCGGTGGTCAGCGGCTCTAGCACGATGCCCTCGCTCCGACCGACCTGGTGGGCAGGGCAGTCGGCCTGGGCAGCGCTGCGGCCGAGGTAGACCGCCGCGCGGTCGAACCGGACGCATGTCGTCGGCTCGGCGGCCAGGTCGACGACCGGCCAACTGGCCGGCACCTTCACCTCGTAACCGCGGTAGGACACGGTCTTCGTCTCATCGGCGGCCGCTGGGCGACTGATAATCACCCCGGCAGCAACACCGGCAACCAGGGCGAAGGCAAGCGCCACCACCCCGGGTTTCTTCAGCCTCACTGAAGCAAGCTCCTCACATTCGGCGGACGGCCGGTCCCGAAAGCGCAGAGCCCCCCAGTCCCGACCCCGGATCCCCAAGTCAAGGCGAGTGCCGGCGGCTCTGTCGAAGAGCTTCCGGCACTCGCCTTGATGCACAGATGCTATCGATGCAGATCAGAGGGCTGAACTGGGGTTTTGGACTGCTCGATCTATAACTGTTACGGTGGGCTCATGCCGAGGCCGAGGACGTTCGACGAGGATCGCGCCGTCGATGCCGCGATGAAGGTGTTCTGGTCGTTCGGCTACGAAGGCACGTCGACGCAGGACCTGTGCGACGCCACCGGGCTGGGGCGGAGCAGCATCTACAACACCTTCACCAGCAAGCGCGATTTGTTCGACCGAGCGCTGCGCCACTATATGGAGACCCGGAACGCGGCCCAGGTCGCGCTGATCCAGCGCGCCGACCTGCCGATCCGGGAACGCGTCCGTCAACTCCTCTGGGACGCCGTCGAGCCGGCGGCGACCGACCCACTCGGCTGCTTCGTGGTCAACACCCTCGTCGAGCTCGCCCCGCACGAGCCCGAGATCGCCGAGCTGCTCGAGCGCGACCACACCTTCCGGGTCGAGGCACTCACCACAGCCTTCAACGCCGCCCAGACCGCCGGCGAGATCGATGCCGGCCACGACCCGGCCGGTCTCGCAGAGTATGTCTTCGTCGTCCTGAGCGGCTTGCGCGTCTCGGCCCGGGCCGGAGCGACGCGCGCCGGTCAAGAGACCGTCGTCAGAGCGGCCCTCCGAACCTTCTGACCTGAACCAACTTCCTCAGTGCTGCACGCCCGCGTTTTGCACTGATCGATCCATTATGAGAGGAACCCGATGCCGCTCGCTGTCTACGTTCTCGGCCTGGCGATCTTCGCCCAGGGGACGTCCGAGCTGATGCTCACCGGCCTGCTCCCCGAGATCGCGGCCGACTTGAAGGTGTCGATCCCGGCCGCCGGGCTGCTGATCTCCGCCTTCGCGGTCGGCATGCTCGTCGGCGCCCCGATCCTCGCCGTCGCGACGCTGCGCTGGTCCCGGCACGCCACCATGCTGGTCTTCCTCACTGTCTTCGCCCTCGCCCACGTCGCGGGCGCTCTCACCCCTGGGTACGGCGTACTCCTCGCGACCCGGATCGTCGCAGCGTTCGTCTACGCCGGGTTCTGGGCCGTCGCCGCGGCCACCGCCATCGGGCTCGCTGGTCCGGACGCTCGGGCCAAAGCGATCAGCATCGTTGCCGGTGGTCTCACCATCGCCGGCATCGTCGGTCTCCCGGCCGGCACCGTCATCGGCCAGCACCTGGGTTGGCGGGCCGCGTTCTGGGCGGTCGCAGGATTGTCGGCAATCGCCATGGCCGGCGTCATCGCAACCATCCCGCGTGGACGATCAGGCCGTACGCCGGAGATCCGCCAGGAACTGCGCGCGATGACAAACCCGGCCCTGTGGCTCGCCTACTCCACGACCGCGCTGTCGACCGGCGCTATCCTGGTCGTCTTCGCCTACCTCGCTCCCCTGCTGACCGACGCGACCGGCCTGTCCGCGGGCTGGGTCCCGATCGTCCTCGCCCTGTACGGCGTGGGCGCGCTGGCCGGCATCACGATCGGTGGACGGACTGCCGACGCCCGTCCGTTCACGACCCTGCGCATCGGCCTGATCGGGGTGATCGCGGCGTGCGCCCTCCTCGCAGTGTGGACCGGGACGGCGTGGGTCGCCGTACCGGCCGTGGTCGTGCTTGGTGGGTTCGGGTTCGCCAACAATCCGGCGGTGAACGCGCGGGTGTTCGCGGAGGCCGAGTCGGCGCCGACCCTGGCGGCTGCCTTCAATGTCTCGGCGTTCAACGTCGGCATCACTGTCGGCCCGTGGCTCGGCGGGCTGGCGATCGACGCCGGCACCGGCTACGGAGCGATGGGCTGGATCGGCGTGGCCCTCGGACTGCTCGCCTTGGCCACCGTGCTGGTGGCGAGCAGGACCAGAACCCCGGAGCGCGAGCCTCAGCGCGTGTAGCGGATCGCCGCGACTTCCGCCTTCAGGTCGGCCCAGAACTCGCGTCCCGCCGTGACCCGGAAGGCCAGCCGGTACACGGTGGTCTTCTCGGGCCCGCGGACGCGGAGGTGCACCTCGGACGGCCCGGGATGCGCGGCGAGCACGTACCGCAGCTGGTTCACGGTCCGCGGGACCACGTTCGCCTGAGCCAGCTCCAGTTTCACGACCGGCGCCTCGCTCAAGTCCGGTATGGCGATTTCGGCGGCGATCAGCCGTGGCACGTCCTCCCGCTTGTCCAGCCGCCCGGTCACGAACACGATCGCATCCTGGATCAGCTGACCGGACAGCACCTGGTACGTCGCGGGAAAGAACAGGCACTCGATCGACCCGGCCAGATCCTCGACCGTGGCCGTCGCCCAGGTGTCGCCACGCTTGGTCATCCGGCGCTGGAGCGCGGAGATGATGCCGCCGATCGTGACGACCGCGCCGTCCGGGTGGTCGCCGAGCTGAACGATCGCGGCGTCGGCGCGATCGGCCAGCACGTGTTCGAGGCCGAAGAGCGGGTGGTCGGAGACGTAGAGGCCGAGCATCTCGCGCTCCCGGGCGAGCAGCGCCGCTTTGTCCCACTCCTCGTCAGAGAACGACACTTCCAGGCCGAAGGCGGGTGCAGCCGTCGTACCGAAGAGGTCGAACTGGCCCTCGGCCTCCTTCCGCTTCACCGCGATCGCGGTCTCGACGAGCTCCTCGTGCCGGGCGACCAGGCCCTTGCGGGTGTGGCCGAGCGCGTCGAACGCGCCGGCCAGGATCAGCGACTCGACCGCCCGTTTGCTGCAGGCAACCGACTCGACCTTGTCCAGGAAGTCCGGGAAGGACCCATACTTCCCGCGCGCCTCCCGAGAGCGGATGACCGCGTCCACGACACCACTGCCGACGTTGCGTACGGCGGACAACCCGAACAGGATCACCTCGTCACCCTGCGCGGCGAAGTTCGCGACCGACTCGTTCACGTCCGGCAGCAGCACCCGCAGACCCATCCGGCGGCACTCGTTGAGATAGACCGCGGACTTGTCCTTGTCGTCCTTCACCGAGGTCAGCAACGCCGCCATGTACTCGGCCGGATGATTCGCCTTCAGGTACGCCGTCCAGTAGGAAACGAGCGCGTAAGCGGCCGCATGCGCCTTGTTGTACGCGTACCCGGCGAACGGGACCAGCACGTCCCACACGGCCTGTGTCGCCTGGTCAGAGAACCCATGCCGACGGCAACCGTCGCGAAATGGGACGAACTCCTGATCGAGCACTTCCTTCTTCTTCTTGCCCATGGCCCGGCGCAACAGATCGGCCTGGCCGAGGCTGTAGCCGGCCAGCACCTGGGCCGCCTTCTGCACTTGCTCCTGGTAGACGACCAAGCCGTAAGTGATCCCGAGCACCTCCCGCAGCGCTTCTTCGACCTCCGGGTGGATCGGCGTGATGTCCTGCTGGCCGTTCTTGCGCAGCGCGTAGTTGATGTGCGAGTTCATCGCCATCGGCCCGGGCCGGTACAGCGCCGTGACCGCGGTGATGTCCTCGAACTGGTCCGGCCGCATCAGCCGCAGCAACAACCGCATCGCGTTGCCGTCGAACTGGAACACCCCGAGCGTGTCGCCGCGCCCGAGCAGCTCGAAGGTACGGCGGTCGTCCAGCGGCAACCCGAGCAGGTCGATCGCGAGCCCCTTGCTCTCGGCCACCATCTTCACCGCGTCGTCGATGATGGTGAGGTTGCGCAGGCCGAGGAAGTCCATCTTCAGCAGGCCGAGCGACTCGCAGCTCGGGTAGTCCCACTGGGTGATGGTCACGCCGTCGCTGTGCCGGACCCACACCGGGACGTGGTCGACGATCGGCTCACTCGACATGATCACGCCGGCCGCATGCACACCCATCTGCCGGACCAAGCCCTCGACCCCCTTGGCGGTGTCGATCACGGTCTTCGCGTCCGGCTCGTTCTCGTACATCGCCCGGACTGCCGCGGCTTCGTCGTATCTGGGATGTTTCGGGTCGGTGATGCCGGTCAGGTCGATGCCGGCGCCGCCGACCTCGGCCGGCATCGCCTTGGTGATCCGGTCGCCGGTGGCGTAGGGGTACCCGAGAACCCGGGCGGCGTCCTTGATCGCGTTCTTCGCCTTGATGGTTCCGTAGGTGCCGATCATCGCGACCTTGTCGGCGCCGTACTTCTCCGTCACGTACCGGATCACCTCGACCCGGCGGCGTTCGTCGAAGTCGATGTCGACGTCCGGCATCGAGACCCGTTCGGGATTCAGGAAGCGTTCGAAGATCAGGCCGTGCTCGAGCGGGTCGAGGTCGGTGATGCCGAGCGCGTACGAGACCAGCGACCCGGCGGCCGAGCCACGGCCCGGGCCGACCGCGATGCCGTTGCTCTTCGCCCACATGATGAAGTCGGCGACGACCAGGAAGTAGCCCGGGAAGCCCATCTGGATGATGACGCCGGTCTCGTACTCGACCAGCTTCTGGTACTCCTCGCCCCACCCGTCCTGGTACCGTCGCCGCATCCCCCGCCGTACCTCGTCCTGGAACCAGGTCACCTCGGTGTAGCCCTCGGGTACGGCGAACCGCGGCATCAGATCACGCTTGGCGAACATCCCGGTGGTCTCGATCCGCTCCGCGATCGCGAGAGTGTTGCGGCAACCCTGCTGCCACGCCTCGGACGTGTCGATCGCGTACATCTCGGCCGCGGACTTCACGTGATAGCCGGTGCCGTCGAACCGGAAGCGGTCCGGGTCTGCGAGGTTCTTGCCGGTCTGGATGCACAGCAGGGCGTCGTGCGCGGCCGCCTCGTGGGCGTAGGTGTAGTGGGAGTCGTTCGTGACGAGTGGCGGGATGCCGAGCGCGCGGCCGATTGCAAGCAGTCCGTCGCGGACCCGGCGTTCGATCTCGATCGCGTGGTCCATCAACTCGAGGAAGTAGCTGTCCTTGCCGAAGATGTCCTGGTACGACGCGGCCGCCTCGAACGCCTCGTCGTACTGGCCGAGGCGGAGCCGGGTCTGGACCTCGCCCGACGGGCAGCCGGTGGAGGCGATCAGACCGTCGGACCACTGGGCTAGGCTCTCCTTGTCCATCCGCGGCCACTTCTGCAGCCAGCCCTCCTGGTAGGCGTCGGAGGACAGCCGGAACAGGTTGTGTAGTCCCGTCGCGTTCCGGGCCCAGATCGTCTTGTGCGTGTAGGCGCCGGAGCCGGCGACGTCGTCGCGCTTCTGGTGCGGCTGACCCCAGAACACTCGCTGCTTGGTACGGCGGGACTCCGGCGCGACGTACGCCTCGATGCCGATGATCGGCGTGATGCCCGCCTTCTGCGCCTGGTGGAAGAAGTCGTAGGCGCCGTGCAGGTTGCCGTGGTCCGAGATCGCGAGATGGGTCATGCCGAGCTCGTCGCAGGCCTTGAACAGATCCTTCAGCCGGGCAGCGCCGTCGAGCAACGAGTACTGCGTGTGGACATGCAGATGGGTGAAGGAGTCAGGCACCAGAGCTCCACAACGATCGGTTGTCGGGAGCCCTCATCAAATGCGGGTCGTGTGGGTGCGATCAAACAACCTTCGGAGCGGCTGAACCACCATTGGTTGTACTGTCTGGTCCCGTGAATCTGGACAGCCTGCGGGCGTTCGTGGCCGTCGCCGAGGAAGGGCAGTTCCAGTACGCAGCCGATCGGCTGCGACTGAGTCAGCAGGCGGTGTCGAAGCGGGTCGCGGCGCTGGAGTCGTCGTTGGGGGTGACGCTCTTCCAGCGCGTGCCGACGGGGGCGACACTGACGCCCGAGGGACGGACGTTCTTGCCGCACGCGCACGCCGTACTGATCGCTGCGCGGCATGCGGTCGAGTCGGTGCAGCGTGAGGTTCGGCCGCTGCGGGTCGACATTCTCGGCAGCCGGCTACTACCTGCGGTGCTGATGCTGGAGTTTCACCACACGCATCCCGACCTGGCGCTCAAGACTCTGGTGTTGCGTGGGCTGGAGGCGGCGCTGCCTGCGCTCGTGGCGGGTGAGATCGACGCGACGTTCGCGTATCTGCCGGAGCCGTTGTCGGCGGGGCTCGAGAGCCTGCCGGTGTACTTCGAGGCGCACGAGATCATCGTCGGTGACCGGCATCCGCTGGCTACGCGGACGACGGTTGGCATGGACGACCTGCGCCCGTACACGATCTGGATCCCGGGGATCGTCGAGGGCAGTGAGTGGGGCGAGTTCTACCGCGAGCTGTCCGCGGACTTCGCGCTCACGATCGACTCCACCGGGCCGAACTTCGGGTTCGAGGATCTGGTGCAGACGATCGCGGAGTCCCGGACGCTGATCAGCTTCTTCGGCGAGCGGACCCGGGAGGCAGGGCCCTTTCCCCGGAGCCTGTTGCGGCTCCGGATCCAGGACCCCACACCCATCTACCCGTGGTCGCTGGTCTGGCACACCTCGAACCGGCACCCCGGTCTGACCACGCTCATCGACCACCTACGCCGTACGCCACTACCCACTACCGACGGCCTGTGGCTACCGAAGATCCTGCGGGACTAGCTCCGGGTCTGCTTCTTCGTCGCCGGATCCTTCGCGGTGTCGTCGGCGAGCTTCTGCATCCGGTTGCAGAACTCGTCGGCGCTGATGCGGGCGGCGGCGAGCTCGGCGAAGATGCTGCGGGACGGCTTGTCCATCGTCGAGTACCAGCCGGCGAAGTACGTCGACCAGTTGTTCGTGGCACCGGACTTCAGCAGCGCGTCGGACGACGCGGCGCCCGGGCTCAATTTGAGGCCCTCGGTCGCACCCTTCACGATGGTCGGCGAACCGGTCAGCTCGGTGAACTTGCCGGCCGCCTTCTTCGACAGCATGATCCGCAGGTACTCCAGACCACCGGCCTTGTTCTTCGCCTTGGCCGGGACGATGAAGTTCTCACCGGCGGCGGTCCGCGCGCAGTCGACCGGCAGCTTGGCGCCGTCGAGCAGCGGCGTGTACGTCGCCGTCGTCTCGAAGTCCTTCGGCGCCACGGTCTTCTGCTCGTTCTCCAGCCAGGAACCGGACGGGATGAACGCCGCCTTGCCCTGGTTCCAGGCCGTCTGGGACTGGATGTGGTCCAGGCCCTCGGTGCCCTGCATGATGTAGCCCTTGCCCTTCAGCTCGAGCAGGGCTTCGGCCGCCATCTTGATCGACGCGTGCTTCCAGGCGTTCGGCTCCAGCGAGTCGATCGCCTTGATCACCTCGTGGCCGCCGTGCTTGACGGCCATGTCCATCACGACGCCGCCGATGTAGTTGCCGTGCTTGCCCTGGTGCGCGATCGGCGCGATGCCGGCCTTCTTGATCTCCTCGCACAGCGTCAGGAACTCGGCCCAGGACTTCGCCGGCGTCCAGCCGTGCTTGGCGAACAACGGCTTGTTGTACCAGATGGCGTAGACGGTCAGCACGTACTCGAGCACGAGCGGCTTGCCGTCCAGCATCGCTGCTTCGAGGGCGATCGGCTCCAGGGTGTCGCGGACCTTCTTGTTGGCGTCGTCGATCGACGGCGCGTCGAACAGCTCGGTCAGGTCGGCCAGCTGGCCCGAGCTGGCCAAGGTCGACATCGGCAGCAGCGAGGCGCCGGAGTTGTCGATCACGTCCGGCGGGTTGCCACCGTTGAACCGCGGCTGCAGCTGCGGCGTGATGTCGGTGATCCCGGCGTGCTTGATCGACGTCTCGGAGAACTTCTTCTTGTAGAGGTCCTCGTGCGCTTTCGCGTAGTCGTCGCCGTACCCGCCCTTGAAGATCACCACGTCCAGCGGGTCGGAACCCTGCACACCGAACGGGTTCTCGGCCGTCTTCTCCGCACCTCCGCCGCCGGAGTCACTGCCGGAGTCACTGCCGCCGCTGGCGCAGGCCGAAAGCAGCGTTCCGCCCCCAGTGGCCAGCAGCGTGCCGACCGCCGCGCGCTGCAGGAAAAGCCGCCGCGACAGGTTGTCACGAGTGGTCATCGATCCGCCCTTCGAGGAAACATCCGTTGACCAATGGCGGAAAGATTCCGTCATTCCCGCCCTGTTTGGGAAGAATTTTTCCTACCTCTCCCCCGGTGTCAAGGCCGTTTGCCGGAAACTTGCGCCTTCGTTGCGTTGGCAGCGACGGCGGAAGTTGCCGATCGACCGGGGCGGTGGGGTGGGAAAAGTTTCAGCACAGCGCGGCGGGCCGATGGCTTGTCGGTGCCGGGCCCTAACATTCGGCGGGTGACTGATGTGGAGCTGTTCGGGGACCTGGACACGGCGGCGCTGCCGGAGCGGCAGCAGCGGATGCTGGTGGTGATTCGCGACTGGGTGGTCAGGTACGGGTACGCCCCCAGTAGCCGGCAGATCGGTGACGCCGTCGGGCTGAAGTCGTCCTCGTCGGTGTCCAAGCATCTGGCCAACCTCGAGGACAAGGGCTTCCTGCGGCGCAGCCCGTCGGTCTCCCGGCCGATCGACGTCCGGATGTTCCTGCGGGAAACTGCGACCCGGGAGTCCGGCGAGCACTCGGTGCCGGTGCCCGTGGTCGGCGACATCGCAGCCGGTACGCCGATCGCCGCCATCGAGCACGTGGACGACGTGATGCAGCTGCCGCGCGAGCTGACCGGACGCGGCAATGTCTTCGGTTTGCGGGTCCGCGGTGAGTCGATGATCGACGCAGCCATCTGCGACGGCGACATCGTCGTGGTCCGCCAGCAGGCCGAGGCGCACTCCGGCCAGATCGTGGCCGCGATGATCGACGAGGAGGCGACGGTCAAGGTCTACCGCCGCCGCAACGGCCACGTGTACCTCGAGCCCCGCAACCCCGCCTACGAAGTCATCGACGGCGACAACGCAACCATCCTCGGCATCGTCGTCTCAGTCCTACGCAGCGTCTGAGGCCTCCGGTCGGCTCGCCCGATGCTCGATTGGGCGCTTCACGCCGAAGAGGAGTGAGACGCCTGGTAGGGCCGACAGCAACCAGGCCAGCGCGGCTGACGCCACGAAGGCTGCCGGCAGTAGTACGGCGTACTTGGACCAGATGCCTGCGTTCCAGTCGACGACGTAGAAGGCGATCAGCAGGATGATCGGCTGGTGGACCAGGAAGAACGGCATCGCGGCGCGGGCCAGCGGTGTCGGGAGCGGTCGCCGGAACGCGCGCAGCCGCATGCCACCACCTAGTACGGCGACAAGCCAGCCCCAGACTGCGAGCGTGATCAGCGGCGAGTACCAGAGGTACGGCCACGAGTAGCCCGGGTCCTCCCACCAGCCTTCGAGGAAGTCGATGATCCCGGTGACCACACCCGTGACGAAGGCACCGATCCCGAGCACGAGACCTGGTATGGCGTCCCGTCGTACGGCGGCAATCAGTCGGCTGTCGGACATCACCAGCGCACCGACGACGAAGAAGTCGAAGAAGAACACGAACTCGCCCCAGCCGTGGTCCGGACCGGGCGCGGCCAGCAACAGCAGGTGCACCGGGATCAGCGGGACAGCCAGCAGCAGGATCGATCCGCGGCGGGTGCAGCGCTCGGCGATCCAATCCACCAAGCGCCGGCCGTGCGGACCGCGCAACCACAGGAAGATGGGCAGACCGAGCAGCGCGAACTGCAGCAGGTAGACGAGGAACCACAGGTGGTACGTGTCCCGCAGCCACAGTGGCGGGTCGCCACCGAGGTCGCTGAAGAACGTCTTCACGTCGTTCAGGAACGACGCATCCGACTCGCCCTTGTGATGCTGCTCGAGGTAGTACTGCGGCGGCGACAGCAGCACGTATGCGATCGCAAACGGCAGCAGCAGCCGGAGCAACCGCTCCCGGACGAAGCCGCCCGCGGTCCGCCAGCGCAACGCCAGCCAGGCGCCCGCGCCGGACAGCAGGAAGAAGAACGCCAGCCCCCACAGACCGAGGAACGCGATCCCGATCGAGATCCCTTCGCTGGTCTCGGCGTTCTTCACGTGCCAGTCGGCGTCGTCGAACGGCCGGAGCGTGTGGAACACGAACACCCCGAACACCGCCAGCACCCGCAACCAGTCCAGGTACGACAGCCGCCCCACCCCATCACCCATGCGGCAAGAATGGCCCCTCGGCGGGCCACTTCCCAGAGTCCATGGTTCAGCGCTAACATCGCCAAATGGCGATGACAACGCGGATCGAGGATCCTGACGTCGACGAGGGCGCTGCGCTGACCGTGGCGGCCTGTCTGTTTCATGGGTTCAGCGATGCTTCGCGGCTGGCGATCGTGCGGCATCTCGCGCTCGGCGAGCATCGGGTTGTCGACCTGACCGAGCACTTGGGGCTGGCGCAGTCAACCGTGTCGAAACACCTGGCCTGCTTGCGGGACTGTGGGCTGGTCGAGTCGCGACCGCAAGGGCGGGCGTCGCTGTTCCGGCTGACGCACCCGGAGGCGACGCTCGAGTTGTTGTCAGCCGCCGAGCGGCTCCTTGGGCTGACCGGGGACGCCGTCGCGCTGTGCCCGGTCTACGGCACGGCTGCGCAGGAGGCTGAGTCATGACCGATCAGCCGCTGCAGCTCACCCCGCGCGGTTGGACAGCCGATCCCGAGGCGCGGCGTCGGCTGAGTCGCCGCGCGCAACTGCTGGCCGGCGCCTCCGTCACCTACAACGTGATCGAAGCCGTCATCGCGATCACCGCCGGTCTCGTTGCCGGCTCGGTCGCGCTGGTCGGCTTCGGACTCGACTCCGTGGTCGAGGTGTCCAGTGGGCTGATCATCCTGTGGCAGTTCCGCCACCGGCTGCCCGAGACGCGTGAACGCCAGGCGCTCCGGCTGCTCGCGTTCTCGTTCTTCGGGCTCGCCGCGTACGTCACGTTCGAGTCGGTCCGGGCGTTGATCGGCGGCAGCGACCCGGAGACGTCACCGGTCGGCATCAGCCTCGCGATCGCGTCGCTCATCGTGATGCCGGTGCTCTCGTGGGCCCAGCGCCGTACCGGCAAGGCACTCGGCTCGAACGCGGTTGTTGCCGACGGCACGCAAACGCTGCTGTGCACCTACCTGTCCGCGGTCCTGCTCGCCGGCCTGGTCCTCAACGCGACCCTCGGCTGGGGCTGGGCCGACCCGATCGCCGGCCTGGTCATCGCCGCCGTCGCGGTCCGCGAAGGCGTCCAAGCCTGGCGCGGCGAGGGCTGCTGCGCCCCGGCCAACGGCCCGGGCTGCACAGACGGTTGCTGCAACTGATCGAAAAGCAGTGCATGACGCAGGTCCTGGCGGGTAGGGACTTCTGGCACTGCTCCCGGGTACGGCGGGGCGCGTTGGATAGGACCTGTCGTTCGAAGGGAGGTCCGATGACCGCGTCCGAGCAGTCTCGATCGACGAACGGTGGTGATCAGTCGCTGCGGGCCGGTCGTGTCGGAATCGTGCAGTCTGAGGGGGCTGTGCGGTCCGGCGCGGTCGAGCCGGGCGGACTGACCGCCGGAGCGTTGATCCGGCTCGCCGGCGCGCTCGACACGACCGTGGCCAACCGGATCCGGCGAGTCCCAGTCCGCGGATCGTCGGCCCTGCACCCCGTGCTCGACCATCTGCGGGAGGACGAGTGTCTCGACCTGCTCACGCAGGGTGGCGCCGCGCGGATCGCGTTCGTGCTGACGGGGCGGCTCGCGGTGCAGCCGATGCAGTTCTCGCTGCACGAACGGAAGCTGGTCTCCCGGAGCGAGGCGACCAACCCGATCGTCCGGTACGGCGACGGCCCGGTCGCCGTCGAGGTGGAGCGGCTGGACGCGGCCGATCGCGAAGGCTGGAGTGTGCTCATCTCGGGACGCTGCACTGTGCACGCGTGGGACGGCGCGGTCGACGAGGTGCTGGTGGTGATCGAGCCGGAGCACCTCAGCGGGCGTCGCGTACGGCTGTGGTGATCACGGTGCTTGGGCAAACGTTCGATCTGGGGTGGCGCTGATGCACACGACCCGGCAGTTCGATCGGACCGGACTCGAGATCCTCGACCCGGCCGAGTGCCTGCGGCTGCTCCAGTCGATGCCCGTCGGCCGGCTCGTCTTCACCCAGCGCGGCCTGCCCGCGATCCGGCTGGTCAACTTCTCGGTCGACGGCGACACGATCGTGTTCGCCTCCGACGACGGAGAGAAGTTCCGGGCCGCCGTGCGTGGTGACGTGGTCGCGTTCGAGGTGGACGACGTCGACCTCGACCGGCACGTCGGCTGGACCGTCACCTGCATCGGCCATCTGTCCGTCGTCCCCGCGGACGAGGCGGCGCGGCTGCGGCGGGTGACGCCGCTGCGACCGTGGGCACCGCTGCACGAGCGGCGCATGGTCCGCCTCCGCGCCGAGGAGCTCAGCGGCCGCCGCCTGCTCCCCTGGGGTCAGCGCCCGCGCGCCGGCTGATCGGTGCCTCCGGCAACTCTCTTTCCCTGACCGCGGCCGCATTTGTACCGTGGTCAAGGTGACGTCAAAAGGCACATGGTACGACGAGGCGCTGCTGAACGCCGTCGTCGGGATCGGCGCCGATCTGGACCTCAGCAGCACGCTGGACCGGATCGTCACCGCGGCCTGCGAGCTCGTCGGCGCCCGGTACGGCGCACTCGGCGTGGTCGGCCCGGGCCGCAAGCGGCTGGTCCGGTTCATCCCGCACGGCGTCACCGCCGAGGAGATCGCCGCGATCGGCGCGTACCCCGAGGGGCACGGCCTGCTCCGGCTGTCCACCGAGCACCCCGGCCCGCTGCGGCTGCACGACCTGGCCGAGCATCCGCAGTCGTTCGGATTCCCGCCGAACCACCCGCCGATGAGGAGCTTCCTCGGCGTCCCGATCCGCACCCGGGACCACGTCTTCGGCAACCTCTACCTGACCGAGAAGGCGGACGGCGCCGACTTCACCGAGGACGACGAGCGCACGGTGACCGCGCTCGCTGCCGCGGCCGGTGTGGTGATCGACAACGCCCGGCTGCACGCCGACACCGAACGCAAGCGGCGATGGCACCAGGTCACCGCAGAGATCACCCAGATGATGCTCGGTGACTTCGACCTGCCGGACGCGCTCCGGCTGATCGCCCGCCGCGCCCGTGAGGTGTCCGGCTCCCGACTGGGCGTGATCCTGCTGGCCCGCGGCGACGACCTCGTGGTCGAAGCGTTCGACGGGCCCGCGGAGTTCGTGCGGTACGCCGGCCGGCACCTGCCCGCCGATGTGCCTTGGCTCGGCAAGGTGCTGCGCGGCGACCGGCTGCTGGAGATCGAGGACCTCGCCCAACTGGTGAAGGAGAGCGGCCGGCTGACCGAGGCGCCCGAGCTGCGGTCGCTGGGGCGGACGATCGTGGCGCCACTGCCGGCCGGGGCCCACGCCACCGGTGGGCTGCTGCTGGTCGCGGCCGAGCGCGGCGCCGTCCTCGAGGAGGGCACGGACCTGGTCCAGTTGTTCGCCGACCAGGCCACGCTCGCGCTCGACCGCGCGCAGGCCCAGCGGGATCAGTCGATGATCGCCGTCCTGGAGGATCGCGACCGGATCGCTCGCGACCTGCACGACCTGGTGATCCAGCGGCTGTTCGCGACCGGGCTGCAGCTCCAGGGCATGCACCGCATGGTCTCCCCCGACGTCCAGGAGCGCATCGGCCGGGCCGTCAGCGACATCGACGCGACCATCCGCGACCTGCGAGCCGCGATCTTCGAGCTGCACCACCAGCCCGGACGCCGCTCGCTCCGGGCCGACATCCAGGAGCTGGTCGCCGAGTACGCCGAACCGCTCGGCTTCCGGCCTCGACTGACCTGCGCCGGCCCGCTGGACACCGCCGTACCGGTGACCGTGCGGCCGCAGATCCTGGCCGCGATCCGGGAGGCGCTGTCGAACGTCGTACGGCATGCCGAGGCGACCGAGGTCTCGGTCGAGGTGACTGCCGCGCATGGCGAGGTCGTGGCCCGGGTGGCCGACAACGGCATCGGGCTCGCGGCCGAGCAGCAGCAAAGCGGGCTGCGGAACCTCCGCGAGCGCGCCGAGACCCTGGGCGGCACGGTCCGGGTGGACTCCAGTCAGTCGCAGGGCACCGTGCTCGAGCTGCGCGCCCCGCTCGGTCCCTGAATCCCGCGGACCGCCGGGGCGCGTTGTCGATGGCAGCTCCCCCACATGCCATCTGTCGTGCGTCCCGGCGGTCCGGCAAGGTCCCCCTCTGCCATCAGAGTGCTCCTGGCGGCGCGCCCTCCGACAGGGCCGAAGGTCCCGAGCTCCAGGGACTGCGCAAGGGCCCGGTCGCGGTCTTAGGCTGAGAGACGTGCGCACCGATCACCCCGAATCGCGTGTTGTCCACGAACAGCCGACGGCCGTCCTGCGGGCGACCCTGCACCGAGACGAGGTGCGGGGCTGGTTCCGTACGGCGTTCGACGTGGTGGCCGAGTACCTGCGCCGGCACGGGATCGCGCCGTGCGGGTTCCCGTTCGCCCGGTATCACGTCCGCGCCGACGGGTGCTTCGAGGTGGAGGCCGGGTTCCCGGTGGCCGTGCGAATCAGCGGGGACCGGCAGATCGTGCCGTCCACGCTGCCCGGCGGGCATGTCGTCGTCGCGTGGCACGTCGGGACCTACGAGCAGCTGGGCGACGCCTACCGGGCGCTCGACGACTGGCTGGCCGCAGAGCATGGAGCCCGCGCGGGCGACGCCTGGGAGGTCTTCCACGACCTGCCGAACCGCACCCACCGCCGGCGGACCGAGGTCATCCAGCCGTTCAGGCTGAACTGAGGGATCTCGTGGCACTCTGAAGCATGCGGATAGTAATCGCGCTCGGGGGGAACGCACTGCTTCGGCGTGGTGAGCGCCCGGATGCCGACGTACAGGTCGCGCACCTGACCGCGGCCGCGCCGGCGTTGGCCAAGGTCGCCGAGGACAACGAGGTCGTCATCGTGCACGGCAACGGCCCACAGGTGGGTCTGCTCGCGCTGGAGAGCTTCGCCGACACCAGCCTGTCCAAGCCGTACCCGCTGAGCGACCTCGTCGCCGAGACGCAAGGGGTGATCGGGTACTGGGTCCAGCAGGCCCTGACCAACGCGGGCCTGAGCCGGCGCGCCGTCACCCTGGTCACCCAGACCGTGGTCGACGCGTACGACCCGGCCTTCAACGTGCCGACGAAGTACGTCGGCACCAGCTACCCGGAGGAGCGGGCCCGCGAGCTCGCCTTGTCCTCCGGGTGGTCGGTACGCCAGGACGGCACCGAGTGGCGCCGGGTCGTGCCGTCCCCCGCACCGCAGCGGGTCCTGGAGCTCGATGCGGCCGAGCTCCTCCTCCAGAACGGCGTCACGGTGATCCTGGCGGGCGGTGGCGGCGTACCGGTCGTCGAAGGGCCGACCGGCCTCCACGGTGTGGAGGCGGTCGTGGACAAGGACGCGACCGCCGCGCTCATCGCCATCGAGCTCCGCGCCGACCTCCTCGTCATGCTCACCGACGTCCCGGCCGTGTACCTCGACTACGGCACCCCGGCCCAGCGCCCGCTCCACAAGATCGACGCGGAAACACTGGCCGGGCTGACCTTCCCGCCTGGGTCGATGGGCCCGAAGTTCAGCGCCGCCCGGCACTTCGTGGAGACCACCCACGGCCGCGCCGCCATCGGTTCCCTCGACGACACAACCGCAGTCATCACCGGCACCAGCGGCACCCAGATCCAGTTGTAACGCCTGACGCCCTGCCGGCACTGACAGTGCAGGGAGGCATTCGTCAGGAGGAGCTGAGATGACCGAGTACGGCGATCTGCGGGCGTTGTTCGTGAACTGCACGTTGAAACGGTCACCGGCGGTCAGCCACACCGAAGGGCTGATCGAGGTGAGCCGCCGGATCATGGAGAAGCAGGGCGTCGAGGTCGACGTGATCCGGGCCATCGACCACGACATCGCGACCGGTGTCTGGCCGGACATGACCGAGCACGGCTGGGAGACCGACGCGTGGCCGGCGATCCAGCAGCAGGTGATGGCCGCCGACATCCTGGTGATCGCCGGGCCGATCTGGCTGGGTGACAACAGTTCGGTGACCAAGCAGGTGATCGAGCGCCTCTACGGCAACTCGTCGATCCTCAACGAGCACGGGCAGTACGCGTACTACGGACGCGTCGGCGGCTGCCTGATCACCGGGAACGAGGACGGCGTCAAGCACTGCGCGATGAACGTGCTCTACTCCCTGCAGCACCTCGGCTACACGATCCCGCCGCAGGCCGATGCCGGCTGGATCGGCGCGGCCGGGCCGGGTCCGTCGTACCTGGACGAGGGATCGGGCGGGCCGGACAACGACTTCACCAACCGCAACACCACCTTCATGACCTGGAACCTGTTGCACCTGGCCCGGATGCTGAAGGACGCCGGCGGCGTGCCGGCGCACGGCAACCAGCGCTCCGAGTGGGACGCCGGCTGCCGGTTCGACTTCGAGAACCCGGAGTACCGCTGAGCGTCGTCCGGTACCGTCGGCATCGTGGGGGCGGTGCTGCCGACGGACGACGTCCTGGTGGCCGGTCTGCGGGCCGGGGACGAGGAGACGTTCGCCTGCCTGCTCAACGGCTGGTCCGGGTCGATGCTGCGGCTGGCCCGGTCGTTCGTGTCCACCGCGGCGAGCGCCGAGGAGGTCGTCCAGGACACCTGGCTGGCGGTGTTCCAGGGCATCGAGCGGTTCGAGGGCAGGTCCTCGCTGCAGACCTGGATCTACCGGATCCTGGTCAACATCGCCCGCAAACGTGGCACCCGCGAGCAGCGAACGGTGCCGTGGACCAGCCTCGACCCGGGCGGTGGGCCAACCGTCGACCCGAGCAGGTTCCGCGGCCCCGACGACCTGTACCCGGGCGGCTGGCGCGCGTTCCCGGCCGGCTGGCCGAGCACCGAGGGCGAGGTGCTCGCTCACGAGGTCCGGGCGACGGTCGCCGCCGCGATCGACAGCCTGCCGATCCGGCAACAGGTGGTGCTGACCTTGCGCGACATCGACGGACACGACGCTGAGGACGTGTGCACCTTGCTCGACATCTCGATGGCCAACCAGCGGGTCCTGCTGCATCGCGCCCGCGCGGCGGTCCGTGGCCGCCTCGAGCGCTACTTCAGCACGAGTGGAGTCGGGACATGACCTGTGCAGAGCTCGTCGAGCTCGTCACCGCGTTCCTGGACGGCGCCTTGGACCCCGAGACCGAGCAGCGCTTCCTGGAGCACCTGACGCTGTGCGACGGATGCGCGACCTACGTCGAACAGTTCCGCCGTACCATCGCCGAAGTGGGCCAGGTGGAACCGGAGAGCCTGTCCGGCGAGACCCGCGACCGCCTCCTCGACGCCTTCCGCAACTTCCCCCGCGACTGACCTGTAACGCCGGCCCCTCCCGACGGCACTGAGCACCCAAGGGAGGGATCATGCCGGACGTCGAATTCACCAACCTGTTCGTGGTCGCGTTGATCGCGCTGCTCGCACCACTCCTGCTCGGACTGGCCCCACGGCTGCGCATTCCGGCCGTCGTCCTCGAGATCGTGGCCGGCATCGTGGTCGGACCGCACGGCCTCGGTCTGGTCGAGGTGGACCTGCCGCTGCAGATCGTGTCGTTGCTCGGGCTCGCGTTCCTGCTGTTCCTGGCCGGGCTCGAGATCGACGTCCATCGGCTCCGCGGTCAGATCCTCAGACTCGCCGTCCTCGGCTACCTCGTCACTCTGGCGTTGGGTACGGCGGCCGGCGCCGGGTTCAACGCGATCGGCTGGGTGCAGAGCCCGCTGCTGCTCGCCGTCACCTTGTCCGCGACGTCCCTCGGCCTGGTCGTGCCGGTCCTCAAGGACGCCCGCCAAGCCGAGGGCGCGGTCGGGCAGTTCACCATCGCAGCGGCATCGGTCGCCGACTTCGCCGCCGTACTGCTGCTTTCGCTGGTGTTCTCCACCGAAGGCGGGAGTCCGGGCGAGCGGATCGTCATGGTCTGCCTGTTCGCCCTGCTCGTGGTCGTCACCGGGATCGTGGTCGCCACCGCCGGCCGTTCGCAGCGGATCGGCGGGGTGCTGGTGCGGTTGCAGGACACCACGGCCGAGATCCGGATCCGAGCGGCCGTCGTCCTGCTGGTCGCGTTCGTCGCGCTGGCCGAGCAGTTCGGCCTCGAGACAATCCTCGGCGCCTTCCTGGCCGGCGCGGTCGTCGGCCTGGTCGACCGCGACACGACCTCGCACCCGCGGTTCCGGATCAAGCTGGAGGCCCTGGGATACGGCTTCCTGATCCCGGTCTTCTTCGTGACCAGCGGACTGCGGCTCGATCTCGGCGGTCTCGTCGACGATCCGGCGGCGCTCGCCCGGGTACCGCTGTTCCTGGCCGCGCTGCTCGTCGTTCGCGGGGTGCCCGCTCTACTGTCGATCCGGACCCTCGGCACTCGGTCGAGCGTCGCCGTGGCGTTGCTGCAGGCGACCTCGCTGCCGTTCATCGTCACCGCGACCCAGATCGGCGTGGAGACCGGGCTGATGGCACCGGTCACCGGCGCCGCTCTGGTCTGCGCGGGACTGCTGTCCGTCCTGCTGTTCCCTGCCGTTGCCTTGCTGCTGCTGAAGCAGCCGGCTGAGGTCAGGCAGCCCGACCGATCTTGAGCGCGGTCGCGGTGTCGACGACTCGGCGGGCCTGGAAGCGGGCGGCTTCCAGGGCGACGTCGCTGACCGGACCGGTGGACGTGACGTGGGAGGCGCCGTACGGATTGCCGGACTGGTACTGGATGGGGTCGGCGTAGCCGGGAGGCACGATGATGCCGCCCCAGTGGTAGAAGACGTTGCTCAGCGCAAGGATGGTCGACTCCTGGCCGCCGTGCAGCGTGTTGCTGGCGGTCAGCGCCGAGTACACCTTCCCGGCCAGCTGCCCTTGCATCCACAGGGGGCCGGTCGCGTCGATGAACGCCTTGATCTGCGCGGACGGCGTACCGAAACGGGTCGGTGTGCCGAACAGCACCGCATCAGCCCAGGCCAGGTCGTCATGACCGACCTCGGCGACGTCGGCGGTGTCGCGCAGGTGCTCTCCCCAGGCGGGGTTCGCCGCGATCGCGGTGTCCGGAGCGGTCTCGGCGACCTTCCGGAGTCGCACGTTGGCACCGGCCTTCTCGGCGCCTTCGGCTGCGGCTCGGGCGAGGGCGTGCACGGTGCCGGTGGCGCTGTAATAGATGACAGCGACGTTGACGGGTTCCACAGATACCTTCACTTTCAGGGTTCGAGGTCGAGGACCGACCGCCCGGTGGCGAAGTCGGTCGGTACGGAGATCTGGTCGTGCGCGATCAGCCAGGCGCCGTCGAGCTTGCGGAAACAAGCCGTCCACCTGACCCAGTAACCGGTGCGGTCCCCCGACTGCAGGGTGCCGCTGAGGCGGTTGACGGCGTACGCCACCGCCAGGTCGCCGTTCACCAGGACGGTCAGGTCGCGGACCTCGTAGTCGAGCTCGGCGTAGACCGTGAAGACCTTGGTCCAGTTCTGCAACTTCGCCCCCGCGCCCAGGTGGCGCAGCGGCGGTTCGATGTCGAACGAGACCAGGTTCGGTGCGAACATCGTCCTGACCGCAGCGAGGTCCTTGGCCCGCACCGCATCGACCAAAGCGTCGATCCGCTCCCGGATGTCGACTTCGTCAACTGCTTGTTCGGTGCTCATGCCCTTCCGACGAGACAGCCCTGGAAAGTGTGAGGACCTCACACTCGGGTACGGCGTTTCGTCGTAGGGGTGTACGGCGGATCCGAGGAAGGGAATCGTGGCCAGCATGTCCGACACAGGGACCGGATCAGGAGACCCCGCCCTGAGCGCGATCATGAGCGAACGGCGCCAGCTGATCAACCTCGCCTACCGGCTGCTCGGGTCGCTCGCCGACGCGGAGGACGTGGTCCAGGAGACCTACACCCGCTGGTACGCGATGTCGGCCGCCGAGCAGGAGGCGATCGAGTCGCCCGGCGGCTGGCTCACCACGGTCGCCAGCCGGATCTGCCTGGACCTGCTCGGCTCGGCCCGGGCCCGCCGGGAGCGGTACGTCGGCGAGTGGATCCCGGAACCGCTGCCGGACGGCACCGAGTGGCGGTCGGCCGGCGTGTCCGTCGACCCCGCCGACCGGGTCACCCTGGACGAGTCGGTGAACATGGCATTCCTCGTCGTCCTGGAGTCGATGACGCCGGCCGAGCGGGTCGCCTTCATCCTGCACGACGTGTTCCGGTATCCGTTCCCGGAGGTCGCCGAGATCGTCGGCCGCTCCCCCGCGGCCTGCCGCCAGCTCGCCACCTCGGCCCGTCGCCGGATTGCCAACGCCCAGACGCCGCCGACTCCCACCGCGCAGAGCGCCAGCCTGGTCCGGGACTTCAAGGAGGCGTGGCAGGCGCAGGACATCCAGGCGCTGATCACCCTGCTGGACCCCGACGCGGTCGCGGTCGGCGATGGTGGCGGCCTGGTCAGCGCGGAGCTCCACCCGGTCGCCGGCGGCGAGGAGGTCGCCCGCTACTTCGCCGCGCTGGCCGGGCGCCGACCCGGCATCACGCTGCTCGAACGCACCGTCAACGGCCAGCCGGGCCTGGTCGCCCAGGAGGACGGCGTCACCGTCACGGTCATCGCGTTCGACATCGCCGACGACCAGATCAAGCACATCTGGGCCGTCCGCAACCCGGAGAAGCTGCGGCCCTGGACGCGCTAGTTCCTGGTCGAGGCACCCGACTCCAGCCGCAGCGGAAGTCCAGGAACGACCAGTACGCCGCCGCCCGGTTACTCGGCGTGTCCAGTTGACTGCTTGTAACGGCAGCCGGTCGTTGTCCGATGTGGTGGGTAGACATCGGTGTTCCGAGCAGCAGCGCCGAGACGGTCGCCCCTGCCGTGATCGTTTGACGACAGTGCCACGACTACCGCCTCGGAGGACGCGATGACGTGCGAGACCACGCAACGACTGCTCGCGCTGCTCCGCATCCTGGAGAGCGACCCGGCGCCGTTCGGTGCGCTCGGGGACGACGCCGTACTGGACGCCTGGTTCGGTACCCGCTCACCGGTGTGGTCGCAGGCGGCACAGGAAGCGCCTCAGCCCCAGCAGGTGTAACCACAGACCGTCAGTCGTCGTGCCGCGTGCTGGGGTCGACATCGGCTGCCATGTCCAGGGCGATCAGGGCGCGGCGGAGGGTCTCCAGGCTCGGCTGCTTGCCCTCCGGCGGCCCGAACAGGCAGACCACCGTCCGGCCGTCACCGGTCAGGCCCGCTCGCTCCACCTTGCCTTCGTCGTCGTACAGGAGCTCCCAGCCCTCTTCCTCCAGGTGGCTCACGGCCCGACGCCAGTCGGCCGTGTGCAGCGACAGGCCGCCGACGAACGGCTCGTCCGGCGCCGGGATGTCCCGCTCGGGGTCGGGTGTGACCAGGTAGCCGGTCCCAGTCTGCGGGTCCAGGTACGCCGTGTGCGACGCGAACTCGACGATCGTCACATCGACGTACTCCGGCCCTCTCGGCTCCTGCTCGGCCCGGTTCACCGCCGCTCACCCGTCATGCCGCCTCCACCTCGAAGACCCGGTCGAGACCGGTCCGGTGCAGCACGTCACTCAGCTGCCGGCTGGCGCGCCGGATCACCACACCACCTCCGCGGCGACGGCACATCCGGTGTGTGTCGAGCAGGGCGGTCAGCAGCGTCGACGAGATCTGCCCGAGGTCGGACACGTCGACGACGACCAGGCAGGCGCCGTCCAAGACCAGCCCGTGCAGCCGCCAGCGCAGTGCGGACAGCTCACCGTCGAGATCGGCGTCGGACAGCGTCACGACCGCCTTCTGCGGAAGCGGGCTGTGGGCGGTATCGCTCATGGCGGTCCATCCCCTGGGCAGTGCGGGCATCGAGACCACTCTCCGCGTTGGACATTGAGATTCGGGGTACCCCTTCTTGACGATCCGATGACGACCCGTCCGGGGTCCGTACGCCGGGCGAGCCGAACTTTACGATCCGATGACATGCCGCCCCAGGCCGTCAGAACGCGCGGCCGGATTGCCAGGATGTGACGATGCCGATGCAGGTCTTGGTCGTGGAGGACGACGATCGAATCCGGGAGGTGCTGCGCCTGGCGCTGGAGGACGAAGGGTACCGGGTCGCCGAGGCGGCGGACACCCCGTCCGCTCTCGAGCAGGTCCGGACCGCGATGCCGGACCTGATGATGGTCGACCTGATGCTCGGCGAGATCGACGGCTACACCTGCATCCGTGAGGTACGGCGACTGAGCGACATCCCGATCGTGGTCGTCAGCGCCCGGTCCGACACCCACGACATCGTCGCCGGACTGGAGGCGGGTGCGGACGACTACGTCACCAAGCCCTTTCAGATCAAGGAGATCACGGCCCGGCTGCGCGCCCTGCGCCGGCGGCTGCGGACCAGTGCGGAGGCCGCCGAGCCCGACATCGTGCTGGACTCCGACCCCAAGCGGAGCCTGGTGCTGTCCGCCTCGCGTGGCACGGTGATGCTCGACGGGCAGGACGTCAACCTGACGGTTACGGAGTACCGGCTGCTGGCCGAGCTCGCCAAGCCGCCGGGCCGGGTGCTCAGCCGGTCCGCATTGCTCGCGTCGGTCTGGGAACACGGCTACTACGGCGACGAGCGGATCGTCGACGTCCACATCCGACGGCTGCGCACCAAGATCGAGCGGGATCCCGGACGCCCGCAGCTCGTGATGACGGTGCGCGGGATGGGCTACCGGCTGGACCCACGATGAAAGTCGGCGGGCGCACTCCCGGACTGCGGCACCGGCTGGTGCTCGCGCTCGGTCTGGTCGCGCTGCTGGTGTCGGCGGTGTTTGCCGTCAGCACCTACCTGCTGGCCCGCGGGTACTTGCTGGGTCAACGCGAGCGCGTCGTCCAGCATCAGGCCTTCGAGGATGCCGCGTTCGTGCAGCGCCGGCTGCGCAACACCGATGCGGACGTCTCCGCCGTACTGACCGCCACCGGGACGCCGGCTGGGAACACGATCATTCTGAAGTGGCGTGGGCGGTGGTACGCGTCCGCGCTCGACGAAGGGCGCGACGCCGTACCGGCTGGTGTGCGGGAACAGGTTGCGGACGGGCGCGCGACCGGTCAGCGGTTCCAGTCGGCGGACGGACCCTCGTTGGTGGTCGGTGTGCCGGTGCCCGCGGTGCAGGCCGAGTTCTACGAGATCGCGCCGCTGACCGAGCTCGAAGGGAACCTCCGGTTGCTCAGCGGGATCCTGATCGGCGGCGCGCTGCTCGCGACCGCGGCCGGTGCGGCCCTCGGTCTCTGGGCGAGCAGATCTGTCGTCACGCCGCTCAACCGGGTCGCCGTTGCGGCGGCGACCATCGCCGGTGGCGACCTCGACACCCGGCTGCCCGCGACCGAGGACCCAGAGCTCGCGACCATCGTCGGCTCCTTCAACAGCATGGTCGACACGCTTCAGCAGCGCATCAATCGCGATGCGCGGCTGGCCGCGGACGTCAGCCACGAGCTTCGGTCGCCGTTGACCACACTGGTCGGCAGTGTCGACCTGCTCAATGCACGGCGCGATGAGCTGCCTGAGCGCTCCCAGCGCGCGCTCGACCTCGTCACCGCCGACCTGCAGCGCTTCCGGCGGTTGCTCGACGACCTGCTCGAGCTCGCCCGAGCCGACGGCGGGCTCGACCGCCGGCCGAGTGCGCAGGTCGAGCTGAGTTCGCTTCTTCGTCAGGTACTTGGGGAGGTCGGTCGCGATCCGTCGCTGTTGACCGGCGCCGACGACGTCGTCGTACTGGCCGACAAGCCGCGACTCGGCCGGATGTTCCGCAACCTCTTCGAGAACGCCGAGACGCATGGCGGCGGGCTCACCGCAGTCGAGGTCAGCCGGGTCGGCTCCGACATACTGGTGCTCGTGAACGACTCGGGACCTGGCATTCCGCCGCACGACCGGGAGCGGGTCTTCGAGCGGTTCGCCACCGGTGCGACCAAGCGCGGATCGTCTTCCGGGACAGGGCTGGGGCTCGCCTTGGCCGCGGAGACCGCAGCCGTCCATGACGGGGCGGTGTGGTGTACGGCGTCGCCGTCGGGTGGGGCGCAGTTCGTCGTACGGCTTCCGGAGGCGACGCCGTGAGACGGCTCGCCGGAGTGGTCGCCGTGGCGCTGTTGCTTGTCGGTTGCGGGGTACCGCTGCAGAGCGAGCCGGTGCCGATCGAGGCTGAGTCGATTCCCTCGCGTTTGCAGACTCCTGACACACCGACATCCGTCGCGACCGCGGCGCGGACGGCGGTGCAGGTGGTCTACGTCCGAAACGACCGACTGATCAAAGTCGCCCGTGAGGTGTCCGGGAGTCGCGTTCTCGACGGAGTGATCCAGGCGTTGAGGACCGGCCCGACCGGGCCCGAGCAGGCCGATGGCATCACCACCGCACTCCCGCCGGGCCTCGCGCTGACGGTCGTCGCCATCCAAGGAACCCGGGTCGTGCTGGAACTCTCCGGCGAGACCGACGGCCGGTCCGCGACCCAGAACGTGCTGGCGGTCGGCCAGATCGTGCTGTCCGTCACCGCTCTGCAGTCCGTCGACGAGGTCACGTTCTCCCGCGCCGGCAAGCCGGTCGAGGCGCTGCTCGCCGACGGCGCCGTCACCACCCAGCCGCTCACCGCGGAGGACTACGAGGCGCTGCGCGTGCCCTGAGTTGACGAGGACGCTGAGGGATCTTTGAGATTCTGTGTCGTCGTCCGGGGCACCTGGGCGCGGACCCACGATGACCGCTACACAGGTCCGCACGTCACCTTTCGAAGGAGGATCGTGACCGAGCGGCCGCCCACGCACCAGACAACCCGGCAGACATGACACCCGTCGCCTGGGTCGTCCTGCTCCTCATCGTCGTTGCCTTGATCGCCCTGCCCTGGGTCCTCAAGCGACGCCGCCGCCCCGCGCCCGCGGTCCAGGTGATCGGCATCGAGCTCACCACCTGGAGCGACGCCCAGCTGTACGCCGTCTGGAGCGCCACCGCCGACGAACTCCGCCGCGCCACCCACTCCGACGACGCCGCCACCGCCGCCCGAGCCCGCGACCTCCTCCTCACCGAAATAGAACGCCGCCACCCCACCCAAACCGCCACCTGGCTAACCTCCCCCACCGCCCTAACCGGCCAACCCCCCACCTTCCTCCTCGACTCCTAGAGCAGGACGGGGTTCAACTCCGGGGCCGCCATGTATGGGTCGAAGGGGTAGATGGGGTGGGTGAGGTTCTGGTGGCCTAGGGAGGGGAGGTCTTGGTTTACGCCGCCGGGGGTCAGGGCCAGGAGCCAGTCGGCGGACAGGGAGTAGAGCTCGGGTTCCAGGTAGCCGATTTTGACTATGACGAGGTCGGCGGTGCGGGGGGACAGGTTGAGGGCGGTGAAGTCTGATTCCAGGTGGTAGGGCTTGCGGTGGGTGGTGACGATGATGTGGAGGCCGCCGGTGGTGAGGGTGACGGCTGCGGGGTCAAGGGCGGTTACCTGAGCGGTCAGGGAGACCGGGCCGCAGGGGGCGGAGTCGATCTTGCCGCCCAGGTGTACGGCGATCGTGGCGCCGACGCCGGCCTTCGTCGCGGCGGCGGTGACCTCGGGGTCGACGATGGCGGCGTAGATGGTGGTCAGGTCCGAAGAGGTGATCGCGGGCATCCGGAGTAGCGCGTCCAAGGTCCACGACGTGTCACCGGCACCGCCAGCCGTCGGGTTGTCGCCGGAGTCGCTGATGAAGAACGGCCGCGCGGTGCTCGCCACCGCGCGCTCGACACATTCCTCCAAGGTCCCAGTCGGCGCGACGAACTCGAACTCGTCATGCGCATCCCAGTAGGCGTCGGCGAGCCGCTTCGCCTGCTGTGTGATGACCCCGGCGTCGTCGCCGGTCACCACGACCGAAGCCTGACACCGCGGCTCGTCCGCCCACGCGTACCCGACCCAGATCGCCGCATCCAGTACGCCGTCCATCGCCTCGACGTCGTCGACCATCGCGTAGATCCGCTTCGCCGGGTCGATCCGCGTGCTCGTCTTCTCCCCCGGCAGCAGCACCGGCACCTGCACCCAGGCCTTCTGCGGACGCCCGCCGGACCGCAGCCGGGCGACCAGATTGCGTGCCGCCCGCTCCCGCGTGTCCCAGGCATCCGTGTGCGGCGACTTGCGGTAGCAGGTGATCAGATCCAGCGTCTCCGCCAGCGAGCGCGACACGTTGCCGTGCAGATCCATCGACGCCGACAGCAACGTCGACGGCCCGACGAGCTCCCGGATCCCCGCGACGAACTCGGCCTCGATATCCGTCCGGCCGAGCACGGTCATCGCACCGTGGAAGTCGATGAACACTCCGTCCAGCGGTCCCGCCGTACGCAGGCGCTCGAAGATCTCGCCCGCCAGCTGCTCGTACGTCTCCTCGGTGACCGGCCCGCCCGGCACCGCAACCGCGTGCAGCAGCGGCACCCACTCGACGCCTTCGGTCAGCTCCGACCCAGGCGCGAGAAACGCGTAGCGGGCGAGCAACTCAGCCCCGCGCGTCACCCGGAAGTCGTCCAACGTACTGCGATGCGGCGAGAACGTACTCGACTCGATCGCGATCCCGGCAATTCCGATCCGCAAGGGCTGCATCCGTCAGACCCTATCGGGGCCGGACCGCCCGAACGTAGGCGAGAACCGGCCGCCGGTGGCCGGTCTCGACGATGTCGAAGCCCGCGTCGAGCGCGAGGTCGAGCAGCGGCACCTGCTCGGCCGCATGACCGCTCAACGCACCGACCGCCAGTCGCGACAGCCTGCTGGTCGGCGGCCGAAAATCGGCGACTACCAACCGGCCACCCGGCTGCAGCACCCGGTACATCTCGGCGAACGCCCGACCGCGATCGGACGCGCCGATGTGATGCACGGCCAAACACGACACCACTGCGTCGAAGGACCCGTCGTCGTACGGGAGCTGCTCCGCGCCCGCCACCCGGAAGGACGCGTTCGACGTCGCCCGCTCGTTGGCGTAGACAACAACCGTCGGTGACGGATCGATCCCTTCGACCTGTCCGTCCGGCCCGATCGCCCGCGCGACCCGGCCGCTCAGGTACCCGGTGCCACACCCGACGTCGAGCACCCGATCCCCCGGACGTACGTCGCTCAGCCGCACCAGGCCGTCGTACACCCGCCGGCGCTGACCGGCGAACCCGATCGCCGCGGAGATCTCGTAGAACCGCGCGTTCTCGACGTGCTGGTGCTGGCTCATGTGCCGACCGCCGCTCCTGACTTGTCCCAGTTCGAGCGCAGTCGGTCAAGGTAGGACTGCGCCTGCGGGCCGGGTTTCACGCCCCGGGCGAACTTCCGCATGTTGCCGCCGCCTGCGTTGTAGCCCAAGGCAAGCAACTCGTCCTTGGTCAACTGACCGGTCGGCTTCGACGGCAGCCGCCTGGCCAGGTCGTGCAGGTGCCAGGCCGCGGCCTGAATGGCCAGCGCCGGGTCGTCGGGCAGCTCCTCCCACTTCCGCTTGGCGAACGCGCGGCCGCGCTTGGTCTCGTCGAAGGCCGGCCGGTGCATGTTCGCGATACCGAACGCGGGATCGGAGTCGATCTGCGCCCAGGACCGCTCGAGCTCCGGGTCGTGCGGCTTGTACGCCTCGTTGTACAAGATTGCCATCAGCAACTGCGGCCGGATCCCCGCCTGAGTGGCGTACTTCCGAACCTGGACGGCGAACTGTGCCGGATCGTAGTCCACGTACCAGGGCTTGGGAGTCGTCTTGGTCGCCGGAGCCGGCGAAGGCGCCTGACTGGTGGTGGCCGATGACTTGGGCGCCTGCGCAGCCTCCGGTGTCTCGCCGCACTGCGCAGCCACCGCTCCCACGGCGACGGCGCCGACCGCGATCCAGACCCACTGCTTCGCCACGTCCCCAACCTAGAGCATCAGCGGTAGGCCCGGGCCTGCAACTCGAAGAGCTCTGCATACCGACCGCCCGCCGTGAGGAGCTCCTCGTGGCTGCCGACCTCCTCCACCCGCCCGTTGTGCATCACGACGATCAGGTCGGCCATCCGCACGGTCGAGAAGCGGTGCGACACCAAGACTGTGACACCACCGGTCTCGGCGGCGGCGACTTTGGCGGCTGCGGCGTACTGCTCGTACAACCGGTGCTCGGCCTCCGGATCCAGCGCCGCCGTCGGCTCGTCCAGGAGCAGCAGCAAGGGCCGTTCCCGCATGAACGCCCGCGCCAGCGCGAGCCGCTGCCATTGCCCGCCGGACAACTCGACGCCGTCGGTGAACTTCTTGCCCAGCTGTGTGTCCAGCCCGCGCGGCAGTCCGGCGACCACGCTCTCCGCGTCACCGCGCCCGATCGCCGCGAGCACGGCTTCCTCGTCGGACTCCCGCCGTACGTCGCCGACCGCGACCACCTCGCGAGCCGTCCACTCGAACTTGACGAAGTCCTGGAACCCGGCCGACAGCTGGGACCGCCAGGAGTCCGGTGAGATCTCGGCCAGGTCCACGCCGTCGACCAGCACACGCCCGGTGGTCGGGTCGTACATCCGGGCGAGCAGCTTCACCAGCGTGGTCTTCCCGGCGCCATTCTCCCCCACCAGCGCGACCGCCGAGCCCGCGGGCAGCACCAGGTTCACATCGGCGAGTACGGCGGAATCCGTGCCAGGGTAGGCGAATCCGACATTCCGCAGCTCGATCCCGGACGTGAGCCGAGCCGGCGCCGGAGTGGTGCTCGCCCGCCACGAGTTGTCCTTCGCGTACCCACGCAGCCAGTCGTACCGGCTGAAGCTGCGCACGACCTCGCCGACCCAGTAGACGTTCCGCGCGATCCCACCGGTCATCTGATCCACCTGCGGCGCAAGGAGCAGCACGAGCACGACGTCACCGGCCGTCTGCTGCCCGTTGCGCGCCCGCGCGATCACCCAGACGACGGCCACGGCGTACGCGAGGCCGAAGACCAGCCGCACCGACCCGTCGACCTTGCCGCCCCAGCGAGCCGCCGCGACCCGGCGACGGAACCGCTCGGTCTGCAACGCGTAGATCCGGTCCAGCAGCACCCGCCCGAGCCCGAAGACACGCAGCTCCAGCCCGCTCCGGGGATCCTTTGCGACGTCGATCAGCCGGTCGACCAGTCGCTCCTGCGGCAGCGAGTCCTCATACGCCTTGTGCGACCGCGTGCTGCTCAAGTACGCCGACCAGATCCGAGCCGCACCGAGCAACGGCAGCAACAACAGCAGCGGATGCACGGACCCGAGCAGCCCGAGCACGGTCACCGTGTTGGCCACGGTCGCGAACGCCCACAGCAGGACCTCGGACCCGACGCCCATCCGCCAAGCGCGCTCGCGGACCAACTCCAGCCGGTCCGCGATGTCGGGTCGCTCGTGATGTGTCAGCCCCGGGATCCCGGTCGTCACGTCGAGCAGGTCGCGGTGCACCCGACCGGCCATCCGCTCCTGCGCGGTGTCCTGCAGCGGCCAGCCGATCACGTCGGCGATGAACGAGATCGCCAGACCGCCGACGATGATGCCGATGCCGAGCGCGATCGTGCTCGACTGGTCCCCCGCGATCCCCTCGACCAGTTGGCTGACGCCGTACGTCTGAGTCGGTGCCGCGACCGCCCGCGCGGCGACGAGGACCGTCGAGATCGCCATCAATCCGGGCGCGGCGCGGAACGAGGTGGACAGCCACAACCAGGCGATCCGCAGGCTACGCATCGAGGGCCTCCGGAGCGTCCGGTGAGGTCACGTACCGCTCGGCCTGCAGCCGGAACATGCCGGCGTACATCCCGTCCGCGCCCAGGAGTTGGTCGTGCGTGCCGTCCTCCATGATGCGCCCGTCGGCGAGCACACAGATCCGGTCGGCGTTGCGAACCACCGAGAACCGGTGGGAGATGATCAGCGACGCGACGCCGGACGTCAGCTCGAGATAACGCTCGACCAGCTCGGCCTCGGCCCGCACGTCCAGCGCTGCCGCCGGCTCGTCGAGCACCAGCACCCCGGCTCCGGCATGTACGGCGAACAGCGCCCGGGCCAGCGCGATTCGTTGCCACTCGCCACCGGACAGGTCGACGCCGCCGTCGAACGACTTGTCGAGCACGGTGTCCCAGCCGTCCGGGAGACCGCGGACCACGTGATCGATCCCGGACTCCCGCGCGACCTTGGCCAGCGCGACCTCGTCGTCAGCGCGCTCGACTGCACCGAACACGACGTTGTCGGTCACCGACAGCGGGAACCGCAGGAAGTCCTGCACGATCGCCGCGATCCGCCGCTGCCAAGCAGCCAGGTCGAGTTCGGCGAGATCCACGCCGTCGACCGTGATCCGGCCCTCGGTCGGCCGATAGACACCGCCGAGCAGCTTCACCAGCGTGGACTTGCCGGCGCCGTTGACGCCGACGAGCGCGAGCGCCTCGTGCGCGTGGATGGTCAGGTCGAGGCCGCGGAGCACGTCCACGTCGGAGCCCGGGTACCGGAAGCTCACGTTCTCGAAGCGCACCTCCCGGGCCGGCATCGTCTCCACCCGGTGCCGAGTGGTCGCGGCCGGCTCCGGATGCCGCTCGGTGATCGCCTCGGGCAGCTCCGCCATCGCCCGGTACGCCGACAACCCCCGCTTCACCTGAACGACGCCGTACCCGTTCGCCGCGACGCTGATCGACAGGATCGCCGGGATCGTCGTCGCGACCTCGGTCAGCGGCAGGTCGCCGGCCAGTGCAGCCCGACCGACCAGCAGGATCGCAGCGCCGGTCGCGACCAGGTTCACTCCGCCGGCCAGGATCGACCACTTCACGTTCCGCCCGCGCCGCGCCCAGACTGCCTGGAAACCCAGCGTCCACTCCCGCACGTACCGGTCGACGAGCCAGCCGTGCAGCCCGAACACACGCAGCTCTTTCGGCGCGTCGCGCATGCCCAGGTTGAACAGGTACTCCGCTCGCCGCTGCTCCTCGGTGTTGCCCCACCACACGTCGATCTCGCGCGCGATGAGGCGGCCGAAGTGCCACTCCAGCAGCAACGCCACCACGACCAGCATCGCGGCGACGAGCCAGGAGAACATCACCCCGACGATCACGCCCGAGCCGATCAGCGTGACCCGGCTGGCGAGCAGCCAGGGCAGGTTGCCCAGACCCTCTGCGAGGTGGAAGCCGCCTTTGCCCTTCGCTCGGTCCTGCAGGTCGAGCACGTCGGCGTCCTCGAGGTGCGTGACTCTGCGCGGGCGCAGCAAGGGCTCGGTGATGCCGGTGCCGATCGCACGCACCAGTGCCGCGTCCATGGTCTGCGACGCCACTTGGTGGATCGACGGCGTCAGGCTGTCGATCACGAACACGGCCAACAGCGCCGCGAGCAACCAGCCGAACCCGCCGGGCGTGGGCTCGCCCGGGGCAGCGTCGATCACACCTGGCACCGCCCCGACGACCTGACCGGTCAGCAGCGTGACCGCCATCCCCAGCACCGAACCGAGCACGGCAAGGCTCATCGTCAACGCAGTACTACCAGGTGAAACCCGCAGCGCGTACCGAAGCAGAGTCACCACCCGACTGACCGTAACGACCCCCACCGACAAAAGCATTCGAGTTTCCGCCGACCACCCGTCACAGAACGCGAAGCTGCCCGGTCCTACTGGTGAGGGCACAGCTGAGAGGTGGGCAAGTGAGCACAATCGCGTTCCTCAACATCGCCATGCACGGGCGGGTCAATCCGACCCTGCCGATCGTCGCCGAGCTTGTCCGGCGCGGCCACTCGGTCAGCTACCACACCTCCCCCGCGTTCGGCGCGGAGATCGAGGCCGCCGGGGCGAAGGTCTGCCTCTATCCAGGTGGCGACCAGCCACTTCCCGACCCGCCCACACCGATCTCACTGCTCGAGGGCCTCGCGCGCACCGCCGTACACGTGCTGCCGACGGTTCTGACCGACCTGCGTGCCATCCAGCCTGACCTGATCGTCCACGACTCGGCGTGTCCGTGGGGCGCGATCGCCGCCCGCGAGCTCGGCGTACCGGCGGTGTCGTCGTTCACCACCTTCGCCTTCAACCGCCAGGTGCCCAGTCCAACGCGCGCGTCGTGGGAGTTGCTGTCCGCGGCCCGGCTCAGCAACTTGACCGGGTACGTGCGGGCACGCTCGACGCTGCGCCGCAAGTACGACGTCCGCGGCGTGCCACTGCTCGACCTGGGCAACATCCAGCAGCCGCTCAACCTGGTCTACACCTCGCAGGCGTTCCAGCCGGGGTTCGAAGAGTTCGACCAGACCTTCCGGTTCGTCGGCCCGAGTATCGGTGCTCGCCCGACGGACCCGACCTTCCTCACCCACGAACTGAAGGACCCGGTGCTCTACGTCTCGCTGGGCACGGTCTTCAAGGCCGACCCACAGCTACTGCGCTCCTTCGCCACCGCACTCGCGCCACTGGGCGGCACCGTGGTCGTCGCGACCGGTCAGACCGACCCCGCCGCGCTGGAGCCATTGCCCTTCAACGTGCTCGTACGGCGCTCGGTGCCACAACTCGATCTCTTGGCCCGAGCATCGCTCTTCGTCACGCACGGCGGCATGAACAGCGTCAACGAGGCCATGTACGCCGGTGTGCCGATGCTGGTGGTCCCACAGGGCGCCGACCAGCCGCTGGTCGCCGCTCGCGTCGAGAAACTCGGAGCCGGTCTGTCGATCCGCAGCCAGGACGTCGTCGAGCGAACGGTGCGCGACCTCGCCCGGCACTTGCTTGACGATTCCAGCTTCAGCATGGCCGCTAGTGCTTTGCAGAGCGCACAGCGCAAGGCCGGTGGCTACCACCGGGCCGTGGACGAGTTGGAGCGCTACCTGCAGGCCGCCGAGCCGGCCACGTCGCGGCGAGGCTGACGATGTCGGCTGTCGTCGTACTGATCCTCATCGGCGGGCTGTCGGAAGCCGCCGGACGCGTGCTGCCGCTGGTAGCCCGCCGCCCGTCCATGTCGCACCTGCATGTCGTCGGTTTGCTGCTCACCGGCGCGCTGGTCGAGGCCACCGTGATCACACTCTGGCCACTGACTGCGGCAGCGCTCGCTGAGCTGGCAACGGACGGCACTGTGGAGTTGGCGTGGACTGCCGCCCTGGTCGCTCCGCTGGTACTCGCTGCGATCCTCGCCTTCCCCATGCTCGGGCCGGCGCTCCACCTCCTGCTCCTCATCGGAGTCGGCGCCGGCCTGACCGGCCACCTCGCAGACGCGTCCGGACTCAGCTGGGGAGCCAGCGCCCTCTGCGTGGCCGCGGCAGGCTTCGGCCTAGCCCTCGTTGTCGACCTCGTACGGCGTCTGGTCGCGGCACTGATCGCGATCCGCATCCCGGAGCCGGTCGCATGAACGGCCTCCTGCTGTGGGGCGGTCTGATCGGCCTGACCCTCATCGTCGAAGGGCTGCTGGCACGCTACGAAGTACTGGCGTACAGCGTCGGCTGGCGCGGTCTGATCACCGAGCTACCCCCGGACCTCCCGTACGCGCGGGGCGCTGCGGCTGATCGTCCGCCGGACGCCTACCTGGTGTACCTCGACGGCATTGGAAAGCGGCAGTTCCGCGACACTCGCGACGGGGGCAAGCTGGTCCAGGCGCTGATCGCCCGGGCGCCTGAGCTGCGCGTGCTCGGGCAGGTGCAGCCGTACTCGCCACTTGCGGCGCCGCTCGCTCAACGTCCCGTGTGGGCTTGGCTGCGGCGGCGTGCCGGGCTACTGCTGTTCCTGCACAACGTCATGCAGACGTTCGTCGCCGCCGACCACAGGTACCGCCCGATCTACAACCGGGCGGTCGGCAACCAGATCGTCACGCAGCTCCAGTTGGCGGGCTACCAGCCGGACAGCGGCATTCCGGTGGTGCTGCTCAGCTACAGCGGCGGTGCACAGGTCGCCACTGGCGCGGTCGAAGAGCTGCACACCCAACTACGCGCGCCGCTGCTGCTCATCATGCTCGGCGGCTTCCTCAACGGCGCCAACGACCTCACCCACGCCGAGCACTTGCATCAGCTCACCAGTGCGAGCGACCGCATCGAGCGGATCGGCACCTGGATCTTCCCTGAGCGGTGGCGGGTGGTTCGCCGGAGCGCGTGGAACCGGGCGATCCGGGACGGGAAGGTCACCGTGCATCGGCTCGACCCGGCGACGCATGTCGGGCCGCGCAGCTACATCAGCCCGACAGCGCAGCTACCCGACGGCCGCACGCACCTCGAGCGCACGGCCGACACCGCGATCGAGCTGATCCGCGACTACTGCGCGAACAGAGCCAAAGCGCCGGGCTGAGCTGGCTCACTCACCGAGTTCCGGTCCTTCCGCAGTGCGCCGGTGCCACGTCCGCAGCTTGTCCGGGTTCAGCACGACCCACACCCCGGTCGCCTCGGCCCCGGCGACACTCAGACTGATCACGGCCACAGCTTGTCCCGCTCTCCGCAGTACGACGCCCGGACTGCCATTCACCGGCTCCACTGCCAGCTCTGCGCCGAGCAGACCGCCCAGCAGCACCGCCACGAACCGGGCCACAGCGCGTGCACCGTGTACAGGGCGAATCGTCGCCCGCACCTTGCCGCCGCCGTCGCTCACGACCACAGCGTCAGCGGCAAGGACCGCCTCCAAGGCGGCAGCATCTCCGGACCGGCAGGCCGCGACGAACCGCCGTACGACCGCCATGTGAAGGTCGAGCATCCACTGGCCTGACCGCTGCTGCAGCGCCGGCGCAGGGCTGGACGGCGGCGGACCCGGTACCGCGACCCGGAGGGGTGCTGTGGTCGCGGGGACCGTGGCCGCTGCCGCCAGCAGCTCGAGCGAGATGCCGCCGGCCACCCTGGTCAGCCAGGCACGCGGCACGGCGATCGCGACCCGCTGCTCGTCGTCGAGGTCGTACCAGCGCCGGTAGGTCTCCTGGACGATCCAGTCAGCCGTCGCAGCCGAGCCGAAGATCCACAGCGCGATCTCGAGCAGGTGCTGGCGCTCGTCGAGCATCTCCGCCAGCGACGCGGCAGCATCCCCGCCGTACCCAGGGTCGACCACCTGCGGTCTCCGTTCTCTCGGTGCCTGCAACTAAGACAGGTACGACCCCGAGGTTGTGACGCAGGTCGCTCCGACCGGGTCAGGACGGTCGCGGAGCGCGACGGTCCTTGCGCGCCTCCAGCTCGTCCTCGTCCACCAGGACGAGCATCGGCTGGTTCGGGTCGCACAGCATGGTCGCCAGGAAGCGAACAGGTACGTCGTCGCGCGCGTTGCCGTCCTGGTAGTGGATGACGTCGCCACCGGGCTCCCAGAACGTTTCCCCGGCGCGCAGGATCCGCTCCGGCTCACCCTCGAGCTCGAACCTCATCTCGCCCTCGAGCACGTAGCCGAACGCCGGTCCGCCGGGGTGCCGGTGCGGCGGCGCACCCGGGTCGCCCGGCGGGTACTCGACGACCACGGTCATCGCGTGCGCTCCGGCGGGGATGAACGGCGGCTGCGCCTCCTGCAGCACGGTCAGCGCCGTCTGCCAGGCGTTCGAACGGGGTGTCTGCTCAGTGGTCACCGCTACCTCCAGGACGATCGGGCCTTCGTACCCCAGCTATGACCGCCCACCTGGGCCCGCTGTGACATGACCCCTCGGGGCTGATAGGGAGGGGACCGTCAACGAGGGAGGGGTTTCTGTGTCAGCGCAAACGACCGGATATGCGCCCGTCAACGGGCTGCAGATGTACTACGAGATCCACGGGTCGGGCGGGACGCCGTTGCTGTTGCTGCACGGTGGGCTGTTCGACATCGAGCAGCAGTTCGGGGAGCTGCTGCCGAGCCTGGCCAAGGATCGGCAGGTCATCGCCGCCGACTTCCAGGGGCACGGCCGCACGAACGACATCGACCGCCCGCTCGGTACCGTCGCCCTGGCCTCGGACGTGGTGGGGCTGCTGCAGCACCTCGGCGTACCCAAGGTCGACGTGTTCGGCTTCAGCGTCGGCGGCGCGGTGGCGCTGTACCTGACCATCAAGCACCCCGAGCTGGTCCGCAAGGCGATCATCTCGTCGGTGTCGTTCCACCCGGACGGCGACCGGGCCGAGAACGCCGAGGCGGTCGGCGACATGAAGGTGGAGATGATCGCCGGTACGCCGATGGAGGCGGAGTACCTTCGGAAGTCGCCACACCCGGACCTGGAGCACCTGCAGGCGCTGCTGACCAAGCTCGGCGGGTACGACAAGGGCGTCACCGGCTGGTCCGACGACGACATCCGCGGGATCGCCGCGCCGACCCTGATCACGGTCGGCGACTGCGACGCGGTGAAGCTGGAGCACGCCGTACGGTTCCTCCAGTTGCGCGGCGGTGACGTCAACGGCGACTTCGTCGGTGTGCCGGCGTCCCAGCTCGCGGTGTTCCCCGGGACCACGCACTTCACCGGCCTGGCCCGCACGGACCTGGCCCGCGACGTCGTCCTCACCTTCCTCGACGCGCCGATGCCGGAGGCCTGACCCGCACGGGGGACCCAGTTCCCTCGTGTGGGGGATCCCGGACGCCGGCGGCAGGAGCATGCTCCAGACATGCTGAAAGCCTGTCGCCGGTGGCCGGAGTGGGTGGGCCGAGCCGCGCAACTCTGGGCGGTCGTGTACGGCGCTCTCGCCGTCCACTGGACCGGTGGCGGCCGGACCGGCTTCCCAGTCGCGAACCTGCAGGGCCAGCCGCCCGGCGGAGCGACCGGTGGGACGGCGATCGCACTGCTGCTGGTGACTGGGTGTGTCGCTGCAGTGATCTCGGCTCGGTCGACGTCGAAGGGCGCAGTACTCGGTCTGGTCTTCGCGACCATCACGGCCGGGGTCGGCACGTTCGGACTGGCTCTGAGCGCCGTCGGCATCGTCGCGTCCGGGACTGTCGAGCACCCGGTCGCCCTGGTGACCCAGTTGGCGGCCCTGGTCGGGGCGGTGCTGCTGTTCGCGACCACTCGGGCCCAATCGCGCCGCCGCCGGGAGCGGTGCCCGCGCTGCGGTGGCCACCACCCGCTGCCCCTCAGGCCCACCTCAGCCCTGGTCCGGCCCGTCCGGCGGGCGTCGTCCGCGCGCAACCGCCGTACGTCGTACCTGCTGCTGCTCGGCCTCTTGCCGTGGGCAACCGTGAAGACGGTCTGGATCCTCGGCGGGTCCGCACTGGGCGTGACGAGCGGTGAGTGGCGGGCGACGATGGACGAGAGCGACCAATCGGGGCTGACTCGCCTGCTGGAGACCGCCGGCATCGACATCACCGTCCTGGCCGCGCTGGCCGGCGCCGGTCTGGTCGTGGCCCTCCACCACACCTACCGTCTCCCCCGCTGGCTCCTGCTCCTGCCCGCCATCACCGGGGCGGCCAGCCTCACGTTGTACGGCGTACCGCTTGTCATCTGGGGCTCGCTTACGCTGGCGGGCGTAGCGCCGGCTGACGGCGATCCGGGACCGTTCACCGCGAGCGGACTGGCCTGGATGGTGGTCTTCGGCGGACTCGCGTTCGGTGGCCTGGGAGCAGCCTTGGCGATCAGTGCGCGGTCCTACCTGCGCCGTACTCAGCCGATTTGCGCACCCACGGGCTGGCGCGACAGCGGGCTGGGGCTACGATTGAGATAGCACCGAACGTCGGCAACCCCCTTCACGACGCCGATTGCCCCGCGAGGGTGCTCCTGCGACGCAGTTCACGACCGCCTGTCCAGCGGCCGCGAGCCCCGTCGGAAGCCAGCGCGGTCGAAGCGCCGGCCTGAGCATCGAGTGCCGGTGAGCACCCCGGCCACTCGGCATCGCGTCGCGTGGTGGGTCGCCGTGCGGTGGTGTGTTCGGCTGCGGCACCGGTGCCGCAGCAGACCGAGGAGGATTCTTTGGCCCGACGAGGCCAGCGCCAGTCCGGCGCTACGCGCAGCGCCACCCCACGCCGGCGTCGTGTCCGCGACGCCGAGGGGATCATGCCCGTGCTCGCCCGCGCCGTGCGGGAGGTCGAGGGCGCGGTCCAGCGGGGCACCGTCCAGCCGTCGGTGCGGACGAAGTTCCAGGTCATCGCGCTGCTGGTGCGCGAGGAGCGGGCCCGGGTGAACGCCGACCAGTCGGCCGCCGAGGCCGACCGCACCAAGCAGCTCCGGCGGCTCGACGGGATCGCGACGATCCTGGCCAAGACCGCCGCCCGCGACACCTCGCTGCTGGCGCTGCTCGCAGAGGACGCCACCGTCTCCCCCGCGGCCGCCGCGCTCAAGCGCGAGATGATGCTGGACGCCGGCCTCGAGGCGCCTGCCGAAGAGCCGAAGCGCCCCGCGCCGGCGCCGACGACCAACTCGACGGCTCGCCAGGTCGTCCCGCAGTCCGTCGTTCAGCGGCAGCTCGCCAACCCGTTCCTCGCGCCCGACTTCTCCTCCCCCGCGCCCAAGCAGGTCCGTCCGCAGCGGCTGGCCGGGTGGGAGCTGCTCGGCCCGCTGTTCAAATCGTTCGAGTACGCCACCGCCTCGGCCAGCAAGTCCCTGCCCGAGCCGACCTCCCTGCGTACGGCGAACAGCCAGGAGCTCATGCGTCACCAGGCCCGGCTGATCGCCGCGGTCACGGGCGGCCACCGGACCTTCCTGCTGGCCGACGAGCCGGGTCTCGGCAAGACCGCTCAGGCGCTGCTGGCCGCGCAGGCTGCGAACGCTTACCCGCTGCTCGCCGTCGTACCGAACGTGGTCAAGACCAACTGGGCCCGCGAGGCCGGCCTCTGGACGCCACGGCGCAAGCCGACCGTGATCCAGGGCGACGGTGACACCATCGACGGGTTCGCCGACATCGTCATCGTCAACTACGAGGTGCTCGACCGGCACGTCGGCTGGCTCGGCGACCTCGGCTTCCGCGGCATGGTGGTCGACGAGGCGCACTTCATCAAGAACAAGAAGTCACAGCGCTCGCAGAACGTGCTGCACCTGTCCGACCGGATCCGGTCCCGGACCAACCGGCCGCTGCTGATGGCCCTCACCGGCACACCGCTGATCAACGACATCGAGGACTTCGCGGCGATCTGGCAGTTCCTCGGCTGGATCGACGACAAGAGCCCGCGCGCCGAGCTGACCGAGAAGCTGGAGCAGTCCGGCCTGACCCCGGCCGACCCCGGGTTCTACGCGGCCGCCCGGGCGAGCGTGATCGACCTGGGCATCGTCCGGCGCCGCAAGGTCGACGTGGCCGCCGACATCCCGGCCCGCCGGGTCGCCGACCTGCCGGTCGAGCTCGACGACGCCGCCGGCCGCTCGATCCGGGCCGCCGAGCGTGAGCTCGCCGACCGCCTGGTCGCTCGCTACCACGCCGTACTCGCGGCTCGCGACAACGCCGACGAGACCGACGGCATCGACCACGACCTGGTCCGCCGGGTCGCCGAGTGGGAGCGCGCCGAGTCGGCCAAGTCGAAGTCCGGTGACAACATCTTCAACCTGGTCCGCCGGATCGGCGCCGCGAAGGCCGGGATGGCCGCCGACTACGCCGCCCAGTTGGCGCACAACGTCGGCAAGGTGGTCTTCTTCGCCCGGCACATCGAGGTGCTGGACGCGGCCGAGAACCTGTTCGCCGAGCGCGGCATCCAGTTCTCGTCGATCCGCGGCGACCAGTCCCGGACCACCCGGCAGAAGAACATCGACGCGTTCGTCAACGACCCTGAGGTCTCCATCGCCGTCTGCTCGCTGCTGACCGCCGGTGTCGGCCTCAACCTGCAGGTCGCGTCGAACGTCGTCCTGGCCGAGCTGTCCTGGACCAACGCCGAGCAGGAACAGGCCATCGACCGGGTGCACCGGATCGGCCAGTCCGACCCGGTGACCGCGTGGCGCATCATCGCCGCCCAGACGATCGACACGAGAATCGCCGACCTGATCGACAGCAAGGCGGGCCTGGCCGCCCGAGCCCTCGACGGCTCCGACGAAGAACTCACCTCCTCCGCCGACTTCCAACTCGAAGCCCTCACCGCCCTCCTCACCAAAGCCCTGACCGAGACCCCCAGCTGACTGCAACTGCTATTGGTTGAGGTGGGCGGCGAAGAGTTCGGCCAGGTGCATGGTTGGGGTTTGGGTCAGGTCGTTGAGTTGGACTCGGCAGGACATGCCGTCCGCGAGGACGACGGCGTTCGGGTGGGTGCGGACGGCGGGGAGGAGGTGGGTCTCGGCGATGGCTACCGAGACCTCGTAGTGGCCCTTCTCGACACCGAAGTTGCCGGCCAGGCCACAGCAGCCGGGGACCTTGGTGACGGTGGCGCCGGCGCGTTCCAGGAGCTTCTGGTCTGCTGTCCAGCCGAGGACGGAGCTTTGGTGGCAGTGCGGCTGGGCGACGACCTCGACGCCTGTGAGGTCAGGCAGGTCCAGGTCCAGCTTCGTCACGAGTTCGGCGAAGGTGAGGATTCCGTCGGCGACCTGCTGTGCCTCGGGTGCATCGGTGAGCTCGAGCGCGTCACTGCGCAGAGTCGCGAGGCAGGACGGCTCCAAGCCGATCACAGGCACACCTGAGGCGACGTACGGCGCGAGTCTCTGGACGGTCCGGTCCATCATCCGGCGTGCTTGCCCGAGCTGGCCGGTGGTGATCCAGGTCAGGCCGCAGCAGGCGTTCTCCGGGATCACCCGCACCGTCAGCCCAGTGGCTTCGAGGAATCGGATCGCCGCCATCCCGGATTGCGGAAAGAAGTAGTCCGTAAAGGAATCCGCCCAAACCCAAACATCAGGCGCCCCACGCCTCTCCACATCGCGGGCTGAACTCTTGAGGGACTTGGGGGCGAAGGGTGGGATGGTGCGGCGGGGGTCGATTCCGGTGGTTCGTTTGGCCAGGTCGGGGGCCAGGCGCAGGGAGAGGTTGGCGAGGGGTGCGACTCGGGCCAGGAGGCGGGCCCAGCGTGGGAGTCTGCCCAGGGTGTAGTGCGAGCGGGGACGGCGCTTGCCGTCGTACTTCTGGAAGAGGGTTTCGGACTTGTACGTCGCCATGTCGACGGTAGCGGGGCAGTCCGAGGAACACCCCTTGCAGGACAGGCACAAGTCGAGCGCCTCGTCGACGGCCGGGTCGGCGAGGCCGTTTACGAGCGAGCCGTCCAGGGCCTCTTGGAGGACGCGGGCGCGACCGCGGGTGGAGTCCTTCTCGTCGCGGGTCGCCAAGTACGACGGGCACATGACGCCGGTCGTCTTCGGGGCGACGCAGCGGCCGACGCCGGTGCAGCGGTGGACGGCCGCTCCGAAGTCGCCGCCGTCGTGGATCAGCCGCAGGCCCGGACGCTCGACCGCGGCGCGCGGGCGCACCGGGCGCAGGTTGTCGGTGATCGATGCCGGCTCCACGATGATGCCGGGGTTGAGCAAGTTGTCCGGGTCGCAGATCGCCTTCGCCTGCGCGAACAGCCCGATCGAGGTCTCGTCGTACATCATCGGTAGCAGCTCGGACCGGACCCGCCCGTCCCCGTGCTCGCCGGACAACGAACCGCCGTACTTCTTGAGCGTGGTCGCGCACTCGATCATGAACTCCCGGAAGCCGGCCGCACTCCCCGGCCGACCGGCCTCGAAGGGGAAGTCGATGCGGCAGTGGACACAGCCGTCGCCGAAGTGACCGTACGGGTATCCGTGGAAGCCGTGCGATCCCAGAAGCTCCTCGAAGTCACGCAACCAGGCGCCGAGGTACTCAGGCGGGACCGCCGCGTCCTCCCAGCCGGAATGCGCGGGCGTCGGCAGGCTCACACCCGCAAGCCCCGCGCCGTCCTCACGGATCCGCCACAACGCAGCCGCTTCGCCGGCGTCGGTGACCAGTTTCGTGTCGAGGGCTCCGGACGCGGCCGCAAGCCGAGCGATCAGGCCGGGCCCGTCATCACCGGCGACTTCCGCGAACAGCCAGCCGGCGCCCTTCGGCAGCTCCGGCACCGGCTTTCCCTGGCTGCGCACGAGATCCACGATCCGCGCATCCATGCCCTCACAAGCGATCAGGCGACCCGGCACGGCTGCAAGAAGCGCCGGTACGGCGTCAGCCGCGTCGGCCATCGTCGGGTAGCCGAGCACGAGGAGCAGCCGACCCGGCTCGTCCGGCACGAGCCGCATTGTTGCCTCGAGCACCGTCCCGAGCGTGCCCTCGCTACCCACCAGGAAGCGATCCACCCGCCCACCGTTCTCCGGCAGCAGATGCTCCAGGCTGTACCCGCTCACCTGCCGCCCGAACCGCCCGAACGACGTCCGCACCTGCCCCAGGTTGTCCGCCACCAACCCCAGCAACCGCTCGGGCGTAGACCCGTTGGCGTCGTAGGACATGGTCTGGCCGTTGCCGAACAAGACCTCCAGCCCCTCGACGTTGTCGACGGTGCGCCCGTAGCCGAGTGCTCGCGAGCCGCAGGCGTTGTTGCCGATCATCCCGCCGATCGTGCACCGGGTGTGGGTGGACGGATCCGGCCCGAACCGCAGTCCGTACGGCGCTGCCGCCCGCTGGAGGTCGGCGTGGACGACGCCGGGCTCGACGGTCGCCGTCCGTGCTTCGGGGTCGATGGCAACGATCCGCTGGAGCCGCCGCGTGTCGACGACGATTCCGGGACCGACCGCGTTGCCGGCGATCGACGTACCGGCACCGCGCATGGTCACCGGGACGCGCAGCTCCCGCGCGGCCGCGTGAACGGCAAGGAGTTCTTCCGTACGGCGCGGCCGCACCACGACCAACGGGACCACGCGGTACAGGCTCGCGTCGCCGGCGTACATCGCACGAGCCAGCGCCGAGTCGTCGGCCTCGCTGATACCCCGAGACCGCAACTCAGCGGCGAGCTCTGTGGCGTCCTGGCTCATCCGCATCACACCGAGAAGTCCACCCCCTGGGCGAGTGGGAGCTCGCCGGAGTAGTTGATCGTGTTGGTCGCACGACGCATGTACCCACGCCAGGCGTCCGAGCCCGACTCGCGGCCGCCGCCGGTCTCCTTCTCGCCGCCGAACGCGCCGCCGATCTCGGCGCCGGAGGTGCCGATGTTCACGTTGACGATGCCGCAGTCGGATCCCTCGGCGGAGACGAAGAGCTCGGCCTCGGCCTGGTCGCGGGTGAAGATCGACGAGGACAGGCCCTGCGGCACATCGTTGTTGAGGGCAATCGCCTCGGCCAGGTCGTCGTACGTCAGCACGTAGAGCAACGGCGCGAACGTCTCGGTCCGGACGATGTCGCTCTGGCCTGGCATCGTGACGATCGCAGGCTCGACGTAGAAGGCGTCCGGCGCGGCCTCGGCGAGCACCCGGCCGCCACCGGCAACCATCTTGCCGCCTTCGGCTCCAGCCTGGGCGATCGCGGCAGTCATCCCGTCGTACGCCTTCCCGTGGATCAGCGGACCGACCAGGGTGCCCGCGGCCATCGGGTTGCCGATCGGGAGCCGAGCGTACGTTTCGACGAGGCGTTCCGTGAGCTGCTGGGCCACCGAGGTGTGGGCGATGACGCGGCGCATCGTCGTACAGCGCTGCCCTGCCGTCCCGGCGGCCGAGAAGACGATGCCGCGCAGCGCGAGATCCAGATCAGCCGAGGGCGTGACGATGGCTGCGTTGTTCCCACCGAGCTCCAGCAGCGACCGGCCGAACCGGTTCGCGACCCGAGGGCCGACCGCCTTGCCCATCCGGCTGGAGCCGGTGGCGCTGACCAGGGCCACACCCGAGTGGTCCACCAGCGCCTCGCCGACCTCCGGCCCGCCGACGACGACCTGGGACACGTCTCCGGGCGCACCGGACTCCGCCAACGCGCGGTCGAGCAGCGCGGCGGAGGCCCAGGCGCACAGCGGCGCCTGCTCGGACGGCTTCCAGACCACGGTGTCGCCACACACCAGCGCGATGGCGGTGTTCCACGACCAGACCGCGACCGGGAAGTTGAACGCGCTGATGACGCCGACGACGCCGAGCGGGTGCCAGGTCTCCATCAGCCGGTGCCCGGGGCGCTCGGAGACCGTCGTCCGGCCGTAGAGCTGACGCGACAGGCCGACCGCGAGGTCGCAGATGTCGATCATCTCCTGCACCTCGCCGAGGGCCTCGGAGGTGATCTTGCCGACCTCGGCGCTGACCAGCGTCGCCAGGTCCGCCTTGTGCTCGGTGAGGAGCTCGCCGAAGCGCTTGACGACCGCGCCGCGGGCTGGAGCCGGGACCTTCCGCCACTCCCGGAAGGCGGTGTTGGCGCGAGTGACCACATCGTCGACAGTGGCTGCCTCGTCCCAGCGCACACCACCGAGATCTCCCCCGTTGATCGGCGACCGATGGGCACGCTCACCGGCGATCGTGGCGGCGTCGACGCCACACGCCTGCGCAGCGGCCAGCGCCTGGGCGCCGAGGATCTCGGGACCGGGAATCTCGGTACGGGACATGGTCGCTCCTTGTGTATCGGGTGGTCAGACAACGTTCAGCTCCGGGCGGGCGCCGGCTTCACTGAACCGCTCGGCGTCGAGCGAGGTGACGTCGACGACGGGCTCGCGATCGAGGCAGAGATCGCGCAGCACCTCCCCGATCGCCGGCCCCATCAGGAAGCCGTGGCCGGAGAAGCCGCAGGCGTACACGAACCCCGGCACGGTTCGCGAGCGGCCGATGACGGCGTTGTGGTCCGGGGTCATCTCGTAGAGCCCGGCCCAGCCGCGGCCGATCCCCACCTCCCCCAGCGCGGGCACGCGGCGCTCGATGGCCTCGGCCAGCGTAGTCAGCCATGCCGGATCCCGGGAGGTGTCGAAACTCCACGAGTCGACGGCCTCGGGGCAGCCCACCAGAAGTCCCTCGCCTTCCCGATGGAAGTACAGCGAGGTGCTGAATTCGATCGTGAACGGCGTCTTCGGGTCGAGACCGGGGATCGGCTCGGTGACCGCGATCTGACGGCGGAGCGGGACCACCGGCAGGTCCACGCCGACCCAACCGCCGACCTGCGCCGACCAAGCGCCGGCCGCACAGACCACCTGGTCCGTCCGGATCGCTCCGGCAGCGGTCAGGACCTTCACGATCCGGCTGCCGTCCGTCTCGATCCCGGTGGCCGGGCAGTTGGTGAGGAGTGTCGCCCCGGCTGCCCGAGCCGCCTTCGCGTATCCCTGGACGACCGACTCCGGCGTGCAGTGCCCGTCGCGCGGCGACCAGGCCGCGCCGAGGATGCCGGTGCTGTCGATCAGCGGCGAGAGCCGCTTCGCCTCGGCCGCCGAGACCATCCGGCTGTCACCTCCGGCGGCGTTGTGCAGCGCGACGTTGCGTTCGAACACGGCCAGGTCCTCGGTGTTGTCGACGAGGAACAGGTACCCGGTCTGGTGCAGGTCGATCTCGGTGCCGAACAGGTCGCCGAACCGTTCGAAGGCGTCGAGGCTGCGCAGCCCGATGCGGATGTTGACCTCGTCGGAGAAGAACCCGCGGACCCCGCCGGCCGCGTGACAGGTCGATCCCTGGCCGAGCGCGCCCTTCTCGAGCAGGACGACCCGCTTCCCGGCCGACGCGAGGTGGTACGCCGTACTGACGCCCATGATCCCGCCGCCGATGACAACCACCTCGGCGGCCGCGGGGAGGGTGCGAGCGCGACTCATGGTGGCCACTCTTCCGCCCTCTCGCGGGTGCGGGCAAGCGGTACTTTCGCTACTGGGACAGTGGGGCTCCGCAGAAGTTGCAGAAGCGGGCTCCCGGTGGGTTGTTGCGGTGATCGCAGCCGGGTGGCTTCGGCGGTCCGTACTGCCGGATCGCCGTACCGATGAAGGGTGGTTGTTCCACGGGGACAGGCTTCGTGCGGTTGCGCTGGTACCAGACGAGGACGCCGCCCACCAGGACGAGCAGGAGCGCGACCGCGCCGGGCAACCACCACGGGAAGCTACTGTCGGATTCCGCGGCCGGTGCGGCCAACGGGCCGCCGGTAGTTCCGGTGTCAGAGGTGCCCGGCCTGGCCGCGACCGGGTTCACGCCGTGCTGCCGCAAGAAGGCGCCGAGATCGGTCGTGTCGGTGATGAAGTTGAAGTTCTGCTGGTCGCGCAGCAGGAAGCTGTTCACGCCGAGTACGTTGCCGGCCTCGTCCACGGTCGGACCACCGGACATGCCGCCGCTCAGGTCGGCGTTGACCTCGGTCTGCGGTACGCCCTTCGGCGAGGTCTGCTGCGAGCTCGCCGTACCGGTCTTGAAACTGGCGCGCTGGTTCTCGTCGATCACGCGGCCGACTGCGGCCGGGAAGCCGATCGAGATCAGCTTCGTGCCGACCGCCGGGTGGAACCCCGAGCAGGCCCCTTCGACGACCATCGGCTCCTTGACGACGTCCTCGCCGCCGCCTTCGGTCGGGTAGGCGACTAGTTGCTCAGGGCAAACCAGGCGGGGCCTTCCTGACTGCATGGCGTCCGCGACACAACGTCAGCAACAGGTGTGTGCGACCAGCACATGGCGCCGGGGCGTGCTGGCGAGAACCATCGGTGGGGAGAGTTCGCCCCGACTCGAGGTGAGGTGTCTTATGAGGCTGCAGATCGTACGGCGGTTGGCAGTGGTACTCGCGGTCGTCGCCGGCTTTGTCGTCGTACCAGCGCCCGTCGCGCAGGCCGCAGCACTTCAGGAGGTGACCGGGTTCGGGTCGAATCCGGGCAACCTGAGGATGTTCCGGTACGTCCCTGACGGGCTCGAACCAGGTCGGCCGTTGGTGGTTGCGTTGCACGGGTGTACGCAGTCGGCGGCCGCGTACGACGTGGAGCCGGGCTGGGTCGAGGTCGCCGAGCGGATGCGGTTCGCGTTGCTGCTGCCTCAGCAACAGAGCGCGAACAACTTCAACTCCTGCTTCAACTGGTTCGAGACGGGTGACACGACGCGGGGGTCCGGCGAGGCGTTGTCGATCAAGCAGATGGTGGATCGGATGCGGTCGGACTTCGGGTCCGCGAGCAGCTTCGTCACCGGGTTGTCCGCCGGTGGTGCGATGACGTCGGTGCTGCTGGCGACGTACCCGGAGGTGTTCGCGGCCGGAGCCGTGGTCGCGGGACTGCCGTACCGTTGCGCCACGACCGTTGCCCAGGCGTACTCCTGCATGTCGCCTGGCACGAACCTCACGCCGCAGCAGTGGGGCGACAAGGTCCGGGCGGCCTCGACTCACACCGGCCCGTGGCCGAGCGTCTCGATCTGGCACGGGACCGCCGACTCGACTGTTGCCTATAGCAATCTCAACGAGTTGGTCGAGCAGTGGACCAACGTCCACGGCACCGACCAGACAGCCGATGTGTCGGACACCGTGAACGGCTATCCGCACAAGGCCTATCGCAACAGCGCCGGTCAGTCCGTCGTCGAGACCTACTCGATCACCGGGATGAACCACGGTCAGCCGATCGATCCCGGTACGTGCGGCACGGCAGCGCCGTACATTCTCGACGTCAACATCTGCGCGGCGGAGCACATTGCACGCTTCTGGGGGCTCGACGATGGCCCGACTTCGCCCGGGACGCGGACGTTCCCGAGCATCGACAGCCAGGACGGCTACGTCAAAGCTCAGGCCGACGGCTCCGCCCCCGTCGTCGGCACTCTGCCCAACCTGGCTGTCGGCCAAGGCACCGACGGCAAGCAGAACCGCGCCGTACTGTCCTTCGACACCTCGACCCTCCCGGACGATGCGACCATCAGCCGAGCCTGGCTGACCGTCACCTCTCCGTCAGGTGCCGGCGATCCCTGGTCCGGATCCAACCAGCTCCTGATCGACCTTCAGGCCGGCTGCTTCAACGCCTGCACGACCGAGCCCGCCGACTGGGCAAGCGCCCCAACCACCCCAGCCGTGGCCACACTCCCGCCCTTCACCACCGGCCCAGCCACCTCCACCGACTTCTCCCCCGCCACCGTCGACCGAAGCGGCTTCACGCAACTCAAACTCCGCTTTGCCCAGACGCCCACAACCACCGCCTACCGCTTCCTGGCCTCAGGCTCCCAGGCCACGCTGCACGTGACCTACGGGTAGGCAAAAGAAGGGGCAAGGAGAACGGATCTCCCTGCCACTATCAACCTACAGCGGATTGGGGGACTTGCCGCAAGCCCCTGCTGGTACTGCAGAATCTCGGGCCTGAGCCGAACAATCACAGGGGGATTCATGATTGACGTGATCGTTGCCGGTGGCGGGCCGACCGGGATGATGCTGGCCAGTGAGCTGCGGCTGCACGGCGTACATGTGGTGGTGCTCGAGAAGGAGGCCCAGCCGACCAAGGTCGTGCGGGCGCTCGGGCTGCACGTGCGCAGTATCGAGGTGCTGGACCAGCGCGGTCTGCTCGAGCGGTTCCAGGAGCACGGCAAGCAGTTCCCGGTCGGCGGCTTCTTCGCCGGGATCCTCAAGCCGAACCCGGTCCGGCTGGACAGCTCCCACCCGTACGTTCTGGGCATCCCGCAGAACATCACCGACCGGCTGCTGGCCGAGCACGCTGCCGAGGTCGGCACCGAGATCCGGCGGGAGTCCGAGGTGGTCGGCCTGAGCCAGGACGACGACGGGGCGACCGTCGTACTGGCCGACGGCTCCGAGCTGCGTTCGCGCTATCTCGTGGGCTGCGACGGCGGCCGCAGTACGGTGCGCCGGTTGCTCGACGTGGGCTTCCCGGGCGAGGCCAGCCAGGTCGAGACGTTGCTCGGTGAGATGGAGCTGACCGCGTCGCCGGAGACACTGATGGCTGCCGTCGCCGAGATTCGCAAGACAGAGTTGCGGTTCGGCGCCATGCCGCTCCAGGACGGCACCTACCGTGTCGTCGTACCCGCTGATGGATTGACCGGGGACCGCACCGCGCCGCCGACCTTCGAGGAGTTCAAGGAGCAGTTGCAGGAGTACGCCGGGACGGACTTCGGAGTGCACTCGCCACGATGGCTCTCCCGCTTCGGCGACGCCACTCGTTTGGCCGACCAGTACCGCACCGGTCGCGTGTTCCTGGCCGGCGATGCCGCCCACATCCACCCGCCGGCCGGTGGCCAGGGCCTCAACCTGGGGATCCAGGACGCCGTCAACCTCGGCTGGAAGCTCGCCGCCGAGGTCAACGGCTGGGCACCCGACGATCTCCTCGACACCTACCACTCCGAACGGCACCCGGTCGCCGCCGACGTCCTGGACAACACGCGCGCCCAAATGGAACTCATGTCCACCGAGCCCGGAGCGCAAGCCGTACGGCGGTTGGTCGCCGAGCTCATGGACTTCGAAGACGTCCACCGCCACCTGATCGAGAAGATCACCGCGACCGCCATCCGCTACGACTTCGGCGAATCAGACGACCTCGTCGGCCGCCGCCTCCCCGACGTACCCCTCGAACAAGGCCGCCTCTACGACCACCTTCACACCGCCCGCGGCCTCCTCCTGGACCAAACCGGCACCTTGTCCATCACCGGCTGGAAAGACCGCGTCGACCACCTCACCGGAGACCTCCCCCACCCAGCCATCCTCCTCCGCCCCGACGGCCACGTCGCCTGGCTCGGCGAATCCCAACAAGCCCTCAACACCCACCTCACCAAGTGGTTCGGCACCCCCAACACCTGACCGGCGGGAGGCAGGCGTGGGAAGGGTCTACGTGGGTGGGAGGGTGGTGGTGTGGAGGGTGGTGCCGGATTGGTCTCGGAGGTTTACGGTTAGGGCGCGGGTGGTGGCGTTGATGGTTACTTCGCCGAAGTACTGGTAGCCGTAGGCCGGGTTGCCGACGTCGGCGGAGGGGGCGCCCTTGGCGAAGACGACCTGGGGGCCGAAGGTGGGGTCGACCGGGTTGGGGCGAGGCTCGACTCCGACGGCGGCGTTGAGGGGGCCGGAGACGAACTCCCAGAACGGGGTGAAGTCGGTGAACTTGGCCCGTGACGGGTCATAGTGGTGCGCCGCGGTGTAGTGCACGTCGCCGGTGACCCAGACCATGCCGGTGATGTCGTTGCGTTTGGCGTAGGAGAGCAACTCGGCGATCTCGAGCTCGCGGCCGAGTGGTGCGCCGGGGTCGCCTTGCGCGATCGCTTCGATGGCGGCGCCGTCTGGTACGACGAGGCTGATCGGGAGGTCGGCCGCGAGTACCTTCCAGGTGGCACGCGATGCCTTGAGCTCGCGCTTCAACCAGTCGAGCTGACGACGGCCGAATACACCTCCGTCGCCGGCGGTCTCGAGTCCGGTGGTGTTCGCGTCCTTGTACGAGCGCATGTCGATCACGAAGACGTCGAGCAGGTCGCCGTACCGGTTCACCCGGTACACGCGGCCTTCGTCGTCGGTCCGGGTGCTGGTCGGCAGGTACTCGTGGAACGCTCGACGTGCCCGCGCGGCGAGTACGTCGACGCGCTTCTCGGTGTACCGGCTGTCGTCCAGGATCTCGCCGGGGTACCAGTTGTTGGTGACCTCGTGGTCGTCCCACGAGTTGATCTGCGGCACCTCGGCGTTGAACCGGCGGAGGTTCTCGTCGAGCAGGTTGTACCGGTAGTTGCCGCGGTACTCGGCCAGCGTCTCGGCCACCTTCGACTTCTCCGGGGTCACGATGTTGCGCCACACGGTGCCGTCCGGCAGCGGCTTCTCCGCCGGCAGCACGCCGTCGGCGTAGATCAGGTCGCCGGAGCAGATGAAGAAGTCCGGCTCCAGCCTGCGCATCGCCTCGAAGATCCAGTACCCGCCCCGAGCAGGGTCGATCCCCCACCCCTGACCGGCGAGGTCGGCCGACCACAGGAACCGGATGTCGGCCGCCCCGCGCGGTGCGGTCCGCAGCCGGCCGTACTCCGGCGCGCTGCTGCGCCGGTCGTCGTCAGGATCCGCGACGACGACCCGGTAGAAGAGGTCCTCGCCCGCGGGCAGACCTCGGAGGATCGTCTTGCCGGTGAAGTCGCTGTTCGAGTCCAGGATCGGGCCGCTCAGCCGCCGTACCTGTCGAAACGTCTCGGTCGGACTCACCTCGACCCACATCCGCGCCGGGCGGTCCGCCCGCGCCCAGACGACGGCTCTCGAGGCCGAGACGTCACCGGACTGAATGCCATGCGTGATGGCCGGACGACCCGACCGCACAAACGCAGGGGCGCCGAAAGCCGACGATGAGGGCAGTAGCAGGGACGCTCCAGCGGCCGCACCACCCAGCAGCAACGTACGACGACCTGGACGGTGGAGGGACTGCGACGGTTCTGACATTGACACTCCCAGGGGCAGGGGAAAGGACACCGCCTCCGGTCTAACGACGCCGGACCAAGCTCGAGTGAAACCCGCGCCAACGTCACCGAAACCCCTGCCAAGCAGCGACCTGTGCGGAGTCGGGCGGGGCCGGTCGGGATAGGTTGTCGGGGTGGGCGGACTTCGGGGGCGGCGGCGAGAGGTTGCCGTGCTGGACGGGTTGGTCGGGGCTGCCCGGGGTGGGCGGAGCGAGGTGCTGGTGCTTCGTGGCGAGGCTGGGGTTGGAAAGTCGGCGTTGCTCGACGCGCTGGTTGCCAGAAGTGGGGCGTGCCGGATTGCGCGGGCCGTCGGGGTCGAGTCCGAGATGGAGCTCGCCTACTCCGGTCTGTATCAGCTCTGCCAGCCCTTCCTGGCCAACAAGGACCGCCTTCCGGAACCGCAGCACGATGCGCTCGGTACGGCGTTCGGCGAGCGGAGCGGCCCCGCTCCGGACAAGTTCCTCGTCGGCCTCGCCGTACTGAATCTGCTGTCGGACGCGGCCAGCAAGCAGCCGGTCCTGTGTGTCATCGACGACGCCCAGTGGCTCGACCTGATGTCCGCCCGGATTCTCGCGTTCGTCGCGCGAAGGCTCGCGGCTGAGTCGGTGGTGATGGTCTTCGCCGTCCGCGACGGTGCCGACCACGAGCTCACCGGACTGGCAGAGCTCGAGATCCGCGGCCTCGACGATGCGGACGCGCGAGCCCTCCTCGACTCCGTCCTGCCCGGGCCGGTCGATCCGCGTGTCCGGGACCGGATCGTGGCCGAGACCCGCGGCAACCCGCTCGCCCTGCTCGAGCTACCGCACGCGTGGAGCCTCACCGAACTGGCGGACGGCGTCAGCCCCGGCACGATTGCCAGCCGGATCGAGGAGGGCTTCGTACGGCGACTTGAGGCGCTCCCGCCAGACACCCGGCTGCTCCTGACCACGGCCGCAGCAGAGCCACTCGGCGACCCGACCCTGCTCTGGCGGGCGGCCGAGAAGCTCGATCTCGGCGCCGATCCCGCGGCCGCGGCGACTGCCTCCGGGCTGATCACCTTCGGCCGGCACATCCAGTTCCGGCACCCGCTGGTGCGCTCGGCGGCGTACCGTCTCGCGACACCGCAGGAGCGGCAAGCGGTGCACCAGGCGCTGGCCGAGGTGACCGATCCCGACCTCGATCCGGACCGCCGAGCGTGGCATCGAGCCAATGCGACGCCGCTCCCCGACGAGGAGGTCGCGGCTGAGCTCGAACGGTCCGCCGACCGGGCTCAGGCGCGAGGTGGCTACTTCGCGGCCGGCGCGTTCCTGGAGCGGTCGGCGACGCTCACACTTGACCCGGACCGCCGAGCGCAGCGGTTGCTCTCCGCAGCGTCGGCCAAGCGCCGCGCGGGCGCGCTCGAGGCGGCACTCGGCCTGCTCGGCGACGCGGTGACCGGGCCACCAAATGCGCTCCGCGCAGCCGAGGCCGAGCAGTTGCGCGGACAGATCGCGTTCGATCAAGGCCGAGCCCGCGAGGCCGCTCACACTCTGCTCGGTGCTGCCAAGCAACTCGAGCCACGTGACGCCGATCGGGCGCGGATGGCGTACCTCGAAGCGATGTCGGCGGCCATCTGGGCGAGCGGTCCGGATGCGCCGGGCATTCTCGCGTACGCGGCAGCCGCAGTGGCCGAGTCACACCAGCCGGCCGATCTGCTCCTCCACGCGCTCGGCCTACGCATCACCCGCGGCTATGCCGACGCCGCGCCGTACCTGGCAGAGTTCCTCGCCCGCCAGGCGGAAGGCACCACGCACGAGGTTGACGGGCGGGTCACATCGATGGTCGCGATCGAGGTCTGGAACTTCGAGGCGGCGGTCGAGTTCGCGGTTCGGGAGGAGCGGGTGGCTCGGGAGACCGGGGCGCTCGTCAGGCTCCAGTTTGCGCTTGGCTCGCGGGCCAATCTGCAGTGTCTGACCGGTGATTTGAGTACGGTGGCCGGGCTTGTCGACGAGGACCGCCAGATCGCGGCGTCGACCGGCAATCCCCCAGTCCCGTACGGCGCCCTGCTGCTCGAAGCCTTCCGCGGCAACGAGGCCAACGCCCGGCAACTCATCGAGGCGACCATCCAAGAGGCGACCGAACACAACCAGGGCCGGATGGCGGCGTTCGCGACGTACGCGAACGCGGTCCTGAACAACGGTCTCGGCCAGTACGACGTCGCCCGCGACGCCGCCGTCCAGGTCTTCGAGCAGGACGTCTTCGGGTACGGCGTCCTCGTCGTCGCCGAGTTGGCCGAGGCAGCGTCCAGGACCGGCGACCGCAAACTCGTCGAGTCCGCACTCGCCTGGCTGACCGGCCGCGTCGCCATCACCCCGACGAACTGGGGACGCGGCATCGAGGCACGCGTCCGCGCCGTCCTCAACGGTGACGAAGCCGCCTACCGCCAGTCGATCGAGCACCTCGAACGCACCGACCTCCGCGTCGAGGTGGCCCGCAGCCAACTCTTGTACGGCGAGTGGCTGCGCCGTGAAGGCCGCCGCATGGACGCCCGCGACCACCTCCGGATCGCCCACGAACAGCTAGCCGCGATGGGACTCGAAGCCTTCGCCGAACGCGCCCGGCACGAACTCCTCGCCACCGGCGAGACAGCCCGCAGACGTACGCCGGACACGCTCAACGACCTCACCGCGCAAGAGGCACAGATCGCCGGACTGGCTCGCGACGGGCTCACCAACGTCGAGATCGGAGCGCAGCTGTACATCAGTCCGCGCACCGTGGAGTGGCATCTGCGCAACACCTTCTCCAAGCTCGGCATCACCTCCCGCCGTCAGCTCCGCAGGGCGCTCGACCCGCAGCACCAGAGCTGACCCCGGCGAGTCAGGTCCGGGCGTCGCGCGGGATGCCGGCGGCGGCATACGCGTCGGCCTCGTCGAGGGTCTCGTGCAGGAGTAGCTGTGCCGCGATCCCGTCGAGCCGATCACGGTTCTCGCGCAGCAGTCGCCGCGCCTCCTGGTAGCACTCGTCGATGAGCCGCCGTACCTCCTCGTCGACCGTGTTCAGCAGGGAGTCGGAGGCGACGGCCCGGGGATCGCCGTCCGACGGGAGGACCGACACCGGGCCGACCGCTGCGGACATGCCCCACCGGCCGACCATCGCGCGGGCGATCCGGGTCGCGGTCTCCAGATCGCTCTCCGCGCCGGTGGTGACCACGCCCAGCACCTCCTGCTCGGCCGCCATCCCGCCGAGCGCTCCGATGATCCGGCCGCGCAGGTAGTCGGCGTCGTACCCGTAGCGGTCCATCTCCGGCGTCGACAACGTGACACCGAGCGCGCGTCCACGCGGGATGATCGACACCTTGCGCACCGGGTCGGCGCCCAGCTGGATCATGCCGAGGAGCGCATGTCCGCCTTCGTGGTACGCCGTACGGCGCCTCTCCTCCTCGGGCATCACCACGTTGCGGGCGGTCCCGAGCTGGATCTTCTCCAGCGCGTCCGTCAGGTCGTGCTGGTGGATCTCGGACCGGCCGAGACGGGCCGCGGCCAGCGCGGCCTCGTTCAGCAGGTTGGCCAGGTCCGCGCCGGTCATGCCCGGCGTAGATCGCGACATTGCGGCGAGATCGACGTCCGCTGCGAGCGGCTTGCCGCGGGCGTGCACGCGCAGGATCGCCTCGCGCCCCTGCTGGTCCGGGGCGTGCACAGTGATCGTGCGGTCGAACCGCCCGGGTCGCAGCAGCGCCGGATCCAGGACGTCGGGCCGGTTGGTCGCCGCGAGTACGACGACGCCCTCGGTGCCGGAGAACCCGTCCATCTCGGTGAGGATCTGGTTCAGCGTCTGCTCGCCTTCGTCGTGACCGCCGATCGCCCGGCCACCGCCGCGGGCGCGGCCGATGGTGTCGATCTCGTCGATGAAGATGATCGCCGGCGCCACCTTCCGCGCCTCCCCGAACAGCTGCCGGACCCGGCTCGCGCCGACGCCGACGATCGCCTCGATGAACTCGGACGCGCTCGCCGAGAAGAACGGGACGCCCGCCTCGCCCGCAGTCGCGCGGGCGAGCAGCGTCTTGCCCGTGCCCGGCGCACCCGCGAGCAGCACACCCTTGGGTGCCCGGGCCCCCAACCGGCGGTACTTGTCCGGATCCATCAGGTAGTCGACGATCTCGGTGATCTCGCCCTTGACCTCGTCGATGCCCGCGACGTCGGCGAACGTCGTCCGCACGCTCTCCGGATCGACCGGCTTCTTCTGCCCACCGCCGAGCAGACCGCCCAGACCGCCCGCGGCGGTACGTTGCTGGCGCCGGAACAGCCACAGGTAGAACCCGACCAGCAGCAGGATCGGCGCGAACGAGATCAGCAGGTTCCACAGCGCGCCGCGGGACTGGACGACCGGGGTGGCCTTGACCGTGGTGCCGCTCGTCTCCAGAGCGCCGTACAGGTCGTCGTTGGCGAACGTCGGCCGCTCGGTCGTGAACTTCGTGTACGACGTGTCCGTCTTGCCCGGGACCGACGCCGCTTCCTTGAGCCGGCCCTCGATCGTGTCACCCCGGGCGAAGATCTCGGCGACGTTGCCCTTCTCCACCTGGGTGGTGAACTCGGTGTAGGCGACCGTCTCCGCTCCGCCGGACATCTGGTCCTGCATCGTGGTGAGCAGGAACAGCACCAGGTAGCCGCCGGCGATCCATGCCACCAGCCGGAGCCAGCGCGGACGGCGGGGCCGGTCGCCCTTCCCGGTCGGCAGGCCCTCGGTCCGCCATGGCTGGTCGGAGCGCCGACGCGGGCCGCCGTCCGCCCGCTCGTCGCGTTCGGCCGCTTGCTGCTCGCCCTGGCGCTGGTCCTGGTCACTCATGGTCAGCTCCCCCTGGCCGGGATCTTTCCCTGACCCGATCAGGTGTCCCACGCCCGGACCGTCCGGCGCAACCACCGGGCCGATCCCGTCCCAGGGGCTGACACCAGGGATCACCACTGGGGCGAACCCGGTCCCGGGGAGCGATAGTCGGTGGTGTCAGGACGAACCCCACAGGAGGAAGCAGTGAGCACCGACTACAAGTTCGAGGCCGTCGTCATCCCGGTCACCGACGTGGACAAGGCGAAGGCGTTCTACCAGCTGCTGGACTGGCGGCTGGACGCCGACTTCGCATTCGACAACGGTTTCCGGGTCGTCCAGTTCACGCCGCCGGGTTCGCCGGCCTCGGTGCAGTTCGGCTCGAACATCACCACCGCCGAGCCGGGCTCGGCCCAGGGCCTCTACTTGATCGTCGCCGACATCGAGGCCGCGCGCAGTGACCTCGCGGCTCGCGGTGTCGAGGTCAGCGAAGCGTTCCACCCCACGACCCCGGGCGCGCAGTTCCAGGACGACGGAAGCGGCCGGGTCGCCGGGCCCGCGGACGAGCGCGCCAGCTACGGCTCGTTCGCCACGTTCACCGACCCCGACGGCAACGCGTGGCTGCTGCAGGAGGTCACCAAGCGGCTCCCGGGGCGCATCGACCCGGCGGAAACGACGTACACCTCGGTCGACGACCTGCGGCAGGCCCTCCAGCGCGCAGCGATGGCCCACGGTGAGCACGAGAAGCGCAACGGCGGCAAGTACGACGAGGCTTGGCCCGAGTGGTATGCCACCTACATGGTCGCCGAGCGGACCGGTCAGGAGCTCCCGCAATGAGCGACTACGACGTCATCGTGATCGGCGGCGGCTCCCCCGGTGAGCACGCCGCCGGGGCACTCGCCGAGGGCGGCCTGCGGGTCGCAGTCGTGGAGCGCGAGCTGGTCGGCGGCGAGTGCTCCTACTGGGCCTGCATCCCGTCGAAGACCCTGCTCCGTCCGGGCGAGGCCGCGCAGGCCGCGAACGAGGCTGCCGCTCCGGCGACGGTCGACGTCGAGGCAGCGCTCGCCTACCGCGATTACATGGTGTCCGACCACACCGACGCCGGTCAGGAGAAGTGGCTCGCCGACAACAACATCGACCTGATCCGCGGCAGCGGCCGGCTGGCCGGCACGGGCGTCGTCGAGGTTGACGGACGCCAATACACAGCGGAGCACATCGTACTCGCGAACGGATCGGACGCGGTCGTGCCGCCCATCCCGGGCCTCACTGAGCTCGACGGCGTCTGGACCAGCCGCGAGGCAACGAGCATGAAGGCGGTCCCCCGCCGACTCGTGGTGCTCGGCGGCGGCCCGGTCGGCGTCGAGTTGGCGCAAGCGGTACGGCGCTTCGGCGGCGAGGTCGTCCTGGTCGAGTCCGACACGCACCTGCTGTCACGCGAGGCGGCACCGCTCGGTGAGGCACTCGGCGAGGTGCTGCGCCGGGACGGCGTCGAACTGATCCTCAGCGCGCGGGCGACCGCAGCCCGACGCGACGGTGACGACTACGTGCTCGTGCTGGATGACGGTCGTGAGGTTCGTGGCGACCGGCTGTTGGTAGCTACGGGTCGCCGGCCGCGGGTCGACGGTATCGGGCTGGACACGATCGGTGTCACGGCTGACGCCCGCGGCGTGCCGGTCGACGCTCGCCTGCGGGTGGCGGACCGGGTCTGGGCGGTGGGCGACGTGACGGGCCTCTGGAAGCTGACTCACGTCGGCAAGTACCAAGCTCGCGTCGTCGCGGCCAACATCCTCGGCGAACCACGGGAAGCCAACTACGACGCCGTACCTAGGGTCGTCTTCACCGATCAGCAGGCTGCGGCGGTTGGCGCGACGGAAGCGCCGTACAGCGCAACCATCGCGCTGCGGGACGTGGCGAAGACTGCGACCTACACGCACGAGTACGCCAACAGCCCCGGATTCCTCACCCTGCTCAGCGACGGCGAGCGGCTCACCGGCGCCTACGCCCTGGGTCCGGAGGCAGGCGAATGGCTGCAGCAGGCCACGCTCGCGATCCGCGCCCGCATCCCGCTCACCGTCCTCCGCGACACCATCCAGCCGTTCCCGACGTTCTCCGAAATCTACGTCGCAGCCCTCAAAGCCCTGCGGAGGTCATGAGGCGAGCAGTTGACGGGATTCGGTTGAGCGGTGGCAGCGGGTTTCGTGGCCGGGGGCTACCTCGGTCAGGGGCGGGGCCTCGTCGCGGCAGCGGTCGGTTGCCAGCGGGCAGCGGGTGTTGAAGCGGCAGCCGGCCGGCGGATGCACCGGCGACGGGGGCTCGCCCTGGGCGACGATCCGCTCCTCGCCTGTGGCGTGAGTCGCGGCCGCGAGCAGCGCGAGGGTGTAGGGATGCCGGGCGCCGGTGAAGAGCTCCTCGCGATCGGCGGTCTCGACGATCTGCCCGAGGTACATCACCGCGACCCGGTCGCTGGTCAGCCGGACAACGCGCAGGTCGTGTGAGATCAGCACCATGGTCAGCTCACGGTCCCGCCGAAGCTGCCCGATCAAGTTGAGCACCTTGGCCTGAACAGACGCGTCCAAGGCGGACGTCGGCTCATCACACACCAGCACCGCCGGCTCCAACAGCAACGCCCGAGCGATCACGATGCGCTGCAGCTGACCACCCGAGCAGTCAGCCGGATACCGGTCGAGGTACGACGCCTCCAGGCCGACCTCCCGTAGTGCCTGGATCACCCGCGCCTCCCGGTCCGGTCCGTCGCCGATCCGATGCTGCGCCAGTACGGTGACCAGACTCTGCCGAACCGTCATCCGCGGATCCATCACCGAGTGCGGGTCCTGGAAAACGATCTGCGCCTTGCGCCGGAACGCCTTGTCGTCCTTGCGTTTCAGACCGGTGACACGGACGCCGGCCACGTCCACCCGGCCCGAGTCCGGCGCCTGCAGCCCGAGCATGATCCGCGCCAGCGTGCTCTTCCCGGAGCCCGACTCGCCGACGATCCCGAGCGACCGGCCGCTGTCCAGCGTGATCGTCACGTCGTCGACGGAGTGCACGTACTCGCGCCGGCCGAAACCACGCCGACGAAGCGGGAAATGCTTCACCACGTTCTCCAGGTGGACCAAGGCGCTCATGCTCCCTCCTGGTGTTCCGCCGTACCCCAGCAGCGGCACTCGTGCTCTGCCGGCGTCCGGCCGAGCGACAGCAGGACGGGCTCGTTGGAGTCGCACTTCTGTTCCAGGTGGGCCTCCTGGGTGAGTCCGCAGCGCGGGCGGAACCGGCAGCCGCGGTCCAGGTCGCGAGCGGTGTCGCTGCCACCTGGAATCACGTAGAGCTGCCCGCTCGCATCCGGTTGCAGCGAGGCACATTCGATCAGCGCTCGCGTGTACGGATGCTCGGGCTGGGTCAGGATCTCGTCCGCGGTCCCGCTCTCGACGACCCGGCCGGCGTACATCACCGCGATCCGGTCCGCGATCGACGCGACCACGTTGAGGTCATGCGAGATGAACAGCATGCTCATGCCGAGTGCGTGCTTCTTCTGCTTCAGCAGGTGCAGGATCTGCGCCTCGACTGTCACGTCCAGCGCGGTGGTCGGTTCGTCGGCGATCAGCAGCGGTGGCGAGGCCGCGAGAGCGATCGCGATCATCACCCGCTGGGCCAACCCGCCCGACAGCTGATGCGGGTACGCCTGTGCCCGACGCGCGGGCTCGTCGATACCCACGTCGGCGAGCAGCTCGAGGACGCGACGGCGCGCGTCCCGATGGCTCATCCGCAGATGCTTCACCAGCGGCTCGGCCACCTGGCTCCCGACAGTCGCGGTCGGGTCGAGCATCCGCCGCGGCTGCTGGAACAGCATGCCGATCCGCCCGCCGTGCAGACCGTCGATCTCCTTACGGCGCAGCGACAGCAGATCGTCACCGTCCAGCGTCATCCGCTCTGCCTGCATGCTCAGCGCGGCGGGCAGCATCTGCATGATCGAGAGTGCGGTCAGGCTCTTGCCCGAGCCGGACTCACCCACAACTGCGAGCACCTCGCCGGGACAGACCCGCAGGCTGATCCCGTCCAGCAGGCGCTTGGGCGACGCCTCCCGGGTGCTGACGGTCAAGCCGTCGATCTCGAGAAGGGGTTCCATGGCTCGTTCCTCACTCGGTGGCCAGGTCTTCGATGGCGATGTCGAAATGGAAGTCGATGGTCCGCATCAGCGCGTCCCGGTCACCGGTCTTCAGGTGCCGGAGCAGGTCCGCGTGCTGCGCGACCAGATCGGAGCGCTGGGCGTAGGTCCCGATCACCAGGTTCAGGCCGAGTCGCATCTGCCCGAGGAGCGCTTCGTACATCTGCTGCAGCCGCGGACTCCCCGCCGCCGCAACCACCGCCTCGTGGAAGCGCAGGTCAGCCGCCGCGGCAGCCGCGGTGTCGTTGTCCGCGAGCGCGAGCTCCATCTCCCCCAGGACCTGCTCGAGCGTGGCGATCGTCGCCGCGGGCAGACCGCGCTCGGCGATCCGCAACATCGCACCCCGCTCGAGTGACGCACGCGCGAAGTAGAGATCGAGTACGTCGTCCGCGGACAGCACCGGTACGAAGACACCGCGGTGTGGACTGCTGATCAGCAAGCCCTCCTGCACCAGCCGCTGCATCCCCTCCCGGATCGGCCCGCGGCTGGTCGAGAACCGGGCCGCCAGCTCGACCTCGTTCATCTGTGCGCCCGGTGGGATCCGGCCGCTGATGATCGCCTCGCGGAGCTCCGCGGTGACGACCGCCGCCAGCGTCGGCTTGGGCACCCGGGTCGGACGCTTGCGCACCTCTGAGTTGTTGGCCATTCGTTCCTCTCTCCGAACTGCGGCCGGCGGGCTCATCCACGTCCTCGCTTCGCTCCGGGCGCGGATGAGGCACAAGTCGCGCTGTGCTGGATGATGCCCTCGCTTCGCTCGGTCATGACCTGCTCCCCCGCCGCGCGTTGATGCCCTGGCCGATCATCGTCACACTCAGTGCGGTCACGAAGATCGCCAGGCCCGGGTAGACGACCAGATGCGGCGCCTGGCTCAGGAACGGCTGCGCCGCGGCCAGCATCGAGCCCCAGTCGGCCGCCGGTGGCTGCACGCCGAGCCCGAGGTAGGACAACGCCCCGACCGTGATCAGCTTGTGCCCGAAACGCAGCGCGGCATGAGCCATCAGCGGGTTCAGCGAGTTCGGCAGCAGGTGCCGCAGCACGATGAACTGCCGCGAACAGCCGAGCGCCCGCGCGGCCTCGATGAACCCGCGCGCGTCGACCTCGATCGCGACCCCGCGCGCCAGCTTCGCGAACGGCGTCCAGCCGCCGACGACCAGCGCGAGGATCAGCGTCGTCTTGCTCGCGCCCAGGATCGACACGACGAACATCGCCACGATCATCTCAGGGAAGGCCAGCAGTACGTCGCAGACCCGCATGACCAGTTCGTCGAAAGCACCCCGGACCCGAGCGCACAGGATCCCGACCAGCGTCCCCAGTACGGCGCAGATCGCGACGGTGATCCCCGCGATCGTCACCGAGAACCGGCCGCCGTACATCAGCCGGCTCAGCAGGTCCCGTCCGAGCTGGTCGGTCCCCAGCCAGTGCTCCGCGCTGGGACCCGCCAGCCGTTGGGTGAGGTCCTGCTGCGTTGGATCCGCTGGTGCGATCCACGGCGTCAGCAGTAGCACGACCACGATGAGACCGAGGATCACGCTGCCTGCGACGAGCGGCCACGGCCGGCGGGCCGGTCGCTTCGCCCGCTTCACAGCCGTGGCTGCGGCGGGGGCGATTGCCACCGTCTTGGGACCGTCAAGAACCGACATGGCTTCCCCTCACGGTCGGGTTGATCACGGTGTAGAGAACGTCGGTCAGGGTCGCCAGCAGCACGGTGATCGTGACGATGGTGACCATCGATGCCTGGATCATCGGGATGTCCCCGTTGTGGACGGCGTTGTAGACCAGCCGGCCCATCCCCGGAATGCCGAAGATCACCTCGACCACCACGGATCCACCGAGCAGTCCACCGAGCCAGACGGAGAACAGGGTCAGCACCGGAATCAGCGCGTTCCGGATCCCGTGCCGCAGGATCGTCCGGTAGTAGCTCAGGCCCCGCGCCCGGGCACCCACGATGTACGGCGACTCCAGCACCTCGGTCATCGACGCCCGGGTGATCTGGGTGAAGTAGCTGATCGGCCGCAGCGCGAGCGTCACGCAGGGAAGGATCATCCAGGCCGGTCCGGCCCACCCCGCGGACGGCAGCGTGCCCAGCTTGACCGCGAACACCAGGATCAGCAGCGGCGCCAGCCAGTACTCCGGTACGGCGACGAACGCCTGTGTCACCGTGGTAATCGCGGTGTCGATCGGACCACCGCGCCGCATCGCCGCCAGGATGCCCGACGGCAGCGCCACGAGAACCGCGAGACCGAGCGCCCCGATGGCCAGCACCAGCGTCACCATCGCGGCCGCACCGATCTGCGGCATGACCGCCGCCTGACTCGTGTACGAGTAGCCGAAGTCGCCCCGGAACACTGCGCCGAGCCAGTCGGCGTACTGCACGAGCACCGGCCGGTCGAGGCCGTACTGCGCACTCAGCGACGCCAACTGCGCCGGGTCGATCTCCATCGCGTTCACCCGGCCGCGCAGGATCTTGCGGGTCGGGTCCCCCGGCGTCAGGTAGGGAATCAGGAACACCAGGAACGAGACCACCAGCAACGCGGCGGCCAGTACCGACAGTCGCCTGAGCAGGAATCGCATGCCGTACCTCCGATCCTCTCCGCAGACCTACTTCACGAGATCCAGGAAGCGGTAGTAGGCCCCCACCGGCGGCAGGAACCACGGCGGCCCGACATGGCCGGGAACCGCGCGGAAGGACAGGTCGCGCCACGGGTTGGCGCGGTCGTCGCCGCCCAGCACCTGGGCGACGACCTTGCCCATGTGGGTGGCCATCTGGACGCCGTGACCGCTGTAGCCGACCGAGTAGAACACGCCGTCCCGGCGGCCGGCGTGCACCATCTGGTCGAGGGACATGTCGACCAGACCGCCCCAGCAATAGTCGATGCCGACACCGCGTAGCTGCGGGAAGACCTTCGTCATCGCCCGCCGCAGGATGTCCCCGGACCGCAGGTCGGAGCCCGGGTTGGACATCGCGAACCGGGCCCGGCCTCCGAACAGCAGCCGGTCGTCGGGCGTGATCCGGAAGTAGTAGATCAAGTTCTTGCTGTCCGACGCGACGCGGCGCAGCGGCAGCAACTCGTCGAGCACCGCCTTGTCCAGCGGCTTCGTGACCACGATGAAGCTGCCGATCGGCACGATCCGGCGGCGCAGCCAGGGCAGCAGCTTGCCGGAGTAGCCGCTGGTGCCGACCACCACATCCTCGGCGACGAGCGATCCCTGCGAGGTCACGACCCGCTGCCGGCGCTCACCGAGCCGCTCGAAGGACACGACCTCACAGTCCTCGTGCAGCGAAGCGCCGTAGTGCGAGGCCGCCATCGCGAGGCCGCTGCACAGTTTGCCGACGTGCACGCCCGCGGCGAGTGGGTCGACCATCGCGCCGTGGAAGAAGTCGCTGCCGATCTCCTCCCGCATCCGGTGGCTCGGCAGCAGCGTGGTCTGGTGACCCGCGTGCCGTTCGAGCAACTCGGCCGCGCGCTGGAAGTCGTCGTAGTGGGCCGGTTTGCTGGCCAGGTTCAGCTTGCCGACCCGCTCGAAGTCGCAGTCGATGCCTTCGGTCGCGACCACGTCCTCGATGGTGTCGATCGCGTCGTTGTAGACGGTGAACATCCGGGTCGCGGCGTCCAGCCCGTACCGCTTGACTGCCTTCGGGAACGAGATCGCCAGCCCGGTCGTCGCCATCCCACCGTTGCGACCCGACGCGCCCCAGCCCAGGGTGCGGGCCTCGAGTACGGCGACGCTCGCGCCCTGCTTGGCCAGGTGCAGCGCGGTCGACAGGCCGGTCAGTCCACCGCCGACGACGGCCACGTCGACCGACGCCGGCAGCTCCTGGTGCCGGAAGTCGCCCGCCGGCTTGGCGGTGTCGAGCCAGTAAGAGGTCAGCTTCACGAAATCACAGCCCCAGCAGCCCGGGGACGCCGGTCAGATCACTCGTCTCGGCGTACTCGTAGAACGGCGTCGACGGGTCGTAGCCGCGGTTGACGTAGACCTTGTGCTTGATCCGCAGCTCGTGGGCCGGGATCAGGTCGTACCAGACGTGCGACGACACGTGCAGGATCTGGTCCCGGGCCACGTCGAGCTGGTCGAGCATGTACTCGAACGCCTGGAACCGCGGCTTGTAGGCCCGCGCCTGCTCGGCGGTGAACACCCGGTGGAAGTCGACCCCGAGCTTGGCGACGTTGCCGGCCAGGATGTCGTCGACCGCGTTCGACAGGATCACCAGCGGGTAGTGCGCCGCCAGCTTCGCCAGCGGCTCGGGGACGTCGGGATGCGGGCCCCAGGTCCCGAGGTCGGCGACGATCGCGTCCACGTCCGAGGGCCTGAACTGGATCCGCCACCGGTTGCAGACCCGCTGCCAGGCGTCGCGCAGCAGCACCGGGTAGAGCTTGAACTCCCCGAGCACCTCGTCGATCCGGTACGCGCGGAAGTCCTTCAGGAACTCCTCGGTCCGCTCCGGCGGCACGACCCCCTCGATCAGGGGCCGCACCGTGTCGTTCATCCGGAAGTTCGTCAGCGTTCCGTAGCAGTCGAAGGTGATGTACTTCGGTTTGAACCCGAGCAGTTCCATCGCGTCGTTCTCCTTCTGCTGAGATCAGTCGGTCAGTGAGAGCTGCGGAGTCAGCGCGTACCGCGCCAACGGGTCGTCGACGAAGTTCTGGACCCCGGCGCGGCGGGCGGCGATGGTCTTGTCGCTGACCAGGAACACGGTGATCGCCTGTTCCTGCAGCTGTTTGGCCAGCTCGGCGTAGATCACGTAGCGCGCGGCCGGATCCTTCTCGCCGTTGGCTTCGGCGAGCTTCGCGTCGAAGGCCGGATCGCAGTAGTGGCTGATGTTGAACGTGCCCTTGCAGGTGTAGTCGGCTTCGAGGAACCCGATCGGGTCGGCGATGTCGGTGAGGTGGTTGCGCGACAACAGCGTCAGGTCGTAGGTGCCGCCCAGCAGCGACGGCTCCAGGCCCGCGTAGTCGGACATCGAGATCTTCACGGTGATGCCGATCTGCTTCAGCTGCTCCTGCACCACCGCGGCGAGGTCGGCGAACTCCGGCCGCTCGGTGTACGCCCGCAGCGAGACCGTCAGCTTGCCCGGGCCGTAGCCGGCCTTCTGCAGCAGGGCTTTCGCTTCCTCGAGGTTCTTGGCGGCCGGCTGGACACCCTTCGGCGCCCAGGGCTCGTTGGCCGCGAACGGGCCGAACGCGGGCTCGACTGTGCCGGAGTAGATCGTCTTCGCGATCGCGTCCAGATCGACGGTCTGCTGGATGGCCTTGCGGACATCGGCGTTGTCGAACGGCGCTTTGCTGTAGTTCAGGTAGAGGCCCGTCGTCCGCGGTGTCGCGGCCTCGGACACCACGACGCTCTTGTCGCCGGACAGCTCCTTGATACTCGCCGACGGCACACCGAGCCCGACTTGCGACTCACCGGTGCGGACCTGGGTGGCCCTCGCGTTGCCGTCGGGCAGGAACTTCGCCTCGGCCTTGGCCAGCGTCGCTTTCGTGCCCCAGTAGGCGTCGTTGCGCTCGAGCGAGATCGACTGCTGTGGCTTCTGGGCGGTGATGGTGAACGGTCCGGTGCAGTGCTTGACCACGTCCGTGCCGCGACCGCCGTACGCCGCCTTCGCTAGGACGCCGGTGTTCACGCTGGCGACACGGTACGGCAGCAACGCGCTCGGCTTCGGCGTCGTGATCCGCACGGTCGTCGGGTCGACCGCCTGCACGCCGCTGACCACCTTCGGGGTGAAGGCGCGCGGCGGCGTGGCGGACTTGAGCAGCTTGTTCAGGGCGAAGGCGACACCTTCGGCGTCGAGCGCCGTGCCGTCCTGGAACTTCACGCCCTGGCGGAGGGTGAAGTCCCACGTGGTCGGGCTCGTGTGCGTCCACTTGGTCGCGAGCAGCGGCTGCAGCTCGCCAGAGGTGAAGTCGTACTTGAGCAGGGTCTCCAGGCAGCCGACCTGGGAGAGCACGAAGGCGTCGTCGGTCTCGAGCGCGTAGCCGGCCTTCGGCGTGAACTGGAGGGCGATGGTCAGGCTGCGGTCCGCGGCGCTCGCGGACGTTCCGGAGCTCGTGAAGCTTCCGCAGGCCGTGACCGGGAGTAGTGCGGCGATGCAGAGCGCAGCGCCTGACAGGGGACGTATCGGTCGCATGTCACCACCTGATCGGTAGGAGAGCCGTCGGATCGGCTCGGTGCGTTGTCCAGGACGGTAGGAGCGCCCGCTTCAGATTGTCAACAACTCGACGCTGATGAATCGCCTGTCGACCAAAACGCAGCGTCTGTGTAACAACCGAAACCGTGCGCGGTGACGCTGCTAGCGCCTTGTTTTACAGGCCTTTCGAGCTTCCGGTCCGTCGCCGGTTACGGAGCGCACATGTCGTCCTGATGACGGCAAAATGACGCAATGAAGGGTTGTCAACAATCTGATCGCGGGGTCATGATGAAGGTCCGTCCACGAGAGGACCGGACATGACGACCAACCCCGAAACCGCCCACGGCACAGTCGTCCGGGAGCTGACCGAGTCCGACATCCCCGCCGCTCGCGCGGTCATGATGCGCTCGGTCACCGAGGACTTCGGCGAGCCCTACCACCCGGTGATCCACGCCGACATCGACGACCTGGCCGGCTGGTACCTCGGGCCGGAAGGCCCCTTCATGCTGGTCGCGGAGGACGCCGCCACCGGCGAGGTCATCGCCACTTGCGGCATCCGCGGCGGTGCGCTCAAAGAGGGCCTGAGCCCGCAGCACCTGGTCGAGCGCTACCGCGACGGCCGGACCGGTCAGCTGGTCCGGGTGTACGTGCTCAAAGAGCACCGGCGGCGGCACATCGCCCGAGCACTCGTCGAGGCCACTCTCGCCCGGGCTCGGGCCGAAGGCCACTACGACACCATCGCCCTGCACACCTACCCGCACTCCCCCGGCGCACTGCCGTTCTGGCTGTCCCTCGGCTGCGAGCTCGTCGAGGACGACGTCGACGGCGTGACCAGAGCCGCGTTCTTCGAACTCCCCTTATCCGAAAGGACTTCGCTGTGAAACGACGTGACATCTTCATCTTCGTTCCCCAGCCCGGCAAGGCCGCCGAAGCCAAGGAGTACCTGGCCGACTGGCTGCGCTCCCTGGGCGGACACCCCGGCTACCTGGGCGGTTCCGTCCTCGAGGAGGTGGCCGGCGAGCTGCTCCCGGACACCCTCGTGATGCTGCTGGAGTTCGAATCGACCGAGGCGGCGCGAGCCCTGTGGCCGAAGATCGAGAACACGATCAACCCGCTCTACCCGGACGACAAGAGCGACAAGTCGCCCGACCAGGGCACCGCGTTCTTCGACGGCGCCGGCAGTCCGCTGAAGTTCACTCGCGGGAACGGCTTGCTCGCGCGGATGCTGCACATCCACGCCGGCGTGGCGGACGAGTTCAGCACCGAGCCGGCTCCAGCCGGCGCGCGCTGAAGGTGGTATCCGTGACCACGATCGCCTGGGGCACCGATGCGCTGCAGTCCGTCCCCGCCGGCTTCCTGACCACCGACTGGCGTCCGGCGTCGACCGGCGCGACCTTCGAGGTCTTCGACCCCGCCACCGAAGAACCCATCGCCTCGGTCCCCGACTGCGGACCCGCCGACGCCCTCGCCGCGCTCGACGCCGCCGCCGAGGCAGCGCCCGTTTGGGCTCGTACGACGCTGCGCGAACGAGCTGATGTGTTGCATCGGCTCTACGACGCAATGCTGGCCGACAAGGAACGGCTGGCCCAGCTCCTCACACTCGAGGTCGGCAAGACGATCACCGAGGCGCGCGGCGAGGTCCTCTACGCCGCCGACTACGTCCGGTGGTACGCCGAGGAAGCAGTCCGCCCGCACGGTCGCAGTACTGTCGCGCCGAACGGCCAGCATCACATCGTGACGGTGGCGGAACCCGTCGGCCCGTGTCTGCTCATCACACCGTGGAACGTCCCACTGGCGATGGCAGCCCGGAAGGTTGCTCCTGCGGTAGCCGCCGGGTGCACCGCCGTACTCAAGCCGGCTGAGCTGACGCCGCTGACCTCATTGGTGTTCGGCGAGTTGCTGCTGCGTGCGGGCGCGCCCCCGGGCGTGCTGTCGGTGGTGACCACGAGCAGGCCCGCGGAGGTGAGCGGTCCGCTGCTGGCCGATCCACGGTTGCGCAAGGTCTCCTTCACCGGGTCGACCGACGTCGGCCGGATGCTGCTGGAGCAGAGTGGCCGCCGGGTCCTGAGGACGTCGATGGAGCTGGGCGGCAACGCGCCATTCCTCGTCTTCGACGACGCCGATGCCGAGGTCGCGGTCCGGGAGGCGATGATCGCCAAGATGCGGCTGGGCGGCCAGTCGTGCGTCGCGGCCAACCGCTTCCTGGTTGCCGACGGCATCGCGGACGCGTTCGTCGGCGCCTTCGCCGAGCGGATGGCCGCCATCGTCGTGGGTCCGCCCGGCCACGAGGACACCGAACTCGGGCCACTGGTGGACCACCGCGCGGTCGAGAAGGTACACCGCCTGGTCGACGACGCCGTCGCGAAGGGCGCCGTCGTGGTTGCGCAAGCACCAATCCCGGATGGTCCCGGCCACTACGTCGCCCCGACCGTGATCGACCATGTGCCCGCGGACGCGGACATCCTGCGCGAGGAGGTGTTCGGCCCGGTCGCCGCGATCCGGCGGTTCGGCACCGAGGCCGAGGCGGTTGCTGCTGGCAACGACAGCGAGCACGGGCTGGCGGCGTACGTGATCAGCCGGGACGCCGAGCGCGTCCGCCGGGTTGCCGCCGGCCTGCAGAGCGGCATGGTCGGCATCAACCGCGGTCTCGTCTCGGACGTGGCGGCGCCGTTCGGCGGCGTGAAGCAGTCCGGGCTCGGCCGCGAAGGCGGTCCCGAGGGACTGCACGAGTACCTGCAGTTCAAGTACCTGTCGTCCCCCGCTTTCTGACCGACCGAGGAGGTCCTTTCACGTGATCCGGCTAGCGCTCATCCCCGGCGACGGCATCGGCTTCGAGGTGATGGACTCCGCCAAGCGGGTGCTCGACACCGTGAGTAGGACGTACGGCGTCTCGTTCACCACCACCGAGCTGGACTGGTCGTGCGAGCGGTACCACCGCGACGGCGCGATGATGCCCGACGACGGCCTCGACGTACTGGCGCAGCACGACGCGATCCTGCTCGGCGCGGTCGGCTGGCCCGGTGTGCCCGACCATGTCTCGCTGTGGGGACTGCTGATCCCGATCCGGCGGGCCTTCGGCCAGTACGTCAACCTGCGCCCGATGCGGATCTTCGAGGGCGTGCCGGCGCCGGTCCGCCCGGAAGTGGCCGAGGGCACCGATTTCGTGGTCGTCCGGGAGAACTCCGAAGGCGAGTACAGCCAGGTCGGCGGGCGGATCGGCCAGGGTCCGTCGGAGGTCGCGCTGCAGGAGAGCACGTTCTCGCGGATCGGGATCGAGCGCATCGCCGAGTACGCGATGACGGTGGCGGAGAGCCGGCGGGGACGCGTCCACTCGGCGACGAAGTCCAACGGGATCATCCACACGATGACCTTCTGGGATCAGGTCGTCGACGAGGTCGCCGTACGACATCCCGCGGTGACAGTGCTGCGCGAGCACGTCGACGCGATGGCGGCGCGGATGGTGATGCGGCCGACCGACTTCGACGTGGTGGTCGCGTCGAACCTGTTCGGCGACATCCTGTCGGACCTGGCCGCCGCGGTCTGCGGCAGCATCGGGATCGCACCGTCGGCGAACCTCGCCCCCGACGGGCCGGGACCCTCGATGTTCGAGCCAGTGCACGGATCGGCACCCGACATCGCCGGCCGCGGACTCGCCAACCCGATCGGGATGCTCTGGTCGGTCGCCTTGATGCTCGAGCACCTCCAACTTCCCGAACCCGCTACTGACTTGATGACCGCTATCGAGGCAGCACTCAAGGATCCGCGGACCCGCACAGCCGACCTCGGCGGTACGGCGTCGACGAATGACGTCACCGCATTCGTCACAGCGCAACTGACGGGAGTCGCACGATGAGCCGGGCCGGGGTGGCCGTCGTCGGCCTGGGCGCGATCGGGTCCATGGCCCTGTGGCGGCTCGCCGAACGCGGGATCGCCGTCCACGGGTACGAGCAGTTCGGCATCGCACACGATCGCGGAGCGTCAGCCGGTCAGACCCGGCGGTTCTCGGTCCAGAGTCAGCGCGAGCCGCGCTTCACACCACTCGCTGTCGAGGCTCTCGACTTGTGGCGGGAACTCGCGGAACTGTCCGGACGCGAGCTGTTCGGTCAGACCGGCGGCGTGATTCTCGGTCCCGAAGGTACGCCGGCCATCGTGTCGGCGATCGCTTCGGCGCAGGACAACGAGCTCCCGCACGAGGTCCTGACCGAGGACGCGCTGCGGTCGCGGTTTCCGCAACACGTCGTACGGCCTGGCGATGTCGGGGTCACCGATCCGTTGGCGGGATACCTGCGACCGGAGGCGAGCGTTGCTGCCGCGGTCGCTCGAGCGGCTGGGCTGGGTGCGATGGTCCGTCCGCATACCGAGGTGCTCCGCGTGGAGTCACGTGCGGATGGGGTCGCTGTTGTCACGGCGGATGGCGAGCAGCTGTACGAGCGGGTGGTGCTGGCGCCGGGAGCTTGGGCTCACGAGCTGGTTTCGGCCGACGTCGTACCGCGGAGGCTGGTGCAGGCTTGGTATCTGGCTCGGCGGCCGGCGGACTTCGCGCCGGACGTGTTCGGGGTCTTCGAGCGCGTTGGCGACGTACTGGCCTATGGATTCCCTTCGCTCGACGGCGCGACGGTGAAGATCGGGATCAAGCTGGAGCCGCATCCGGTCATCGCGGACCTCGGCAACGTGCAGCGATCGGTCGATGCGGGCCTGGCGATCCGGCTGGCCGGTGTGGTCCGGGAGTTCTTTCCCGGTCTGCATCCCGACCCGGTCAACCTGCAGACCGGGATCGAGGGCTACAGCCCGGACGAGACACCGCTCGTCGGCCCAGCACCGGATGACCCTCGAATCGTCGTCGCCTGTGGCTTCTCGGGTTCCGGCTTCAAGTTCGCGCCGGTCATGGGCGACCTCGCCGCCGAGTTCGCCACCACCGGCTCGACCACCCGCGCCGTCAGCTTCCTCTCCCCCGATCGGACGTTGCAGGTATGTGCGCCACTACCTTAGTATCTACGTATGCGCGTAGATACGCAGTCACGCAGGCCGATTCCCGGCGACGAGCAGGTGGAGCTGGCGGTCCGGGTCTTCCAGATGTTGTCGGACGCGACCCGGGTTCGGCTGCTGTGGGCGCTGCTGGACGGCGAGATGCCGGTCAACGAACTGGCCGCGGCGGTCGGCAAGTCGCCGGCCGGGGTCTCGCAACACCTGGCCAAGCTGCGGATGGCGCACCTGGTGCGGACCCGGCGGCAGGGCAACCAGATCTTCTACCGGATCGAGAGCTCGCACGTCAGTCAGCTGGTCGAGGACGCGATCTACCACGCCGAACACTCCAGCGGGGGCTTTCCCGAGCACCACCGGTCCGCGGACGCCGTACCTCACGACGACCCGGCAACCGGCACCTGAACTGAGCAGAGACGAGAACGCATATGAGCGCGACGGGCCACCAGCACGAACACGAAAGCGCCTCCGGTCACGGGCACGGACATGGTCACGGCCATGGACATGGTCACGGCCATGGACATGGGCACGGTCACGGCCATGGGCACGAACATCACTCCGGGTTGCTGGGCAAGGTGAAGGAGATCTTCGTCCCGCACTCGCACGACAGCGCCGACAAGGTCGACTCCGCGCTGGAGGCGAGCAGGGAGGGCATGCGCTGCCTGAAGATCAGCTTCGCCGGCCTGATGATCACCGCGCTGATCCAGACCCTGATCGTCATCTACACGAACTCGGTCGCGCTGCTCGGCGACACCCTGCACAACTACGCCGACGCGCTCACCGCGATCCCGCTGGCGATCGCGTTCATCGTCGGCCGCCGGGTCGCGACCCGCAGCTACACCTACGGGTACGGGCGCGCCGAGGACCTGGCCGGGATCGTCGTGGTCGTCCTGATCGCGGCCTCCGCTGCGTACGCCGGCTACGAAGCCATCATGCGATTCATCACCCCCGGCGACGTCCGCCATGTCGGTGTGCTCGCGTTGGCGGGTGTGGTCGGCTTCCTGGGCAACGAGGTCGTGGCGCAGTACCGGATCCGCACCGGCCGCCGGATCGGTTCGGCCGCGTTGGTTGCTGACGGGCTGCACGCGCGTACCGACGGTTTCACCAGCCTCGCCGTGGTCCTCAGCGCAGCGGGCGCCTGGCTCGGCTTCCCGTTGGCGGACCCGATCATCGGTCTCCTGATCACCGTCGCGATCCTGTTCGTCCTCCGCGACGCCGCCCGCGAGGTGTACCGCCGGCTGATGGACGCGGTCGACCCGGCGCTGGTCGACCAGGCCGAGCAGGTCATCCGCTCGACCCCCGGTGTCGTCGACGTGACCGGCATCCAGCTCCGCTGGCTCGGCCACAGCCTGCGCGCCGAGGCCCGCATCGCCGTCGACTCGGACACCTCGCTGGTCGACGCGCATCACCTGAGCCACCAGGTCGAGCACGAACTGGTCCACGGCGTACGCCGCCTCACCTCGGCCACCATCCACGCCGAGCCTCTCCCCCACGACTCCACAGCAGCCCACGAACTCGTCAGCCACCATCGCTGACCACCTGGCGGCTGAGCCCGGCCCGCGGGTTCAGCCGCCGCATTTCTTCAAGTCTGTAAGGCGAATCGCTTGGCGAACGAGGGCCGGGATGCGAGGGTAAGGACTGACAGGTGTCGGGCCTGGGGTCGTCCGCCGATGCGTCGCCCCGGGGGGAACGGATGCGCGAACTCGCAGCCGAACTGGTTGCCTACCGCACGTGTTTGCCGGCTGAACGTGCAGTGCCGACATGAGCGCCCTCCTCGCGATCCTGCTCGTCACGTACGGCGTCACGCTCGGCCGGGGCGTGGACACGTGGCTCACCCGGTCCACCTGGAGCCGGGACCACCCGAGGCTGGCGCTTCGACTGTGGCAGGCCTGCGGTATCGCCACACCGTCGGCGTTGATCGGCGCCGCGCTCGTCCTCACGCATGACCGCCGGGCGTCGCCGTGGTGGGACACGGCCGTCCTGCTGGTCGCCGTACCGATCACGGGCTTCAGCCTCGACGTCGTACGGCGAAAGATCGTGGCTGCGCGAATCCGGGAACGGCACCGTCGCCTGGTCAGGATCTGTGGCCGGCCGACCGCAGATCGCGACGTCTACCTGCTCGACACGCCGGAGGTCGCCGCGTACTGCGTCCCCGGACCGCGCCGGTCGGGCCGGGTGATCGTCACCTCCGCGGGCCGCCGGCTCCTCACCGACGCCGAGATGGCCGCGACTGTCGCGCACGAGCGGGCGCATCTCGATCAGCGCCATCACGCAGAGATCCTGCTCGCTGACGCGATCACGGGCCTGCTCGCACCGATCGGACTTCTCCGCAACTACGCCACCCAAACCCGTCGGCTGGTCGAGATGGCAGCCGACGACCAGGCGGCCCGTCAATGCGGACCGCAGACCGTCGCCGCCGCACTGCTCCGGGTCGGCGCCGCCGCCAGATTCCCGGCGCCGGGCCCCTCGCCGTTCCTCGGCATCGCGGCGTCGTTCACCGCTGAACGGATCCGCCGGCTCCTCCAGCCTGCGCGGCCGACCGGACGCCCGCTGCTCCTGGCTGTCGGCGCCCTCGTGCTCGTGGTCACCCTGGTGCCGCCCGCGCTGATCATCGGACCGCAGAACGTCGGGCTTCCCTAGCGCACTCTTCGCGTCGATGGTGTGACAATGCAGTATGCGCACATTCGGTGACCTGGAGTCGGTCGTCATGGAGTGCCTGTGGAACCGGTCCACGCCGGCAACAGTGCGCAGCGTGCTCGAGGAGATCCAAGAGAGTCGCAAGGTGGCCTACACGACCATCCTGACGGTCATGGACAACCTGCATCGGAAGGGTGTCCTGGCCCGCGAGCTCCGCGGCCGCGCGCATGAGTACTGGCCGACGCGCAGCCGCGCCGACTACGCCGCGGAGCTCATGAACGACGCGCTCGCCCAGAGCGGCGACCCGACGGCCGCCCTACTGCGCTTCGTCCAGCAGATCCCGCCGGAAGAGGCCACGAAACTGCAGCAGTTGCTGAACCAGGCCGACCGTCCGGACTGAGGCCGGTCGCCGATTCCCCCTACTACTATCCGCGATAGTTGCTACTATCCCGGATAGTAGATTGAGCTGTGATCCAAGGGGGGTCCGGGGATGGCGCTGCATCATGGGGTTCAGGCACGGGTACGCAGGCTCGGCGCGAGGGGGAAACCGCTGATCCAGCGGACGCTGAGCACGGTCGGCCTGACCCATTCGGACCGGCACCTGGCCTCCGACGCCCAGCTGTACTGGGAGGACGACGGCGACAGCACCTGGAAGGGCAACTCGCACTGGCGCGACGCCGACGTCTTCTCCGACGGGGACGGTGACCTGTGGTCGCAGATCGGGCGCCGGCATCTCGACCTGTTCGACCGCTACTCCGCGATGCTGGACACGCCTCCGCACTGGGGACGCGTGATCGAGTGGGGCTGTGGCGGCGGCATGAACGCCGTCCATTTCGCACCGCGGGCGGACGAGTTCGTCGGCGTGGACGTGTCGACCGCGAGCCTCGACGAGTGCGGGCGTCAGGTCGCCCGGGTCTGCGACACGCCGTACCAGCCGATCCTCATCCACGTGGACGGACCCGAGCGAGCGCTGCGGACCGTCAACGGTCCTTGCGACATCTTCCTCAGCTTCTACGTCTTCGAGCTGATCCCCACTCCGGAGTACGGCGAACGCCTGCTGCGGATCGCCTTCGAGCTACTCCGGCCGGGTGGGGTGGCCCTCATTCAAACCAAGTACGACGAGGGTCGCTTCAGCACCCGCCCGCTGCGCCGCGACTACCACTCCCGGCTCGCCGACATGACGACGTACCGCATCTCCGACTTCTGGAAGCTCGCCACCTATTGCGGCTTCTCCCCCGTCGGCCTCAACCTCGAGCCGCACAACGAGCTCGACCACCGCTACGCCTACTACCTGCTGTCCAAGCCCGCCTAGCCCCAACTGGAGGCGTCCTGCTGGGGTGGGAGGAGCCGGCGCGCGGCCTGGAGCGCAAGGGACGGCGGTGCCTGCCACACGTCCCGGTCGTCGATCGACCAGGCGTAGGTCAATGCTCCCTCGTGGATGCAGGCGAGCAGGTCCGGGGCTTCGAGCTCGCCGGCCGACCATTCGTAGAGATGTTGGAGGCGCGGGACGATCACGCCGTAGTCCAGCAGGCGGCCCAAGCCTTGTTCGGCGCCGAGGTAGAACTCGACGGTGTCGCGTAGTGGGTACTCGTCGGGGAGTACGCGAGACAGTTGGAAGAAGATGCCGGTCATCCCGAGGCGCGGGTCGCCGAGGATGGGTGCGAGCGGACGTAACCAGCCGAGGGACAGGCGTGGTGCGGCAACCAGGGCGTGGGCGTAGAGCACGCGGCACAGGACGACATTCATGAAGAAGCGCTCGGGCGCCGTCTCCGACTCGGCCAGCCCGCGATGCTCGACGTACCCGGCGACGATGCTGCCGTTGTGTGCGCGCCACCACGCCCGGGCGGTGGGCTCCAATGCGAAGGCCAACCAGTACTCGGCGGTGCGCGATGATGCCGGACCCGGGAGGTCTCCGCTGAGCGCTACCGCCTCGCAACCGTCGCGGAGGACGCGCTCGTTGACCGCCCGCCACCAGGGACTCCCTGGCCGGTGGTTGAACGGTGGCTGCAGCACACCCCGTTTCAGCTGCCACCGCATCGCCGACGCCGCGGCCCGCCGGTACGGCAGATGCCGAGGGGCATGCCCGTAGGGCCCGTAGTAGCACCGCTGCATCAGCGCGAGGCGCCCCGCCGGATCGTCGCGAACCGCCACAACCTGCTGCTCAGCCCATGCGCCGGCCGTCAACCCCACTCCCGCAGAGTAGCCGGGGACGTACGGACCACCAAAAGGTGACCTTCGGCCCTGCTGTCCGGCCGGAACCCGCGCTCCACTGGACGTAAGCGGGGGAAGCAGGTCCGAGGTACAGAGAACAGGACCCCAGCCTTTCGACGTACACGACGACCCGCTGTTGCAGCAGCCTGGCTTCCCCCGCGCCCCGAACCCGGGTGTGAATCCGGACGCTGCGGATACCGTTCGAGCGTGATCATCATCGAGCGCACCGTCGTCGTGGACACCCCGCTGGAGCGCAAAGGCGTCGCGCGACTCATCGAACCGCTCTTTCGCGGCCGGTTCGCCAAACTCGGCGACGAGGCCGAGGCCGGCCTGCGGAATGCGCTGGTGAAGCTATGACTCAGCGTCTTGCTCTCGTGACCGGTGTGACGGGGTATATCGGTGGGCGGCTGGTGCCGGAGTTGCTCGAGGGCGGGTTCCGGGTACGGGCGATGGCACGTAATCCGGGGCGGCTGCGTGATCGGCCTTGGTACGGCGATGTCGAGGTCGCCGAGGCGGACGCCGGGGATCCTGGGCAACTGCGGGCGGCGATGGAGGGTGTCGATGTTGCCTACTACCTGATCCACTCCCTCGGGACCGGGCGGCGGTTCGAGGCACGTGATCGGCACAACGCACTCACCTTCGCGACGGCCGCGCGGGAAGCCGGGGTACGGCGGGTCGTCTACCTCGGCGGCCTGTATCCCGAGGGCGAAGAGCTCTCGCCGCACTTGGACTCCCGCCGCGAGGTCGGTGAGATCCTGCTGGCCTCCGGCGTACCGGTCACCGTGCTGCGCGCGGCTGTGATCATCGGCTCGGGCTCGGCGTCGTTCGAGATGCTGCGGCATCTCACCGACCGCCTCCCGGTGATGGTCACCCCGCGCTGGCTCAGCACCCGGATCCAGCCGATCGCAGTCCGCGACGTACTGCACTACCTGGTCGGCAGTGCATCAATGCCGGACGAGGTCAGTCGAGGCTTCGACATCGGAGGGCCTGACGTCCTCACGTACCGCGACATGATGCAGCGCTACGCGAAGGTTGCTCACCTCAACCAACGGCGCATCCTGCTGCTGCCGCTCCTCACCCCGTCGCTGTCCAGCCACTGGGTCGGCCTGGTCACCCCAGTGCCGAGCGGGATCGCCAGACCGCTGGTCGACAGCCTGGTCCACGAGGTTGTCTGCAAGGAGCATGACATCGCGCAGTACGTCCCCGACCCAGCGCCGGGCCTGATCGGCTTCGACCGGGCCGTCGAGCTTGCACTCAAGCGGGTGCAGGACCTGGACGTGACGACGACCTGGGCGTCGGCGTCGACACCCGGTGCCCCGAGCGACCCGCTGCCGAGTGACCCGGACTGGTCCGGTGGTTCCTTGTACGTCGACGAGCGTGAAAGCGCCGTACCTGCGAGTCCCGAACGGCTGTGGACAGTCATCGAGGGCATCGGCGGCGGCACCGGCTGGTACTCGTGGCGGCTCGGCTGGTGGGCGCGCGGGCTGCTGGACCGGCTCTTCGGTGGACCCGGTCTTCGGCGCGGTCGGCGCAACCCGCACGACCTGTCCGTGGGCGATCCACTCGACTGGTGGCGGGTCGAGGAGATCGAGGACCAGAGACTGCTCCGTCTCCGCGCCGAGATGCGGCTGCCTGGGCTTGCCTGGCTCGAACTCGTCATCGACAAGGACAGTGACGGCAACACGGTCTTCCGCCAGCGCGCGCTGTTCCATCCGCACGGTCTGCCCGGCCACCTCTACTGGTGGGCGATCAAACCGTTCCACGGCATCGTCTTCGGCGGCATGCAACGCAACATCGCCCACGCAGCCGCGCTCTGACGCCCCACCCCACTCAGCGGGCGTCGCGTTTGGCTTGGCGACGGGCGCCGGTCGCGCGGGTCGAAGCGTCCTTCTTCAGTCCGCCGGTGGTCTTGGTCGCGCGCCGCTTGGTCGATTCCGTCGGCTTCGGCGAGTCCACAGCAGGAATGACTGGCGCGTCGACAACCGGCTTGACCGAGCGTGCCGCTTCGATGCGCTCACTACGCAACTGCTTGGACGCCCGGCTGGCAGCGATCGCAACTTCGCGGCTGACTCTCGCCAGGGCCGCCTCGAACAACTCGGCCTTGTCGCGGTCCCGCTGGTTCCGGGCGTAGGACATCCCCCGGCCACCAGCCGGCGCCACGGCGGCGCTCGCGGCGCGCCGGTAGTTCTTCACGTACTTCGTCCGAGCGCGGCGAATCCGCTGGTGCAGCTCCAGCAGCTCGTCCTCGTCCAGGCCCTTCAAGGTGTCCCTGTCCGTCTCGGCCACCAGCAAGCGCTCTGCATCCGTCAGCGAGTTCAGCAAGCCTTGGTTCATCGCAGTCTCCTCGGTCGACGTACCCGAGTGTTGCCTGCGGACCGTTCGGTGTGCTCATCCGCTGCGGGTGAGTGCGAAGATGCCGTCATGACCACTTCGGACGTCGCGGACCACCTGGCGAAAGTGCGCTCCGCCAAGCGGCGCAGGGATGCCGAGACGATGCTCGGGCTGATGCACCGCGTCACCGGCGAGGAGCCGCGGATGTGGGCCACGGTGATCGGCTACGGTCAATACCACTACAAGTACGCCAGCGGCCGTGAGGGCGACGCGCCCGCCGCCGGCTTCGCAGCCCGCGCGGCCGCGACCACGGTGTACCTGAACGACGGCGTGGCCGCTCACGCCGACCTGCTCGGCAAGCTGGGGCCGCACACCACCGGCGTCGGCTGCGTCTACATCAAGGACCTCACCGACATCGACCTCGACATCCTCGAAACGATCGTCCGCAGCTCCTACCAATCCCTGACCGCCGGGACCTACACCCAACGCGCCCGCGAATCCGGCGACTGACCCACTTCGGGCCGCAGTCAGGCCGAACCTGCCGAAGGGCCCGGGCATCCGGGACCATTGCCGCTGCCCTGGGGGACCTCGCGCACCGCACGCTGAAATGGCGGACCGGTGGGGCCGCTTGATTCCGAGGTGGGTGGCCGATGTCCGGTGATCAGTTGTCAGTCGAGCAGCTGGATGTGCTGCTCACAGCCGCTGTTGCGGCGCCGAGTATGCACAACACGCAGCCGTGGCGGTTCGCGGTCGACGGGAGCACGATCGACGTGCATCTGGACGGCTCGCGCGCGCTGCCGGCTGCGGATCCGAGCCGGCGGGCGATGCGGATCGCCGCCGGGGCGGCCACCTTCAACCTGCGCTGCGCGGCGGCCCGCCTGGGCTATTGGTCCTGGCTGGGGCTCGCCCTGGATCCAGATGATCTCCTCGCCCGGGTCGTCCTCGAAGCGGGCGTTCCGGATCGGAAGCTTCGGGACCTGTATCCGGCGATCCGGCGCCGGCACACCAGCCGTGAGCCGCTGTACGGCGCCGGGATGTCGCAGGACACGCGGATCCGGCTGGTCCGCGCCGCCCTCGACGAAGGCGCCACCCTCACGTGGCTGACCGACGAGCAGGTGGACTCGCTCGTCGACATGTTCCTGGACACCGATCTGCGCGAACTCGGCGACTGGAGGCGCACCGCCGAACGCACCCGCTGGATCGGCGGCGACCGCACCTTCGACGGCATCCCGTCGGCAGCACTCGGGCCGCGAGCCGGCGCCTACCGGACCGCGTTCCGCGACCTCGGGACCCGGCCGGCCGACCGAATCCGGGCACAGGCCGTCTTCGAGGCGCGCCCGGCGATCGCCGTACTGTCCACCGAGCAGGACGAACCCGCCGACCACGTGACGGCCGGCCTCGCGCTCGAGCGGGTCCTGCTCACCGCGACCCGCGAGGGCGTCGCCGCCTCGTTCCTCAACCAGCCCCTCGAGTACGACGACCTCCGCCGGGCCGTCCAGCGCGCGACCGGACGACCGGGCCACGCCGACATGATCATCCGCTTCGGGCACGCCCGGCCAAGCGTCACCACACCACGCCGCCCGCTCGCCGAGTTCGCCTACGGCGGCGCCTCGTGATCGGGCAGGCTGACATGACGACGATCAGTGCACCGACGCATGACGAAGTCGGCATCCTGCTCACCGCGGCGATGCGGGCGCGATCGATCAACGGCACCCGGCCGTGCCGGCTCGAGATCGACGGATCGGTGGTCGACATCCTGCTCGACTCGTCGCCGGCGGAGAACGACCCGGCCGGTCGGCTGGCCCGGGTCGGCGCGGGAGCCGCGGCCTTCAACGTTCGCGTCGCGGCGGCGATGCTGGGGCACGAGACCACGATCGCGCTCGATCCCGATCCCGCGGTGCCCGAGGTGGTCGCCCGGATCTTCCTCGCCGACCGCCGCGCGCCGGTGCACGTACTGAGCTCGCTGTACGGCGACCTGACCCGCAGGGACACGTATCGCGGCCCCGTGATCGACCAACCGATGTCGCCCCTCGTCCTCGACCGGCTCGGCAAGGCGGCCCGGGCGGAGTGCGCCGACCTGTACTGGATCAACCAGCACCAGCGAGACTTACTGCTCGACCTGGTCCCGGACCGCGTCGCGTTCGAGCCGGCGCCGGCGATCTCGATCCTCACCACCCGTGAGGAGGACGAACGAGCCTGGACCCGGTCCGGCCTCGCGCTCCAGCGTGTGCTGCTGACGGCAGCGTCGTACGGTCTCACCGCGTCGTACCTCGAGCCCGCCCGCACCGACCGCGCCCGGCTGCGCGACCTCGTCTGCCGGACCGGCTGGCCGCAGCTGGTCATCCGCGCCGGCTGCTGAACATCTCGTACTGTCTCTTCAAGGGCGAGATCAGGGGAGGCAGTCAGATGGCGAAGAACGCGCGGTTGCCGAAGAAGGTCTACGAGCGCGAGCTACTGCGGTTGCAGGCGGAACTGGTCAAGGTGCAGGAGTGGGTCCGGGTCGAGGGCCAACGGGTCGTGATCGTCTTCGAGGGCCGGGACGCGGCCGGCAAGGGCAGCACGATCAAACGGGTGACGCAATACCTGAATCCCCGGATGGCCCGGATCGTCGCGCTCCCCGCGCCGACCGAACGGGAGCGGACCCAGTGGTACTTCCAGCGGTACGTCGAACACCTGCCGGCGGCCGGTGAGATCGCCCTGTTCGACCGCAGCTGGTACAACCGGGCCGGGGTCGAGCGGGTGATGGGCTTCTGCACCAACCAGGAGTACGCCCGCTTCCTGCACCAGTGCCCGATCTTCGAGCGCCTCCTCATCGAGGACGGCGTACTGCTGCTCAAGTACTGGTTCTCGGTCAGCGACACCGAGCAGGAGAACCGCTTCCGCAGCCGGCTCGAGGACCCGATGCGGCGCTGGAAGCTGTCGCCGATGGACCTGGAGTCGATCACCCGCTGGGAGGAGTACTCGCGCGCCAAGGACGAGATGTTCGTGCACACCGACATCCCGGAGGCGCCCTGGTACGTCGTCGAGAGCGAGGACAAACGCGCCGCCCGGATCAACATGATCGCGCACCTGCTGTCGACCATCCCGTATCACGAGGTTCAGCGCCCGCCGCTGGCGCTCCCACCCCGGCCACCGTCCGGCGGCTACGAACGCACACCCCGGGAGATGCAGACCCAGGTTCCGGACCACGCGTCGGCGCTCGCGTGAGAGCGTCCCACCCGGCGGCGGGGACCGCCGGGTGGGAGCCGGGCCCTGGGGGGAACGGGCCCTCGGCCCCACCGGTTGCGCCCTCGGCGGAGCCTGTCGATGCCGCCCCTCGTCAGGACGAGGGTCAGCTTCGGCCGCGTGGTTCGGCGCCCACGGGGACGACCACCACCGGACAGCGTGCGAGCTGGGCACACGCCGTACTGACGCTGCCCAGCGCCGAGTGGATGAGTGACGTCGTGGCGTGGCTGCCGACGACCAGCAGTTCAGCGCGTGCGGACGCCTCGATCAGCACCTGCACCGGATCGCCGACGCTGATCTCGACCTCCGTCGGCGGCAGTGGCATGCCACCCGCACTGTCAACCTCGGCGCGAATGTTCTTCCTGGCCTGCTCCACCTCGGCCTCGGACAGCACGACATGCACCACCCGCATCGGCGCACCCCGCCGCTGAGCCTCCCCCACCGCAAACCGCAACGCCCGCCGCCCACCCGACGATCCGTCAACCCCTACAACAATCATGCCGCCCCCTCCGCACCTCCTCCTATTTCACCGCGCCTCCGCCCGCTCGAAAAGAGCGAATCACCGTGCCGCGGCAAAGCGTGACCTACGCTCGTCCCCATAGCGTCAATTCCCAGGGGCTGCCATGACGGACGCTCTCGTCGAGACCAAGCTCTTCGTCCCCGCACCACGGGCCGGAATTGTCGCGCGACCGCGCTTCGACGATCGCCTCTCGCAGGGCAGCCGCCTGGTCCTGGTCTCGGCGCCGGCCGGGTTCGGAAAGACCACCCTGCTGGTGCAGTGGCTGGAGCACGCCGGAGGCGCGGTCGCGTGGGTCGCCCTCGACGCCGGGGACCGTGAGGCCGCGACCTTCTGGACGTACGTCGCCACCGCGCTGGACCGGGCCGTCCCGGGCGTCGGAGCCGGTGCCCTTCCCCTGCTGCAGGCAGGGCGGACACCGATCGAGACCGTGCTGACCGTGCTCCTCAATGAGCTGAGCGTGCTGCCAGGCGAGGTCACTTTGGTCCTCGACGATTACCACCTCGTCGACGGCCCCGGCGTACAGCCCGGGATGGCCTTCTTCCTCGACCATCTGCCCCCGCAGGTGCGGCTGATCATCAGCACCCGAGCCGACCCCGGCCTGCCGGTGGCCCGCCTTCGCGCCCGCGGCGAGCTCGTCGAGCTCCGCGCCGCCGACCTCCGGTTCACCCTCGCCGAAACAGAGACCTACCTCAACAAGCTGACCGGCCTGCAGCTGACGAGTGCGGACCTCACGTCGCTGGAGGAACGCACCGAGGGCTGGGTCGCGGCCCTGCAGCTCGCAGCGTTGTCGCTGCGCGGTCGTAGCGATCCGGGCGGCTTCATCGCCGGGTTCGCCGGCGACGACCGATTCGTCGTCGACTACCTCGTGGAAGAGGTCCTGGACCGCCAGCCCGACCCGGTCCGGCGGTTCTTGCTCGAGACATCGATCCTCGACCGGCTCACCGGACCGCTGTGCGACGCCGTGACCGGCGGCCACGACGGCAAGGCGATGCTGGAGCGGCTCGACCGCGCGAACCTCTTCCTGGTCCCGCTCGACGACCAACGGCGCTGGTACCGCTATCACCACCTCTTCGGCGACGTCCTCCGCTCGCATCTACGCGACGAGCGCACTGACGAAGCGGATCTGCATCGACGCGCCAGCACCTGGTACGACGAGGCCGGCGAGCCGGTTCCCGCCGTACAGCACGCACTTGCGGCCCACGACATCGGACGGGCTGCTGACCTGGTCGAGCGGGCCGTTCCGGAGCTGCGCAGGAATCGTCAGGAGCACACCTTGCGCCGGTGGATCGACGAGCTTCCCGACGACGTGGTCGATCGCCGGCCGGTCCTCGCGATGGAGTTCGTCGGCGCGCTGATGGCCAGCAACGAGTTCGACGACGTCGAGCGCCGGTTGGGCAACGTCGAGCAGCTACTCGACCAGGATCCTGACCAGATCGTGGTCGTGGATGAGCGTGAGCTGGCCAGGCTGCCTGGTGGCATCGAGCTGTACCGGGCCGGCCTGGCCCTCATCGAGGGCGACCCCGCCGGCACTCTGGAGCACTCCCGGCTCGCGGTCGCCCAGGCTCGCGAAGACGACGACCTGACCCGGGCCTCGGCCGAGGCCTTGGCTGGGCTCGCCGCATGGACGACTGGCGACCTCGATGCCGCGCACCGCAGCTACACCGAGGCCACCGACGGATTGCACCGGCTCGGCTACGTGTCCGACGTACTCGGGTGTTCCATCACCCTCGCCGACCTCGAGCTGACGCAGGGCCGCCTGCGCCAAGCACAGCGCACCTACGAGCGCGCCCTCGAACTCTCAGCAGGCCAGGGATTGCGGGGCACTCGGGACATGTACGTCGGTCTGAGCCAGATCGCGTTGGAGCGCAACGATCTGGCGGCGGCCACGGAGTACCTGCGGCGCAGCGACGAACTCGGGGAGCAGTTCGGGCTGCCTCAGAACCCCTACCGGTGGCGGGTGGCGATGGCGCTGCTCCGGGAGGCCGAGGGCGATCTCGACGCGGCACTCGGGCTGCTCGCCGAGGCGGAACGCGTGTACGTGGGCGACTTCGCACCGAACGTGCGACCGATCCCGGCCCTGCGCGCGCGACTGCAGGCAGCGCACGGGGACGTGGGATCTGCAGTGGAGTGGGCGCGACGGTACGGCGTGAGCGCGCAGGACGAACTGTTTTACCTCCGCGAGTACGAGCACGTGACTCTTGGCCGGGTCCTTCTCGCTGATGGCTCGCACGATGCCATCGGCTTGCTGGAGCGACTTCTCCGGGCAGCGGAGGCGGGAGGCCGGCAGGGCACCGTCATCGAGGTGCTGGTGCTCCTGGCGCTCGCGACAGGCGACGACGCGATGCTGGAGCGCGCACTGACGCTGGCCGAACCCGAGGGCTACGCCCGAGTCTTCTCCCGCGAAGTCCAGCCGCTGCTCGAGTCCCTCGACCGACGCCGACCTGGCTGGGCGTATCTGCGCGAGCTCCTGGCCACGCCCGGCGCACCGGCGGCCAAACCTGCTCAAGCTGACCTCATCGATCCGCTGACCGAGCGCGAACTGGACGTGCTGCGACTGCTGGCCAGTGAGTTGGACGGCCCGTCCATCGCTCGCCAGTTGGTCGTGTCACTCAACACAGTGCGAACCCACACCAAGAACATCTACGCCAAGCTCGGCGTCAACAACCGCCGCGCCGCGGTCCGCCGGGCACATCAGCTGAACCTGCTGTCCCGAAGCCGTGCCCGGTGATCATCACCGAGTTCACCAGATGATGTGAGGCCGTCTCACCACATCGGCTCCTAGCTTGCGTTGCATGAGCACCGCATCCGGCAGCACCTGGTACGAGATCCGCCTTCACGGACGCCTCGACTCGCGCTGGTCGGACTGGTTCGACGGACTCACGCTCACCGCCGGAGCCGACGGCTCCACCACACTCCGAGGTCCCGTCGCGGACCAGGCCGCCTTGTACGGCGTGCTGCAACGACTCCGCGACCTCGGTCTGCCACTCATCTCGATCGCCCAGATCGAACCGAACACTGGAGACAAGCCATGACCACCACAGCTCGACCCACCACAACCACCCGCAGTTCCGGCGATCCCACGCGCAACAACGCCCGCGCCGCCGGCATCTTCTACCTGATCACCTTCGCAGCCTCCCTGCCCGCCTACGCTCTGATCCAAGCGGCTGTGAACCCGGACCTGACCGTCGCCGCCGGGCACGACAACCAGCTCCTGACGGCCGGTCTGCTGGACTTCGTCAACGCCCTCGCCGCCGTCGGCAGCGCCGTGGCGCTGTACCCGGTCCTCAAGCGCCAGAACCAGTCGCTCGCTCTCGGCCTGGTCACGTCGAGGCTCGTCGAGGCCTCGATCATCATGACCGGCGTGGTCAGCCTCCTCGCGGTGGTCACACTCAACCAGGAGGTCACCGGCGTGACCGGCAGCACTCAGGCGCTGGTCGCGGTCCGCGACTGGACGTTCCTGTTCGGTCCTGGATTCATGGCCAGCTTCAACGCCGTACTGCTCGGCACCTTGATGTACCAGTCGCGGCTGGTCCCGCGGATCATCCCCACGCTCGGGCTCATCGGTGCCCCGCTGCTCATCGCCGCGAACGTCGCGACCCTGTTCGGCCACAACGAGCAGACCTCTGGCGTGACCATGCTGGCCACCCTGCCGGTCGCGTGCTGGGAGCTCTCGCTCGGCATCTGGATGACGTTCAAGGGCTTCAGGCGCCAGCTATCGTGAGGCAACCCGGGTCGCCCACCGTAAGGAGAGCCAGATGGACCGGGTCGGCCGGCGCTTCATCACCTTGTACGCGCTGGCGTCGATGGGCACCTCGCTGGTCTTCCTGGCTCCCCTGCTCGTCTCCCTGGCGCTGAAGGTCAATTCGCTCGTCGGGATCGAGCAGGCTCCGAACAGCCTCGCCCTCGTCGCCGGAGTCGGCTCCGTCGTGGCGATGATCGGCAACCCGTTCTTCGGGAAGCTGAGCGACCGTACGTCGTCGCCGTACGGCATGCGGCGGCCCTGGATGATCGCCGGACTGGCAGGTGGGTGTGTCGGCATCCTGATCGTCGCGCTGGCGCCGAGCGTCCTGGTCGTCCTGATCGGATGGTGCGTCGCTCAGCTGTCTCTGAACGCTCTGCTCGCCGCGCAGGTCGCGGTGCTCCCGGACCAGGTCCCAGTCGCTCAACGCGGGGTGGTCGCCGGTGTCCTCGGGATCGGTCTCCCGGTGGCATCGGTGGCCGCCACCTACCTGGTCCAACTGTTCACCGGCAACCGGCTCGCGATGTTCCTGGTGCCCTGCGCGATCGGTGGGTTCTTCGTCGTGCTGTTCGTGCTCACGCTGAAAGCCGGTTCATGCTGCTGCTGGCCTACGCCTTCCTGACCACCTACCAGGCGTATCCTCCCGGTGAAACGCGTCCGCTGACGCCTAGGCGAGAGCGAGATCGGCGGCGTACGCAGTCTGGAGGGTGTCGTCCCAGGGCTCGGTTGCTGCGGCCAGCGAGTCGAGGACGGTTTCCAGGCGGGTTGCGCCTGAGATGACCGAGAGGACTGGCGACGAGGCTAGGAGCGCCCGGAGTTGTAGGCGCTGGACCGAGATGCCGCGTTCCTTCCCCGCCGCGGCGAGGTTGGGTGCGGTAGAGGATCGCAACGGTGAGTACGCGAAGAACGGGACCTGGTTGACTTCGCACCAGGCGAGTACGTCGGCCGACTCGCGACCCATGGCGCTGTGCTTGTTCTGTACGGCGTCCACGCGCGCGATGGCCGTGGCCCGCTCGAGCTCCGCGACGCTGACGTTGGACAAGCCGATCCGCGCCACCTTTCCCTCGTCACGTAAAGCCGCGAGGGTGGAGACGCCTTCCTCCACGGGCTGTTCGGCAAGGTCCACGCGGTGCAGGTAGTACAGGTCGAGGCGCTCGGCCCCGAAGACGCGCAGGCTGGTGTCCACGTCCGCGCGGATGCGGGGTGCGCTGATGTCGGCGTCCCAGGTGGTCTCGCTCGTTCTCGAGTGACCGCCCTTCGTGCCGACGATGACGCTCGTACCATGTGCGGCTTCGGCGGCCAGCTGCTCGCCGTACAAGGGCTGGTCGACGTGGGCGTACGCGCGCGCGGTGTCGAGGATGGTCGCGCCCGCGGCGATACCGGCCCGGATCGTTGCCAGGTCACCTGATCGGTCGCGGGGCGCGAATGACAGGCCCGCGACGCCCAGGGCGACGCGTCCGGCGAGGTTCGTCACCGAGTCTTCTCGCGGAGCCAGTCGGGGATGTACTGGTCCTCTCGCGGGAACTCGGCCAGGTCCGACGCGTAGATCTCGGCGTCGACCGGCATCGACCACGCGGGTTCGTTCTCGTAGTCGAAGTCCGTGGCAAAGTGCCCGTCGGAGGTGATCGCGATACTTGCCGTCAGCCACGTGCCCTTGCCCGGCTGGTACATCTGCAGCCGCAGCGTCTCGAAGTAACTCTCCAGCCCTTCGGCCAGCGGGTCGACCTGCGCCGCGGTCCCCGAGGCGTCGACCACATCCGCGTCGAGCTCGGCGTACGGCGCCGTCGCGCGATAGGTCGCCCGGACCTCGTGCCAGCCGGCGGGCAACTCGGACGTCAGCGCACGCGCGATCGCCTCGATCGTGGCCATCTCGTTCGGCATCTCGGACATCAACGATCCCGGTTCGACTGGGGCTTGGTCTCCTTGAAGATACGCCGCGGCGATCGGCGGCCGTCATGGCGGTCGACCACCGCCCGGGACGACGGCCGGCGCGTGGTCCCGTCCGGGTAGCGCACGTCGATGCTGGCATGCACCTGGATCCCGGCCGCCCGCAGCGCCTGCCAGCTCTCCTCCATCCGCCGCCAGTTGTCGCTCCCCTGCACCGCTTGGTTCTGGTTGCGCGACTGCGCCGTGAGGTTGACCGCCTCGCCTGGGCCGTCGAACGCCGTACCGAACAGATGCCCACCGTCGTCACTCCGCTGCCGATCCGGCTCCCCCGCCGCACGCTGAGCGCTCAGATTCCGCCGCTCGTCGTTCTCCTTCGAGGGCAGCCATCCCAGCCACCCCTCCGCATGCGTGACGCGGCCGGCCTTGTCGGTGGCGTACAGGTACCGATCGTCGACCACGTACACCGCCGACGGCTCCGGCGCCATCAGCCGGTCGTTCCACCGCTCCGTCCGCCCCGACCGCTCCTTGTGCACCGCCAGCCCGGCATACCGCTCCGGCACCTGCACAACATCCCCCGGCCCATACCCAACCGCCCGCACATCCCCCACATCAGCAGGCAACTCAGCACGTTCCCCATCGGCCACGCCCGCAACCCTAGGCCCCACCCCACCCCCTGTCAGCCTCTTCCCAAACTTTCCCCAACGACTCTTAGCGGCCGCGGAGCTGTTTGCGCCAGGACGCTCGGCGCGGCTGATCGAGGTCAGGTGATGCGGCGGGCACATGCTCAGGTGCGGCGCGGTCAGCGGTGGGTGTGTGGAGATCGCTCGCGGCGGGATCCAGGTCGATGTGCCGCACGGTGGCCGGGCTGGTGGACCGGTCGGCATCCGGCTCGGCCAGGCTGTTCTGGACGGTGCGGTACTCCTCTTCGACGACCGGGTCGATGGCGTCGGTCTCGACTCGGCGGCGGCGGTTCGTGATGGCGTACGACAGCCAGATGCCGACCGCCCCGCCGAGCATGATGACCACTCCGACGACGTTGAGATCCACCGTCCCGCTGTCATCACGAATCCCGAACGCGAGAATCGCGCCCGCCGTCATCAAGAAGATCCCGGCCCCGATACTCATCACGCCTCCAGAGTCCGTCCGCTGTGACACCCCAGTACCCACCTCCACACGCTCAGCGTGTCGGCTCAAGCGTGCAGTGTCGGGTGGTAGATGAGTTCCTGGGTGTGGGTGTCGAGGACTCGGCTTTCGAGTAGTTCGAGGTCGAAGTCGGCGGCGTGCTGGAAGATTGGATCGACTCCGGTTTGGCCGCTGATGACCGGGAAGATGGTTAGCTGGACGCGGTCGACCAGGCCGGCGGCCATCAGTGCGCGGTTCAGCGTCAGGCTGCCATGGGAGCGCAACGGCACGTCGGACTCCTGCTTGAGCCGGGTGACGATGTCGACCGCGTCGCCGCTCGCGAGGGTCGCGTTGGCCCACTCGAGAGGCCCTTCGAGCGTGCTCGACACCACGGTTGTCGGCATGGTCATCATCCGCCGGTTGACCGGGTCGTCCACCGTGGACTCCTCGACGCTCGGCCCGAGCGCCTGCACGAACTGCCGGTAGGTGTTGGCCCCGAGTACCATCCGCTGCTCCTCGCCGTACATCTCCAGGAGACGGTCGAGGAACTCCTTGCCTGCTTTGCCCCAGTAGCCGCCCCAGTCGCCGCCGTCGTACGAGCCGAAGCCGTCAAGGGTGGCGAAGATGTCGAAGGTGTAGATCGCGGTCATGGTGCTCTCCTCGAGTCCGGTACGGCGCCCTGGCTGGGCAGCCTCTCATCCCTCTACGAACACCTCGACCGCAATCCGACACCGGGGTGAGAGCATGGCGTGCCGACGATCGACATCGCTAGGGGTTTGCCTGTGTCAGTGGATGATGTGCGGGACGCGTACGGCCGACGGGCAGAGGAGTACGCCGACCTGTTCGCCTCGACGGAGGCCATGGACGAACGGGACCGCAAACTGGTGTCTCAGTGGGCCGGCGAGCTCACCGGCCGCATCATCGACGCGGGGTGCGGGCCAGGTCAGTGGACCGACTTCCTGCAGCGCCAGGGCTGTGACGTCGAGGGGGTGGACCTTGTCCCGGGGTTCGTGGACATCGCCCGAGCGCGGTTTCCCGGCGTCTCGTACCGCGTGGGTGAGCTGGACGACCTCGGCGTACCAGATCGCTCGCTGGCGGGGATCCTGTCGTGGTACTCGATCATCCACACCCATCCGGACGACGTGCCGCGCATTCTCGCCGAGTTCGCTCGCTGTCTGTGCGACGGTGGTGGTCTGGTCCTCGGGATGTTCGAGGGCCCGGCTCTCGAGCCGTTCGACCATGCCGTGACGACTGCGTACTACTGGTCGTTCGAGGAGATGTCCAAGCGGCTCGGGGAAGCGGGTTTTGAGGTCGAAGCAACGGAAAGCCGCCAGGGCGCGAAGCGACTGGAGGCGACAGTCGTCGCGCGACGCGTGGGTGTAGGCCCCTAAGCCCTACCCTGTCTCCTGACTAGAGGAGTCGATGCTGAGATGACGATGCCCACTCAAGACGAAGTACTCGGGTACTTCGACACGCTGTCCAACTGGGGGCGGTGGGGCGACGACGACGAGCTCGGCACTCTGAACCACATCACCGACGGCGTCCGGCTGGCAGCGGCGCGGGCCGTGCGCCATGGCAAAAGCGTGTCGTGCGCGTGGGAGGTCGCCGTACCGGAAGACATGGAGCGGTCGACGACGACGTGCCCGCGCGCCGTCGACATGCCGGGTGCCGAGAACATGCCGGCCGCATTCCACGCCGACCGCCGCTGGGGCTTCTCGAACGAGCGGCTCGGCATCATGTTCCACGGCAACACCATCACCCACCTCGACTCGCCGTGCCACCTCTTCTGGGACGGCAAGATGTACAACGGGCGGTCGCACTCGATGGTCGACGCCGCCACGGGATCGGCGTGGGCGGCCGTCACGGCGGCGGCAAACGGGATCATCACGCGTGGTGTCCTGCTGGACATTGCTGGGGTCCGCGACGTGCCGTGGTTGGAACCGGGGCAGGGTGTGTTTCCCGATGACCTCGAGGAGGCCGAGCGTCGCCAGGGTGTGCGGGTTCAATCCGGCGATGCGGTACTCCTGCGGACCGGCTACGGCCGCGCCCGCCACGAGGCCGGTGCGGCCGGCGGTTTCACACAGGCCGGCTGGCACGCGTCCTGCTTGCCGTGGTTGCAGGAACGGGAGGTCGCGCTGATCGGCGCCGACACCCCTCAGGACGTTCAACCGTCGGGGTACGACGACGTGCTGATGCCGGTGCACGCCGTGAGCCTCGTTGCGATGGGTCTGTGGATGCTCGACAACTGCGACCTGGAGGAGTGCGCGACGACGGCTGCCGAGCTCGGCCAGTGGGACTTCCACCTCGCAGTCGCACCGGTCCGCTTCGCCGGCACATCCGGCAGCCCGGTCAACCCGATAGCCACCTTCTGACTCGCGCTCGCCGGTGTGACCGCTCGGCCGTGCTCTGGTCCGGCATTCGTGATGGCCTGGCGAACCGCAACCGGGTGGTCGCCATTTCGGAGAGTTTCCGTCGGGTTGTCGGATCGGGGCAGCGGTGTTCGTGGAAGAGGTGAGCGACCGCCTGCCAGGGCAGTCCACCGACCCGAACGGAACTGGGGCCATGAACCGACTCTTTCGCGCCAGGCAGTTGCTGACCGTGCTGTCGGCGCAGTCCACGTCCACATATGCCAACCAGGTGATCGCGCTCGTCGTACCGTGGCTCGTCCTGACCCGCACGGGCAGCGCGGCAAGCGCCGGCACCATCGCCGCACACCGCAGAACCTCCTGGGACGCGTGGGCAGACTGGGCGCCGCCTACGGCTCACTGGTCGGTGCCCTGGCCACCCTCCCCTTCACGCGCCTCCTGGACGATCCGGCCACCGCAACGCCTCGAAGGAGTGCCATCGGTGCAGGACTTGGAGAGAATGCCTAGATGTCGATTGATGGGATCCGTCGAGTGGAGGGCTTCAAGCACGTGGTCGGCGAGTCCAGGATTCGGCACGTGCTCCTGGATGCTGACGGCGTCCTCCAAGATCTGCCCGGCGGCTGGTATGCGGCCATGGAGCCGTACCTCGGCGACAAGGTCCGTCAGTTCCTCCACCAGACATGGAAGGACGAGCTCCCGATGCTCGCCGGCTCTGGCGACTACATGCCGGTCCTCGAGGCGACACTCAAGAACTACGGCGTGGTCACCCCGGTAGCCGAGGTGTACGCCGCGGTCTGGAAGAACATCGTGGTCATCGAGGAATCGATCGCAATCGTGCGAGCGCTCAGGAGCAACGGGTACGGCGTCCACCTGGGAACCAACCAGGAACGCTACCGAGGCGCCCACATGCGAACAGTCCTCGGGTACGACGACCTGTTCGACGTGAGCTGCTACTCCTACGACCTCGGCGTCGCCAAGCCCGATCCGGCCTTCTTCACCCAGGCAGCACACCGAATCGGCGCCGATCCCGAAACGATCCTGTTCATCGACGACACCGAACGGAACATCGCAGGCGCCCGGGCAGCTGCAATGCCCGCCGAACAATGGGACCTCACCCAAGGCCACGACCTCCTGCTCCACCTCTTCGCGAAGCACGGCATCACCGCAACCTGACCCCGAGCAGTTCGAAGCCGAACGCGACAACGCACCGACACCCGCGAGTCGCACCACTCGCCCACGCGCACGTATCACTCCGGGGCAGTCGACAAGCGGGCGGCAGCACGCGCCCGACGAGTGGGTGGGAGCCGGCGGCCGAGCACGCGACGCAGGAGCGCGCGGGCCGGGGGCGTGGGGAGGTTAGGTGGTGCGCGTTGTGGTGAGGGTTTGGCGGGCTATTTCCCATTCCTCGTTGGTGGGGATGACGAGGACTGCGACGGGGCTGTTGTCGGGAGAGATGAAGCGGGCGGTCGACGACTCGGACGTGTTGCGGGCGGGGTCGAGGTGGATGCCTAGGGACTCGAGGTTCGCGAGTGAGGCGGCGCGGGCCTCGGCGGAGTGTTGGCCTACCCCGGCGGTGAAGACGATCGCGTCGACGGTCCCGAGTACGGCGTAGTACGCGCCGACGTACTTCTTGATCCGGTAGCAATACACGTCGAACGCCAACTCAGCCCGCGCATCACCACCAGCCCGCCGCCGCGACAACTCGCGGAAGTCGTTCTCTCCACTCAACCCCTTCAGCCCCGACTCCGAATTCAGCGCCCGGTCGATCTCGTCGACCGACCACCCCAGCTCCCGCGCCAAGTGCCCCAGGATCGCCGGGTCCACATCCCCCGAGCGCGTCCCCATCACGAGCCCCTCCAACGGCGTCAGCCCCATGGACGTGTCCACCGACTCACCACCCCGTACGGCGGTGGCCGAGCACCCGTTCCCCAGATGCAGCACGATCACATTCACGTCAGCCGGCTCGCGACCAAGCAACCGCGCCGCCTCCGACGAAACGAACGAATGCGAAGTGCCATGAAACCCGTAACGCCGGATCCCGTGCGACTCCGCCCACTCGTGCGGCACCGCGTACGTGTACGCGTACGCCGGCAACGTCTGATGGAACGCCGTGTCAAACACCGCCACATGAGGCACGTCCGGCAGCAATCGCCGCGCGACCGAGATCCCCTCGAGGTTCGCCGGATTGTGCAACGGCGCCAGCGGAACCAGATCCTTCACCTCGGCGATCAGCTCGTCGTCGATCAACGCCGGCGCCGCGAACCGGGACCCACCGTGTACGACGCGATGCCCAACGGCCGCCAGATCCGACTCATCGAGCGACGGTCCGTACGACGAGAACGCATCGACCACCCAACGCAGCGCCTCCTCATGCGACCCGATCGACTCATCGCCGGCCGACTCGCCGCCAGGCCCGCGATGGGTCTGACTGCCGCCCGCCTCCCCGATCCGCTCGACGATGCCACCGGCCACGCTCTCCCCCGACGACCCGTCGACGAGGCTGTACTTGAGCGAGGACGACCCCGCGTTGATCACCAGGACGTGGTCGCTCATCTACTCGCCGCCCTGCTGCGCCTGGATCGCGGTGATCGCGACCGTGTTGACGATGTCCCGTACCGTCGCCCCACGCGACAGGTCGTTCACCGGTTTCCGCAGACCTTGCAGAACCGGTCCGACCGCGACCGCATTCGCCGAGCGCTGCACCGCCTTGTACGTGTTGTTGCCGGTGTTCAGGTCGGGGAACACGAAGACCGTGGCCTTCCCGGCGACCGGCGAGTCCGGCAGCTTCGTCCGGGCGACAGCGGCGTCGATGGCCGCGTCGTACTGGATCGGGCCCTCGACCAGCAGGCCCGGTGCCCGTTCCCGGACGATGGTGGTTGCCTTTGACACCTTCTCCACGTCTGTCCCGGCGCCTGACATGCCGGTCGAGTACGACAGCATCGCGACGCGCGGTTCGATGCCGAAGGCTGCCGCGGTCGCCGCGGAGGAGGTCGCGATGTCGGCGAGCTGCTCGGCCGTCGGATCCGGGATGATCGCGCAGTCGCCGTACACCAGCACCTGGTGTTGCAGGCACATGAAGAACACCGACGAGACGGCGGACACGTCCGGCACCGTCTTGACGACCTCGAGCGCCGGCCGGATCGTGTGCGCGGTGGTGTGTACGGCGCCCGACACCATCCCGTCCGCCAGTCCGAGCTGGACCATCATCGTGCCGAAGTACGACACGTCCTTCACCAGTTCACGCGCCCGCTCGAGGTCGATCCCGCGGTGCTGCCGGAGCCGGTGGTACTCCGCGGCGAACCGTTCGGCCAGCGGGTCGTCCTCGGGGTTGACGACTCGGGCCGACGCCACGTCCACGCCGATCGCGGCGGCCTTCGCGCTGATCGCGATCGGGTCACCGAGCAGGGTCAGGTCCGCGACCCCGCGCCGCAGGAGTACGTCGGCGGCCCGCAAGATCCGCTCTTCCGAGCCCTCCGGCAGGACGATGTGCTTGCGGTCGGCAACTGCCCGGTCGAGCAACCGGTGCTCGAACATCAGCGGCGTCACCACGCTTGTGCGCGCGACCGCAAGCTGATCCAGGAGCGCCCGGCCGTCGACGTACTGCGCGAACAGCGCGAGCGCCACGTCCACCTTCCGTGGCGAATCCTTGGTCAACCGACCCCGTACGGCGGTCAGCGCCGCCGAGGTCGCCTGAGTGCCGAGCCGGGTCTCGAGGATCGGCAAGGTCACGCCGAGTCCGCCGATCAGACGCTGGACCTGGTCCGGCAGCTCGAATCCGCCGTTCAGGACGATGGCCGAGATCTGCGGGAAGTTCCGGGACGCGTGCGCCATGAGGACCCCGAGGACGACCTCGGGACGGTCCCCGGCCGTCACCACGGCGGCGCCCTCGGCCAGCCGGTCCAGCACGTTCGGCATCGTCATCGCGGCGACCACCAGCCCGGTCACCTCGCGCGACAGCAGCTGCGGATCACCGCTGAGCAGGCGGCCGTCGATCGGAGTCAGCAGGTCCGCGACCGAGGGCTGATTCAGCACCGGCTCCTCCGGGATCGCGAACGCCGGAGCGCCGGCGCCGGCCAATGCGTCGACCACCGGAGTCAGCAGCTCCTTGCCTACCCGGTTCGCGATCACAGCGAACAGCGAGCCGTGGTTCGCGTGCAGTTCCGCGAGCGCGATGTCGGCGATGGTTCGCACATCCCGTGGCGTCCGGTCGTACCCGTTCAGCACCAGCAGCACCGGTACGCCGAGGTTCGCCGCGATCTTCGCGTTGTACGAGAACTCGGTCGGATTGCCCACATCGGTGTAGTCGCTGCCCACCACCACGACCGCGTCGGCGCGCTCGGCCACCGCGTGGAAGCGGCGCACGATCGTGTCCAGCGCGGCATCCGGGTCGGCGTGCACCTCGTCGTACGTGACGCCGACGCTGTCGTCGTACGGCACGGCGACGGCGTCGTGGGACGTGAGCAGGTCGAGCACATAGTCGCGACCGCCGTGCCCGGCGGTGTCCGCGCGGACGATCGGCCGGAACACGGCCACCCGCCCGACCCGTCGCGAGAACTGCTCGAGCACCCCGAGCGCCACCGTGGACTTACCGGTGAACCCCTCGACCGACGCGACGTACACGCTGCTGCCCATACCCGCACCCTAACCACCCGCCGCTCCGACCCGGCCCACCCGGACGGCCCGCCACTCGCCATCATTGGGGGATGCGAGTCCACCTCCCCACGCGCGCCAATGCCGCCGTGGTCGCGGGAGCGGCAGCAGTTCCCGCGCTGGTCTGTGCAGCGACGGTGCCGTTCCGGGCCCGAATCGAGAACACCAACGCGGCGCTGGTGCTCGTCCTGGTCGTGATCGCCGCCGCGGCGACCGGCCTCCGGCGCGCCGGGATCATCGCCGCGCTGTCCGGAACGGTGTGCTGGGCCTTCTTCCTCGCTCAGCCGTACCAGCAGTTCACCATGACGGACCAGGCGGACATCGCAACCGCCGTCCTGCTGTCCGTCGTCGGCATCGCGGCCGCGGAGATCCTCTGGGGACGACGGCGACAGGTCCGCGCCGATCAGCAGCAGGCGTACCTCGACGGCATCCTCCGTACGGCGGGCATCGTCGCCGCCGGCAGCTCACACACCGAGGGCGTCATCGAGCACGTCGCCGACCAGCTCGTCGACCTGCTCGGCGTGGACGACTGCTACTTCGACAGCGACACCCGAGACGAGGCCCCGACCGCCGTCGTCCGCGACGGCGCCGTCGTACGGCGGGGCCGCGAACTCGACGTCGAACGCGTCGGCCTCCCCACCGACTGCGAGATCGAGCTCCGCGTCCACCACGACGGCATCACCCGCGGCCGCTTCGTCCTGGTCGCCTCCACCCGCCTCGCCCGCCCCTCCCGCGCCCAACGCCAAGTAGCAGTAGCCCTAGCCGACCAGGTAGGCGCCGCCCTCGCCACCCACCACCGCCCTACCTGATCCACTCCCTGATGGCGGGTACCTGGTCGGGGGCGATGGTGTGTCCGCCTGGGAACGGCTGGAGCTGGACATCGGCGGAGTGGCGGCGGAGTTGTTCGGTGAGGCGGCGGGTTTGGTCGGGGGTGGCCATCGGGTCGCGGTCGCCGTTGACGATGAGGACGCGTTTGCCGGCCAGGGCGTGGTCCTCGGGTTCGTCGGCGGCGAAGGGGACCATCGCGGCGAGCAGTACGGCGCCCGCGAGCGACTCCGGGTGGCGGAGCAGGAGCGCAGAGGCCATGTTGGCGCCGTTGGAGAAGCCGACGGCCAGCCAGGAGCCGGCGGGGACGTCGTACTTCTGCTCGGCGGCGGTCAGGAAGGCGGCGAGCTCGTCGGCACGAAATCGGAGGTCGTCCTCGTCGAACACGCCTTCCCGGATCCTGCGGAAGAAGCGGGACATGCCTTGCTCCGACACCATTCCCCGAGGCGACAGAACCGGGGCGTCCGGCGCCAGGTGCTGCCGCAGAACGAGGAGGTCATGCTCGTCGCCACCCGTCCCGTGCAGCAGCAGGAGCGGCGGCATGGAGGTGCCGGGTTGCCAGACGTGCGGGCGCCGGAGCAGGTCCTCGCTCATCCGTCGACTTCGTCCGGCCGCGGGGCGGGCGGCACCCGCAGCGGCGGCAGCGAGGCCTGGATCTGCTCGCGGTTCGGTTCGAGCCACGGCGGGAGTTTCAGGTGCTGGCCGAGCTCGAGCAGCGGCTCGTCGACGGTGAATCCGGGCTGGTCGGTGGCGATCTCGAGCAGGACTCCGCCCGGTTCGCGGAAGTAGATCGAGGTGAAGTAGCGCCGATCGATGATCTCGGTGACCTGGACGCCGGCCTCGAGCAGCTCCAGGCGCCACTTCGCCTGGGTCTCGCTGTCGGGCGCCCGGAAGGCGATGTGGTGGACGGTCCCGGCTGCCTGGAGTCCGCGCGAGATGTTACGCGGCTGTACGTCGACCGCCGTACCCTCCGTTCCTCCCGACATCACGAAGCGTGATCCGTCGGCGGTGTCCTGGCCGTGCTGCATCCCGAGCATGCCGGCCAGCATGTCCGCCGTCGGGTCGAGCAGCCGCTCCGTCATCGTGACCGAGAACAGGCCGCGGATCGCGCTGTCGAACGGGATCGAGGCGACACCGTCCCACCCGGACCGGCTGTCCCCCTCGGACGCGACCAACTCGATCACCAGGCCGTCGGGATCACGGAGTCGCAGTACCTCTTCGTCGGAGCGGGCAATCGGCTCGTCCGCGTCGACGTCGAGCGCCCGCAGCCGCTTCTGCCACCAACCGAGCGACTCCGGCGGGACGCTGAACGCAGTGGCCGTCGTCAGGCCGACGCCTTGCCGGCCGTACGGCGCTCCCGGCCAGGGGAAGAACGTCAGCAAGGTCGAGGGTTGCCCCGAGGAGTCGCCGTAGTACAGGTGGTACGTGTCCGGGGCGTCGAAGTTGACCGTCCGCTTCACCAGGCGCAACCCCAGCACCTTGGTGTAGAAGTCCACGTTCCGCTGCGGATCCTCCGCAATCGCGGTCACATGATGCAGCCCGTGCGGCGCCACTGACTCGACCATCGCCCGACCCCTCCCAGCGAGAACGCCTACCCATTCGACAGTACGACCGGTGACGCCCAAGCTGGCAAGTAGTCAGCGATGCCGGAACTGTCTTCGGTGGACTTGCCCGAGCCCGAGCCGCTGTTGTCCTCGCTCGTCAGTGCTGTTGCGACCAGGTTCGTTCGAGGTGTCGCATGAGTGCCGGATAGACGATCGCGTAGCGGAATGGCTTGATGAACGCCATGTACGCCTTGCCGAAGGTGCCGCGGGGTTTGACGTAGACGGTCATCTGCGCACGGTATCGGCCGCTTCCCTGGTCGACCCAGGCCAGGTGCATCACGCCGTACATGGTTCGGTTGGAGATTTCCTGGGCGAGTTCGGTGCGGGTGCGGTACAGGGGCCGGAACGGCTTGTCGGTGACCTGCGATGCTGGGGACGTGTCGCGGACGTCGTCTGGGACCCGCGCGAGCAGCGATGGTTCGCCGGTGCCGGGAACGGGTGGCCAGGCGCCGGCGGCGTCCGCGGATGTCGAGATGCGCCCGAGTCCGAACGCGCGTCCGAGCAGGTCGCGAATGCCCCACAGCAAGCGCACCGGCAGCGGCGCGGACGCCGGAAAGTCGAGGGATTGCTGCGCCTTGACGACGGCTGGAAAATCGTGCGCGCCGCCCTCGATGGGAAGGGCCCAGACGTCCTCGACATCGAAGTCGGGCACGACGTCGTGGATGATCCAGTCCTGGGTCTGCAGCACGTCGTTGGGAAGTCTCATCGGTCTTGCGTTCCTTTCGCGCAGAGGGCGCGGATCGGGCGGATCAGCGGACGGTAGAACGGCCGGATCAGCCGTCCCGGGATGCGGCCGTGGCGCTCCTCGTGCCAGACCCGAGCCCGCGGATGGCCCTCGATCAGCCGGCCGATGATGCCCCGGTCGAGGCGATGTGCCGGGAGCGTGGAACACACCTCGACCAGGCACAAGTGCTTGATGCTCATGTAGCTGTACTGGGCCGGGCTGACCAACCGGATCGGCGCGCCGTGATCGCCGCCGAGCGGGCGCCCGTTCACCCGATCCGCGAGCAGGACGTCGTCCGCCAGCGCGTCCTGCAGCTCGACCACGGAGCTGATCCCGTCCAGACCCACGAACGCCAGGTGGCTGACGCAGACCTCCGCGTCGAGCGCCGGCTCGACGAAGGCGCGAAAGAAGTCGGCGAACCGCACCCCTTCCCACCGCAGGTCGGTCGCCGTCCAGCCGGAGACGCAGTGGAAGTCGGCGACGATCTCGCGCCGCGGCAGCGTGGCGAGCTTCGGCAGCCGCACCTCCGACGGCTTGCGCACGACGCCGCTGATCGCGATCACCGGAGCGTCTGGCACCGCGGGCGGCGGCCGGTGCAAGTGCGTGCCAAATCGCGGGAATCCCTCGACGCGGCGTTGTCCTGGCGGAAGTGGCAACATCACGAACCTCCTTTACCGACCGACGGTCGGTCACCGACTTGCAGTCAGTCTTTTATGCTTACCGGGTGACTGTCAAGAGGCTGCGTGAACGACAGGCGGAGGCAACCCGGGAGCTGCTGGTCGGGATCGCGCGCGAGCGGTTCGTCGAGCAGGGCTACAAGGCGACCGCGATGGACGACATCGTCCAGCGCGCGGGTCTCGCGAAGGGCGCTCTCTACCACCACTTCAGCGGCAAGGACGCGCTGTTCACGGCGGTCTACGACGTGGTGCTGGACGAGACCGCTGGGGCGGTGATGGCCGCGGCGCTGGCCGAGGAAGATCCGTGGGCCGCGGTACGAGCGGGCCTGTCCGCGTTCCTCGACGCCTGCCTGCAGCCGGCGTTCCGGCGGATCGTGATCATCGACAGTGTGACCGTGCTGGCCGCCCGCGCGTGGGAAAGCGGCAAGGAAGGCGTCGAGCTGCCAATGCTGCGGACCGTGCTGACGCCGCTGGTGGACAGCGGCGCGTTGCCCGGCGTCACACTCGACGCGCTGGCGCACCTCGCACTGGGCGGTCTCTACGGCTCAGCCCTCTACATTGCCCGTGCCGCCGACCCCGAGGCCGCCCGGGTCGAGGCTGACGTCGTGCTGGACGTCGTCCTGCGCGGCGTGCGCGCGGCGACCACCTGATCAGTGCGCAAATCGAGACAGTCGAGCCACTCGCTCGACCGCTTAATCGAGTCAGCACAGCGTGGCGTCGGCGCAGTACTCCGCCCGACCGCCGACCAGCGTGGCGAGGACCTTGATGTCGAGTAGCGAGTCCACCGGAGCGGTCAGCGGGCTGTCGGAGAGGAACACGATGTCGGCGTACTTGCCTGGGGCCAGGCTGCCTTTCACGTTCTCCTCGAAAGTGCCGAACGCGGCGTCGATTGTGAACAATCGGATCGCCTGATCGACGGTCAGGCGCTGGGTCAGCTGCCAGTCCTCCGGACGGCGGCCCTGCGGGCTTTGGCGGGTCATCGCCTGGTGGATCGCCTCCAGGGCTGATCCGTGCGGCATCTGGTTGCCTACTGCAAGCACCAGCCACGGGGTGTCCGTGCTACCGATGGTGCGAACGTTGCTGTCGACCAGGTCCCTCCAGCGAGCGATCCAGCTGGTCCGGCCGCGAGCCACCAGCTCCGGGAATCCCGCCTCCGCGGCCAAGTCCCCCGGGATCCCGGGCTGGATCGAGGCGATCATCCCCAGCTCACCCATCCTGACGAGCTGATCGTCGCGGAGCTGGATGACGTGCTCGGCGCGATGACGCGCGTCCGAGCGAGGGTACGCCGCTTGCGCCCGGGTGACCGCCGTCAGGTACTGGTCGAGCGCCTGCGCACTGATCGCGTGCGCCGTCACCTGCCAGCCGAGGCGATGCGCCGACAACACGTACTCGTCCAGCTCCCCCTGCTCCCAGTGGAACCTCGTGCCCCAGTCATGGTCGAGGAACAACTTGATCCCGCCCAACCGCAGGTGCGGGCTGTACGCGTGCCGCGGCTCGAACCCCCGGAACCACTGACCGAACTTCTCGTCCTCGAAATTCACCGGCAGGTAGGCGTTGACCCGCAACCGGAGTTCGCCGGCCGCGTCGAGTGCGCGCAGGTCGGCCAACCGCTGATAGTTGACGAACTGCTCGTTGATGCTGGTCCACCCCCGGCTGAGGGCCGCGTCGATCGCCAGATCGGCGTTGTACCCGACCATGCTTCCGTCGCCGATCCAGTGCGCGTGCGAGTCGATGAATCCGGGCAGCACCGTCCGCCCGCCAAGATCCACGACCCGCGTCGAGCGCTCCCGCAACGCGAGTACCTCGCCGTCCCCGCCGACCGCCAGAATCCGACCGTTGCGCACCGCAACCGCCTCGGCTCGCGGCTGCCCGTCCTCCATGGTGAGCACGACCCCGCTGCGGTAGATCACCTCGGGCGCATCAGGACTCGTCGCGGCGAGCGGCAGCAGAAGAAGCGCACCGCACCCGACGACAACCCCTCCAAGGCGCCAAGACAACCGCACGCCTCATCGTCGCACCGCGCGGCCTTAGACACGATCACCCCGTACGTTGTGGGCAGATAGGGAGTACTCCCGATATGCGAGACCTACCTCAGAGGAGGAGATTACGCCGACATGGGAGATGTCGAACGGCCGCGGGTCCTGATCATCGGCGGCAATCTCGAGCACGTGCGCAAGGCCCGGGAGCTCGGCCTGGACGTCGTACTCATCCAGTTCCCGGACGAGTACGACTGCAGCCATTGGGTGTACGTCGACCAGGCGCTGCTCGTCGAGTACGGCGACATCGACCGGCTCCTGCCACTGGTCAAGGCACTGCATCAGGTGTACCCGTTCCAGGCAGCCGTGTCGTTGTTCGAGCTCGGCCTACTGCCGGCGGCGCGGATCAACGAGGAGCTCGGACTCGGCGGCGAGTCGGTCGCGACCGTGGAACTCTTGCTGGACAAGTGGCGGATGCGCCGGCACCTGGACGCGGAGGGCATCAGCCCCGTGGCCTCCGCAGTGGGTCGTTCGACGGACGACGTACGGGAGTTCGTTCAGGCGCACGGGCTCCCGGTCATTGTGAAGCCGACGCGTGAGTCGGGGAGCCTGGCGGTGTTCTCCCTGCGCGATCAGGCCGACGTCGACGAGGTCGCCGTACGGTTCCGGGCCCTCGACGGGCGGTGGGCGGCGAAGGACCTGACTGCTGCGGATTCGTTCGACGAGTTCCTGACGGAGGAGTTTCTGGACGGGCCGGAGCTCAGTGTGGAGACGCTGAGCTTCGACGGGCGGCATGTGGTCGTCGCGGTGACCGACAAGGAGACCGGTCCCGGATTCGTCGAGCTCGGGCACTCGCAGCCCAGCGGCCAGTCGACTGAGGCACTGCGTGAGGTCACTGAGCTGGTGACGGAGTTCCTCGACGCGGTGGGGCTGCGGAACGGTCCGGGGCATACCGAGGTCAAGCTGACATCGCGTGGCCCGCGGATCATCGAGTCGCACAATCGCGTCGGCGGTGACCGGATCAACGACCTGGCCTCGCTCGTCTATGGCGTCGATATGGAGCGCTACGCGTTGGGAACGCCCTTTGGTCTGGTGGAGCCGCTGACCGGGTCGCCCGAGGCACGGGGCGGTGCGGCCGTCCGCTTCCTGACGCCGACGCCGGGCCGGGTCGTGGAGATCATCGGCGTCGACGCCGTACGCGCGGATCCGGCGTTCGTCGACCTGCGGTTGAAGGTGGGGCCGGGTGACGTCGTACCACCGCTGACGTGGAACGAGGACAAGGTCGGGCACGTCATCGCCCGAGGCGCCACCGCGACCGAAGCGATCGCCAACGGCCGCCGGTTGGCTGCGGTGATCGACGTACGCACGGAGCCCGTCTGATGAGCACAGTTCAACCGCGCTTCCGGGACGCGCTGCGCAGCCTGCCCGCGCGGGTCTGGATCGTCAGTCTCGGCGTCCTGGTCAACCGGGTCGGCAACTTCCTGCCTGTGTTCATCGTGCTCTACCTGATCGGGCGGGGGTACTCCGCCGGCGCCGCGGGGTTCGTGCTCGGTGTGTCCGGGCTGGGCAATGTGCTCGGCAACGCGATCGGCGGCTACCTGACCGACCGGATCGGCCGCCGCTGGACGATCGTGGTGTCCGCGGTACCCACCGCCGGGCTGACGGCGGCGGTGCCGTTCCTCGGACCGTACCCGCTGATCGTGGCGGTGGTCGGCCTGATCGGCGTGACGTCGCAGGTCTACCGGCCCGCTGCGGCCGCCGTACTGCTCGACTCGGTGACGACTCCCCAGCAGCGGCTCGCCGCGTTCGCGGTGTTCCGGTTCGCGATGAACATCGGCGCTGCGCTGGGTGGCGTCGTCGGCGGTGTGCTTGCGACTACGTCGTACACAGAGCTCTTCCTGGGCAACGCTGCCGCGTGTCTGCTGTTCGGTGTTGTCATGGCGGTGCTGTTGCGGGATGCGCCCCAGCAGCGGTCTGCGGAGGAGGAGGCGGAGACGGAGCAGGCAGTCGGGTACCGGCAGGCGCTCGCCGACCGCACCCTCGTGCGCTTCCTGGTGATGACGCTGGTCGCCGAGTTCGTCTACATCCAGTCGACGGTCGGTCTGCCGTTGCACGTCAGCGATGTGGGACTGAGTGCGCGCGACTTCGGTCTGCTGATCGGGCTCAACGGACTCGTGGTGCTGACGCTGGAGCTGCCTACCGCCGCCGTGGTCTCACGGTTCCGGCTGCCGTACGTACTTGCCCTCGGCAACCTACTCATCGGCGCCGGCCTCGCGCTGACCGGGTTGATGTCCAGCATGACCCTGCTGTCGGCGACCGTCCTGATCTGGACGCTGGGCGAGATGATGTCCAGCTCGGTCGCCAACGCTTACCTCGGCAGCCTCACTCCCCCACGCATGACCGGCCGCTACCAGGGCCTCTACTTCGCCGCCTACACCACCGGCACCGGCCTCGGCCCCCTCATCGGCGGCGCCCTCTACGCCCTGGCCCCCTGGACCCTATGGACCCTAACCGCCACCGCCGGCCTCCTCTCCGCCCACCTATCCCTCCCCCGCCGCAGCCCGTCCCGCTCGAGATAGCCTCCGTGGATGACAGAGGCGCGCCATCAGATCGAGGTGTCGTACCACCAGTTCTTCCTGGCACCAACCGACTGCAGCCCCATCTTCGACCACGCCACGGTCGGCCCTCTCCTCGCTCTCGATCCTCGCTACCCGGACGCCGTCATCATCTTCACCGGCTGCTCCGACGGCCCCGTCAACGTGACCGTCCACACCGGGCAGGAACCACTGCCAAGCCTCGCGACCGCAGCCGCCGGCTGGGAGGTCGGCGAGCAAGTGACGATCACCATCCAGAACGAGCTCTACCTCGTCCCGCTGATGGGCAACACCCCCGCGCCGCTGGCTTTCGTGCCGCAATCCCCCGGCCTCTACCTGATCCGCGTCCTCGCCCGCGGCCGGATGACCAGCTACGACACTCCCACCTGGGTCGCCACCGAGGACTACGAAATCACCATCACCCCCGTCACCGCCGACCCCGGCCGCCAGGTCACCGGCAACGACGGCATCCGCTGACCTCATCCAAACCTCGCGCGGGGATCGCCGAGCCATCGGTGGATCACAACCTGTACGGCGTCCCACCGAGGCTCATGCATCACGAACGAGACCAATTCCACTGTGCGCCGGTTCGACGGGATCGCTTGTCGGAAGATTGTGGTCGCCGGGTGCAACTTTTGTTCCGGAAAGACGCTCGGCCCTCGTCGGCGGTCGCAGGCGGTCGCAGGCGGTCGACGATGCTCCCGTTTGGCCGGCATCAACGCGTGGGCGGTCCGTCGGTGGGGGTGGTCTCGGCTGCTTGGTGGCGGAGTTGGGTCAGGATGACTGGGTCGAGTTTGCCGGGGATCAGGCGTTCTTCGAAGTTTTCGGTGCTTGCCCAGGTGTTGAGGGCGTCGGCGACTCCTTCGGCGGTGGGGTAGCCGAGGTTTTGCAGGTGGGTGGCCACCTCGGCGGCGAGGTCGCCTTCCAGCGGTAGGAGGCTTTCTGGTGCCGGCTTGCCGAAGTACAGCTCGTGCAAGTCCAGTAGGCGGGTCAGTTCAGCTACTGGGGATTGGTGGTCGTCGACTCGTAGGTCGATGGCGATGTCGAGGATGCCGCCGTACGCGGCACCTTCGCGCCACACTCGGAGTGCCGCGCTCTGGCGACCACGGCGGTCTCCTCCGGCCTGGTCGCCGGCCGCCAAGGCTGCCACCAATCGCCGCTCGAACGGCTCGCCGGCGCTTTCCCTCCAGGCGTCGGCCATGGCTGCCATCACGTGTGGACCAGCCAAGATGTTGCCCTGGATGGCAAACCCGTCGCCGGCCTGACCGCCTGCCCAGTCGAGGCAGGATCCACCGGTGAAGGTCGCACCGCGCCCCTGAGCGTCGACCATGCCTACCTGCCGGTGGTCGCGCTCGTCGTCGGTGCCGGTCAGCTGCGCTACCGCGTGGTCTGCAGAAGCACCGCACGCCAGCAGTTCGAGGCCGTCAGGCCCGTACGAGAGGTTGGCCATCGCCTGCGTAGCAACAGCGCCCGCACCGGCTCGCCCCCACGGCACCACAGCCCCCACTGCCAGGAACTTCGAAGCGACCGCGATCCCCCAAGAGCCCGCGTCATACGCCACAACAGAAAAGGTCATCCCACTCTCCCGACCGCACTCAGTTGTCAGGCAAAGCAGTCTAGGTCGCGCTCACGGAGCGCTGACGCTCTCGACCGTGGCCGCGCGTGGAAGGTCGCGGACCGAGCGGGAGGCGAGGGTCGCTATGGCGATGGCGACGTACGCCAGGCCGGCGATGACCATGACTCGCTGGATGCCGAAGGTCAGTCCGAGTGGGCCGAACAGCAACTGGCCGACGGGGATCGCGACGAACGAGCCGAGCATGTCGTAGGAGTAGACGCGGGACAGCATCTCGTCGGGCACGTGTTCCTGCATGGCCAGGTCCCACCCGAGGCCGAAGACCTGGCTGCCAAGGCCGGCCAGGAACGCCGCTGCCATCCCCGCCACGAGCACGGGCTCGAAACCGAGGACGACCATTGGGAGACCGGCGAGCGCCATCGCGACCATTCCCCACCGGAGCGGCCGTCGGAGCGAGAGCCGGATCAGGATCAGCGAGCACACCAGGAAGCCGACCGCCTGGGACGAGCGGATCAGTCCCCATCCGGCCTCGCCGATGTCGGTCTCGGTGGCGAGCACCGGGCCGAGAGTGTTGAACGCGCCGCTGGTGATCGCGTTGAGCAAGGAAAACGCGGCGACGACCACCCAGAGCCACGTGGTCGAGCGGAAGTAGGTCCACCCCGCGCGGAGGTCGGCGACGGCGCCTCGTTTGTGCTCACCCTCAGCCGGGCGCGGGATGCGCACTCGGGTCAGGACCAGTGTTGCCAGCAGGTACGTCGCTCCGTCCACGGCCAGCGCCCACCCCGGGCCGACGACTGCCACGAGCACCCCGCTCACGGCCGGTCCAAGGATCATCAGTGCGTTTTCGGGAACCGCGAGTACAAGGTTTGCCGCTTTGAGCTGGTCGCGCGGGACCAACTGCGGGAGCACGCCTGCCAGGGCCGGCATGCCCGCCGCACTGGCGGTGCCGTTGATCGCCGCGAGCGCCGCCAGGTGCCAGACCTCGGCGGTGCCGCTGATCACCAGCGCGGCCGACGCCAACTGGCTGAGGCCGGACAACACGTTCGCCGCCTGGATCACCAGGGTCCGGCCGAACCGGTCCGCCAGTACGCCGCCGGCGAGCAGGAACACGACCATCGGAATGCTGTACGCGGCCAGGACCGTCCCGAGGGCGGACGCCGAGTCGCTGACCTCGAGCACCGCGAACGCCAGCGCGACACCGGCCATCGTCGTACCGGCTCGGTCGATCAGCCGGGACAGCCAGTAGTAGCGGAAGTTCGGCTCGCGGAGCGGCGCGAGTGCCTCGTTCATGACCGTGGCCTCTTGGTCATCTCGAACGTCCAGGACGTGGCGCTGACATGCACCGTGCCCGGCGTCCGCGGCGGCTGATTGTGGTCGTGCATCAACGCGGACGCTTCCTCGAGGAGGTCACGCACGCGCTTCCACACCTCGGGTTCCACCCAGCCGTCGAGGTCGCTGAGGTGACTTGGCGTACGCCGCTTGCGCTGCCGCATCCGCCGCTCGAGCTCGCGGCCGAGCGCCCGCACTTCGGCGATCCGGCTCTCCGTGGTCCCGGGTGAGCGCCGTCGGCTGCGAGTCTCGTGCGGGTACCGATAACGCTTGGCGACACCACCCCGGATCCGCTCCTCCCCCGCCTCCACGACCGTGCCCGACTCGAACAGAATCCGCAGATGGTACGACGCATTCGCATGCGTCAGCCCGAGTTCGCGAGCCACCTCGGCAGCGCTCATCGCCGACCCCGTCAGCAACGAAAGCATCCGCAACCGCACCGGATGAGCCACCGCCCGCAGCTCCCGCACACCCTCGCCAGTCAACCAAACCCCCAAACAAGTCTTGGGCAGTAACCCTGCCTGACGCCCGCGCCAACCGTCAAACAGTTATTGGACAGTCCGAGTGATGCCGGCGACACACACATCAAGAATCTCGATGTGTTCTGCAAGGAATTGGCATTGGACGTCATACGGCGGGTGGGGTCAGGCTGAGGCGTGACGGGAAGTTCAGCGCGACCGCCCAAGGAGTGGAGCATGACGACAGGTAAGGGCAGGGTGATCAGCGGGATCACCATCTCGGCCGACGGGTACTCGGCGGGGCTCAACCAGACCGAGGAACGGCCGTTCGGCGACGACGGTGGCGACGGCTGGGGTGACAAGCTGCACGCCTGGTACTCCGACACCGCCGACGAGAACAAGGCCGAGATCGAGGAGCTGCTGAACGCCAAGGCGTTCATCATGGGGCGCAACATGTTCGGCCCGGTGCGCGGCGAGTGGGACCGGGACTGGAAGGGTTGGTGGGGCGACGAACCGCCGTACCACGCCCCCGTCTTCGTGCTCACTCACCATGCCCGCGATCCACAGCCGATGGACGGCGGTACGACGTACCACTTCGTCACCGACGGGATCGAGTCGGCGCTGGCCCAGGCACGCGAGGTGGCCGGGGACGGCGACGTTGCGATCATGGGCGGTGCGACGACCATCAACCAGTACCTCTCGGCCGGCCTCATCGACCAACTGCAGCTGCATATCTCGCCGCTCACGCTCGGCGCCGGCACCCGGCTGTTCGAGGGCGTTCCGCAGCTCAAACTCGAGCAGGTGAAGGCGCGCGCCGCGAGCCTGGTCACGCACGTGACCTACCGCGTGCTGTCCTGAGCTCGCTGCTGTTGGCCGACGTCCCGGAGGGCTTCGATCAGCGCGGTCGTGGCGGGCGGGTCGGGCGGCTCGCCGTACGTGACGACGCAGATCTGCCGGCGGAAGCTGGTCAGCTCGGTCGTGTGGACATCCGGTCGGCGATGGGCCTCGAGGGCGAAGCCGGGCAGCGTCGTGACACCCACGCCGGCGGCGACCAGAGCTTGTACGACGACAATGTCGTCGCTGAGTGATGCGAAGCGTGGGGAGAAACCTTCCGCCCGGCACACGTTGACCACCTCCTCCTGGCACCGTTCACAACCGCCGATCCAGGGTGAGTCGCGATGGTTCGCGATGCTGTCGTCCGGTTGCCGGCTCACCAGGTAGATCGAGTCGTCGCAGATGTGCACGAGACGGAATCCGTCGTCCTCGACCGGCGCATCGGCGTACCGGAAGATGAGTGCGACGTCGATCTCACCGTGCCGCAGCATCTGCAACGCCTCGACCGGGTGCCGTTCGATGAGGCTGAGCTCGATCCCCGGGTACGCCTCGGCCACCGTGGGCACGGCCTTCGGCACGAGCGTGCTCAGTACAGACGAGTTGGCGGCCAGGCGGACTCGGCCGGTCTGCAACCCGACCTGGGCCGCCAGTTCGTTGGTCGCTGCGTCGACGCGACCGATGATCTCGGCGGCCCGGTTGGCCAGCAGGTGCCCTTCTGGAGTCAGCCGGATTCCACGACCGACGCGCTGCACGAGCTTGACGCCGGTGGCCGCTTCCAAGCGCGACAAGTGATGACTGATCGACGGCTGCGAATAGTGCAGCTCTCTTGCCGCTTCGGTCACCGAGCCGTGCCGCGCCACCGCGGCCAGAACGTTCAGATGGACCAGGTTCAGCATAGATCAAAGGTATCAATGCGATTTTCGAAATTTGGCATTAGACGTCATAAATCCGCCGACCCATGCTGAGGTTCAAGGAGGTTCCACGATGTCCGCACACACTTCAGCGTCCCCGGTGTCAGACCTGAACAAGGGTCTGCTGTTCGGTGTTTCGGCGTACGGCATCTGGGGCCTGTTTCCCTTGTACTGGTTGCTTCTCGACAACGTCGGCGCGGTCGAGGCGCTCGCCCACCGCTTCCTGTGGGCGCTCGGGATCTGCGTGCTGCTGCTGTGGATCCGTCCCCGCCCCGGCTGGTGGCGCGAACTGAGGCAGCGACCGGCCGCGCTACGGCTGCTCGCTGCGGCCGCAGCAATCATCGCCTTCAACTGGTACCTGTACATCTGGGGCGTCCAGCACGACCGGGTGGTCGAGACCTCCCTCGGGTACTTCATCAGCCCGCTGGTCACGGTCATGCTCGGGGTCGTCCTGTTCCGCGAGCGGCTCCGGCGATCGCAGTGGTTCGCGATCTACCTGGCCGCGGTGGCTGTAGCGTGGCTGACGGTCGACTACGGTCGCGTACCGTGGGTTGCGATCGGGCTGGCAGTCACGTTTGCGACGTACGGCGTACTGAAGAAGAAGGCAGCCACCGGCGCCGTCGAGAGCCTGGCCGTCGAGGCGACGATCATCCTCCCCTTCACCCTGGGCTACCTGATCTGGCTGGACTTGGCCGACCGGGCTGCCTTCATCCATGCGGGCTGGTCCACGACCCTCCTCCTCATGGCCGCCGGCCCAGCCACCGCCATCCCCCTCCTCTTCTTCGCCGGCGCCGCCACCCGAATCCCCCTCACCTACCTGGGCCTCCTCCAGTACCTGACCCCCACCATCCAATTCCTCCTGGGCGTCTACCTCTACAACGAACCCATGCCCCCCGCCCGCCTCCTCGGCTTCGCCCTCATCTGGCTAGCCCTAGCCCTCTTCTCCGGTGGCACCCTCCACCACCTCCACAAACTCCGCACCCCCACCCCCCAACCTTGTACTTGACGCGGCGGCCGCGGAGCAGACCCGCGCCGCCACCGTGTGCGATCAGATGATCGACGACGTCGAGCACCCTTGAATCCTGAGCGGCATCGGATGCACACCGTGGAGAACTCCGTGTACAGGAAGTATCTGGGGCGACGGATGTTCTGGATTGTTGCTCTGAGCATCGCGGAACGGCCCATGAAGTCAGGCCGCTGAGCACTCGTCAGCGAGTTGATCTCCCTTCTGCAGGTCCTTGTGTGAGCGGGGTTCCGCGCGTAAATTCACAGACGATCCGTTGGCCTGGCAGCCCTTCATCCCCTGTTCGGCAGCCACCACGGATGGGGGCTGGGGGAAGACGCTCTGGGGGGCGCCAAGACGCTCGCGTCGCGAGCAAACACTGCTTTGCCATGCCGTCGGGCTGGTTCGCAACCACTCGCACGACGGTCGGGGGCCCAGATGACCGCATTGCCAGGGGACTCAGCGCGCGCGCCGCCGTGTCCGCGCGCGCCATAACTGCGAACAGTCCAAGTCTCATCCAGACCAGCGTCACAAGAAGGTCCCTTTCGACCGGATGGATTTCCCATGAAACGATTGTTTGCCTTACTCTTTGCGTCACTCCTCGCGCTCTTTGCGTTCGCTACGACCGCGCAGGCGGTGAGCCCTCACTTCGTCCGCGCCGACGCAAATCTGAGCGGCGCGAACCTGGTGGTCGATTTCAAGGAGGCCGGGCTCGGCACCAACCAGCTGATCTCGTACACGGCCACCGCGGACGCGACGGCGACCTATGTCTGTGTCAACCGCGGCGGTGGCAACCCCAGCGCCTCGAACAAGACCACGGTCAGTGGCCCAGTGAGTGCGAGCGGAACGTTCAGCTCCGGCAAGAACGGTCAGGTGACAGCGTCGCTCACGCTCACCCCACCGGGACCCGGTAGCTTCTCGTGCCCACCGGGACAAAGCCTTGAGATCGCACAGGTCAGCTACACCAACGTGGCCATCACCGACACGACGAACGGCATCACTGAGCCCATCCCAGGCACCTTCGACACCGGGTGCCTCCTGCCAAACGTGCGCGGCGCCTGCTAGACCTCGAAACCAATGTCCAGGAGGACCGGCCCACCCCAACGGCCGGTCCTCCGCCCGCGCCTCCACCAACCGATACAACCAGCCTGAGAGCGCTGAGGCACAATTGTTGTCACAGGCAACAAAGATCTGTGTCCCTCGGCGCACTGTCCCAGATGGCCTTGTTCAATCCGAGCTCACTGGAGCGGCAGGTTCGCCGGTCTGAGGGCTCCAGCTGCTGGGCCACGGAAACCTGTTGCATCTTGGGATGGATCGGTCACACAGTAGATGTCATGACCAGCCAGGCTGCCCCGCTTCTCGGTGGATTCTGCCTGCCGAGCGGTCGCGTCGTCGTACGGTAGCCCTCGCCTCACGGCGAGGGCGCCCCCGCGCGCTCCGGACAACTCCGTCCGCGGCGCCAACGACGACCCATTCTGGGAGACCGCGATGTCCACCATCGACGCCCACTACACCCCTGCGCACCACTTCGCCCGCGACGCAGACCGCTACGCCGCCTGGGAGCGAGCGGGCCTGTTCCGGCCACGCCGGGCGGCCGAACGTTTCGCGATGATCCTGCCGCCGCTGAACATCACCGGCGGCCTGCACCTGGGTCACGCGTATGAGCACGCCATCTCCGACGCGTTCATCCGGCACCGGCGGATGCTGGGCGCCGAGACTCTGTGGCTGCCAGGTACCGACCACGCCGGCATCGCCACCCAGGCCTTGATGGAACGGCAACTGGCCGCCGAGGGTACGAGCCGGCACGAGCTCGGCCGAGACGCGTTCATCGCTCGTACCCGCGCCTGGCGCGACGCGATCGGCGAGACGATCGCTGCGCAGATGCGACGCCTCGGCATGTCCCCGGACTGGGACCGGTCCACGTACACCCTGGATCCCGGCCCGGCTCGCGCGACCCATGCGGCATTCAGTCGCCTGTTCCGGCAGGGACTGATCTACCGCGCCGAACGAGACACCTTCTGGTGCACGGGCTGCCAGACCGGCCTGTCCGACATCGAGACCACCGAGACCGCCGGCGACCGCATCTGCACCCGCTGCCTGTCGAGGATCGAGATCCGTTCCACGCCGCAGTGGTACCTCGCGACCACGACGCCGGCCGCCGCCGCCCGGTTCGCGTTCGAATCCGGGCAGCTTCGCATCGATCCGCCCGAGTTGGCGACCGAGTACCTGCGGTGGCTCGACGAGATGCGTGACTGGTGCCTGTCGCGGCAGCTGTGGTGGGGCCACCGGATCCCCATCTGGTACGGCGCCGACGGCCAGCCTTGTTCGTTCGGGCCGGACGAGGCAATCCCGGCCGGCTGGACGCAGGACGAGGACACTCTCGACACCTGGTTCTCCTCGGGACTGTGGCCGCTGTCGACGCTCGGCTGGCCCGAGACGACTGAGGATCTGGCACGGTACTACCCGAACGATCTGCTCATCACCGGGTCAGACCTGCTGTTCTTCTGGGCGATCCGAATGACGATGCTGTGTACGCACCTGACCGGTACCGCACCGTTCAACCGGCTGTACCTGCACGGCATGATCCGCACTGAGCACGGCAAGAAGATGTCGACCTCGTTCGGGAACACCATCGACCCGCTCGACTACGCCGACGAGTTCGGAACCGACGCACTGCGCCTTGCGTTGTGCCGTGGCGCGCGGCCCGGCGCCGATCTGTCGTTCGGCCGCACCGACCTCACCGGCGCCCTTGCGCTGCTGAAAAAGCTGTGGAGCATCGCGCGGCTCGCCACCGCGTACGGCATCCGTCTTCCCGCCGGCACACGTCCGGAACCTCAGAAGCCCACGCACGCGCTGGATCGGTGGCTGGAGTCGCGCCTGGAACGGACCCGTGCACTCGCAACCGCTGGGTTCGATGAGCTCGACCTGGCCGGCGCGACCGATGCGCTGGCCCGGTTCATGCACGACGACCTGTCCGACCTGTACCTCGAGGCCCGCAAGCCGTCGCTCCGCCACGACGCCGGCTCGCGCACCACGCTGGCCGCGACGCTGGCAGAGCTCCTCCTACTGCTGCATCCGATCGCGCCCTACCTCACCGAGCAGCTGTGGGAGTCCCTCGCCGACACCGGCGGCTCCTGCCCGGATGCCCTCGACGCCCACGCATGGCCGGCCGCCCGTCCCGGACGGCTCGACCCGGAGGCCGAAACCGAGGCCGACCAGCTGCGTCACCTTCTGCACGCCGCCCGGTCGCATCGAGCCAACCGCGGCATCCCGGCCGGCACAATGCTCCCCGGCCACGCCAACGGCCTCGAGTGCTCCGCCGAACTGCTTCGGCTCGCGCGCCTGCGCCCGGACGACACGATCCGCGATGACCACGCAGCAACGATCTTCACGTGCGGGCCCGCGACGCTCACCATCGGCACATCACGCTGAGACACGCCCGCAAAGAGGCCGCCCAGGATGTCGGGCTTGTGGAGTCAAGGAGCGTTGCCAACGGAGCGGAGCGCCTGCTAGCCCAGCCCTAGCCCTCTTCTCCGGCGGCACCCTCCACCACCTCCACAAACTCCGCACCCCCACCCCCAACCTTGCGGTTGACGTCAGGCCTCGGCGTCGGGCGTGATCTGCTGCGAACACGCTCCGGCGCGGCTTGCCCAACTGGACAGGAAGCGGAGAGCCTCCGCGGCGGGGCTGCCGGGGTCGGCGGTGTAGGTGATGATGACGAGGCCGTCGCCAGGTAGTTCCAGTGCTTCGCCGGTGAGGTCGATGTCGCCGACCAGGGAGTTGTGCAGGCGTTTGGCGGCAGTGCGGTGGTGCCTGACGTTGTGCCGGGCCCATCGGACGCGGAACTCGTCACTTCGGGTAGCCAGCTCACCAACGAGGTCGGTGAGGCTCTTGTCGTGAGGACTGTGGCCGGCTTCGACTCGAAGTGCGGCGACGGAATCGTCGGCGACAGTTTCCCAGTCGAGGAAGAACACGGGAGCCCGCTGGTCGAGGAACAGGAACTTCGCGAGGTTCAGCGGCATTCGGTCGCGGTCCAGGATGCCGCCGTACAACGCAATGGCCAGGTCGTTGGCGGCGAGGATGTCGGTGCGGGCGTTGCGCACGTAGGCCGGGGTGGTCAGCGCTTCCAGGATGCGGTGGATGCCGGGGCGGACCTTCGAGACGGCCGTACGGCGTGAGCCGCGCACCGGACCGGTGGCTGCCCGGGCCAGGTCGAACAGGTGGGATCGTTCGGCGTCGTCGAGGCGCAGAGCCCGGGCGAGTGCGTCCAGGACCTGTTCGGAGACGCCGGACAGGTTGCCGCGCTCGAGCCGCGTGTAGTAGTCGGCGCTGACGCCCGCGAGCAGCGCGACTTCCTCGCGGCGGAGTCCCGCGACGCGGCGGTTGCCGCCGAACGTGGACAGGCCGGCCTGCTCCGGCGTCACGTTGGCTCGACGGCTGGTGAGGAACTCGCGCACGTCGTCCTTGTTGCTCACGGTGACCACGGTACGGGTGGGCGCAGCACGGCTGGGAGGGTCTGGTGGTACCTGGTACAGCAGGGACTCTCACTCGCGGCCGTGATGACTGTTCGCTGGAGGCATGACCACATCTCCACCCTCGAACGTGAACACGGCTCCGCGGACGGTCACGCTGAACAACGGCGTCGAGATGCCAATCCTTGGCTTCGGCGTCTTCCAGATCCCGGCAGACGAGACCCAGGCCGCCGTCGAAGAAGCCCTGGCGGCCGGCTACCGCCACCTCGACACCGCCGCCGCCTACGGCAACGAGGAAGCGGTCGGCGCCGCGATCGCCGCCAGCGGACTCGCCCGCGACGATTTGTTCGTCACCACCAAGCTGTGGATCCAGCACGCGCCGACCGGCAGCGTCGAGGACGACACCTTGCGCGCCTTCGACGCCTCGCTGCGCCGCCTCGGTCTGGACCGCCTCGACCTGTACCTGATCCACCAGCCGCTCGGCGACTACTACAGCGAATGGCGGGCCATGCAGAAGGTTCACGCCGAGGGCCGGGCCCGGGCGATCGGGGTCTCGAACTTCCACCCCGACCGGCTCGTCGACCTCATCGAGCACAACGAGATCACCCCGGCGATCAACCAGATCGAGACCCACCCGTTCCACCAACGCGCCGCCGACCAGGAACTCATGGCTGAGCGCGGCGTCCAGATCGAGTCGTGGGGACCGTTCGCCGAAGGCCGCAACAACCTGTTCACCGACCCCGTCCTCACCGCGATCGGCGAGGCCCACGGCAAGTCGGTCGCCCAGGTCGTGCTCCGCTGGCTCGTCCAGCGCGACGTCGTCGTCATCCCGAAGTCCGTCCGCCCGGACCGGATGGCCCAGAACCTCGACATCTTCGACTTCGCCCTCACCGACGACCAACTCGAGCAGATCGCCACCCTCGACACCGGCGACAGCCTCTTCTTCGACCACCGCGACCCCGCCATGGTCAGCTCCCTCGGCGGCCGCAGGATCGACTGACGTCCCGTGCACTCACAGCGATTCAGCGGCTCCCGCGGCCTGCCGCGACGGCAACTGCTCCGCATCGCGCTGGCCGGCACTGTCGCCGCGGCACCACTCGGCAGCTGCAGCCAAGGAACCGAAGACCCAAGCACAGGCCGAGGAGGACCGCTCACGGAGCAACCGTCGACCGCGCCCTCGAGGACCGCCCCGGTGAAGATCTTGATCGCGTACTTCTCGCGCCCTGGCGAGAACTACGACAACGGCGGCCGCACCTGGCTCGAGGTGGGCAACACCGAGGTTGTCACGACCATGATCGCTGACCTCGTACCGTGTGACGTCTACCGGATCGAGGCCGCCGAGCCCTATTCCGACAGCTACGACGACACCGTGGCCCGCAACGTCCGTGAACAGGACACCGATGCTCGTCCCGCGATCGCCGACCCGCTACCCGACCTCGACCGGTACGACGTCGTGCTGCTCGGCAGTCCGATCTGGAACGTGCGCGCTCCGATGATCATGTCGACCTTCACCGAGCAGCTCGATTTCACCGGTAAGACCGTTCACCCCTTCACCACCTACGCCATGAGCGGTCTCGGCACGACCGAACGCGACTACGCCCGAACCTGCGCAGGCGCCACCATCGCCGAAGGCCTGGCCGTCCGCGGTGAGCAGGTCCAGCAAGCCCGAACGCAGATCACCGGCTGGCTGCAACGCATCGGACTGCGCTGACCACATCCACAGAGGATCCCGAAAGGAACGCCATGACCACCTGGCTCATCACCGGCTGCTCCACCGGCCTCGGCCGCGCCTTCGCCGAGGCCGCCCTCGACCGCGGGCACAACGTCGTCGTCACCGCCCGCGACGTCGCCAAGGTGCAGGACCTGGCCGACAAGTACCCCGACAACGCACTCGCTTTGCCGCTCGACGTCACCAACGACGGCCAGGTCACCGCAGCACTCGGTGCCGCCGACGAACGCTTCGGCGCCATCGACGTCCTCGTCAACAACGCCGGCTACGGCTACCGCGCCGCCGTCGAAGAAGGCGAGGACGACGCCGTCCAGCAACTCTTCGACACCCACGTCTTCGGGACCGTGCGCACCATCAAGGCCGTCCTGCCCGGCATGCGCGCCCGCCGTACCGGCACGATCGTGAACCTGTCCTCGATCGGCGCGCGGATCTGCCCCGAGGGCTCCGGGTACTACTCGGCCGTCAAAGCCGCGATCGAGGCGCTGACGTTGTCGCTGCGCAAGGAGGTCGCGCCGCTCGGGATCACCGCCGTGGTCGTCGAGCCAGGCGGGTTCCGCACCGACTTCGCGGGTCGCTCCCTGACCCAGTCAGCCACTCCGATCGCCGACTATGCCGACACCGCGGGCAAGCGCCGCAAGGAGCACGACACCGGGCACGGAAAGCAACCTGGCGACCCGGCCAAGGCCGCTGCCGCCCTGATCCAGGCCGTCGAGTCCGACACCCCGCCGTACCTGCTGTGCTCGGCAACGACACCTCCGACGGCTTCCGCGCCGCCCTCGACGCGCTCCGCGCCGAGGCCGACGCATGGGAAGACCTAAGCCGCAGCACCGACTTCGACGCCTGACCGAAAGAGTCCACGATGCCTGAACCGACCCCAGCACAACGAGCCATCGGCGACTTCGCACCCAAGCTCGTCGAACTCACCGACGACGTCTTGTTCGGCGACGTCTGGAAACGCACCGACCTCTCGCCGCGGGACCGCAGCCTCATCACCGTGGCCAGTCTGCTCACCTCCAGCAGCTTCGAACAGCTGCCCAACCACCTACGCCTCGCCCGGCAGAACGGCCTCACCGAGACCGAGCTCAAAGAGGCCATCATCCACCTCGCGTTCTACGCCGGCTGGCCCAAGGCCATGTCCGCCATCCAAGTCGCCAAAACCATCTTCGCCAACGGACAGTAGGCCCAAGGCGTCGAGCTTGCTCAGTGAAAGCCAGCTAGCCCAGCGTGTGCATCAGGGTGGTGACATACGTGTCCAGGCGCTGCTCCACGGCTCGGGTTGTCAGGTCTGTGCGGCCTGCCTCCCGCCAGGGTCGCGACACCAGTTGCACTTCTTCTGAGGACGCCAGGGCGTCCCGCACGAGCCAGTACAGCCGCTCGCTCGGGGCCGCGGCCAGTACACCGCCGGCCTCCTCATAAGCCCCGGGGAAGCGCAGGCCCCAGGTTGGGCCGTGTAGCAGGGCGAGGTTGACGGAGCAGTGCGCTACGTCGAGGTCTGCCGGGCCCCAGGAGGTTGATGCCCAGTCGACGATGCCGGTGATGTCGGCACCGGCTGGGCCGTCGAAGAGGACGTTGCCGGGTTGGAAGTCGCGGTGCAGGAAGCGGCCTTCGTACGGCGGGGCGGGCTTGCGGATCATGTCGATTGCCGCGGACCAGGCCGCCGGGTCGGCGCCGGTCGGAGTCACTACGGTGTCGGCGGTCGTCAAGGCCACGTAATCCCGGGGCCGCTGGGCGGGGCGCAACGCATGGATCGCCACGAGTTGGCGGGCCAGCAGCGGGACACGCGTCTCCAAGCCCTCGTCCTCGAGGACCGTGCGGCCGGCCAGATGTGTCATCAGGAGCGACGGATACTCGCACTGCGCGGCGGTCGGATCAACCGCGACCAGTCGAGGAGCCGGGACACCGGTCCCCGGGAGCATGGCCAGGGCGCCCGCCTCCCTCTCCAGCGATTCCTCAGCATGCTCCACGTCGACGAACGTCCGCAGCACCAGGTCCCGGGTGCCTCCGTCCGGCATGGCGATGGTCAGCCGCCGCATTTCCGCACTGATACCCCCGTGCAACACCTCGGCCCTGACAATCCGCTCCCCAACCTCCAACTGCCGGCTCGCCCAAGCCAACGTCAGCGGTCGAATGATCCCCAAGTCCTCGTGGTCGCTCACCACGCCACCTCACCATCCGGACGGCAGCACACGCGACCGATTTGTTGGCCCCTTGCCGGGCCGCAAATGCGGCCCGGCAGTCGGGGTGGGTCAGCGGGTGGAGACGCGGACCTTGATGGAGGTGGTGGTGCGGGACAGGACCTTGATGTTCAGGCCGTTGTTGGGGACCTTGACGCCGGCTGTGGGTTGGGAGGCGTACCAGTAGGTCTTGCTGTCGTTGAAGGTGGGGACGGCGTTCTGGCCGCGGATGTAGCTGGGCTGGCCGTTGACGTGCAGGGTGAACGAGTCCGCCTTCTCGAGGCCGAACGGTGCGTCGTAGCCGCCGACCCGGGGGCGCCAGAGTTGGCCGTCGATGCGGTTGATCGGGACCGGGTGCGAGTCGACCGGGAGCACCAGGCCTTCGCCGAAGTGTTCGCTGGTGTTGTTGTCGCCCTGCGAGGTGTCCCAGTACCAGATCAGCAGGCCGTCCTGGTACGGGAAGTGCTCGACCCAGTCCGGCCGCGTGTTGAGGAAGCCGAAGTTGTACGGGCCGGTGCGCAGGTACTTGTCGTGCGACACGTAGTTGATGTGCGAGGCCAGGTAGAAGTTGTCGTGCAGCCCCGTCACCGACGCGCCGATCGAGCTGAACCCGGCCAGCGTCCAGCCCTCCGGTGGGGTCTCGGCGCCGGACGAGAACACCGTCGCGCCACCGGACGCCACCTGGATCGAGTCGGCGAAGAAGCCCTTGCCCTTGACCGCGCCGTCGGTCTGGTAGCGGACGCGCAGCCCGACCGTCTTGTTCTGGTACGGCGTGAGGTCGAACGTCGCCGGGACGTAGGCACTGGTCCCGTCGATACCGTTGCCCTCGGCAGCCTTCGTGATGTTGCCGGCGATCGGCTTGTAGCCGGTGCCGTCGTCCACCTCGACGTACGCGTAGTCGCAGGGATCGGGACCGCAGTCCTCGATGTCCCACTTCGCCTGGAACGTCAGCGAGGCCGCCCCGGCTCCGAGCGTGACCTGGCGCGACATCGTGTTGTTGAGGTCGTCACCACTGCCGCTCCACCACTGTCTGCTGCCGGCCGCCGGAGCGCCGTACTCGACCGTGACCGACTTCTTGGGCAGTACGACGACCAGCCCCTGCGGCTTCGCCGAGTTGTACTCGTGTGGACCCAGCACCAGCGTCCGGTTCTGCCCGGCCAGGACGATCTCGTAGTCCAGCCAACCGAGCTGCAGCTTGGACCACGCGTCCAGGTCGGCCGACCTGGTGCCGATGCCCTGGTCCTTGCGTGCACTGACCCGGCTCTGAGCCATCAGCGACCACCAGTTGACGCTGTTCTCGCCGCCACCGGAGGTGTCGTAGAGGTCGGGCAGACCGAGGTCGTGCCCGTACTCGTGCGTGAAGACGCTGACGCCGCCGTTCTCCGGCTGGATCGTGTAGTCGCCGACCCAGACTCCGGTGTCGCCGGCCTGGGTGCCGCCCAGCGGGTTGCCCGTCGGGCCGCCGCCACCGATCGGTGTGGTCTGCACGTACCAGCGGTGCGACCAGATCGCGTCCTCACCCTGGTGCGGATCGCCGTCGGCCTGGTCGCCGCCGGCGTGCACGATCTGGAAGTGGTCGATGTAGCCGTCCGGCTCGTCGAAGTTTCCGTCACCGTCGAAGTCGTACCGGTCCCACTGGTCGAACGTCTTCAGCTCGGCCGTGATCTGCGCCGTGGTCCGGCCCGCCGCCTTCTGGTCGGCCACCCACTGGTTGACCGCGTCCTGGATCAGGAACCACGTGTTGCTGCACACGTTCGACGCACACGGGAAGCCGTCACTGCGCCCGTACCGCGCCTCGTTGTACCGCACCTTCACCCAATCGGTGACCTTGCCTTCGATGCTGTAGCGGCCCGAGGACTGCTTTTCGTAGTACTGCCGAACCGTCTCGACTCCGGCGGTGCGGCCGTTCCCGAAGTACAGGTCCTGGTAGTACGCGCGGTTGTAGTCCGACCGCCACACGGTCGAGTTGTCGACCGTCCGATCAGGCTCGGGGATCGCGTTGCGCAGCGGTCCGTCGAAGGTGGTCGGACCGGGCGTGTCCGGATCGGTGTCCTGGTCCGGGTAGCTGGGATGCCGCTCATTGCCGAACTCGGCCAGTACGACGAAGATCCGGTCGGTCTTCTCCCGCGCCAGCTCGACGTACTGGTCGACCTTGGCGACGGTCTTCCGGCCGCGGCTGTCGGTCTTTCGGACCGACTTCTTGCCCAGCTTCATCACGGTGCTGTCGCCGCGCTTCTCCGCCTTGGCCTGACCGCTCAGCAGCAGGCTCCAGGCCTCCTCACGCAACTCCTGGCGCTTCTCCTCCTGCGGGTTCGGAAGCGCGTCGGACGTGGTTGCCTTGGCCCCCTGACTCGCTGGGGCCGTGTCCACCGGTGGTGCCGCGACGCCCGTCGAGCCGGTGCTCGCTCCGAACGTCGCCACGAGGGCCAGACCTAGTAGTCCGGCTGCTGATCTGCGCACGATCCCTCCCTGAATCGCCACGCCCCAGGTCGGGTGCCTGGGCGGTAGCCCCCGAGCTGACAGCGCCACCGTACGACGAAGTCACCGATCCCTGAAGGCTTCGGCCGGAGGCCTCGCGCCCGAAAACGCCTCTTGCCGTTCGGCCCGCTTGCCGCCACACTCTCTCAGTGGGGCTGGATCAGGCCGGGGGGCATGATCCTCATTTCTGGGGGTGGGGGCAATGGCGCATGCGCGTGCGCGAATCCGATTCGACCGGACGGTGGGGATCCTGGTTGCGGTGGCGACGGCCGTGTTCGGCCTGTTCGCGCTCCCGAGTACGGCGGCCGCCGCCGCACCCGCCCACGTCCAGAGTCGCGCCAAACAGGTCAACGGCACGCTGAACAGCCTCGCGTTCACGAACGCCAACGCGGGCGGCAACCTGGTCGTCGTGTACCTGGTGTGGAACGACACCTCGACCGCGACCGTGACCGACAGCCGGGGCAACGTCTACGCGCCCGCGGCGCCGGTCCAGCGATGGAACGGCAACACGCTCAGTTCCCAGGTGTTCTACGCCAAGAACATCGCGGCAGGGACGAACACCGTCAGCGCGAAGCTGTCCAGTTCGGCCTGGTCGGGGTTGTACATCCACGAGTACTCCGGAATGGACAAGGCCAGTCCGCTCGACGTGTCCTCGGCAGCGGTCGGGACCGGTAGCGCGATGAACAGCGGGACCGCGACGACCACCAACGCCAACGACCTCATCTTCGGCGCCGGCGCATCCGCCGACACCGTCACCGCCGTCGGCGCGGGTTTCACCAGCAGGCGCAGCGAGTTCGGCAACCGAACTGAGGACAAGCTGGTCACCACGACGGGCGCACATCACGCCGAGGCCACTCAGAACGGGTCGGCGTGGGTGATGCACATGGTGGCCTTCAAGGCCGAGGGAGGACCCGTCGACACGACTCCCCCGACGGTCACCGTGACCACTCCGGCGAACAACGCCAGCGTCAGCGACATCGTGGCGGTCTCCGCGGACGCGTCCGACAACGCCGAGGTCATGGGTGTCCAGTTCTTCGTCGACGGTACGGCGAAGGGGCCTGAGGACACGACAGCGCCGTACGCGCTGAGCTGGGACAGCCGCACGGTCGCCAACGGTGCGCACACCTTGTCGGCGCGCGCCCGCGACGCCGCCGGGAACACGACGACGTCGACGGTGGTCAACGTCAACGTAGCGAACACGAACCACTTCCAGAACGAGATCCTGGCGACCGGGTTCGACCTGCCGACCACGTTCGAGTTCCTGCCGGACGGCCGGATGCTGGTCGGCGAGTTGCAGGGCAAGATCAAGATGCTCCCGCCGCCGTACACGCAACCGAGCGCCACGCTGTTCCTGCAGATCGCCAACATCGGCTCGGCCGGCGTGCAGCAGGGGCTCTACGACATCGCGCTCGACCCGGGATTCGCCACCAACCGCTATTACTACGTCTTCTACACCCTGGGTACGCCGAACCACGACCGCGTCTCCCGCTTCACCGCGAACGCGACGCTCACCGGCACCGTGCCGGGCAGTGAGTTCGTGCTCTACGAGGACCCGCAGGACGCCGACGCCGAGCACCATGGCGGCGCACTGAACTTCGCCAACGACGGGAAGCTCCTGTTCACGACCGGCGAGCACTTCATTCCCGAGCTGGCGCAGTTGCTGACGAACCCGCGCGGCAAGGTGCACCGGATCAACACCGACGGTACGGCGCCAGCCGACAACCCCTTCTACGACGGGGCCGGGCCGAACGTCGACACCATCTGGGCACGCGGCCTGCGCAACCCGTTCCGGGCGTACTACGACCCGCCGACCGACCGCCTGTTCATCGGCGATGTCGGCGGCAACGACCCGGCGACGGCCGAGGAAGAGGTCAACCTGGCGAGCCGGGGCGCGGACTTCGGCTGGCCCAACAGCGAGGGACCGTGCTCGGCGCCGTGCACCAGCCCGCTGGTCTACTGGCCGCACGCCGGCCGCGACGCCTCCGTGACCGGCGGCTTCGTGTACCGCGGAACCGCCTTCCCGGCGGCGTACCAGGGCGCCTACTTCTACGCCGACTACGCGCAGAACTGGATCCGCGGCCTCACGCTGGACGCCAGCGGAGCCGTCACGGGAACCTTCAACTTCGAACCAGCTGACGGCTCGGTCGACGGCCCGTACGGCGACGTCGTCTACCTGGCCCAAGGACCGGACGGCGCCCTGTACTACGCCGACCTGGGCTACTCCGACGACAGCGGGACCTTCGGCGTCAGCAAGATCCGCCGCATCAAGTACGTCGAGTCCAACCAGGCTCCGGTGGTGAACGCCACCGCGACGCCGGCATCCGGCCCGACACCGCTGCAGGTCACGTTCTCCAGCGCCGGTTCGTCCGATCCCGAGGGTCAGCCGCTCACCTACTCCTGGACCTTCGGCGACGGTGCCACGTCGACCGCGCCGAACCCGGTCCACACCTACGCCACGGCCGGCGCCTACCAGGCCCGGCTGACGGTCTCCGACGGCGTGAACACCACCATCTCCACGCCCATCGCGATCAATGCCGGGAGCCTTCCGGTAGCGACGATCCTGGCGCCCACCGACGGCGCCCAGTTCCAGGCAGGCGACGTCATCACCTACTCCGGTGACGGCACCGACCCGGACGACGGTCCGCTTCCGGCCAGCGCGTTCACCTGGAACATCGACTTCCTGCACGACGGTCACGTCCATCCCGGGACACCGATCACCGGAGTCAAGAGCGGCAGCTTCACCATCCCCACGGAAGGCCACGACTTCACCGGCAACACCCGGTACCGGATCACCCTGACCGTCCGCGACTCGACCGGCCTGAGCTCGACCAAGTCGGTCACGGTCCATCCCCAAAAGGTGAACTTGACCTTCAACAGCGTGCCCGCCGGCCGGACCTTGTACTTCGACGGCATCGCGAAGACGACCCCGTTCGTCGCCGACACCCTCGTGGGGTTCCATCACACTGTCGAGGCACGCAACCAGGTCGCGGGCGGCACGTCGTACACCTTCGCCTCGTGGTCCGACGGCGGCGGCCAGCAGCACACGATCACCGTACCGGCGACGCCGCAGAGCTACACCGCGACGTTCACCTCGGCACCGCTACCCAACGGCCTCGTCGGCGCGTGGGGATTCAACGAAGGGACCGGGACGAGCGTGGGCGACTCGTCCGGTAGCGGAAATCACGGCACCCTCTCCGGCGCCTCCTGGACCGCGTCCGGCAAGTACGGCGCCGCCCTCTCGTTCAACGGGTCGACGGGCACCGTGACCGTGCCACACTCGGCCTCACTCAACCTCAACTCCAGCTTCACCTTGGAAGCCTGGGTCAACCCGACGGCGCTCACGGCGTACCAGACCGTCCTGATCAAGGAACAGACCGGCGGTTGCGGCTACTGGTTGCAGACCACCGGCAGCACCATGGCCAGCGGCTTCAGCAACAACGGTTGCCGTGAGCATGCGAATGACGCTCCGGCCATCCCGCTCAACCAGTGGTCCCATCTCGCCGCCGTCTTCGACGACACCGCCAACACCTACACCCTCTACCTGAACGGTACGGCGGTCCTGTCCGAGAGCGAGACCACGGCGCCGGTACCCAACACCCAAGCCCTGGTCTTCGGCCAGTCCGCCTGCACGAGCTGCGCGAACGAACGCTGGCGCGGTCTGCTCGACGACATCCGCATCTACAACCGGCCGCTCACCGCCACCGAGATCCAGACCGATCTGGCCACGGCCGTCCAGTGAGTCGAGCGTTGCTACCAGCGCCACCAGCTTGAGCGCCGGTGCGCGACGCGCTTCTCGCCGTTCAACCGTGGCAGCGTCAACAGGCAATCCAGGCCCACGGCGTCGTCGACACGGCTGCAGAGGCGAGTGCCGCCCTCGTGGTGGTCCACGAGCACCTCTGGTCCACGGCTGCCGTCGGGTTGCCGCACGTAGGCGCGCGCATCGGTACGACGAAGCCAGCGGATCAAGTCGCCGACCGAGGACTCCTCGGTGCCGCTGGAACCGCCGTCGAACCGGACGGCGACGATGTTCTCCAGCTCGTCTCCCCCGGCCATCCGAATCGCACTGATGTACAGCGTCGTGTAGCTAGCCAAGCTCACCATTTGCGACCGGCCTCCCGGCTGCAATCCTGCTGCATACCCCACTGTGAACGAAAGTCGATCGACTGCGCGTCACCGGCCGACTACGGCGCGCCCAACTCCTCCGATCGGGGGACACCGGGTTCCACCGGGCGATCGGCCAGACGGTGGATCCTGACGGCCGCCGAACCGGCGGATTGTTGCTCTCGACGGTACGGAACAGCCGGACCGAAGAGAAAGGAACCCAGAGAAATGAGCACCACCGCACCCACCCCGAACACCGCCCCGAAGACCGCCCCGAAGACCCGGACCTGGGTCATCGCCACCGTTGCCGCCGGCTGCGTCGCGATGGTCGGGATCGTCGCCGCCGCCGTCGTCGGCGTGCAGGGGCCGTCCCAGGCAAGTGCCGGCCCAGCGGTGATGCCAGCCGGCACCGTGCAGTACCACTCGCAGACCGGGCACCGCGGCAACGCTCCGTCGGCTTCCATGGAGTTGCTGCAGCAGCAGCTCGCGCAGCTCAACTACTACAACGGGCCGATCACGGGCTATCAGAACGCCGGCACCGTCAACGCCATCATGTACCTGCAGCGCGACGCCAACCTTCCACAGACCGGCCACCTGGACCAGGCAACCCGCGACGCGCTGAACTCCATGCTGGTGCACGGCAACAACCAGATGGCCGGCTGAGCCAGCGAACCCCCACGGCGGGGGGGGGGGGGGGGGGGGGGGGGGGGGGGGGGGGGGGGGGGGGGGGGGGGGGGGGGGGGGGGGGGGGGGGGGGGGGGGGGGGGGGGGGG